>NZ_VUMI01000117.1 GCF_009696275.1 Eisenbergiella porci
ATATGGCTCATAAGTAATTCCTGATTGGTCATGGTATCATCCTCCTAAATATAAGGATATAATACCAGATCACAAGGGTGATAAAACGGACTTATATAGGTTACCAACACATTTGCGGACTAACACCTTTACAATTTATAAATGAAGCGGAGCAGCTTAAAAATGTACTCCGTACCGCCTGGACCAGCGGAGGAAAACAGGAGAGCACTGCAGAGCATTCCTGGAGGCTTGCCCTTCTGGCAATGGTCATCTTGGAAGAATATCCCCGGCTGGACAGCCTGAAAGTGATAAAAATGGCATTGCTTCATGATATCGGGGAAATCAGGGAAGGCGACATTTCCGCCGCGCTGCGTCCTGATCCCGGGGAAAAATATCTGGCGGAGGAAAGAGGAGCATCCGGGCTGTTTTCGCTCCTCCCTCCGCAGCTGGAAAAAGAATATATGGATCTGTGGAAGGAATATAATGAAGCAGTCAGCAAAGAGGCACGCCTGGTAAAAGCCCTGGATAAGGCGGAAACCATTATGCAGCATAACCAGGGCTGTAACCCGGCTGGTTTTGATTATGATTTTAATCTGGAGTACGGACAGGAATATTTTAGCGGAGATCCCCTGCTTGCGGAATTCAGACAGATTCTGGATACAGACACAGGGAAAAGGAAGGAGGGTGAAAAAGAAGGCGAAATAAAAGCGCGGCAGAAAAAGAACGGGTAGAGTTTTTTCCCTGACTACGTTATAATAAACACAGCCTGGCCTGATGTGAAGGGCCTGAAGAAGGAGACGACAAAGGATGAAAATTACCTGGTATGGAACAGCTTCCATTTTGCTGGAGTCGGAGGGAGAGCGGCTTCTGTTCGATCCCTTTGTGGAACTGGCCGGAGCAAGCAACCCGAACAGTCTGGAGGATTTTGTGCAGGAAACGGATATCTGCATCACGCATGGACATGTGGATCATCTTTTTTTCATACCGGAAATCCTGGAACAGGCCGATGCCACGGTTTTTGCCACCCGGGCTGTGATGAATACCCTGGAAGGGTGGGTGGAAGACACAGGCTGCCTGGTGGAAGTGGAACCGGGATACAGCTGGCGTCAGGGGAATATGAGGATAACGGTTCTGAAGGGAAAGCATACGTCATTTTGTGCGAAAACGGTTTTCAGGAAGCTGTTAAACCCGAGGCTGCTTCGATATTTCCGCAATGCACTGTTTCTGGCCTGGGCGCATCCCAGATTCCCGGAAAAGGGCGAAACGGCAGCCTACCAGATAGAGACGGAGGGTAAACGTATTTTACTTCTTGGAAGCATGGAGCTGGATCCGGACACAGTTTATCCGGAAAATGCGGATCTTCTCATACTTCCCTATCAGGGGAAGGAAAATATGGCGGAAGCAGCCATGGAAATTGTGGAACGTCTGAAGCCGGCGCGTATTCTGCTGGACCATTTTGACGACGCGTTCCCGCCCGTATCCGAGGAGGTAGATACCCGGCCGTTTAAAAAGGCCATGGATGAAAGGCACCCGGAAATCAAAGTGGTGAAGCCCAAAGCCGGAAAGCCTGTAACACTGTAAAGCCCATAACGCTGTAAAACCCACAAAAGAAGCAGTAAGACCGTCCGATAAAAGTATGTTTTCAGAAGGATGCGGGAAAGCTTTTATCAGACTGTTTTTTTATAAATAAATATGGCCGGAGAATGCAGGAAGATGCTTGACAACCAGGCAGATTATGGTATGATAAAATTAGTAATGATTATTATTTTTAAAAAATTATAAAATGGAGGTAAGCACTATGTTGAAAGGTAAGGTTGCGGTAGTAACCGGGGGAACAAGAGGAATCGGTTATGCAATAGTGAAAAAGTTTCTGGAAAACGGGGCGTCCGCAGTCCTTTGGGGCTCAAGACAGGAAAACGTGGACAGGGCGCTTGAGAGGCTTCGCCAGGATAATCCGGACTGGCAGGTTACCGGCATGGCTCCGGATCTGGGAAGCTACGAAGAAATAGCCCGGGCGCTGGATTCCGTTAAGAAAAAATACGGCAAAATCGATATTATGGTAAACAATGCAGGAATATCTGCGAGAGACAGCTTATATGATTATAACCCGGAGGATTTTGACAGGATTATGGATCTGAATGTCAATTCCGTATTCCGCTGCTCCAAGGCAGCGGCAGCAATTATGAGGGAGCATGGCGGCGGTGTGATATTAAATACCAGCTCCATGGTGAGCTTTTACGGACAGCCGGCCGGTTCGGGCTACCCGGCATCCAAATTTGCGCTGAACGGTCTGACCAAATCTCTGGCGAGAGAGCTTGGAAGGGATCATATCCGTGTCAATGCGGTAGCACCCGGCGTTACCCGTACGGATATGATGGAGGCGGTTCCTCGGGAAGTGATAGAGCCTATTGTAAGGACGATTCCGCTGGGAAGGCTGGGAGAGGCGGAGGATATAGCCAACGCGTTCCTTTTCCTGGCAAGTGATATGGCCTCCTATATTACAGGAGCCATAATTCCGGTAGATGGCGCGGCAATGACCTGAGCCTGAAAAAGCCGGTATCGGTAACAACAGTACATGAGTGCTTCAGTGCACAGACAGGAGTGAAAAGATGAATACAATGATTTTCAGAGACATGTCCTACGGTGTTTATGTTACTACCTCAATGGATGGTAACCGTCCGGTAGGATGCATTACCAACAGCATTATGCAGATTACATCGGATCCGGCTACCATTGCGGTTAGCGTAAACCATGATAACTATACCAATTCCTGTATCGATAAGACCGGGAAATTCGCATTTTCCATACTTTCAGAAAAATCCGACCCCTCCATTATCGGAACCTTTGGTTTCCACAGCTGCCGGGATACGGATAAATTCAGTAATGTGGATTATGAAATGGCGGCCGGGCTTCCTGTAATCAAGGATTCCTGCGGCTATGTGGTTTGCCGTGTCATTGATACGATGGAAACCCAGACCCATACTGTTTTCCTGGGAGAAGTGGTGGAAGCGGAAAGCTATGGAAATGACAGCGCTGCGATGACTTACGCTTATTATCATAAGGTAATAAGGGGAAAAGCCCCTAAGAATGCGCCGACCTACCTTCCCGAGGCGGACGGTGCGGCGGAAGAAAGCTCCCAACCATCCGGTGATGCAAAGAAAACCGGAAAATGGATATGCCAGGTATGCGGTTATGTATACGAAGGAGAAGAGCTTCCCGCAGATTTTAAGTGCCCGATTTGCGGCCAGGGAGCGGATAAATTCAAGAAGGTGGAATGACTGGACAGAACCGGCTCACCTGACAGAGTAAGCAATATAACATGAAAAATAAGGATCAGCGCCAGTCCGTACCACCTGGGAAACGGCTTGTGCCGGTCCTTTTGTTATGCCATAATACAGCCCGGTAAAAATTGCAGCTCTGAAAGGCGAAAATTTCTCGCACAAAAATTACTGATAAGCACTGAAGATTTAGCCGATGCATGATAAAATAAAAAAAAGTTTTTCGCAAAGGAGAAAATTTATCGTGACAAGGGCTGAACA
>NZ_VUMI01000118.1 GCF_009696275.1 Eisenbergiella porci
GTTCAGCCCTTGTCACGATAAATTTTCTCCTTTGCGAAAAACTTTTTTTTATTTTATCATGCATCGGCTAAATCTTCAGTGCTTATCAGTAATTTTTGTGCGAGAAATTTTCGCCTTTCAGAGCTGACAAAAAAATACCATATCAGTCAGGCATTTCGCAGCTGCCCATGTAACTGTACTGCTGTAAAGCTTATACAGCTTATGATTTCATATTCTCTTCCATTTTCCTGACTTCTTCAAATACTACATCATTCCTGACTTTAATATAGGTTCCCTTCATTCCTGAGGAGCGGGACTCTATGATGCCGGCGCTTTCAAACTTGCGCAGGGCATTGACAATTACCGAACGGGTGATTCCAGCTCTGTCCGCTATCTTACTGGCGACCAGAACGCCCTCCATCCCGTTAAGCTCCTGAAATATATGGACTATCGCCTGGGTTTCAGAATAGGACAGCGTTCCGATGGCCGACTTAACTACCGCTATCTTACGGCTTTCCTCAGCGCTTTCTTCACTGACCGACCTGAGCATTTCCAGGCCTACGACGGTGGTACCGTATTCGCAGAGGATAATATCATCAATATCATACATATCGCCATGCCGGTAAAGGAAAAGCGTCCCAAGCCGTTCTCCGGCAATTTCAATCGGTGAAACCACGGCTGCAAACTTCATAAAAACCTGATTTTCAAAACCTAAAGTAGCAAGATTAACATTTTCTTTGGTTGACAGCACGGAAAGGAGCCTTTCGTTCAGCAGGGGATCGATGAAGCTGCCCACCTCATTCTTCAGCAGCTCCGCAATGACCTCATTACGGTCTGAAGTAGCCACTCCAAGTATCTTCCCTTTCCTGCTGATCACCAGCACGTTAGAAACCAGTATCTCACGCATTACCTTGCATATATCGTTAAAAACCACTTTACTGGAATTGTTGTTATGAAGCAACTTTCCTATTTTACGTGTTCTGTCCAGCAGTTGAACGCTACTCATGTTAGTTTTCCTCCGGCAGAATGCCCAAACTTATGACACTATTGTAGCACAGACCCCTGTCAGACGCAACGGATTTTGTCACCCCGCCAGTTCCGGACAACACAAGTACTTACAGCCAAATTGAGCAGTCTTTAATCTTCTGATTTCTTTTCCATTATATAGCCGCAATCTTCATTATAACAAACAAGCTTATTTCCTTTTTCCAGCATCAGTGAACCGCACTGCGGGCATTTTTCTTTGGACGGCTTCTGCCATACCATGAAATCACATTCCGGATTTCCGATGCAGCCGTAATACTTCCGGCCTTTTTTGGTCTTTTTGAGTATAATGTCCTTACCGCATTTCGGGCAGGGAACGCCGACCTTTTCAAAATAGGGTTTGGTATTGCGGCATTCCGGGAATCCGGGACAGGCCAGGAAACGACCGTGGGGACCATATTTGATGACCATGCGCCTGCCGCAAAGCTCGCATTCTTCATCGGATTCTTCATCCGCAATCTGCACCTGCTCCAGCTGCTTTTCAGCCTGTTCCACAGCTTCGTTCAGATCAGGATAGAAATTGGATACCACAATCTTCCAGTTAACATTTCCTTCTTCCACGCCGTCCAGCAGCGCTTCCATATTAGCAGTGAAGCTCACATCCACAATCGTGGGGAAGGCCTCCTTCATCATGCTGTTGACCACTTCGCCCAGCTCGGAAACGTACAGATTCTTATTCTCCTTAACCACATATCTTCTTGCAAGAATGGTGGTAATGGTGGGGGCATAGGTGCTGGGACGTCCGATCCCCTGCTCCTCCAGCGCCCTTACCAGAGAAGCTTCCGTATAGTGCGCCGGAGGCTGTGTAAAGTGCTGGGCCTCCTGGAAGCTGTCAAAGGTGAGGCGGGTGTCCTTGTCAATCCCTTTTACCAGGCTGTTCCCTTCTGCCTTCTCATCCTCCTCCTGGGTGTATACGCTCATAAAGCCGTCGAATTTCAGCTTGCTGGCCGCCACCGTAAAACGATGTTCCGCCGCATCGATTTTCACAGATGTTGTTTCATAAACGGCAGGAGTCATCCGGCTTGCCACAAAACGCTTCCAAATAAGCTGATACAGCCTGAACTGATCTCTTGAAAGAGATTCCTTCAGTTCCAGGGGCGTCCTTGAAATATCTGTGGGACGGATTGCTTCATGGGCATCCTGTATTTTCTGACCGCTCTTCTTTTCCTGTGTCTTGGCCCCGGTATATTCCGGGCCATAGTTCTTGTCAATGTACAGCGCAGCCTGATGTTCCGCTTCTTCAGATACACGGGTGGAATCGGTTCGCAGATAAGTAATGATACCGACCGTGCCATTGCCTTTAATATCAATTCCTTCATACAGCTGCTGTGCCAGACGCATGGTCTTCTGTGTGGAAAAATTCAGCACCTTGCTGGCTTCCTGCTGCAGCGTGGAGGTAGTGAAGGGCAGAGGCGCTTTCTTTACCCGCTCGCCTTTCTTCACATCCGTCACCTGATAAGATGCGCCGTCCAGATCGTTTTTGACCTTATCCACATCCTCCTGGCAGGTGAGGTTCTGCTTCTGGCTGGTGGTTCCGTAATACTTTGCTGTCAGCAGCTTTCTTTCCCCCGGTATTTTAAAGGAAGCGTCCAGCGTCCAGTATTCCTCCGGGATAAACGCGTTGATTTCATCCTCTCGGTCGCAGATCATACGCAGGGCAACCGACTGGACACGTCCGGCGCTTAGGCCCCTTTTAACCTTTGCCCACAGCAGGGGGGAAATCCGGTAACCCACCATACGATCCAGCTCCCGCCTGGCCTGCTGGGCATCCACCAGCGACATGTCGATTTCCCTGGGATGCTTCAGCGATTCCTTAACCGCATTTTTCGTAATTTCATTAAAGGTGATGCGGTATACCTTTTTACCCGTTTTTTCCAGGTTCAGCGCCTTGGTCAGATGCCAGGAAATCGCCTCACCCTCACGGTCGGGGTCCGTTGCGAGATATATTTTTTCCGCTTTTTTCACTTCCTTACGCAGATTGGCAAGGATATCTCCTTTGCCGCGTATGGTAATGTATTTCGGTTCGTAATCGTTTTCAATATCAATTCCCATACGGCTCTTGGGCAGGTCCCGGACATGTCCGTTGCTGGCCGCCACTTCGTAGTTGGGGCCGAGGAATTTCTTGATCGTCTTTACCTTTGCAGGTGATTCTACTATTACAAGATATTTTGCCATACAGACTTATTATCTCCTTCTCTTTTGCGCCGGACGCATTCGCGCCGCGCACCTCATACCTTCCGTACCAGACGGCACGCAGTACCGGTTCACAAACCTTACTCCGTCGATTCCTTGCCGTAATCAAAACAGCCAGCAATCGTGAATCACTATACACCATATTTTCTGCCGTGGCAAGGAATTTTATAAAAGGTGTTAGTCCGCAAATGTGTTGGTAACCTATATAAGTCCGTTTTATCACCCTTGTGATCTGGTATTATATCCTTATATTTAGGAGGATGATACCATGACCAATCAGGAATTACTTATGAGCCA
>NZ_VUMI01000119.1 GCF_009696275.1 Eisenbergiella porci
AAAATTCAAAACAATATCATAAACTTCCTTTTCTGATCTCATTTTTATCTCCTCCAATTATTGAAATAGGTGTGAAGCCATTTTAGGGCTTTCCCGCCTTGATTACCCTTTAGCAAAGACGGGCGGGGCTGTCAACGGCGGCGCATGAAATGCGCCGTTCATCTTGACCGTTGACTGGCTCGGCTGGCTTTGCTATTTTTATCGAATTGCATATTGGTAAATTGCATTGATATGTACTTGGGTTGTATTCACGATTGGCACATTAACATCTTCGGGCTTTATGGCAAGTGGCAGCTCCGTACAGGCGAGAATGAGTGCATCTACATTTTCTTTTTCAATGTATTTATTTGCCAGTGCAATCATTTTCTCTTTATCACTAGGAATTACTATGCCATTCTCTAAATTGGGGTATATCAGTTTTCCTAATAGAGATATTATTTTTTCGCTATCGCCTTTACAAGTAACATCATCGGGCGGCGAAGTTCATCTTCCATACCCGGAATATCCATCATCTCTTTAGGCGGTTCTGCTTCCTCTACAACTTTAAGCTCAAACCCATTGTTCAGCAATCCCATTATAATCTGTGTAAGTGTGTGATGTTGTTTTACTACATCACATCCTAAAAAATGTGTATTTCGTTCTCCTGTTATAAAGTAATTATCAATCGCCCAATATTGCGGTTTCCCATCATCTGTATAAATCCAATCCTGCCCAACTCCTGCGGTAAAAACAGGGTGTTCGATATTAAAAAGAAAAATTCCACCTGGTTTTAATGTCCTATACACTTTTTGAAATATTTCCACTATGTCCTCTATATAGTGCAGAGCTAAATTAGATATAACACAATCCCATTCATTTTCTGGATAGTCATATTCCTCTAATCCGCTAATACGATATTCAATTTGATTTCCTGAATTGCGCTTTTGGGCTTCCTCAATCATTTTCTTACTTAAATCGATCCCTAATATTTTTGTAGCTCCTTGTTCTTCTGCGAACTTGCAGTGCCAGCCATATCCGCACCCCAAGTCAAGAACAGATTTTCCTTCTAACGAAGGAAACAAAGGTTTTAATTGATGCCATTCACCAGCAGCTTTTAACCCCTCTTTACTGCGGGACATCTTTGCATATTCTTCAAAAAACTTCTCATTATCGTATTCATTATTCATAACCTTAACATCTCCTATTTTATCCTTCGGCACCGCCGCCTCCAGGCGGCTCCCCAACTTCATCTGCTCGATAAATGGGAATTGCACCAAAACAATCTAAGACAACAATGCTGCCCTACTTGCGATTTTTTCTTGTACTGCGGAAACAGTTTCTTGAATGGAATAATTGGTCGTATCTACAACATTCGATTCATATATTCCCAGATTGCAAAATTGCTCCCACATTGTTTCTACCAATTCGATATTTGTTTTTCGGTCTAACTTTGAGCGTTCAACAGCCCGCTTTAAGGTTTCTTCCTTACTTGCCCTTAAAATAATATAATGCACCTCATAATGTTCCCGAACAAGAGCTTTCCATGGCTCCAAAAACCATGGCCCGACAATCCCATCTACAATTACATCATATCCGCCACGAGCATATCGCTTTGCAGCTTCTAAAAAGGCTTCAATGACAACCAGATTTTGCTCGTTGGATTCTGGCAAATGTGGTGGTATTGCGCCTTTGCTTAAGTAATGAAAAAAGTCATCGGTGTGCATATGCACTGATTTATCCATATCTGATTCCTTTGCGACAATTGACGCAGTTGTTGTTTTTCCTGTCCCCGGTGAGCCTGTAATCACAATAATTCTTCCTTGATTCATCTATATTTTACCTCCACAAATTTTGATTTGTTGATAACTCATTATATCATAATTCTTTCGGTACGTCAGCACGAAAATAAGTATGTGGTTTTTCGTAAAGTGGTCTTGTCAAATAGAAGCGGGGAGCCGGCTGTGAAGTGGAGTCCCATGGTTCCCTTATAGTCATAAGTTCGTTCTTTTCATTCATTGTAAACAGTGCTTCTACATGAAGCTGCATATAGTACGAGTTGCTTTTTCCCATTTTCTAATATTCTCCTACATTTATTTCTCTGCCTGTTCAATCATTTTCTTTACTAACCGCTGAAACAGGTCGGCGGTTTCCTCGTCCATCGGCGCAAGCTGTCCAATCTGTCCGGCTATCATCGCCGTTACATCGTCAATGGAAAGCGGTTTTTGTTTCTGTTCCGCCAGTGCGTCCCGCATGGCTTGGAACATAGCGGCGGTCACAGCTTCTCCCGGCTGTTCCCCGTTGTCTATGTCTTTCTTAATGTCCCGCAGGATAGCCAGGAACACATTTTTGATTTTTTCAATCTCCGCTTCATGTTCCCCCATCTTTTGGGCGTTCAAAAGCTGTAAATCCTGCTTCGCTTCTGCCCGGTGTTCCGGGTGTTCTTTCATCAGGTCGGACAGGGAAGCCGTTGCCATCTCGATAAGCTGGTTTCTTGCTGTTATGCCCTTTGCCGCCGTATCCTGAAAATAAATCCGTATCAAATCTATCAGCTTGGGAAAATTCCTGTGTTCCAACAGACGGTTGAGGATTTGCACATCAACAGCACCCGTCACAAGCCCCCTCACGGCCCCCTCTGACAAGCCTAATTCAGAAATATCGTAACTTTTACGGACGCTCACGGTAGACAAGCCCAGTATGTAGTCTGTCGATACCTTAAATTCCTTTGCCACACCTATGAGAATATCACTGCTTACCGTTCTTGTTTCGCCGCTGACAATGCGGCTCAATTGGGAAGCGGAAACGCCTATCTTCTCCGCAAGTTCCTTTTGTGTGATGTGGTTCCCGTTGCATAAATCGGAAATCCGCTGTCCGGGTGTTCCGGGTAAAGCCATAGACACGCACCTCCTCCGCATACTTCCATTATACAAGATAATTGCAAAAATGCAATTTCCAAAGTGTAAACTTCATCAAAATGCAATTCTCGCAAAAAGCCGGGATTTGCATTTTTTTCGTGTAGACTTAGGGTAGTTCATCGATGGACAGCACCTTGAAAACAGAATGACCGTCCGAAAAGAGAATACCACGGCTGGGGAAGCACCGCCAGGAGCCGGACTTTTGGACACTTTGTCCAGAGGTCACTTCGGGACAAAACGTCCCGAAGCTGCGGGGAGCGTGCCAACGCCGGAATACGCCGCTATTGTCGGGGCCCCCGCAAAGCCGCATGGCTTTGTGGGGAGAGGAGGAGCAGCGGAGCGAGTGAGTTTTGCCGCTTGCGGCGAAACGAGCGATACGCAGCTTGCGACGACGAGGCAGGAAACCTTTTCGGGGAGAACGGCAATGGAAAGCAAAATGGAGGGAACGCATGAGAGATAACCCCTATAAAGACTTGCCGCCGCTGGAACGCAGGCCGGACGGTTCCCTTTACCGCATGACACCGGCGCAGAAGAAACAGGCGGCCAGCCTGAT
>NZ_VUMI01000012.1 GCF_009696275.1 Eisenbergiella porci
GTACCCAAAACCCTCTATTTTCGTACCAGATACAGAGAAATGTCCATCCTCTTGGCTCATTTATCTGAGATATGAAATTAAAAATTTCTTGAAAAATAAGGAAAAAACACTTGACTAAATAGGGAGGAAGAGGGATGGGGTGCAAAAGTAATTGACCGTATGGCCAAGGACTTAAAGGATGCATTTCCTGAAATGTCCGGTTTTTCTCCCAGAAATATTAAATATATGCGTAAGTTTGCCGAGTGCTGGCCTGATTTTCAAATTGTGCAACAGGTTGTGGCACAAATTCCGTGGAGAACAAATCGAATGTTGTTAGATAAACTGGATACTGAGAAAAGCCGTATCTGGTATGCATACAAAACAATAGAAAATGGCTGGAGTAGTAATATGTTGGAATTGCAAATACAGAGTGGCCTTATGGAGCGTTCGGGAAGAAGCACAAATAATTTTCCAGTGGCACTTCCACCAGCGGATTCCGATATGGTCAATCAAGTGTTTAAAGATCCTTACTTGTTTGATTTTCTTGGCACTGATATGCCTCGACGTGAGGTAGAGATTGAACGGCAGTTAACAGAACATATTCAAAGTTTTCTTTTGGAATTGGGACAGGGGTTTGCATTTGTGGGTAGACAGGTGCATTTGGAAGTTGGCGGTGATGATTTTTATATTGACCTTTTGTTTTATCACTTGAAGCTGCGGTGTTATGTAGTAATCGAACTGAAAGCTTGCGACTTTGAGCCGGGATTTATCAGTCAGCTTAATATGTATCAAAATGTGGTAAACGATATTCTGTGTCATCCGGATGACAAGCCTACTATTGGTTTATTACTGGTAAAGGGCAAGAATGAAACCGTAGTAGAGTATTCTCTAGCGGGCTATCAGAATCCTATTGGCGTGGCAGAATGGAAGAATCAGATTGCTAAGGCACTACCTGAAGAATTGCGTAGCAGTCTTCCGTCTATCGAAGAAATCGAAAAAGAGCTGGAGTAATTGTGCCACAGCTTGTGGCACAATTAAATCCGGTTTATGTAGAACATCACTGCCAACAATAAGACGCTTAAACTCTGAAAGTTCATGCGTCTTATTGTTGGTAATGTTCTATAATCAACAAATCATTTTTGAGAGTTGCTGCAGATATTTCAAAAATTTAGTATTTATGATACACTCTAAAAAATATGATGCGAAATGATTTATGGGTAAAAAAGCCAATATTCTACTTGAACAAGAAAGATAATGCTTTCCCCAAGGAGAGATTATACTTGCGGGACATCATTATTACCCACTCAACACATTGCGAGGTTTGTGTGAAATTGTATCGAAAATAAACATATTTTGGCTGAATTAACTCGTTGTGTTACTTTCATAATCAAACAATAAGAGGGATTTCTTGTTAGTGAGGAATTACCAGAAGGGTTTTGAGTATGTGGAATATTGCTATTAACAAAACCTGTCATATACTCATGGAGATTATGAAAACGGTAAAAACTTTATAGAAGCAAGGAGGAGTGTGAAATGGCTTCACAGCCGATTTATCAATTTTATGTAGAATTGCAAGATTATACACCCAAAATATGGCGTCGCTTCCAGGTGCTTGGAAATGTTACTGCGGCAAGGCTTGCCTATATTATCATGACGATGTTTGAAATGCAGGCAAGCCATTTGTTCTGTATCGATGTAATGTACCGTCGAAATTTTTATCAGGCTATGGGTAAATCTTTTCCATCAGAAGAGATAGAAAAACTATTTCCACCAGATAAAATAAAAGAAACCTGCCGTTATGATGTGCAGAATCAAATGACTGTTGATTTTGACGATGAAGAAGCGGAGAATGCAGCGTATGTCAAAATATCACAGCTGGTGTCAAACAGCGGTGATGAAATGGTTCTTTTCTACGATTATGGTGATGGCTGGGAGGTTTCCATTACTCTTGAAAAAATATTTGAGGATAAGGAATTACCGGGAAGAGAGTTGCCGCGGGTTCTAGAGGGCGACGGTTATGGGATTATTGAGAACTGTGGCGGACCAGGCGGTCTTAAAGAATTGGAAAAGGCATTCAAGAAGAAAAGCGGAAAGAAATATCGGGAATTTTGTAATTGGCTTGGATTTGAGGAATTGGATCTGACATCCTTTGATGTTGACGATATGAATTTCAGACTGAAAAAAGTCCCAAGAATTTATGCCGATGCATATGAATTGGGTTTAGAGCCGACAAAACAATCATTAAACTTGCTCACGAGAAAATATAAAAAGTAAATGTTTAATGTAAAGTATGCTTTAAAGAAAAGAACAGGGGATTATCGTGGACAAAAAGCATTGTATGAAACAATTGAAGATCTATCATTGGCGCTATTGTATTTGACGAGGTTTCAGAATAATTATAAATTTTGTCGGTATATGGATTTTGATGTAGTATTCATGGAGGAGATCTTTTAATAATAGTTATTTTTGGTGTATCCAATGTGGAAAAAACTGTGATAGGAAAGAAGGTTGAGGCTGGTGAAACAAAACAGGAAGCCCTTATCAGAGAATGCGAGGAAGAATTGGCAATAGAGCTTTCTGTAGAGGAAGAATTTATGTCTGTAGTACATGAGTATCCAGATATAAAGGTTCGCCTGACATTGTTTAATGCTGCAATTAAAAATGGAGTGCCTCAAAAGCTGGAGCATAATGATATAAGATGGATTCGTAGAGATGAGATTCCCCAATTTGCATTTTGCCCCGCGGATATTGAGATACTGAAACGGATAATGGAAAGCTAAGCTTGCATCTGAAGGCCCGCCTTAGGCCAATACAGTTAAAACCATAAATACCCAATACCATAATCACCCAAAAACATAAACACCTATAACCCAAAAACCCAAAACCACACCCAACCTGCCGCATATCACTGCCCCTCTCTCCTCAGAAGGCCCCTCTGATATGCAGCAGGTCAATTTTTGCCGGAGCAGGTCAAGAATATCACATTGTTGATCTGTTCCGGCCGTTTTATACTTTACTAAAGGCTTAAAATGGCCAAAAATCCAATCAGCCACAAAAAACAGAGGAGAAAAAATAAAAATGTATCAATACGAAATGTTCGAATTAAGCCTCACCGGCGAACCGCCCCAGGGCTCCCAGGCGCTGTTCACTTTCCAAACCGTATTCCATCTGGACGGCGAAGAAAAGACCGTAAAAGGCTTCTACGCAGGAAGCAATACTTATAAAGTACGTTTCCTCCCCAAAAAAACCGGCCTGTATTCCTGGAAAACCGAAAGCAATATTCCCTTGGAAGGACCTGTGGCAGGGGAAGAAGAATGCCTGCCGGCAAGGACCGGACGACATGGTATGGTAAAGACAGAGGGCCTTCATTTTGTTTATGAAGACGGTACGAAATACCTGCCGTTCGGAACCACCATTTACGCCCTTGCCCACCAGAGCGAGGAGATAATTGAACAAACCATGCACACCCTGGAGCACGCCCCCTTTAATAAAGTGCGCCATTGCATTTTTCCGAAGCATTACAGATACAATCACAATGAGCCGCAGTTTTTCCCTTTTGAAAAAAATGCGGAAGGGAAGTGGGATGTGCACCGCCCCTGCATGGACTACTGGGAGCATTTTGAAAAAATCCTGGTCCGACTGGGAGATATGGGAATAGAAACGGATTTGATTTTGTTCCATCCTTATGACCGTTGGGGCTTTTCCATAATGAGTATGGAAGAATGGAAAATTCACCTGGATTACCTGCTCCGGAGACTGTCCGCCTATCCCTTTATCTGGTGGAGCCTGGCAAATGAATATGATCTGATGTTCAACCGTACGATGGAGGATTGGTATGAGATAGAGGAATTTGTCGCTGCCAATGACTGCTATGAGCATTTGCTGAGCAATCATAACTGTCTCCATTTTTACGATTTCACCCGCCCCAATGTGACGCATTGCTGCATTCAGACGGATGGTATGCATAAGGCGGCGGAATGGCAGGAGAGGTATCAAAAGCCGGTGGTTTTTGACGAGTGCTGTTATGAGGGCAACATCGATATGGCCTGGGGGAATATTTCCGCATTTGAGCTGGTGAACCGTTTCTGGCGCGGCTGCGTTCAGGGGGCCTTTGTGACCCATGGGGAAACTTATGTTTCGGAGGACGAGGTGCTCTGGTGGGCGAGGGGCGGCCGTTTGAAGGGGCAGAGCGCGCAGCGGATTGCTTTCCTGAAGGATTTTCTGTACAGCCTGCCATCCTGCATAAGTCCCTGGAAGGAGCCTTTTGTGATGGGGCCGGATGATAGGAACATTACGGCCACAGTTTTTGAGAAACCGGAGGAAGCATATGAACGGTTCCGGGCTTTGGTAAATACAGAGGAACGGGAGCTGTCCCAGGCAAAGGACGCATGCTATTATGGCCATTGCGGGGATCAGGTCTACATAAAATATTTTGCGAGGCAGTGTTGCGCTATGTGTTTCCTTACCCTGCCGGAGGATAAAAAATACGAGGTTGAGATCATCGATGCATGGGAAATGACAAGGACGACTGCGCTGGAGGAGGCCTGCGGAAGGGTCGAAGTCAGGCTGCCCGGCAAAGAAGGGATTGCCGTGATTGCAAAACAGCTGCAATAATTAATTAAACAGCTGCAGTAATTAATTAAACAGCTGCAATAATTGTGAACGTACCGGACGTTACGTATCTTGAACGCACAATCGGGTTCCTGTATACTGGACTATACAGGGTAAAAAACGGAAACAGGCAGGTCTGCGCATTTACTGCGCAGACCGTGGAAAAACGCTGCGCTTCAGGCATCCGGCCCACAGCGCAGCGTTTAATTGGCCGGATGCGGTAACGGTTCGGCCCCGTCTGAACCGTTACAAAAAGACGCTCCGTCCGGCTTCCCGGAGGGGGAAAAAGCTTCTGATATGGGGGAAGGGGCATGAAAAAGCAGGGTATGGTGAGTGTTTTTAAAAAGCTGTACATTCTTTTTGTAATCATCATAGTAATTATCTATGTGAGTACAATCATAATTTTCCTGAAATATGCGAAACAGCAGAGGAATGTGGAAATAGGCGGGATGCAGAGCGCCGTCGTCCATAATGTTTCGGCGCTGGAGCAGCAGCTGGAAATTATTTATAATCTGGAACGCAATCTGGTCAGCGACGGAAGGATTTCGTCCCTGGTATATGACACTTCCCTGAACGGGTATGAAAGGTCCCAGCTGATGTTGGCGCTGCTGGTGAATATGCAGGGCTTTCAGTCGCTGAATAATATCATTGAGGATATCACCATTATTTTTCCCAAACAGGAGATGGAGCTGAGCGCGGTGGAGGGGCATGGCAGTAAGGAATATGTGCCCATACCCAGGAACGGGGATAATACGGCCCGCAGCCTGGTATATTGCGACGGGAAGGCGCAGATGGAGCTGCTGTACCCTCTGACCTATTCCATAGAGGAGGATTACGTCCCTGATTTCGGCGTGAGCATTACGCTTTCGGAGGATTATCTGCAGGAGCTTCTGGAGCTGTTTGGCAGCGGAGAACAGGCGGGCGCGTTTTTTGTGCTGGATGGCGGGGAAGTGCTTGGCCAGCAGCCTGTGGAGGGGGAAGCGCAGGCGCAGCTGATGGACTGCTGGTACCGGGCATGGGAGAAGCAGGGCGGAGGAGAGAGTTTTCTCGGTAAGGGAAGGTGCCTGGGGACAAGCAATCTGTTTATGTCAGAAAGCATTCCCGGCTACGGGATTACCGTGGTTGCCTACCGCAGCGGCAGAGGGATAGGCAGCTCGGCAATGGTGGCTTTGCTTATGATGGGAGTTGTGCTTTTGGTCATCAGCATACTGTTTTTTGAAATCCTCTATCAGACCAACACCGCCGTGAATAAGCCGCTGAAAAAGGTGGTGCAGGCGTTTGGGCAGGTGCAGGAGGGCAACCTGGAAATCCGGATTTTCCATAAGCCCCAGGATGAGTTTCAATACATATATTCGTCCTTCAACCGAATGGTGGAACGCATCCAGGAGCTGATTGAAAACGTAAAGGAGCAGGGCAGGCTTTTACAGAATGCGGAGCTGATGCAGCTGCAGTCCCAGATCAACCCACACTTTTTGTATAACAGCTTCTATCTGATCCGGATTATGGCTAAAAATGAGTCCTATGATCAGATTATACAGTTCGTCACCTCCCTGGCAAAGTACTACCGTTTCCTGAACAAGGAGGTGGAGCAGAATATCCTCCTAAGCCGCGAGGTGGAGCATATGGAGAATTATATCGACATCCAGCAGATGCGGTTCGGGGATAAAATCACGGTGCATAAAGGGCAGCTGCCGGAAAGCGCGGCCGGTTTCCTTGTGCCGAAGCTGATACTGCAGCCTGTCATTGAAAATGCCTATAATTATGGCATGTCGGATATTTTAAAGGACGGCCGGATCGCCATCTCTTATTCTCATAAGGAGCCTTACCTTTGTATTGTCATTGAGGATAATGGGAACGGCGGAAGCAGCGAAAATATTGAAAGAATGCGGGAATACATCCAGGATTATCAGGGTCGGGCAGCCGGACATGCGCTTTCCAATATAGAACGCAGGCTGAAGCTGGCTTACGGGGAAACAAGCGGCATCCTGCTGGAACAAAGTGAGCTGGGAGGCTTGAAGGTGATCCTGCGGATTGACATGAGGGTAACGCTGTAAGCCGTAGGCTGCTTTATACTTTTTTGAAAGGCTGGAATGGCCGCAGAAGGAGGAGGTAAAATTATGTGGAACGAAGCATTATGGCTGGGAGTGCCAAGGGCTGAGATCGAGGAAAAGAAAATATACCAGGGGGATATGAACGGGCGGTTCGCTTACTACCGCCTGGATTTCATGCTGGAGCAACGGGTGGAGCTGAAGGCGGATATTTCCGCCAATTCCCGCTACCGCTTGTGGGTAAACGGACAGCCGGTGCTGTCCGGTCCCTGCCGCGGCGATCAGTTCAGGCACTATTATGAAACGGTGGAGTTGGGGGATTATCTGCGGATGGGGAAAAACGTGCTTGCCGTGCAGGTGCTTTTGTGCGACAGCATGTATGTAAAAGAAGGACCAGGGGACAACCGGGCGCCGTTAAACAGCGTGGCGACCCTGCCGGCGGGGCACAGGCTCGCCGTGGAGGGCGTGCTTAAAGGTGAGGAAGGTAATCCGTTGGGGGAGGTGACAACGGGAAAAGCCCCCTGGAAGGTATGGCTGGACAATACGTTTTTCCTTACAAAGGAACCGGTGGTGAATGGGAATATGGGCGCGCTGACGGAAAGGATTGATTTCAATGCGACGCCGGGCGGCTGGAGACTGCCGGATTTTGACGACGGCGGCTGGCGGGCCGGCGATGTGCTGGAGCCGGTAAAATGCGGGTTTGAGATGATGTTCGGTATTCTCAAGACCTTTATGATGGAGGAGCGTCCCATCCCGCTGCTGTATGAGCGTCCGGCCGTCCTTGAAAAGGAGCTGGGAGAAAGCGTTATGAGGAAAGCAGCCTACGTGACGGTGCGGCCAGGGGAACGCAGGACGCTTCTGTTTGACGGGGATGGGCTTTTCAACGCCTTTTTCCGGTATCAAATCGAAGGCGGCGCAGGGGCGGAGATTTCTTTTACCTATTTTGAAAAGTTCACGAAGGGCATTGATCAGGTAAAAAGGGATGATTATATCAATGGGGAAATCGGGCAGAACGGACAGCGGGATACCATCGTGCTAGATGGCGGCAGCCTGCTTTATGAGCCTTTCTGGTACCGGACCATGCGCTTTTTAAAGATTGAAATTCAGGCGGCGGGGGAGGAAGTGCGTTTTTACAGGCCTGCGCTTTTAAAGACCGGTTATCCTTTAAATCCCGGCTCCTATATCAAATCGGACGCTCCCTGGGTGGAGAAGGTGTATGACATGTGCGTGCGCACCCTGCAGGGCTGCATGATGGAAACCTATATGGACTGCCCTTTCTGGGAACAGATGCAGTACCCTATGGATACCAGGCTGCAGGCGCTGTTTACCTATGTGTGCAGCGCGGATACGAAGCTGGCGGAGAAGGCCCTCCGGGATTTCCATGATTCCATGCTTCCCATGGGCCTGATTCAGGGCAGGGCGCCCAGCAACCCGAAGCAGATTATATCCACCTTTTCTTTGTACTATATTTTCATGCTGCTGGAGTATTACAGGCGTACGGGAGATACGGATATACTGAAGCGTTACCGGGCGGATGTGGACAGCATCCTGGAATATTATGACAGGCATCTCGGGCCGCAGGGACTGGTGGAAAATCTGGGCTTCTGGGATTTTGTGGACTGGCAGGAAAGCTGGCATGATACCATGGGACGTCCCGCGGCGGTACGAAAAGGCCCTTCCACCATTATTAACCTGATGTATGGACTGGCCCTGCTTGACGGGGCCGAAATCAATGAGGCCACCGGCAGGGCCGGCCTTGCGCAGGAGTACAGGGAACGGCAGAAAAACATCGTGGTTAAGATCCAGAGCCTGTGCTGGGATGCAGGGCGGGGAATGTTCCGGGAAGGCCCCTCCTGTCAGGAATTTTCCCAGCATGCCCAGAGCTGGGCGGTGTTAAACGGCATGCTTTCCGGGGAGGATGCGCGCAGGGTGATGCGCAGGACCTTTGAGGAAAAGGATGTGCTGCGCTGTTATTTTTCCACCTGCTATGAGCTGTTCCGCGCCTGTGAAAAGGCGGGCTGCTATGAGCTCACCGCCCGGCAGATGGACTGGTGGATTAAGCTGCTGGAGGAACATTGCACCACCTGCCCGGAAACACCCTCCAATTCCAGAAGCGAGTGCCATGCTTGGAGCGCGCTGCCCATGTATGAGCTGATCAGCGTCATGGGAGGCATCCGCAGGGAAGCGGGCAGTCCGGCGCGGGTGGAGGTCTGTCCCCATCTGGACTATGTTCCCAACCTGGAGGGCGGCATGCTCACCGAATATGGGCTGGTTACCTTCCGCTATTATCCGAAGGATGGCGGCATGCAGTATGAGCTGACGCTGCCGGAGGGAATGGAAGGAAGCTTCCGGGGAGCAAACGGCGGCAGCACTGTGCTGAGGGCCGGTAAAAATGAGATCTGGGAGCCTGTGAAAAAGGCCTGAAAAACAAGGTGATGGATATAACAAATAGTAAAATATCAGCCGGGGCAAAGCTGTCCCCGGCGGCGTGGAGGTTATTTATGGAACATACGGATGTGGTAATTATCGGTGCGGGAGGCGCGGGCATGATGGCCGCGCTGACGCTGGCAAAGGCCGGCAGGAGCTGTGTTGTGCTGGAGAAGGGAAAGCATTTGTCCGTAAGCAATGCGGCCAGGGCGGGCGGCCCTTCCCTGGCAGATACTCTTTTGCAGGAGGAGGAAAACTGCGCCGTTTCAGCAGAGATGTTGTTTAGGCATATGTATGGATTTTCCCGGGGCACCGTGGACGGCGGCCTGCTGTACCGGTGTATCAGAAACGGAAGGAAGGTTGAGGCGCTGCTAAGGGAAAGCGGCATTCAACTGAGGCTGACGGAGGATTTATACAGTGTTGGCTTCAGGGCCAGGCATTTTTTTGAAACGCCTGCGCCGCAGCGGTGGGAGCTGCTTGCAAGGAAGCTTGCGGAATACGGCGGCAGAGTGATCCTGAATGCCTGCGCCGGGGAGCTTTTGACGGAAAATGGCAGGATATGCGGCGTCCTGGCCGTTGACGGACAAAGCGGGGAACAGACGGCGTATTACGGAAAGGCGGTCATCATCGCCAGCGGCGGCTATCTGGGAAATGAAGAGATGCTAAAGCAGCATTTCGGGGATATTACCGTAGGCCCGCTGGGCAGCCGGCTCAGCGATGGGGCGGGGATCGCCATGGCGCTGAAGGCCGGAGGCATGGAGGATCGCAGCTGGGGAATCTGCGCCGGGGAGTTCGGCGGCTATCACAGCAGGATGAAGGGACGCTTTCCCGGGAATATGCGCTGGGCCATGACCGGCGGTCTGCTGGTGGACCGGGAGGGCCGCCGTTTTATGGATGAACAGCTGCTGGCGGATCAGCCGCTTTCCGTGGGAGGGGAAGCGACCCTGCGCGCCGGAAGCTATTATGCGGTGCTGGACGAAGCTTTTTATCAGGGCATACGTTCTGCCAGGTCGGTATACGACTTTTATGGCCGTCCGGAGGAATGGAAGACTGGAAAGTCCGCCCTTGACAGGGGACCCTGGCCCTTCCCGGAGGATCTGGAAAGGGATATCAGTGAGGGATGGGCTTTTTGCTGCGGCAGCATTGAGGAAGCGGCGGCGCATTTTTCTCTTCCTTTTCTGGAAGAAACGGTTACGCGCTACAATGCCATGTGCGAAGCCGGGCAGGATACGGAATTCGGGAAAAACAGCTGGCTGCTGAAGCCGGTGGCAAAGGCGCCCTTTTATGTATTTGCCTACGAACCCAGCGCCTGGTGCACCATAGGCGGCGTGAAGACGGACGCCTTCTGCAGGGTACTTGACAAGAAGCAGAAGCCAATTTCAGGGCTTTATGCGGCTGGTGTGGATAATGGAAGCTGTTACTGCGCTCCGTACTATGATACGGAGGGCGCATGTCTGGGGCTGGCCTTCACCAGCGGGATCACCGCGGCGGAGCATATTTTGGGTAACTGGTCCGCCTGATTGGTCCGCCATATTATGAATGGCATGGCTGAACAGTAAACATTTTGCAGGCGGCAGTTCGGGTAATGGGACGCTGTTTGGGAACAGGTCAATTTTTGAACCGGGATATCAAGAAAGTTGCATTGTTGGATTCCGTTTTCCTTTTTATACTGGCCTTAGATGAAAAACACAGCCGGGAAGGCAACGGACGGCTGGAGGAAAACAAAACTCAAGGAGGAAAACACATGAAGAAGAAAATTGCGTTATTGCTGGCGGCGGCAATGACCGTAAGCCTGATGGCAGGCTGCGGAGGGGATTCCGGCAGTGCACAGACAGCGGGAAACAGCGAAGCGGCCGGCGCTGTCGCCGAGGAAGAGGTGGATCCCAGATTCAAATATGAGGAACCGGTTACCCTGACCTCTTATTTTGAAATCTCACCGGCTTTGGGTGAGTTCAATAAGGAAGACATGCTTAACAGCGTTTATTACACCAGGATGACCGAAGAAACCAACATTTCCATCGACTGGCTTTGGTATGCGGCAAACACGCCGGATGATTCCCAGCAGAAGAAGAGCGTGGCAATTGCCTCCGGTGAAATCCCGGATTTCATGATTGTCAACAGCTCCCAGCTTTCCCTGCTTGCCAAGAGCGACCTGATTAACCGGAACATCGGTGAGGTGTTTAAAAAATATGCATCCGATGAGCTGATGGCATGGACGACCGGGGAAGGAGATGCCGCGCTGGAGGCCGCAACCGATAAGGGAGAAATCATTGCGATTCCGCTGGTGGATTCCTCCATTGATAAAGCCCCCATGCTGTGGATCAGAAGAGACTGGATTAAGAAGCTGGGCCTGGAGATGCCCAAAACCCTGGATGAACTGTACAATGTCATGGTTGCCTTCCGGGATCAGGATCCGGACGGAAACGGGAAAGACGATACCATCGGCATGGTATTCCACAATAACTTCCTCAGCGCCGGACTGGGCGACGGCGTGGGCGTTTTCAACGGCTTCGGCGCTTATCCCACCGCCTGGATTGAAGACGGGAACGGCGGTCTGGTATATGGATCCGTGAAGGAGGAAAATAAGGATGCGTTAAATTTCCTTGCAAAAATGTATCAGGAAGGGCTGATTGAACAGGATTTCTCCTCCAATGACGAGGTAAAGGCGTCCGAAGCGGCGGCTTCCGGACGGGCGGGCATCCAGTACGGCCTGATGTGGAACGCCAACTGGCCCCTGAATTCCACAGTCCAGAACGACATAGAAGCCGACTGGGTAGCCCTTCCCATTCCCACGGCTGTGGACGGGGATGCAAAGCCCCAGATTTCCCTCGCCATTACAGGCTATGTTGTGGTAAATAAGAAATGTGAGCATCCGGAGGCAGTGGTGAGAATGCTGAACTTCTGGGTTGACAAATACGGATATTCCGGAGAAGAATATAATGATTATCTGGTGAAGGATGCCAACGACGTCCTGAACTTCCCTCTCCACTGGGTTATGCTGAAGACCTGGTTCCCCTTAAAGAATCTGACAATCCACAACAATATTGTGGCGGCGCTTGAGAGCGGTGACAGCTCCTCCCTGAATGCCGAGGAGCTGGTAAGCTATAATGACATCCAGAATTACCTCTCGGGCGATATCGTGACCAGCTACGGCGGAATGAAGACCTTCGGCAATGACATGTCGGCTTACGATACCATGAACGAATATTATGAGAAGGATATGTTCATGTGGGATAAGTTCACCACCGGCCCCACACCGACCATGGGTCAGAAGATGTCTACTGTGACGGATAAGGTGATGGAGTATTATACCAAGGTTATCATGGGCATTGAGACTACCGACAATTTCGATGATTTTGTCAAGGAGCTGAATTCTCTGGGACTTGATAAAATAACGGAAGAAGTAAACGAGTGGTACGCAGGTAAGTAATCATGAAAGGGAGCTGGGCATAAAAGGCGTGAGAGTTCACACAACGTAAACTATTGCGAAAGGGCCTCGCTCCCTTTTTGTGAAGTAAGCAGAGAGAAGGGGACTGGGATGAAACAGAAAAAAAGCCTGGGCACAATTATGAAGAGGGAATGGCCGCTGCACGTAATGTTGCTGCCCGCAATCATTTTATTAATCATTTTTGCCTATCTTCCTATGGTAGGTATTGTAATCGCCTTTCAGGACTTTGTCCCGTCGGGCGGGATGAAAGGGTTTTTCACCTCCGAATGGGTGGGACTTGATAATTTCAAATACATTTTCGGCATGAAGGATTTCCGGCAGGTGCTGGTGAATACGCTGGTCATCGCGCTTTTGAAAATCATTGCGGGCATTATCGTGCCACTGATTCTGGCGCTTTTGCTAAATGAAGTAAATAACAAGGTTTTCAAGAAAGCGACGCAGACGATCATCTATGTTCCGTATTTCCTTTCCTGGGTGGTCCTGGGCGGTATCCTGGTGGATATTCTTTCACCTACCAGCGGGATTGTAAATACCGCGATTACTGCGCTTGGCCATGAACCCGTCTTTTTCCTGGGAAGTCTGGAAACCATCCGTGGAACCCTGGTGGCCTCCGATGTATGGAAAGGCTGCGGCTATAATATGGTCATCTTCCTGGCGGCGCTGACGGCCATTGACCAGAGCCAGTATGAGGCGGCTAAGGTAGACGGCGCAGGCTATTTTAAACAGATGCTTTATATTACGCTGCCCGGCATCCTGCCGCAGATCATCCTGGTGACGGTCCTGGGCATGGGCAATATCTTAAACGCAGGCTTTGACCAGGTATTTAACCTGTACAGCCCCATCGTTTATCAGAAGGCCGATATCCTGGACACCTATGTGTACCGCCTGGGTATGCTGAATCTGCAGTACAGCGTTTCCACCGCAGTGGGGCTGTTTAAATCAGTGATTTCCTTTATCCTGATCGCCTCATCCTTCACCCTTGCAAAGAAAATTGCAAACTACAGAATTTTTTAGGAGGCCGTTATGAAAATAAAATCATCTCCTGCAAGAAAGGCATTTCTGGTAGTCAACTATTTTTTCCTGACGCTGGTCATGTGTATCTCCCTGTTTCCGCTGGTGCATGTGTTCGCCCTTTCCTTAAGCTCCAACTCCGCGGCGCAGGCGGGCTGGGTAACCATCCTCCCGGTGGATTTCACCCTGGATTCCTATCAATATATCCTGGCAAAACCGGAATTTTTCCAATCTTTCGGCGTGTCGGTGGTCAGAGTGGTTCTGGGGACCCTGCTCAGCATAGGGCTCACAATCCTGTGCGCTTATGCCATGGCTCAGCCGGATGAAAGATTCCATGCGAGAAAATATTATGTCTGGGCGTTCCTGGTGACCATGGTATTCTCCGGCGGGCTGATCCCTCTGTTTATCGTAGTGAAATCCGTGGGAATCTACAACAGTATCTGGGCGCTGATACTGCCCGGCGCGGTGCAGACCTTCAATATCATACTGATGCTGAACTTTTTCAGGGGCCTTCCCTATGCGCTGACGGAATCCGCGCTGATTGACGGGGCAAACCACTTCCAGATCATGACGAAAATTATCGTGCCGGTATCCAAGCCCTCTCTGGCGACCGTGGGTCTGTTCACCATGGTAAATCACTGGAATTCCTGGTTTGACGGCATGATTTACATCAGCGATACCGCCAAGTATCCGCTGCAGACCTACCTGCGCAACGTCATCCAGTCGGTGGATATCGCCAGC
Organism: Eisenbergiella porci; assembly: GCF_009696275.1. Taxonomy (GTDB): domain Bacteria; phylum Bacillota; class Clostridia; order Lachnospirales; family Lachnospiraceae; genus Eisenbergiella; species Eisenbergiella porci. Next base: position 14,266 of record NZ_VUMI01000012.1, read on the forward strand.
ATCGACCTGACCAGCGTGGGCGCCATGACAAATGTGTCACAGAAAACCGTGACGGCGGCGCAGATTTTCGTGGCGATTATCCCCATCCTTCTTGTTTATCCGCTGCTCCAGAAGTACTTCATTACCGGTATGACGCTGGGAAGCGTGAAGGAGTAGCAGCGGGCGGTACTGGCCCAAATGTGGCGGGAGTGAGAAGAGACTATGTACAGTGTTTTGATTGTTGATGATGAAAAAATGATCCGGGATGACGTATACGGCCTGCTTTCCATGGAGGAATCCCTGGAGCTTGATCTGACGACGGCGGCCAGCGGGGTAGAGGCGCAGGCCATCCTGGAAAAAAGGAAGATAGATATCGTGATTATGGATATCAACATGCCGCAGATGTCAGGTCTGGAGCTGTACGATATCGTCAGGGAAAGATGGCCTTTCTGTAAGGTCATCTTTCTCACGGGCTATTCTGATTTTGACTATGTGTATAAGGTCCATAAGCATGCAAAGTATGTGCTGAAGGCGGAGGAGGATGAAAAGATACTGGAGGCTCTGCGGGAGTCTGTGGAAGAAATCGAGAACAGCCTCCTGCTGGAACGCCTGACCGATCTGCAGCGGGAACAGCAGAAGAAACCCCTGCTCCATGAAAGAAGCATGTTTTTACGGGAGCTTTTTGAAGGATACAGGGGCCTGTCCCAGTTTACCGGGGAGCTGTCGGTACAGCTTGGGATCGATCTGGATCCGGAAAAAGAAGTGTATTACCTCCTCCTCAGACATGAAGCCTGGTACTGTGAGAATTACCAGGAGCAGCAGAATGCCACCCAGGACTGTTATCAGCTGCTGGAACGGTATTTCCTGGATTTCATGCGGGGCGCCTTTTTTGAATACAACAAGAATTACATCGTACTTCTTCTCCAGCCTGAAAAGCTGCTGCACGAGGAAACTATTGTAAAAATGCTGGCCGGCGCGGGGGAGCTGTTCCAGAAAGCGCTGAAAAAGAACCTGGGCAGGACGGTATCCATCCTGGTGGGGGAACGGCCGGTCACTCTGTCACAGCTATTGCAGGAATTTATCGGCATATGCGACCGTATGATCTGGCTGTCCGGGGAAGAGCTGGTGCAGGAGGGGCTGCAGAAGGAGGCACTCGCCAAAGAAACCCTGCCGGAGCACAAAAAGCAGGAGCTGATGCAGATGCTGTGGCGGCTGGAATATTATCTGGAAGGGATGGAGGAAGAAAATTCCCTGAATGTGCTGCGTCAGCTGCAGACAGAGCTGCAGAGCGTCAAGAGCATGCACGATCTGTTCGCGCTGGAGGCATACTGCACCATCAGCTCCCGGCTGATCGGCTGGATCAAGCGCCTGGAGCTGCACGAGGAGCTGGCCTTTCGGGTAGGCATCCTGAATTTGTACAATGTGTCAATGCATGCCAACTGGCAGGATGCCTTCGGCTACCTGCGGCATGTGGCGGAGAGCATTTTTTCCCTGAAAAACCAGAGTGTGGAAAAGCAGACCGAGGATGTGGTGAACCAGGTGAAAAAGTACATTGTGGAGCATCTGGACGGCGACACCTCCCTGTACAACCTGGCGGAGCAGGTACATTTCAGCCAGGAATATCTGCTGCGGATTTTTAAGAAAAAAGAAGGAATTACCATCCTTCAGTATATCAATGACTTAAAGCTGGCTGCGGCCAAGCAGCTGCTCACGGATTCGGAGCTGCAGGTAAGAGAGATTGCGGACCGGCTGGGCTTTGCCAGCCAGGGCTATTTCGGACGTTTTTTCCGGAATAAGACGGGCCTGACGCCCAATGCCTACCGGGAAGCGGAAAAGAGGAAAATTGAAAATGGATAATTATGTGGTTAAGACAGCCTCCGGAAAGGTCAGGGGCTTTGCAGAGGATGGCCAAATCGCTTTTCTCGGCGTCCCCTATGCCATGCCTCCTGTGGGAGAGCTGCGGTTGAAACGGGCGGTTCCGGTAAAGCCCTGGGAGGGCGTGCTGGACGCTGTAGCATACGGCCCCAAAGCGGTGCAGTATAATGACGGCGTATGCGAAGGCTCAGAGGACTGCCTGACCTTAAACATCAGAAGACCCATGGAGGGAGAGAAACTTCCCGTACTGGTTTATATCCACGGCGGCGGCTACAACTCCGGCTGTGCCTCCGACGAGCTGTACCACGGCAAATCCTTCGTCAGCCACGGGATTGTATATGTCAGCTTCCAATACCGTCTGAACGTCTTCGGTTTTTATGATTTTACCGGCTATCCCGGCTGTGAAGAGTTTGACAGCAACTGCGGCCTGTCGGACCATATTGTTGCCATGCAGTGGATTCATGAGAATATCCGGGCCTTCGGCGGCGATCCTGAAAGGGTGACGATAGCCGGAGAATCCGCCGGGGGAACGTCCATGATAGCGCTGATGGCCGCGCCGGGCGCAAAGGGCACCTTCGGGCAGGTAATCGCTTCCAGCGCCCTGCCGAACTGCTTTTTTACCAAGGAGACGGCAAAGAAGAACATTGACCTTTTTCTGGAAGGAATGGGCTGGACAGAAAAGAATCTGCCGAGACTGAAGGAAATCGAAGCCTATGAGGTACTAAAGGGAAACGAATATGTGGCAAAAGAGCATCAGTACCGCAATCCCGGCATTTTCCTGCCTACCGTTTCCATTGACGACCTTTTGCCTGAAAGGCCCCTGGAAGCGATAGCGCGGGGGAGCGCAGAAGGAATCCGGCTGATGATTGGATCCAACCTTCATGAAGGAACCATGTTTGTCCGCCCGGAGCAGACGAATTTTCCCAATTCCTGGGATATGGTAAAGGAAATGTTTGTGAAGAACCACAATGAGGCGGGCTTTGCACGGATAAAGGATTATTATGAAAAAAGAAATGACGGCAGCGTCAATGGGGTGGAGATGGCTTTCATCAATTTTGCCACGGATTATGCGTTCCAGATGCCCGCGGTGAGGACGGCGCAGGCCCAGAAGGGCCATGGCCCGGTATGGATGTACCGTTATGAATTTATGTCGCAGATGGCGCGCAAGACAGGAATGCTTTGTTCCCACGCCATGGATCTGCCCTGCGATTTCAACTGCCTGGAATTCGGCTTCAGTGCGTTTGTATTTCAGGATGAACCGAAGGAAACGGTGGAGAAGATCGTCAATGATGTGCATCTGCGCTGGGTGAACTTTATCAAGACAGGCGATCCCGGGCAGGACTGGCCGCAATATGCAGGCTATGACTCCCCGGTCATGATTTATGACCGGATGGGCGGGGCGCAGCAGCTTGACAGGACTGAGATGATGGACGTGTGGGGAGATATGAGGTTTTATGAGGATTAGGAAAGCTGTGCGCCCGGAATCCTGAAAGGGCGGCGGCTTAGGAAAAAAATGAAAATACGGATCCGTCATGGCGGTCATTAGCTGACTGCTGGCGGATCTGTTTTTTGTTTAAAGTCAGGAAGGGCAGTGCATTTACTGTGGCGGTTAATAAGGCAGACAGGGGAGCTTATGGAACAAGGCAGCTATTTTCACCGGAAACAGATACAAATTTCGAATTGTACCAAACTTTTCTTCCTTTTCATTATACTATAAGGATATATTTATCTTCTTACAGGAAAGGAGTCTATAAAAATGGCATGTCGATTAAAAATAATTTCCGGTGTTACTATTTTTTGTATCCTTACCGGATGCGGAAGAAGTTATGCAGATGGTTTTTCAGTTTCCGGCTCTTCGAAAGATTTTAATGAGAGCGGGACATTTTATGGGCAAGACAAAAAAATACAACCATAAATTTAGAGGGAACCCTTGAAAACGAAACGGGCAGTATAAGTATCAGATATCTTGCGCCGGATGGTTCGGAAAATCTTATATTTAGTGATGTGGGTACAATTAACCAAAATGTAGAGATAGAAAAAGGAACAGGTGAAATCTTTTTTGTTGGGGAAGAAGCGGAAAACAGTATTGATTTTGATTTAAAGATTTGCTTTCCTGAGGAGGTGCATCTGACTCTTGAGCAAAACAGCTTAAGTGATTTGGTTGAACCAATTCTAAATGATATTATTTCGGATGAAATAATACCGGACGAAATAATTCCGGAGGATAATGATCAAAAACAATATTGCAGAACGGCTGCTGATTGGGATATGGATAACTGGCCGGAGAGTTTCGGCGAATAAAAAGTTAAAGTTGTATTCTGGTTTTTAATCATATAGAATATAGACATCAATTATCTTATTCCCGTTTACAGAAGGAGAATATTATGTATAAAATTGGAATCTGTGATGACAGCAAGCTTACATGCACAGAACTTGAAAATATGTTGAGAGACATTATGCAGAGCCTGAGAATAGAAGCAGAAATTGAACCATGGTATTCCGGAGAATCGTTATGCAAATATCTGGAAGCCGGGAACCGGTTTGAACTGATTTTTCTGGATATAGAACTGTTAAAGTTAAGTGGGATTGATGTTGGAAACTACATCAGGAATTATCTGGATGATTTAAAAACCAGCATAATTTATATCTCTTACAACAGAAGTTATGCAATGCGGCTGTTCAAAATGCAGCCGCTTGATTTTCTGGTAAAGCCGCTGCAATACAATTCGGTCAGAGAATCAGTTGAAATGTTCCTGAAACGTGCCGGAAGAAAGAAGACATTTCTTGAATACCGGACAGGGAATAATTACTGCCGGGAAATGTGTGAGGATATCATATATTTAACCAGTGATAATAAGAAAATCCATTTGATTACAATTGCAAATAAGGAGATAGAATTTTATGGAAAACTCAAAGCGCTGAAACCACAGTAAAAAGTTTTATGCTCACATGCTATTCCTGTTCAAGCTTGGTTTACAAGCATGGTTTACCGGAAGAAAAAATCTTGACTTTTAAATCTTACATATGTAATATATAGAACATAACAGCAATATGGCGCACAAAAAAATATTTCTTACATGCGTAGGAAAAGGAGAAAATAATTGAAAGAGAAAGGATTTGCTTCTATTTTAATTATTATGATAACAGCGGCTTTGGCAATAACCGGCTGCGTTAAAAACGCGGCGGTCACGCCTTCAGATAAAGAGGAACCTGTGAGAATAGAAAATACCGGCATTCCCGCAGCCATAAAAGAAGAACGGACGTCGGAAGAAACAGCGGAGCTTTACCGTGACATTTACGAAAACGCCGCCTCCAATCCGTCTGCCACTTCTGCCGGCAGCGCAGCCTCATACTATGACAGGCTTCCGGTCATCCGCCAAATCGTAGAAAGGCTTGGTTCTTACGGATACGCGGCCATTGACTCAGAAAACAAAAACCAGCTTAACATGGTCAATCCCGGGCTGATAGAAGACTTTTGCAGGAAAGTGGAGGAAAAAAAGGAGGCCTGTGCCACACTTTTTTCAGTTATGGAAAATCTTGGTTTTATCCGTTTTGATTTCGTTACTTCAGAAGAAATGGAAGGAAAAGTCCATGTTACAAGAAGCGTCCTCTGCTGGATTGGCGATATGCCCAGGGTTACTGATAAATACAGCTATAACGCGGCCATATGGGAATACACAAAAGAAGGCTATCTGTTTTTCGAAGAAAATACGCCTGTGGCATACGACGGCCCGCCCGGCTATACGGCAGTGAGGGTGAAACCCTTGGAGGAGGAATGCAGGGAACTGAACCGGCATTATATCCTACCCATAGGCTATGGCGCCAACAATATGTTCCTGACGGACTGGAATGAAGAAAATTTCGGGGAGCTTGATTTTTATGATCTGTTCCAGCTGCTGTACCCCTTTGTATACTATAGGAATTCTCCCTACGGGCTGACCGTTGACGGAGCAAAATATCGGGTGCCGGAGGAAGAATTCAACCGCGTGATCATGACATATTTTAATATAGATGAAGAGACCCTTCACAGCTGTACGAAATATCTGCCGGAGGGAAAATACTATGAGTACCGCACAAGAAGCTTTCTTGATTATGGAAATTCCCCCAATACCCCCTGGCCGGAGGTGACTTCCCGGAAAGAAAATGCGGACGGTACGATCACGCTGACGGTAAGTGCGGTGTGGCCGCAGCGCCATTTGGGAAGGGCGATGTCTTCGGAAGTAGTAATCAGGCCTTTGGAAGACGGCGGTTTTCAGTATGTTTCCAACCGCATCATCGATTCGCCGGAAAATGTGGAACCCGACTGGTATGAAATCCCCAGCCGGGATAAAATGTCTTCTGTGATTTCCGCGGCCCTGCTGCCTGCCGCGCCGTCGCTTCCCTGAATATTTGCGGCAAAGCAGTATACCTGTCCTCTGGTTTCCACATACCCTATGAACCAGCCGTTCACGTCTTTGCCATCCACCCGTCCGGTTCCTGTTTTGCCGTAAAGGCTGCCGTCCGGAGTTTGGGACAGAAGCATTGCATCCTTTACCGCCCGGATATTGGCAGGCGCAAAGCCGAAGTCATTGCGGTACAGCTTTATGAGAAGCGCGGTCTGCTCCATGGGAGAAATTTTCAGGGAAGCTTCCAGCCAGTAGGAGGACAGCCCTGCGCTGCTGTCCTGGTTTCCATAACTTATTTTGTGCAGATAATCCTGAACCCTCCCGGCGCCCAGCCGGGAATCTATGGACTGAAAATACCAGTTCACAGAATTTTCCATAGCGGATGCCAAATCCTGATCGGAGTTCCAGGCCGCAAAGGGATAGGCCGTCCCGTCCCAGGGCAGAACGGAGGCGTTGTGTGCGATGACCCCTTCCTCCAGGCCGAATAAGGCGTCGTAAACCTTGTAAGTGGAGTCCGGGGAAATACGTCTTTCTGCCTGGGCGCGGTTGTAAACGTACCAGGTATCCTCCTGCATGTCATATAGGACAAAGCTTCCGTCAAGGTCCCCGAAATATTCCCCATAATCAACGGAAACCACATTCTTAAGAGCTTCCATTGTAAGCGCGTCCTCATCCTGCGCAGCGCGGATAGACAGATATGGAGCAAAGCTAAACAGCAGCAGTGAAATAAATGCAAACACAGCGACGCTCAACGCTTTTTGGCGGAAGGAGGGAGCCTTATAGGAGGCTATGCTGCGGATGCGCCGTTTCAGCTGCTTCATGCTGCCGCTCATACCGGCGGTGAAAGGAAACGGCCGGAGAGAGATTTTTTCGGCAAGGCTGATCAGCGTGTTCCCATAGGCGACGTATTCTTTTTCCCCAAGCAGTTCCAGCACGGAGGTATCGCAGGCCGCCTCCCTGTCGTTCTGCATTTCCTTCAGGGCGGACCATACAAAAGGATTGAACCAGTAAAGGATGCCGGCCAGATTCATCAGATGATTGCCAAACGCGTCCTTATGCTTATAATGCTGCAGCTCATGAAGCAGCATATAACGCATATCCACGGAATTAAAGTCGGATATCAGGTGGATCGGCACGTAGATCCGAGGAAAAAAGAGTCCGGTAATCACAGGGGATTTCAGAAACGCCGTGCTGTAAACCGGAACCGGTTTTTTCAGCTTCATCTCCCGCAGACATTCCCCGTATAAGGCGCGCACCTCCAGGTTCTGCAGGGGAAGCGCCGACTGCCTGATCCGGTATAATTCAGCCTGCGTTTTTATGACCCTGAAAAGCATAACCATGATTCCTAGCAGCCACAGAAGAAAAAGGGCGCGTCCGGCGCCGGAGGACGTCCTTCTGCTGACAGATACTGCAAAGTCAGGAAACTGTCCCTCAGGCGCTAAAGCCCGTGCACCTGCGCCTTCCTGCAGGGAGGGCAGCAAGGCTAAAGAGGAATGGAAAAGATCTGCTCCTCCCGGCAGCTTCAGAAAATCGGCCGGTATCAAAGACAGAAAAGGCGCCGCAAGAAGCATAAGAAAACAATACCACAGACTGTACTGCATCCTGTAAGTGAGCACCCGTCCCAAAAGCTGTTTTATGCCAAGGAAAGAAACTGTCAGCAGGATTAGAAACAGATTGTTCATTAAAAAGCGAATCATAAAATCAGACATATCAGTTTCCTTTGTCATTGTCCGCATCGTCCAGAATCGAACGCAGCGTGCCGATTTCTTCGGCGGAGAGTCTGTCGTTTTTGATATAGGCTGACAGCATGGCAGTGATATCGCCGTCATAGAAGCGCCGTAAAAAGGAATTGCTCTGCTGGCTGATATATTCATTCTCCTTTACCAACGGCGTATAGACGTATACCCGCCCTTCTTTTTCATAGGTAAGGGCGCCCTTATTTGTCAGGCGCTTGATCAGGGTCTGGATGGTTTTGGCACCCCAGCTGGTGGTTTTCATTAAACGGTCGGTTATTTCATTGGTGCTGACAGGCGCATACTGCCATACGATTTTCATAATCTCGAATTCGGCCTCGGATATCTGTGGTAAACGGTTCATAAAGCTTCCTCCAAAATCTTACGTTTGTAATAAAAATATTATATAATCACTTCCCCGACGTGTCAAACATCCTGCCTTCTTTTCCAAAATCAAAGACTCCGCTGCAAGCAGCGGGGTCTTTGAGCCTCGCGGCAGTCGCCAAATATCCATGCAAGCATGGTTACTTGGCTCGTTGCTCGCGGGAATAAATGTACAGACCGCTAATAAAAACGTCGTCACTGTGCCTGAAGTCACTGTGCCTGAAATATGACGGAAGCAGACGAAGGAGCATTTCACAGGCCGTAAAATCCGGGGTGTAAATTCTCCCATATTTATGTTGAATAAGCCGGAAATAAATGATAGGATGGATCGGGGGACAGCCCTGGGGACTGTGAACGAAACCTGCGATGATGATTAAAAAGGAAAGGAAAAAGAAGATGGAGGAAAGTAATAAAAAATATCAGATTGACACAGAAGAAAACAGAAAATTTTTAGAGGAGATCCGGGATGGGCTGCTTAGCTTCGGACATAAATTTCCCTCACCGGGAGGAAGCTCCTATTACCTGGGGGATGACGGCACGCCGTGGACGGACCGGAACCGTGAAACCTGGATAACGAGCCGTATGGTCCATGTATACAGCCTGGGCTGCTTCCTGGGCCATCCCGGAAGCGAAGCGCTGGCGGATGCCGGGTTAAAGGGGCTTAAGGGCGAGCTTCATGATGAGAAAAACGGCGGATGGTATGCGGGGCTTACTTCCGACGGGGAGATACTTCCCAACAAGCAGTGCTATGCCCATGCATTTGTGATTCTGGCGGCGTCTTCCGCCGTCCTTGCCGGAAGGCCGGGGGCGCAGGAGCTGCTTGAGGATGCGCTGAAGCTGTATGACCTGCGTTTCTGGAATGAAGAGGAAGGGCTTTCCTGCGATACCTGGAATACCGAATTTACCGTTCTGGATGACTACCGCGGGCTGAATGCAAATATGCATACGGTGGAGGCATTTCTGGCGGCGTCGGATGTGACCGGCGATGAAAAATACCGTGTGAGGGCGGGCCGCATCATTGATCATGTGGTAGGCTGGGCTTCCCGGAATGAATGGAGGATCCCGGAGCATTTTACAAAGGAATGGGTGGCGGATCTGGAATGCAATAAGGAGAAGCCGGATGATCAGTTCAAGCCTTACGGGGCAACTCCCGGACACGGCATTGAATGGGCAAGGCTGATTGCACAGTGGGCGCTTTCTACATATCTGGAGGAAAAGGAAGCGGCTTCCAAATATATTGAGGTGTCCGAGAATCTTTTCCGCCGTGCTGTCAGTGATGCCTGGAATGCGGACGGTGCGCCCGGTATCGTGTATACCACGGACTGGAGCGGAAGACCGGTGGTGCATGACAGGATGCACTGGACGCTTGCGGAAGCCATCAATACCTCCGCAGTGCTTTACCATGTGACGGGAAAACAGGAATATGCGGATGATTATGCGCAGTTTATGAAGTATCTGGACGAAAGGGTGCTGGATCATGTGAACGGCTCCTGGTTCCATCAGCTGGATCGGAATAATCAGCTGATCGGTAGCGTATGGCCTGGGAAATCTGATATTTACCACGCGCTGCAGGCGACGCTGATTCCCTGCTACGACGCGGGTCTTTCCATTGCCCCCGCGGTAAAAGGCGGAAAAAAACTATCCTGAAAATAAGCTTCCGGCAGTGCCTTCAGGGCTGCTGATTCCCGAGGGCAGCGGGCCAGGCAGCCATGCCCGCAAGGATATTTGGCGGCTGCCGTGAGGGCCAAAGACCCCACTGTTTGCAGCGGGGTCTTTGAATTACAGGATGTTAAAAGACGCTCTGAAAGACAGTCAGGAGGAGGCGCGCTATGATTTATCTGTCACAGTTTTCTTTCCCGGACATAGAGGAGGAATATGATTTCCTGATGGCACAGGCCAGAACCTGTTATGATTCCTATTATCCTTTCCAGATTATTTCAAAGCACCGGCTGCGGATGCTGGATTTTGAGCCGGTTACTTTTCTTTATGGAGGCAACGGATCGGGGAAGACGACGGTTCTCAACTGTATCGCGGAAAAGCTGCGGCTTAACAGGGATACCCGTTTTAACCGGACTGTTTTTTTTTGAAGACTATACGCGGATGTGCTCTTTTACGGCAGATTATGGGATACCGGTGGAAAGCAGGATTATCACCAGCGATGACGTCTTTGACTTCATCCTGAATATGAGGGCGATAAACGACGGGATTGATGAAAAGCGGGAAGAGCTGTTCGAAGAGTATCTGGATGCCAAGTACTCTGATTTCAGGATGAAATCCCTGGAGGATTATGATCGGCTGAAGAAGGTCAACATGGCGCGCCGGAAAACGCAGTCGCGTTATGTGAGAAATAACCTGATGGACAATGCGAGGGAGCATTCCAACGGGGAAAGCGCCTTCCTTTATTTCTCTGAAAAAATAAAGGAGGATGGGCTGTATCTGCTGGATGAGCCGGAAAACAGCCTGTCCCCGGAGCGGCAGCAGGAGCTGGTGCGTTTCATTGAGGATTCCGCCCGGTTTTTCGGCTGCCAGTTCGTGATTGCCACGCATTCGCCGTTTCTGCTGGCGGTAAGGAATGCCAGGATTTACGATATGGATGAAGAGCCGGTGGATGTGAAGCGGTGGACACAGCTGCCCAACGTCCGGGCATATTATGATTTTTTTAAGAAGCATAAGGAAGAATTTGAATGAAAAGGAGGCCGGTCAGCAAATGACCTGCCTCCTTTTTCGGCTGCCTTTCAGGGCGCGCCCGGCGGCGCAGGTTTCTCAGCTCTGGTTTTTGAAATTCCTGATATGCATGTATACCGTGTTTTTTGAAATATTCAGCTGTTCAGCCACCTTGATTACAGCATCCTTCAGGTTGAAAATGCCGCGCTGGTAAAGCTGAAGGACGATTTCTTTATTTTTATTGGCGGAGGAAATGTTCGGGTCGCTGTAAACGGCCTCCCTCGTTTCGGAAAGTGAGGAGAGGATCAAATCATCAATGCTGTCGGAGAAGGTTTCCGCAGGCGCGGCTGCGGCGGTAACCGTGCTCTGGGGCGGCGCAAGGGTCTGCAGGATATTGGAAAGAGGGATTTCCATGTGGAAATTCATGCAGAGCAGGCCGATGATGCGCCCGTGCTCCCCTGTAATGGGGATGGTGCAGGAGCGAAGGACGGAACCGGATTTGTTCTTATTATAATAGGGAGAAACCGTCCGGCCTGGATCCTTTTCCAGTTCCCCCAGCATTTTCAGGGCCAAATCCGTAATGGGAGAGCCTTCCTTCCTTCCGGTGTAATGCCCGTTGATTATTTTTATGACGGAATGATCCAGGCTTTCCAGGCTGTGGAGCACCAGCTCGTAGCCTTCGCCCAGATAAGCGCCCAGCCCATCCAGCATGAGGGCGTAGGAATTCAGAATCTGTCTGTCGGTTGGGGTAAGTTCAATAAAAGGAGTATCCATAGTTGTCACCTGTGCCTTTCGGGGGGATAGTTTTTCTTTGTAACCTTGAAAAGTGAAATAATTACGATAATATGTAATTTCACACGGGCCTAATTAGTGAAAATTATTTCAGTGCAGCTTTCTGATTCTATTATAATGGAGGGGAGGGGAATGTGCAAGAAATTAGTGAAATAATTTTTAGTAAATATACAGAATAAATAAACAAAAGTGTATTGACTAAAATATATTTTATTGATATAATGCAGTTATCAAGTAAAAACGAAGAAAGAGGTGGAGAAATTGCTGAAAAAAATTTACACAAAAAATGCTCCGGAAGCTATTGGCCCTTATTCGCAGGCGATTCTGTTCAATGAACTTTTGTTCAGTTCAGGACAAATCCCGGTGGACCCTGCTACCGGAGAGGTTGTGCAGGGAGACATTACGGCTCAGGCGGAGCAGGTAATGAAGAACGTGGGAGCAGTGCTTGCGGAAGCGGGGACGGACTTTGAGGCTGTTATCAAGACGACCTGTTTCCTGAGCGACATGGGAGACTTTGCCGCATTTAACGAGGTGTACGGAAGGTATTTTACCGAAAAGCCGGCGCGTTCCTGTGTGGCGGTGAAGGCGCTTCCCAAGAATGTGCTGTGCGAGGTTGAGGTTATCGCAGCGGTTGGAAAGTAAAGCAAAAGTTTATGGTCTGGACTGCTGTAAGCAGAAATGCAGAGTTCAAATTAAAGAGCTGATATGTAACAAAACGTGAAATAGCACAATGCGGGAGTGTATTGTGCATAAGGAGGGGAATTTTTCCATGAGTGAAAAAAAAGTAAGAGAAAAAAAGAAACCGAGTTTTTTCCTGGCAGTGCTTCCGATTCTGGCAATGATACTGCTGCTGGGCGTAGGCTATGCGGTAATGGGCTTAAGCCCTGAGGTTCTGATGCTGGTATCCGCAGCAGTGGCAGCGGTGATTGCCGTTTCGCTGGGGTATACCTGGGACGACATCATGAATTCCATCGTAGGAAAGCTTTCCAAAACGATGCCGGCTATTTTTATTCTGATTATCGTAGGCTTCCTGATTGGCTCCTGGATGATCGGCGGCACCATCCCGATGATGGTTTATTACGGACTGAAAATTATCAGCCCCCGTTATATCGCAGTTACTTCTTTTCTGGTAACGGCAGTGGTTTCCCTGTGTACCGGAACCTCCTGGGGTTCTGCGGGAACCATCGGCGTGGCCCTGATGGGTGTTGCAGCAGGTATGGGCGCTCCGCTTCCGTTGGTAGCAGGCGCTGTTGTATCCGGTGCGTATTTCGGCGACAAGATGTCCCCGCTTTCCGATACCACCAACCTGGCTCCTATTGCAGCAGGCTCCAAGCTGTATGACCATATCGGACATATGTTCTACACTACGATTCCCGGATGTATTATCTGTCTGATCGTTTATACCATAGCCGGATTTTCGCTGGCAGGCGGCGGTGCGGTGGCAACTCCTGAAAAGGTGGATACCATCCTGACAACGCTGGAAGGGATGTTCCGCTTCAACCCGCTGGTGATTCTGCCTCCGATTATCGTACTGTACGGTTCTGTCCGCAAGAAGCCTACCATCCCGGTAATGCTGATTTCCAGCGTGGTTGCTTTCTTTAACGCCACGGTTTTCCAGGGCTTCTCCCTGCAGCAGTGCTTTACCGCAGCTATCAGCGGCTTCAGCCTTGATATGGTTACCAAAGCCGGTTTTGATGCGGCGGCCCTGATTCCTGATATCCCGAGGCTGCTGGAACGCGGCGGCATGCTTTCCATGCTGAATACGGTTCTGATTGCATTCTGTGCTTATGGCTTTGCCGGAACCTTGGCTGTTACAGGTTCCCTTGATATCGTGCTGAATAAGCTGATGAAGTCCGTAAAGAGCACGGGCGGCCTGATTGTATCCACAATCGTTTCCTGTATTACTGCAGTTTTCGTAACAAGCAACGGACAGCTCTCCATCCTGATTCCCGGAGAAATGTTCTCCAAGACCTATATCAAAAAGGGCCTGCAGCCCAAGAACCTTTCCAGGACACTGGAAGACTCCGCAACCGTTGTGGAACCCATCGTTCCCTGGACGGCAGCAGGCGTTTACATGGCAACAACACTGGGCGTGCCCACGCTTTCCTATCTGCCCTGGGCGATCCTGTGCTACACCGGCGTGATTTTTGCAATCATCTGGGGCTTCACCGGCTTCGGTATTGCCAAGATTAAGCCCGGCGACGATTATTATGAGGAATATCTGGCTCTTCAGAAAGAAGACAAAGCAGCATAAGCGCTGTCCCGGGAGGAGGTTTTACAATGGGAATGCATTTTGATTTTGACACTATGACGGACCGCAGGAATACAAACTGCGGGAAATGGGACACCATGGATAAAAAATACGGCCGGAAGGACATGATTCATCTGGGCGTTGCGGATATGGATTTCAAGGCGCCGGCGCCTGTCCTTGACGGGCTGCGCGAGGTGCTTGACATGGGCGTCCTGGGCTACACGGACTTAAGCGATAAGTTTTTTGAAAGCATTCAGCGCTGGTATAAGAAGCAGTACGGCCTGGAGGTGCCCAGGGAGTGGATCGTATTCTGTCCCAGAATCAATATTGCCTCCAGTATCTGTGTGGAAACCTATACGGAAGCGGGCGACGGCGTCATCATGAATACGCCTGCCTATGGCCCGCTGCAGAGCGCGATCCTCAAAAACGGCAGAAGGATGCTTTCCAGCCCGCTGAAAAGGAACGGGGATCGGTATGAACTGGATTTTGACCATATGGAAAGCCTGGTGGACGAGCGGACGAAAATGCTGATCATGTGCAATCCCCACAACCCGACCGGGCGTTCCTGGACAAGAGAAGAACTGGCGCAGGCAGCCGATTTCTGTAAAAAGCACAACCTCGTTCTTTTTTCAGATGAAATCCACGGGGATCTGACAGCAGAAGGGGTGAAGCACCAGTCCACCCTTTCCGTTACAGAGGATGTGAACGACAGGCTGATTCTGGCAACCTCGCCTGCAAAGACCTTCAACATCCCGGGAGTTATCGTTTCCTATATGATAATTCCCAATGAGGAGCTTCGCAGCCGGATCGCTGCCGACATTGACAGGATCGGCATGCATAACCCCACTATTTTTGCAGTTACCGCCGTGGAAAAGGCGTATACGGAATGTGACGACTGGTATGAGGCGGTAAAGAAGTATATTGATGAAAATGAAAAATATACCCGCAGTTATTTTGCGGAGCATTTCCCCAAGCTTCATATCATGCCCAGAGAGGGTACCTATCTGTTATGGATTGATTACCGGGAAACCGGCATGAGTGAAGAAGAGCTGGAGCAGTGGTTCCTGCAGGAGGCCAACGTATCCGTATATATGGGAAGCGTGTTCGGGGAAGCCGGCCGCGGCTATATCCGGCTGAATCTGGCGTCACCCAGAAGCCTGCTGGAAGAAGCGTATGAAAGAATGCGCGGGGCGTGGAAACGCTGATGCGTGGAAGCGTTTTGTTAAAATACCATGCAGAAAATGTTATGCGGTAAAATGTTGTGCGGTAAGATGCTATGCGGTCGTATGCGGAGAACGATACGTGCTGCAAAAGCGCAGTGCAAATTATTTTCAGCAGTTAAGAAAGACGTTCAAAAAAATGGAGCAGAAAAGCCGTCTGCCGGGAAAAGCCCGGTCAGGCGGCTTTTCTTGTCAGGCGGAACTCCATTCAATGGATGAGCAGTTTCAAACCACGGCGAAAATGAGTGCTTTGGTGTGAAAAAATGTCTGCATACCTGCCTGTAAAACAAGTATCCGCCTGAGAAAAAGATGCCAGGCATCTGGCTTCTAAACAGCGTCAGGCATCTGCCTGAGAAACAGTTGACAAACCCAAACGCCCTGTATATAATAAAACACAATTTCATATATAAAAGGCGAAGAAGAGAAGAGTAGGCGGCAGGCGCTTTTACAGAGAGTCCAGGTTGGTGAGAATGGATGAAGTAAATGCAGCTGAACATGGTCTTGGAGCTGCGCACCGAAAACCTGTGGGTTCAGGCTGCGACGGAAGCACCCGTTAGCGTGATATACTATCGATGAATCATTTCTCATCCGTAGTTGATAAGGTCTGCGCCGTGAGGCTCAGGCGAATTTGGGGTGGTAACACGAAGCGAAGCTCTCGTCCCCGAAAAAGAAATTTTTTCGGAGAGGAGGGATTTTTTTTGCCCTCAGTCCGGGAAGGCCGGACTGCAGCGGAGCGGGCATCCGCGTTATCATAACAAATTCAGGAAATGAGGGATATTAAATGAAAAATATTTTAATCGGAGGAGCCTGGCCCTACGCCAACGGCTCACTTCATATCTGGCATCTAGCAGCGCTGCTGCCGGCGGATGTGCTGGCGCGTTATCACAGAGCTGCCGGCGATAAGGTGTGTTTTGTATCAGGAAGCGACTGCCACGGGACACCGGTGGCCATCCGGGCAAAAAAGGAAGGGAAAACGCCTGAGGAAATCAGTGACTTATATCATGAAGAATTTTCCCAATGCTTCAAAAAGCTGGGATTTAGCTATGATTTGTATACGAAAACCTCGTCCCCGGCGCATAAGGATTTTGTCAGTAAGTTCCATAAAAAACTGTATGAAAGCCCATATGTTTATGAAAAGGAGGTGCCGCAGGCCTACTGTGAATGCTGTCAAGCCTTTTTGGCGGATCGTTTCGTGGAAGGGCTCTGCCCGGTCTGCAGGAAAAGCGCCAGGGGGGATCAATGTGATGAATGCGGCGCGGTGCTGGAGGCGGAAAACCTGAAGCAGCCGGTATGCGCGGTCTGCGGTTCCGCGGTTTCCTTCCGCAGCAGCAGGCATCTGTTTATTGCGATTACCAGGCTGAAGGAAAGACTGCAGGAGCTGGTGGACACCCATGAAAACTGGAGAAAAAACGCGGCGGCATTTTCCAGGCGGTATCTTGGCGAAGGTCTGCGCGACCGGGCGCTGACGCGGGATCTGGAATGGGGCATCGATGTGCCGAAGGCGGGCTATGAAGGAAAGAAAATATATATCTGGGCGGAAAATGTGCTGGGCTATTTATCTACAAGCCACGAGGCGCTGAAAGGCTGCCCGGGGGAATTTGAAAGGCTCTGGGGGCTGGACGGAGGCTGCGGAAGCGAAGCAGGGGCGGAGACGGAAGCCCCGGAAACCGGCGCCGAGGGAGAAAACGCGGAGATCAGGCATTATTACGTGCATGGGAAGGATAATATTCCCTTTCATACGATTATTCTCCCTTCGCTGCTGATTGCCAATGGCAGTGGCTGGCATCTTCCTGATGAAATCATTTCCAGTGAATATCTGACGCTGGAAGGGCGCAAGATTTCCACCAGCCGGAATTATGCCATCTGGATAAAGGATATGATAGATAAGTACGATGCGGATTCCCTGCGTTATTATCTGCTGGCAAACGGACCGGAGAAAAAGGACGCCGATTTTTCCTGGAGAGAATTTGTCAACAGCCACAACGGGGAGCTTCTTGGGGCCTACGGCAATTTTGTGAACCGGACGCTGGTATTTATCCGGAAGTATCTGGACGGAACTGTCCCCTGCGGCACGCCCGATACGGCGCTGGAGGAGGAACTAGAGAAGCTTTTCGCCGATACGGGCGCGAGGATTGAAAAAGGACGCTTTAAGGATGCGGTGGACGGGATTTTTGAACTTGTAAGGAAGGCGAATAAATACTTTGATTCCACCCAGCCCTGGATTACAAGGAACACGGATGCCGGGAAATGTGCGGATACTCTGTATAACTGCGTACAGCTGATAGCCGGACTGGCGGTTCTTTTATATCCTTTCCTGCCATTTTCTTCTGAGAAAATCTGCGGCTGGCTGCAGCTGTCCGCAGAATGGAAGCCTCAGCAGGTGAAGGCAGGATATCCTGTTCCGGAAGTGCAGGTGCTCTTTGAACGGCTGGATAAGAAGGTGGCTGAGGAAGAAACGGAAAAGCTGGAGAGGCTTTTGCCGGAGAATTAGGTAAATAATCGAAAGCATTAAGAGGGTTCGGGATGAGATTCCCGGGCCCCTTTTTAAATGAAAGCATGTATAGCCGGAATGTTTTTTCAGCTGTTAGATAATCTACCATAAGCTTTACTGCATCAGTCGCAATCCTTCTGTGCCAATATGATTCATTTATCGAAATCCCTCCCGCCAAGGCATCTAATGGCAGCTGGCAAGTTTCCCCTGCTTTTTCTGTACAGGTATGGAGGTATATATTGATAGACGTTAGGATTAACCGTAATTTCTATAAGGTTGCTCACATCAACTTCAACCATTTTCCTGATTATAATATATTCATTTCTAAGGTATGGAAATGTATCAAATAGCTCTGTCAAGTCATTATGCATATCCTCACAGGGCAATCGCTTACGAAAAAAGAATAAATAGGAAAAGGCTTCCTCCATAAATTAAAAAGTGGTATCCTCTAAAGAAAGGATACTGATAAGATATGGGACGAGGATTGGCAGAAATATTGAAGGAAGTATATCGCATTGTACTTTTTAGCATTGTACTTTTTCAAAGGGAAGGGAAAATGTGAATATGCGAAGACATCAGAAAAAGGACATGGATGCTATGAGACGCGGGAATGCTATGCGGCAATGGACAGCAGCTGGCTGCCGCAAAAAAACGACTGGGAAGACATATGCGGGACAGGAATGCTGGTCAGAAGAAAACAAACTACATTGAGTACTGGACGTAGAATTTGATGAGGATCATATGCGGATGCGGAAACAAGGGGGATATGATTTATCCTGCCCCCCGAAACCGGGCATCCAACGTTCCGCACAGCCCATCTTGGCATGAGAAGTATGCCATCTCATACCAGGGATATTTTCATGTGTGGCAGGAATTCCAATCCCACAAAAAACCATCGTGGCAAGCAAGAAGTACGTCTTATTACCAATAAGACGCATTCAACTAACCTCATAAACTTTTATTTATCGGGCTTCAATACTTACATCCAGGGCATAATCGGAGGCAGTATACAGAACGGATGTCCCGCAGGGTCAATCATCACCCGCCAACGGTCGTCATATTGGTACTCCGATAAGCTTGCACCGCACGACAAGGCATATCTCACTCCTTCTTCCACATCCTGAACGTGAAAGTCCAAGTGCGCCATTTGCTGCTGCGCATCCAGTGTAGCAGGCCACACGGGCGGCACATAATCATCCACCTGTTGAATGGTAATCCAGGTTGGAGTTCCTGTTTGTTCCAAATTTACTAAGACTGTATATTCTTCACCCTTGAACCGCGTCCAGCCAAGCAATTTTTCATAAAATGCAGACAACTCGTCCGCGTGATTGGAATCCAAAACGACATTCCATCCCACAAGATTAAGTGCCATTATACAATTACAAAATTTCATTCTGCCGCCCATAACCCTGTTTGTTTGCCTGGGCACCATTTTACCCTTGCAGAAGTATATTGTACACAGCGGAAATGCTGATTCTATGGGTCTTTCAGGCTGGAAAAAAGATTTTATTACCGCCGAATATTTACTGTTTTTTATAATGGGCAACAGCGCAAAAAGGAGAAAAAGCCGATGAATATAAAAAATATGGACATTGTGCGCGAATACGGCCGGCCGCCGTTCCGGGCAATAGTCCTGCACGGAGGCCCCGGGGCTCCCGGATGTGCCGCAGGCCTGTGCAGAGGGGCTGCCGAACGGGGAATTCCCGTACTTGAACACCTTCAGGCAGCAGATACCTTTGTTGGTCTGATGGAAGAAATCCTTAGCATTATGAAACGATATTCTATGGAACAGACAATCCTGATTGGTCATTCCTTCGGTTCGTGGCTGGCATGGTGCTTTGCAGAAAAATATCCTTATATGGTACAGAAAATTATTTTGGCAGGAGGCGGGCCCCTGGAAGCAAAATACCTGCAGGATATTATCAGAACACGTAATGAACGGAAAAGCCAGGGAATAGAGGACACCGATAATTACTGCGCGCTGCCCGGGACAAGCGAAGACATGCTTTTTTTTAACAAGGAACAATATGAAGCGCTGATGGCGGAGGCGTTTGCCCTACGTGAAAGCGGAGATCTTCTCAAAAGGGCGCTGCGTGTCCAGTGTCCTGTTACCCTGATTCAGGGAGATTACGATCCACATCCGACGGAAGGAGTGTACGCCCCTCTTGCAGGCAGGCTTCCTCAGTTTTCTTATTATGTCCTTGAAAAATGCGGCCATGATCCATGGAAAGAAAAATAAGCAAGGAAGCGGTTCCTGGATTTGCTGGAAGCAGAAGTAAATTTCTTGATAAAACCTGCGGAACTCCGGACGCCCAGGCTATTATAAAAAGATTCCGGGCCGAGGAACCGGAAAGAAAGAGGTATGAAATGGAAATAGAAACAGAACGGCTGAGAATTACCGCTCTTACTCCCGAACAGCTTGATTGGTGGTTAAACGATTTGCCTCGGCTGGAAGAAAAACTGAACTGCTCCTACCAGGCCGAACCGCTGGAAGGAATATTCAAAGAAATTGTTTCCGGACAGTTGGAAATTACCAGACAGGACAGCGAAAACTACCTGTGGCACAGCTTTTGGCTTCTCATCAGAAAAGCCGATAATGTCGTTGTAGGCTCCGCTGATTTTAAGAATGTACCCGATGAAAAAGGCCAGGTTGAAATAGGCTATGGCCTGGGAAAAGCCTTTGAACATGAAGGATATATGACGGAAGCCGTCCGCGCCATGTGCAGCTGGGCAAAGGAACAGGAAGGGGTGTCCTATATTACTGCGGAAACGGAAGCAGACGGCTTTGCTTCCCAGCGTATCCTAAAGCGCTGCGGTTTTACGGAATATGCAGGGAATGATACCATCTGGTGGAGAATGCAGCCGGAATCAGACAGTTAATATCAGAAAATTATCCTCCATATACAAGCAGGCCCCCCCATGAAATCCCGATAAAAATAAACCCAGAAACCATATTACAAAACTGTAACCTTCAGGAAAGCCAATATGATACCTTCCCATAAGAAAATCCGGTATCCTGTGAATCAGAAAGACAACACCATCAATTAACCGGAATGAAATATGGAAAGGATGAATGGATATGAAAAAAAGGATCGTTATCATGCTTCTGCTGGCGGCAGTGATGCTGAACGGCTGTAAGGCAGACAGCAAAGCGGAGCGTCCGGCGGCGGATTCTGTGACAGCATTGGACAGCGTAGCGCAAACAGGAGACAACAAGGCAGAAGACAAAAAGGCAGAGGAAAGTGCAGTAAAAGAAAGCGCAACAAAGAAAAATACAGCAGAGGAAACAGCAGCAGGCGAATCAGCGGGAGAGTCCTCCGGGCAGCCGCCGGAAACAGAAGAAGGAATTACTGTAATCGGTGAGTTTGCCAGACTTTCCGCAGAGGAAGGAAACTGGAAAGGGCTGACAACAGAAGAAAAGCTGGAAGATTTCGATTTCCTGTATCAAACCCTGAAAGAAAATTACCCCTACTGGAATCTGGCCGAGCGGACGCAGAATATAGATTTGGAAGAGCAGTACCGGATCTGCAGGGAAAAAATAAAAAACTCCGAAACGGACATGCAGCTTTTCACAAATATACAGGGGTTCGTAGGACCATGCGGCGGAATCGGCCACTTGCAGCTTGTTGTTGAAAATTGGGCGGATGATTACAGCAACCTGGACGGCATTTCCGAAGATTTGCTCCCTCTCATGCGAAAAATCAGTGATGCCTATGCGAATGATACTTCAGTTGCAGCATATGAGAAGATTGAAAAATCATTTCAAAAAGCATGGGAAAAAGTCCAGGCGTACTATGAAGAACAGGGGATGTCTGACTTGCTTCAGTCAGACCCGGGCTCCATGGCTCAGGAGGATGAAACAGGAGATACCATACTTCTGGACAGCGGCGAAACCGATAATCTTTTATACGGGAGCATTGAAGAAGGAAAGACTGCCTACATTAAAATAAGATTTTTTGATATGGATTATTATGAAGAAGACCGTAAAATCCTGACCGGCTTATATGAAAAATACAGCGATTATGAAAATGTCATTTTTGATTTAACCGATAACGGAGGCGGCGGAATGCCCTACTTTGACGATCTCATTATGGCTCCTAACATTGACCATACCTGTACCGCCGACACATACCAATTTGTAAAAAACGGCAGCTATAACCGCAAATTCATGGATTTTTCTGAATATAAGCCTGTCAGTGAGGTCCCCGAACTGCCCAGATTGAATCAGGAAGACCTTTCCGGACTTGATTTATTTGTGGCCGATACCTATAAGGTTGAGCCTTCCGGAGAAAAGAAAGCCCTGAAAGGAAAACTGTGGATGCTGGTGAACGAAAATGTGTATTCCTCCTCCGAATATGCGGCCATGTTCACGAAAGCCACCGGATTTGCAACTCTTGTGGAGCGGACGACAGGCGGCGATGGAATCGGTTCCGAACCTCTGCCCATCGTCCTTAAGAACAGCGGCCTTATCGTGCGGTACAGCCCTGTTTACGGAACTACCCCTGACGGCGCGGGCAGCGAGGAATTCGGAACGGAACCTGATATCCTTTCCCCGGAAGGCGAAAGCCCGCTGGAAACCTGCCTGAAAGCTATTGGCTAAAAACCCGGGGCAATGTTTTTATATTAATGAAATAACATTAAGCAGGCGGCATTGAAAATATGTCATTGACAAATATTTAATAGAGGAGTAAGCTGAAAACAGAAAGAGAGAGGATCCATATGAGAGTTTCCAAAGAACCTGAAGTCAGAAAACAGGAAATGCTGGATACCGCCATGCGGGTATTTGCCGAGAAAGGCTTTGAAGCCACTACCATGAAGGATATTGCCGCTGAAATGAATGTGGTTTCCGGGCTTTGCTACCATTATTTCCAGAATAAACAGCAGCTGTATGAAGAAGCTTTGACGCACTATGCAGAAGAGTGCAGCGAGCCTTTTATCCAGATTTTCAGGAATACAAAGCAGCCGCTGGAAGAGTGCATGAAGGCTGTTATTGCATTCCTGTATCAGGAGGAAGGAAAATATAAATACGCCTCTTTTTTTGATAAAAAAGGAAATGAATTTTTTCATCGCCAGCTGAGTATGCATATGGAGGAGAAAATTGCCCCATACCTTACGGAATATCTCAGGTGCCGCTCTGAAATGGGAGAAATCCACGTGGATTATCCGGAGCAGACAGCTCTTTTTATTTTAAGCGGCCAGTCTCCCATCGTCATTGATGAAAGGATTCCATTAAAGGAAAAGACAGAACTGCTGCACAAATTGATTTATAAAATATTACAGTAGGCCGGCCCCGCTGTTTAGCGGGGCTTTTCTGCAAAACACTATTGAATATAAGTCAATGACATGGGTTTAATCATTTTTACAGCAATTATTGCCCTGAAGAATTATCCTCAAATGGCATATTAAACGGACAGTTCTGCCCCTGAAGGCCTGAAGGTGAAAACGCACCAGTTTACGGCAAAAAACAATATTTGAAAGGACGGCGCCAGAGAATGGAAGATACGAGCAAAAAAATAACAACAGATTATTTCAACAAAACAGCGGAGGATTACGACACAAGCCATGACGGAAAATTTGTCCAATGTATGTACCGGGAAATTCTTGCCCGCGTACCGGATACCAGAGGACAGCGGCTTCTTGATTTGGGCTGCGGCAACGGCAATATACTAAAAACCCTGAATGAACGCATCCACGCAGAATATTACGGCCTGGATATTTCGGAAAAAATGATTGAAGAGGCGGGAAAGAAACTGGGGAAGGCGGCGCGGCTTCAGGTGGGAGATGCGGAACAGCTGCCCTATAAGGACAATTTTTTTGATGTGATGGTTTGCAATGCTTCCTTCCACCATTACCCGAACCCGGAAAAGGCCGCCGCAGAAATGGGCAGAATCATAAAACCCGGCGGCCTTCTAATCCTCGGTGACCCCACAATGCCCTCTATAATGATTGAGGTGTTCAACTGGGCGTTAAAGTGGAGCAGTTCCGGCGACGTTAAGCTGTGGAAGAAACGGGAAATCAGGGAGCTTTTTGGAAGATGCGGCTTTGTAATGGAGGATTGGAAGCGGATTAAATACAGATGCTTTGTCAGCAGTTTGAGGAAAAGGTAAGGGGGGCGGCTGCAACTGCCGCTATAACAGAAAAATATGTCGGGAAGAAAAAATACTGCCGCCCTGTAGTACAAAAGGGCCGGCAGTATTTTTTCTTCTTCCTGCTTATAATAAAGAACGTCTGTCGAATTTCTCTTCGCAGTATTTGCAGCGGTATATTTCTTTTTTCTCATCGGAGAGAACGAAAATATGAGGAAGTCCCTGCTCAATGGAAGTGATGCAGCGGGGATTTTTGCAGTGAATAACGTTTTTGATTTCTTTGGGGAGTATCAGTTCCTTCTTCTTAACGATTTCGCCATTTTTTATAATATTTACGGTAATATTATGATCTATGAAGGCCAGGACATCAAGGTTCATCATGTCCACATCGCATTCCACCTTCAGAATATCTTTTTTCCCCATTTTATTGCTGCGTGCATTTTTGATGATAGCCACCGTGCAGTCCAGCTTGTCCAGCTGCAGGTGACGGTAAATGGACAGGCTGGTGCCGGCCTTGATGTGGTCAAGCACGAAGCCTTCTTCAATTTTTCCTACATTTAACATAAGGTTGCCTTTCTGCCCGCTAATGGGCGTTTATACTAATGCCACAAAGGGCGTTTCCCTGGTAAATTAATCGTTTACGCTGATACCCAGCAGGGTGAGGATAAGCGCCATGCGGACATACACGCCATACTGCGCCTGCTTGAAGTAAACAGCCCTCGGATCGTCATCCACATCCACGGAGATTTCATTGACCCTGGGCAGGGGATGAAGGACGAGCATGTCACTGGGAGCCAGGGAAAGCTTGGCTTTGTCGAGCACATAGAAGTCCTTTAAGCGGACGTAATCCTCTTCGTTGAAGAAACGCTCCTTCTGAACGCGGGTCATGTAAAGGATATCCAGGCCGGGCATAATTTCCTCCAGCTGTGTGACTTCCTCGTAGGGAATATTTTTTTCCTTCAGCATTTCCGTAATGTAGTCGGGGACGCGCAGTTCATCAGGGGAGATGAAAATAAAGCGTACATTGTCATAGCGAACGAGGGCATTAATCAGGGAATGTACGGTCCGGCCGAATTTCAGGTCGCCGCACAGTCCGATGGTAAGCTGGTTCAGGCGGCCCTTCAGCGTGCTGATGGTCATCAGGTCCGTCAGCGTCTGGGTCGGATGCTGATGTCCGCCGTCGCCGGCGTTGATTACCGGGATCCCTGAAACAGAGGCGGCTACCATAGGAGCGCCCTCTTTGGGATGGCGCATGGCGCAGATATCTGCATAGCAGGAGA
Organism: Eisenbergiella porci; assembly: GCF_009696275.1. Taxonomy (GTDB): domain Bacteria; phylum Bacillota; class Clostridia; order Lachnospirales; family Lachnospiraceae; genus Eisenbergiella; species Eisenbergiella porci. Next base: position 39,406 of record NZ_VUMI01000012.1, read on the forward strand.
TGATGCGGATGGTGTCGGCCACGCTTTCGCCCTTGGAAGCGGAGGAGCTTGCGGCGTCGGAGAAGCCCAGCACGCTGCCGCCCAGATTGAGCATGGCGGCTTCAAAGCTTAAGCGGGTCCGGGTGCTCGGTTCATAGAAACAGGTAGCTAACTTTTTCCCCTCGCAGGCATGCGCATATTTCGGCATGTTCGATTCGATATCCCTTGCCAGGGCAAAGAGCTTGTCCAGTTCCTCCACGGAAAAGTCAAGCGGGTTCATTAAATGTTTCATTTATCAGTCTCCTTTCTGTTAAATGCGGAAATATTGGGATCCGGACATCAATTTTGCTGAACGTGTCCGGCCGCCCCCGGCCCATAAATAACGCCTGCGGTCGGCAGGCGTTGATTTTAGAAAATCGAAGAGAAAATAATTTTCCCTTCGATTTATATTCAGATATCCGGTATGAAATTCTGCTTATTGCCAGGCTTGCAGCGGTTTGCAAATCGTCCCATAAAATTCTCCACATTTCTTACAGCCACTTACTATTTGTGACATTATAGCACATCGAAAAAGGGGGTTCAATCTATTTTTATGTAAAATTTATTTTTTATAAAATTAGAAGGTCCGGATGAAAAACCTTTGCAAATCAGGTGCATATCTATTATAATTTACGCGAAGGATATGAAGTAAGGCAGCAGTTTGGAAGTCTTAACTGTTGCGAAGAGAGAACTGAATGGCACAGATACACGCGCACATAAGAACGCGCATAAGCAGCATAAGAAAAGAGGTAGCCTATGGACGGTGAAAACAGGAACGGGGAAGTGCAGTTTACGGAACGAAAAAGATGGCTGTTTTTCGGCCTGCCCTTTACCTTTACCGTATATACGGTGAAGGATGATATCATTACCGTTTCGGAAGGTTTTCTGAATAAAAAGGAAAACGACTGTTATATGTATAAGGTGCAGGACGTGGAACTGGTGGAGTCTCTGGCGGAACGCATTGTTGGAATAGGTACGGTGAAATGCTATACCGGCGATACCACCAATCCGGTGCTGATGCTGACTCATATAAAAAATGCCAGAACCATTAAAAATTACATATTGGAGGCCTCGGAGAAGGCAAGAATCCGGCGCCGTACCATGAATATGCTGAATATCGGCGCAGAAGGCGCGGATGACGGCGATTGGGACGACGGCAGGGAATAGGCGGGGACGTTTGGAATATTTTCATTCTCGAAAAGAAAGATGCGGAAAACCAGTTTTTTTCTGCATTTTTTTGTGTAAGGGAGTGAGTCCGGCCGCGAATGGGTTCACCGAAGGACCGGGGCAGGCAGGAGGAGTGTTGGAGATGGAACTTGATATGACGAAGGGGAGTCCCTTTAAGCTGATTGTGAGGTTTATTATTCCGATTATTATCGGGAATATTTTTCAGCAGCTGTATAGTCTGGTGGATACCGTGATTGTGGGGCGGTTTGTGGGTGTGAAGGCACTGGCGGCTGTGGGGGCCACGGGGACGATTACGTTTTTGATTCTGGGATTTCTGCAGGGGCTGACTACAGGCTTTACGATTCTGACGGCGCAGCGTTTCGGCGCCGGGGATGAGGAGGGGATGAAGAAGAGCGTGGGAAATGCCGCGGTCCTTTCTGTTATCGTTACGGTGGTTATGACCTTTACGAGTGTGCTGATTATGGACTGGCTGCTGCGTATTATGAGGACGCCTGCGGATATTATGGATATGTCCAGGGAATATATTCTGATTATCTGCTGGGGAATGGGCTTCAGCGTACTTTATAATCTGCTGTCCAGTATTCTGCGGGCTGTGGGGAACAGTAAGGTGCCGCTTTATTTTCTGGTGCTGTCGGCTGCGATTAATATTATAGGGGATTTGGTTCTGATCATTTGTTTTGATATGGGTGTGGCCGGGGCTGCGGTGGCGACGATTGCATCGCAGGGAATTTCCGGGCTTTTGTGTCTTGTTTATATGGTAAAGAAGGTCCCGCTTCTTGCTTTGCATAAAGAGCATCTGAGGCTGGATCCGTGGTGTGTGCGGAATCAGGTATCCATCGGGATTCCCATGGCGTTGCAGTTTTCCATTACTGCGGTGGGGACGATTATGGTACAGGTTGCGCTGAATATGCTGGGTTCTACCGTGGTTGCCGCTTATACGGCGGCCTGCAAGGTGGAGCAGCTGGTGACGCAGGTGTTTGCTTCCATGGGTATGACGATGGCCACCTTCTGCGGGCAGAACCGGGGGATTAATGATCTGGGGCGTATTAAGAAGGGAAGCAGGATCGCTTTCTGGATGTCTGCGGTTTACGGGGGGATTATTTATGCAGTGGTTGTTGTGGCGCTGCCGGTGATTATCCGGTTGTTTGTAACCGGGGACAGCACGGAGGTGCTGGGGTATGCGCGGACCTATATTTTGATTAACGGGGCTTTCTTTATTCCGCTGGGGATGATTTTTATCTACAGAAATGTGATGCAGAGCTGTGGTTATGCGTTGATGCCGATGATGGGCGGCGTGGTGGAGCTTTTGAGCAGGGCCGTGCTGGCCGTGGTGGCGGCGAAGCTGCTGAGCTATGTGGGCGTGTGCGCCGCAAATGCCAGCGCATGGTGTCTGGGCGGAATTTTCCTGTACATTGCTTATCGGTTTACCATGAAGAAGATGGAGAGGGAGAAGCTGTTTGCCGAGGGGCAGCGGCAGGAGGCTTCCTCATAATTGCTTCCTTTAATTAGGAAGAAAGCGGAAATAGCGGGCAGGGATATCCTGTCCGCTATTTCCGCGGGTAATGGGGAAGGCTGTGCTGGTATTTTCCGGATTTAATGTTTCTTTTTCCCGGCAGGGGACTGGATTGCCTGTTCCATGAGCAGTCCGGTGGCAAACCAGCAGGGGGCGTAGTCCAGGCGGATGACCTTGCCGATGTTCCAGCGGGCCTTGCCGTAGCTCCAGGGGCAGAGGCCTTTTTTCAGAAGAAAACGGCCTGAGAGGTATTCTGCCACGAAAATGAAAAGGGCATAGACGCAGCCTCTGACGAACCAGTGGCATTTTTTTACCAGGGCGCAGATGGGGCGCAGCAGGCAGCCAGCCCCGTAGATGGGAAACATCCACAGGGAGGTGGTGCCCTGAAGCGTGAATTTGCGCTGCTGGAGGGAGTGGAGGGCGGTAAATGTAATTTCAAGGCACCAGCCGAGGATGCCGCATTTTAAAAAGTCTTTACATAATTTTTGCATGCTAATATTTTGGCCGGTTATTCTTTTTTTATGCAAAATGTGCTAGGATAAAGAAGTTGAAAAAATGTTATTCCCGTGAGCAGCAGCCAGGCACCCGTGCTTGTATGGATATCTGGCGGCTTGCCCTGCATCGTTGCAGGTTTGATGCTTCGTTGTCTGCGGCGGGGGATTTGATTGCGCGCAGCGGCGCGCGGATAGGAGAAGAGATGAATTATCAGGAGGCGCTTGCCTATATGCAGGAATGCAATACCTTCGGCGTGGTGCCGGGCCTTGAGAATATAAAGGAGCTGTTGGCGCGGCTGGGTAATCCGCAGGAGAAATTAAGCTTTATACATATCGCGGGGACGAACGGCAAAGGCTCCGTAATGAATTTTATTTCCACGGCGCTTACGGAAGGCGGTTATAAGACGGGGCGGTATATTTCCCCTGCCATTTTTGAGTACAGGGAGCTGTTTCAGATCAATGGGAAGCCAATCAGCAAGGTAGCGCTTGGCAAAACCATGAAACCTGTGCGGGAGGCGGCGGAGGCTATGGCGGCGGAAACCGGAAGGCATCCCACTGTTTTTGAGGTGGAGACAGCGCTTGCTTTCTTATGGTTTTGTCAGAAAAAATGTGATATTGTGGTGCTGGAAACCGGGATGGGCGGGCTGCTGGATGCCACAAATGTAATTCCGGCGCCGCTGCTTTGCGTTTTTGCGTCCATCAGTATGGATCATATGGCTTTTCTGGGCGATACGCTGGAGGAGATTGCGGCGCAGAAGGCGGGGATTATCAAGCCGGGAAGCCGTGTGGTTTCCTGCAGGCAGCTTCCTGAGGCTATGGGAGTGATTGAGGAAACCTGTAAAGAAAAGGGCTGTGAACTGTTTGTATCCGATATGGAGTCGGCCAAAAATGTGAAGTACGGGCTGGAGAAGCAGCGATTTTCTTATAAGGGGCATAAAAATCTGGAAATCACCATGGCCGGAATCCATCAAATCGACAACTGCGCCCTTGCCGTGGAAGCTCTTGACAGGCTTGCGGATTTGGGCTTTCCCGTAAAGGAGGAGAAGCTGAAGGCCGGGCTTCTGCGCGCAAAGTGGCCGGGGCGCTTTGAAATTATCGGCAGGAAACCGCTGTTTATCGCAGACGGGGCGCATAACGAGGACGGCGCGGTAAAACTGGCCCAGTCCATACGTTTCTATTTTACAAATAGAAGAATCATATATATAATGGGAATATTGAAGGACAAGGAAGTGGATAAAATCATCCTGAATACCTGTGATTATGCAGATGCCATTATCACGGTGGCAGCGCCCTGCAACCCCAGGGCGATGTCTTCCTGTGAGCTGGCGGAGGTGGTGCGCAGGGTGCATGAAAATGTGACCGCGGCGGACAGTCCGGAGGAGGCCGTGGAAATGGCACGCCTTCTGGCAGGGAAAGAGGATGTTATCATCGCTTTTGGCTCCCTGTCCTTTCTGGGGGATGTCATCAGAATCGCGGAAAAGAGGCAGCAGTGAGAAATCAGGCAGCGGCCGGTCAGGAGAGACACGCATGGTAGATAAAGCAAAAATTGAGGAAGCGGTGAAGCTGCTTCTGGAAGGAATCGGAGAAGATGTAAACCGGGAAGGGCTGGTGGAGACGCCCCAGCGGATAGCAAGGATGTATGAGGAGATTTTCGGCGGGATGGATGAGGATCCGGCGGTGCCGCTGTCCAAGCAGTTTCAGGCGGAGGGCGCAGGGATTGTGCTGGAAAAGGACATTACCTTTTATTCCACCTGTGAGCATCATCTGATGCCGTTTTTCGGAAAAGCCCATGTGGCTTATCTTCCGGACGGCAAGGTGGTGGGTTTAAGCAAACTGGCGAGGACGGTGGAGATTTTCGCCAGAAGGCCGCAGCTTCAGGAAAAGCTTACGGCGCAGGTGGCGGATGCCCTGATGGATTATCTGAAGCCCAGGGGAGTGATGATCCTGATTGAGGCGGAGCATATGTGCATGACAATGCGCGGTGTGAAGAAGCCGGGGAGCAAGACGGTAACTGTGGCGACAAGAGGTGCTTTTGAAGAGAATGCCGCGCTGCAGGAAACCTTTTATCATATGCTGGAGCGTTAGGGCGTATTTGAAATTTGCTCCACAACCTGTCGGGGAAAGGAAGAGCGGTATGGACAGAGTCAACAGGATACTGCACAATCCGAAGTACAGGGAATGTGTGGAAAAAAACCGGAAATATGAAGAAGAACGGATCTTCTGCAGGCACGATATGTCTCATTTCCTGGATGTGGCCCGGCTTTCCTGGATTGAAAATCTGGAAAGGGGGCTGGGAATTGAGAAGGAGCTTATTTACGCGGCGGCACTGCTGCATGACTGCGGCAGGTTCCGGCAGTATGAGGACGGCACGCCCCATGAGCTTGCCGGAGCACAGCTGGCGGAGGAGATTCTTCTTGACTGCGGCTTTGAGGAACCGGAGCGGGAGGAAATCCTCCGGGCGATTTCAGGGCACAGGGAAAAAAAGCTGGCACAGGAGGAGAGCCTGCGCGGGGTGCTTTACAGGGCGGATAAGAAAAGCCGGCCCTGCTTTGCATGCCCGGCGGAAGGAGCCTGCAGCTGGCCGCCCTCCAAAAAGAACCTTTTGCTGAAGTGGCGAGGGGAGGCAGGCTGTGAAGAGGGGAGAAGGGCAGATAGAGAGAAAATGGGGTAGTGGTGAATTTAGGGCGGGTGTGGAAAAAATATTTTTTTAAGGAGGCAGGCAGGATGGTTATAGGCGACAGGGAGTTTGTTGACAGTGGGAAGACATATGTGATGGGGATTTTGAATGTGACTCCGGATTCTTTTTCGGATGGGGGGCGTTTTAATGAGATGGACAGGGCGCTTTGGCATGTGGAGGAGATGATTGGGGATGGGATGGATATCCTGGATATCGGCGGGGAGTCCACCAGGCCGGGGTATACGCTGCTTTCGGAGGAGGAGGAGACTTCGCGGGTGGCGCCGGTGATTGAGGCGGTGAAGAAACGGTTTGACGTGCCGGTTTCCCTGGATACATATAAGTATAAGGTGGCGCAGGCGGGAATCGCGGCAGGGGCGGATTTGATTAATGATATTTGGGGACTGAAATATGACGGCGGCCAGATGGCGGAGACGATTGCGGGAAGCGGGCTGCCCTGTTGCCTGATGCATAACAGACAGAATGCGGATTACGGGAATTTCCTGGAGGATCTGGCGGCGGATCTGGCGGATACGCTGCGGATTGCGGAATCGGCCGGAATCAGGGATGATAAGATTATCCTGGACCCGGGCGTGGGCTTTGGGAAAACCTATGAAAATAATCTGGAGGTGATCAATCATCTGGATAGCCTGCGGATTTTTAACTGTCCGCTGCTGCTGGGGACTTCCAGGAAGTCGGTGATAGGGCTGACGCTTGATCTGCCTGCGGACGAAAGGCTGGAGGGTACGCTGGTGACCACGGTATTTGCGGTGCTGAGCGGGTGTTCCTTTGTGCGTGTGCATGATGTGAAGGCGAATAAGAGGGCCATTCGTATGGCAGAGGCGATTCTGCGGGAGGGCAGGCAGTTACTGGTCACGGAGTGAACAGTAATATAAAAAGGAGGTGCCGTTGTGGATCAGATACGGATTAGGGGACTGGAAATTTTTGGGCATCATGGAGTTTATCCGGAGGAAAAGGAAAAGGGACAGCATTTTTTCCTGGATGCGGTGTTATATACGGATACGAGAAGAGCGGGGCTGACGGACAGGCTGGAGCTCTCCACCGATTATGGAGAGGTGTGCAGGCTGATGAACGAGGTTATGTGCGCCCAGATCTATGATTTGATAGAACGGGCGGCGGAACAGACTGCGCAGGAGGTTTTGCTGGCATTTCCGCTGATCCGGCGGCTGGAGCTGGAGCTGCATAAGCCGGAGGCGCCGATTCCGCTTCCCTTCGGGGATGTGTCGGTGCGGATTGAGCGGGGCTGGCACAGGGCGTTCGTTGCGTTTGGCTCCAATATGGGGGATAAAGAGTATTATCTGGAAAAAGGGCTGAAGGAGCTGAAGGAACATTCGCTCTGCCGTCCGGTGAAGGTTTCGAAGGTTTACAGGACCACGCCCTACGGCGGCGTTGAGCAGGAGGATTTCCTCAACGGCGTCATGGAGCTGGAAACGCTGCTTACTCCCTTTGAGCTGCTGGAGAAGCTGCAGCAGGTGGAAAGGCAGGCCGGACGGGAGCGTAAGGTACACTGGGGGCCGCGGACGCTGGATCTGGATCTGCTGCTTTACGATGATTGTGTGATCGATACCGAGACGCTTACGGTGCCTCATCCCGACATGCAGAACAGGGATTTTGTGCTGGCGCCGCTGTGTGAAATAGCGCCGTTCGTAAGGCATCCTTTCACTGGAAAGACGGCAAAACAGATGCTGGAGGAGCTTAAGCACAATGGTGAAAAGCATGTGGTTGACACAGCGCAAAATAAATTGGATTGAAGAAAAATAAGTTTGCACAGGACCGGTTCAGCCTCATCTGATCTGGTATGTGAAGGACGAAGGAGCGAAGAAGCATGGATTTAGGGGATTTGAGGAAACAGATAGATTCGGTGGATGAGCAGATTGTCAGCCTCTATGAGGAACGGATGGACATCTGTAAGCATGTGGCCGAGGTGAAGATAGAAACAGGGAAAAAGGTCTTTGACAGGGAACGGGAAAAAGAAAAGATCGCCAGAGTAAAATCCCTGACACATAATGATTTTAACCGCACAGGGATCGGAGAGCTGTTTGAACAGATTATGTCCATGAGCCGCAAGCTCCAGTATCAGCTGCTGGCAGAAAAAGGAAGCATGGGGCGCCTTCCCTTCATCGGGGTGGATTCTCTGGAGGATGACCGGGGGAGAGTGGTTTTTCAGGGAGCGGAAGGGGCTTATTCCCAGGCAGCCATGCATCAGTACTTCGGAGAGGAGGTAAACAGCTTCCATGTGGATACCTTCCGGGATGCCTGCTGCGCCATAGAGGAAGGCAGCGCGGATTTCGCCGTGCTTCCCATTGAAAATTCTACCGCCGGGATCGTGAATGAAATTTATGATCTGCTTGTGGAATTTGAAAATTATATTGTGGGAGAGCAGATAATCAGGATAGAGCACTGCCTGCTGGGCGTCCCGGGAACAAGGATGGAGGATATCAGGACGGTATTTTCCCACCCCCAGTCACTGATGCAGAGCGCAAGGTTTCTGGCGGAGCATGACTGGAAGCAGATCAGCCTGCCCAATAACGCCTTTGCCGCCAGAAAGGTAGCGCAGGAGGGCGACTGTACGCAGGCGGCTATTGCCAGCGAATATGCGGGCAAGGTATACGGGCTGGAGGTGCTTAAAAAGCCTGTGAACCAGTCTGAAACGAATTCCACCCGCTTCATTATAATCACCAACCAGAAGATTTTCCGCAAGGATGCAAAAAAGGTGAGCATCTGCTTTGAAATCGCCCATGAAAGCGGTTCCCTTTATCATATGCTGTCCCATTTTATCTACAACAATCTGAATATGACCAAAATAGAAAGCCGCCCCATTGAAGGACGCAACTGGGAATACCGGTTTTTCGTTGACTTTGACGGCAACCTGGCTGACAGCGCGGTGAAGAATGCGCTGCGCGGGCTGCGGGATGAAGCGCAGAACATGCGGATTTTGGGAAATTACTGACGGCAGAGCCGGGAAAGTGATTTATCATTATAAAGAGGATGGGAAGGACAGGCACAATGAGAGAAAAAGAGCTGATTGTATATAAGGATTTTGGTGAGGACGGCGCGCTGCTTGCGGACATGGTCTGGCTGATGGAGCATTACGGCACCGGTGAGGAGGGCATCCAGAAGGAAAGCTCCCTGCTGTACGAGTGTATGCACGGGCTGCTGGAAATGGCCGGAAGCCATGGCTTTTCAGGCAATCTGTGGCACTGCTATCTGACGAACCTGCTTGTGAATAATGAAAACAGCTATAGCCGCGCCTGCGAAATCAGGGGGGCTGTGGAGGGCACCATCAATGAGGCGGTGCTGCATGACATTGCTATTTTTAAAGAATTTTTTGATTATGACTTTACGGATATGATGGATAAGCTGGAAGCGCCTGCTTTTTCCATGGCTCTTTCCTATGAAGGGAATATGCAGGAGAGCAAGGTGTACAACACCCGTATCCGCGACCGCATCTGCACGCTGGCCGTGCGTTTCAGGGAGGATGGGACGCCGGAGGAGATGAAGGCGACCCTGACGGAATTTTATAAGGAATACGGCGTCGGCAAATTCGGCCTGCACAAGGCCTTCCGCATCGCCCATAAGGAAGGGGAAACGGTAATCGAACCGATCCTGAACATCGCCCACGTGAAGCTTTCCGATCTGGTGGGCTATGAAACCGCCAAGAAAAAGCTCATCGACAATACAGAAGCCTTTGTATTAGGAAAGAAGGCAAACAACTGCCTGCTGTACGGCGATGCGGGAACCGGAAAATCCTCCAGCATCAAAGCCATTGCCAATGCATATTATTCACAGGGGCTGCGCATCATTGAGGTATATAAACACCAGTTCCAGGATTTGAATGATGTGATCGGCCAGATTAAAAACAGGAATTATAAGTTTATCATCTATATGGATGACCTGAGCTTTGAGGATTTTGAAATCGAATATAAGTACCTGAAGGCGGTTATCGAAGGCGGGCTGGAGAAGAAGCCGGCCAACGTCCTGATTTATGCCACCTCCAACAGAAGGCATCTGGTCAGGGAAAAATTCAGTGACAAGAGGGAGCTGGATGACGATCTGCACAACAACGACACCGTACAGGAAAAGCTGTCTCTGGTATCCCGGTTCGGCGTGACCATTTATTTCGGCGCGCCGGATAAAGCCCAGTTCCAGAATATCGTAAAAACGCTGGCGCTCCGTTACGGGGTAACCATGCCGGAGGAGGAACTGCTGGCAGAAGCCAATAAGTGGGAGCTGTACCACGGCGGGCTTTCCGGCAGGACGGCGCAGCAGTTTATCGATTATCTGCTGGGCCGGATGTAGGAGCGAAAAACAGGGGAAGAAAGGAAGGGATGCAGGGTGAAGACTTTTGCCGCCATAGACGTGGGATCTTATGAGCTTTCCATGAAGATATTTGAATTTTCGGCGAAAACAAGCATGAAGGAAATCGACCATATCCGCCATCGGATCGATCTGGGAAACGATACCTTCGCCACCGGAAAAATCAGCTATGAAAAGGTAGATGAACTATGCCGTGTCCTCCGTGAATTCGAAGAAATCATGCGCAGCTACAAGGTGGAGGACTACAGGGCCTACGGCACCAGCGCCATACGGGAAACGGAAAATACCATGATCGTGCTGGATCAGATCCAGCAGCGCACGGGAATCCATATTGATGTGCTCAGCAATTCCGAGCAGCGTTTCCTGGATTACAAATCCATTGCGCTGAAGGGCCAGGATTTTAACAAAATTATTGAAAAAGGAACGGCGATCGTGGATATCGGCGGCGGCAGCATCCAGGTTTCCCTGTTTGACAAGGATACGCTGGTAGCCACCCAGAACCTGCGCCTGGGCGTGCTGCGCCTCCAAGAGCTGTTAAACAAGCTGAACGCCAGGCCTGCCAAATACGAAGGGCTGCTGGAGGAAATGATCGACAGCCAGCTCTCCGTTTTCAAAAAGCTGTATCTGAAGGACAGAATCGTTGAAAATATTATCATTGTGGATGATTATGTGTCAACGCTGATTCAGAAAAGGCTCACCGGCTCCCAGACGCCGGGATATGTGGACAGCGCCAGCTACGGCGTTTTCATGGAAGCCCTGCGCAGCCATGCAAGGGAAGAAGTGGCGGCCCACTTCGGCGTTTCCGTGGAAAGCCTGCCGCTGATATTTATTTCCGCCGTACTGATTTACAACGTGGCGAAGCTCATGGAAGCCAAGCTGCTGTGGGCGCCCGGCGTGACGCTCTGCGACGGCATTGCCTATGAATATGCGGAAAAAAATAAAATCATTGGGCCGAAGCATGATTTTGAACAGGATATCGTAGCCTGTGCCAGGAATATCAGCAAGCGCTTCATGGGAAGCAGACGCCGCGGCGAAACCCTGGAGCATATCTGCGTCACGATTTTTGACAGCATGAAAAAGGTGCATGGCCTGGGAAAGAGGGAGAGGCTATTGCTGCGCATTGCCGCCCTGCTCCATGACTGCGGGAAATATATCAGCATGGTGAACCTGGGGGAATGCTCCTACAGCATTGTTATGGCAACGGAGATCATCGGCCTTTCCCACAGGGAACGTGAAATTGTCGCCAACGTGGTTAAATATAACCATCAGGATTTTGACTATTATGAAGAATTGGGGACCACCACAACGCTGGACACCCAGTCCTATCTGACCATTGCCAAGCTGACGGCCATCCTGCGGGTAGCAAACGGCCTGGATCGCAGCCATAAGCAGAAGTTCCGGGATTTCAGGACGACCCTGAAGGAGGATCAGCTGATCATCACGGTAAACACCACTGAGGATATCACCCTGGAAAGAGGGCTGTTTGAGGCCAAAGCGTCATTTTTCGAAGAGGTTTTCAGTTTACATCCTGTCATTAAGCAGAAAAAATTGTAACCGTGAAGGGAAGAAGCAGTTACAAAGAATTCATATAAATGGAGAAAAATTATGGCGGAGAAAAAAGATTATCTGGACCCTGAGCTTTATACCAACCGGGAACTGAGCTGGATTCTGTTTAATAAAAGAGTGCTGTCGGAAGCGAGAGACAAACAGATCCCACTGTTTGAAAGACTGAAATTCTTAAGCATTACCGCATCCAACCTGGATGAGTTTTTCATGGTGCGCGTGGCATCGCTGAAGGACATGGTAAATGCGAAATATACCAAAAAGGATATTGCGGGGCTTACCGCCGCCCAGCAGCTGGATAAGCTGAACGTGGTGACCCACGAGCTGGTGGCCCAGCAGTATTCTACATACAACCGTTCCCTGCTGCCGCTGCTTAAGGCAAACGGGCTTACGGTTGTAGAAAAGCATGAGCAGCTGAGCAAGGATCAGGCCGAATATGTGGACGCCTATTTTGATGAAAATGTATATCCCGTGCTGACCCCCATGGCGGTGGACTCCTCCAGGCCCTTCCCGCTCATCAGGAATAAATCCTTAAATATCGGGGCGCTGCTTTCCAAACGGAAAGAAAAGGGGGAGCTGGAATTTGCCACGGTCCAGGTGCCCAGCGTGCTGGCACGTATTGTGCCCATTCCGGCCGGGGACAACGGCGGCAAGGCGGTCATCCTGCTGGAAGAGGTGATTGAGCGGAATATTTCCAGGCTTTTTCTCAATTATGACGTGGTGTGCTCCCATCCTTTCCGTATCATGAGAAATGCGGATCTGACCATTGATGAGGACGAGGCGGAGGATCTGCTGAAGGAAATCGAAAAACAGCTGAAAAAGAGGCAGTGGGGGCAGGCAATCCGTCTGGAGGTGGAAGCCGGCATGGATAAACGCCTGCTGCGCATCATCAAGGATGAGCTTTCCATTGAGGAAGAGGATATTTACCATATCGACGGCCCCCTGGATCTTACCTTCCTTATGAAAATGTACGGCCTGGAGGGCTTTGAACATCTGAAGGAAGAAAAGTATGTGCCCCAGCCGGTGCCGGAATTTATGGAAGAGGGTTCTGTTTTTGATAAAATCAGGCAGGGAGACATTCTGCTGCACCATCCCTTCCAGACCTTTGCCCCTGTGGTGCAGTTCATCCGGGAAGCCGCCAGGGATCCGGAAGTGCTGGCCATCAAGCAGACACTGTACCGCGTCAGCGGTAATTCGCCCATCATTGCGGCGCTGGCCCAGGCGGCGGAAAACGGAAAGCAGGTTTCCGTGCTTGTGGAGCTGAAGGCGCGTTTTGACGAGGAAAACAATATCGTATGGGCGAGAAAGCTGGAAAAGGCGGGCTGTCACGTAATTTACGGCCTGGTGGGCCTGAAAACCCACAGCAAAATCACGCTTGTGGTGCGCCGTGAGGAAGACGGCATCCGCCGTTATGTCCATCTGGGAACCGGAAACTATAACGATGCCACGGCAAAGCTATATACGGACATCGGCATGATGACCTGTTCCGAAGCCATCGGCGAGGATGCCACGGCGGTATTCAATATGCTTTCCGGTTATTCCGAGCCTCTTTCCTGGAATAAGCTTTCCCTTGCACCGCTGTGGCTGAAGGATAAGTTCCTTTACCTTATCGGACGGGAAGTGAAAAATGTGCGGGCCGGGGAAACGGGCCATATTATTGCCAAAATGAACTCCCTCTGCGATCAGGATATCATAGCCGCTCTGTATGAAGCCTCCGCAGCGGGCGTAAAAATAGAGCTTATCGTGCGAGGCATCTGTTCACTGAAGGTGGGCATACCCGGCGTCAGCGAGAATATATCCGTCCGTTCCATCGTGGGCACCTTCCTGGAGCACAGCCGTATTTTCTATTTTGAAAATGCGGGCAAGAGTGAGGTTTACTGCGGCAGTGCGGACTGGATGCCCAGGAACCTGGAACGCCGTGTGGAAATCCTGTTCCCTGTGGAGGATCCGAAGCTGAAGGAAAAGGTGCTGCATATTCTTGACGTGCAGCTGCGGGATACGGTGAAGGCCCATCTGCTGCAGCCGGACGGCAGCTATGAAAAGGTGGACAGAAGAGGAAAGGAAACCTTTAATTCCCAGGTTGCCTTCTGCGTTGAAGCGATGGAAGCGGCAAAAGCCCAGGAGACGCCTCACGATGACCGGGTGTTCATCCCGGAAAAGCATGTAAGTGAGGAAGAGGAATAACCGGGAAGCGCCGGACAGCGAAGGAAAGGCAGCGAAAAAAACAGAAGTAAAAACAGAAGTAAAAACAGAGGTTAAAAAACAGGAGTAAAAAAGATGAAAAGCAGGATAATACTGGCTTCCGCATCCCCCAGGCGGCAGGAGTTGCTGACGCAGATAGGTCTGCCGTTTGAGGTCTGTCCCAGCGAATGGGAAGAGGTTACGGACAAAGAGCTTCCGGAGGAGGTCGTTCAGGAGCTTTCTTATCATAAGGCAATGGAAGTCTATGAAAGAAACGTCACAGAGGAAGGCACCGTCGTAATAGGCGCGGATACCATTGTGGCCTGCGGGGGGCAGATTCTGGGAAAGCCCGGCACCAGGGAACGGGCAGAAGAGATGCTGGGTAAGCTGCAGGGCGGCACGCACCAGGTCTATACCGGAGTTGCCTTTGTGTGGAAAGAAAAGGGGAGGACGGAATCCGCCGGCTTTTATGAGTGCACAGACGTGCGGATTTTTCCTATGACAGAAGAGGAAATCCGGTGTTACGTGGAGACGGGAGAGCCTATGGACAAGGCCGGCGCTTACGGGATACAGGGCGGTTTCGCCGCTTTTATACAGGGGATATGCGGGGATTACAATAACGTGGTGGGCCTGCCGGTGGGCAGGGTCTACCAGGAACTGAAAAAAAGACAGCTGATCGGCTGACATTTTTACGAAGCGGCAAAACCAGCCGTTTACGTAACCTGCCGTCGCTTCTGCCAGTCTGTTTTGCAAGAAAAGGAGAACCTGCATGAAAAAAGCTGTGATATTTGATTTGGACGGCACGCTTGCCAATACCATAGAATCCCTGACCTACTGCGGGAACCGGGCGCTTCAAAAGTTCGGTCTGCCCTCCTTTACACAGGAGGATTATAAATATTTTGTAGGAGACGGCTCCGCCGTGCTGGTGCGCAGGGCGCTGACAAAGGCGGGAGACGCTGAGCTGACCCATTATGATGAGGTTTATGAGGAATACTGCAGACTGTTTGCCAAAGACTGCATGTATCAGGTCCGGCCCTATGATGGAATCATCCCTCTGCTGGAGGAACTGAAGAAAAAAGGAATCCGTATCGCGGTTCTATCCAACAAGCCCCATGAAAACAGCGTCAGCGTGGTGGAAACCCTGTTCGGCAAGGATTATTTCGACTGCATCCAGGGACAGAAGGCGGGAATCCCCAAAAAGCCGGATCCCGCCGGAGTCTTTAAAATAGAAGAATACCTGGGACTTGCCCCGGAGGACTTCCTTTATGTGGGGGATACCAGTGTGGATATGCGCACCGGAAAAAGCGCAGGGCTTTTTACGGTTGGCGTTCTGTGGGGCTTCCGTGACCGGAAGGAACTGGAGGAAAACCACGCGGACGTGATTATTGAAAAACCCGCCGAACTGCTGGAATTTTTATAGACAGACAACAGGGCATACGCCGCGGAAAATACCGTATGCGCCGATGCGCGCGGATAGGAGTGTTATGATAAAATTGATCGCATCTGACATAGACGGTACGCTGATACCGGATTCCACACCGAATCTGTATCCGGAAATTGTGGAGGAAATCAAAAGCCTGGCGGAACGGGGCGTCATTTTTTGCGGCGCCAGCGGCAGGCAGCTGTGCAGCATTCAGAATGTTTTCAGGGAGGTAGCTGATAAAATATGCTATATTGCGGAGAATGGGGCGCATATCCATTATAAGGGGGAGGACATATCCCTGACGAGCATGGACAGGGAATATGCAGAGCAGATTATCCATCAGCTGCGCGGCCTGGGGAATGAATATGAATTTGTGGTATCAACGCCCCACGGCAGTCTTCTGGAAACGAAGAACCGCACATTTCTCGATATGATGAAATACGGCTACCACAATACCTTCCGGCAGGTAGAGGATGTGCTGGCCCAGGAGGCGGTTATCCTGAAGGTTGCGGTATATCACAGAGGAAGCATACGGCAGCTGGGAGAAGAAGTACTGATCCCTCAATGGGGTGAAAAGGTGCAGACCTGCGTTGCCGGCGAGGAATGGGTGGATTTCATGGACGCCTCTGTGGATAAAGGAAATGCGCTGAGGATACTGCAGGACTATTTCGGCGTGTCCAGGGAGGAAACCATGGCCTTTGGGGACAATACCAATGACATTGGCCTGATGAAAGCCGCGGGCTTCAGCTATGCGGTGGAAAATGCCAGGCCTGAGGTAAAGGAAGCCGCCCGTTTTATCTGTCCCTCTTATCTGGAGAAGGGCGTGTGGAAGGTTATTTCAGAAAAATGCGGCCCTTCCGGCTCAGAAGATGAAAAGAGAAGCGCCGGGATTTGAAAAAAGTCTTGCACAAAGGCCGCATAGACTGTATATTTTATGTAGAAGAGTAACTGTGAAGGAACTGAACGGTTACGCAGAAGAAACAAAGAGGAAGGAGGGAAGAAGATGCACGAGTTTGATGACGCGGTTTTAATGTGTTTTCTGAAGAAGCAGAGCCAGCTCTTTCCTGAAGAAGATGTTGCTTCCAATCTGGAAGAAGCAGAAGCTTTTCTGGAAGAGTGTATGGCGGTTGTAGTCGAATCTGCAGAAGAAGTAAAGGAATATTTTGAAGAAGAAGGCATTGACATGGACGGTGCTGATTTGGACGAAATTCTGGAAGCGGATGAAGTATTTGAAGTGGGTGACGGAAGATATTTGATCGTTGAAGGCTGACCCCCGGTCCTGGAAAAGACAGTATTATAAAATTTATCAGACGGAATGAAACAGCATACAGCAGCGGGATTCGTTAAACTGCCGGAAGCGAAGGCCCGTGGAAAACAGGTGTGTAAGAGCATGCAGGCGCATGGTTTTACGCACCTGTTTTTGTGTTGACAATTACAGCCATAATGCGTTGTGAACGGTAAACGTCGGCTGGTTATACGGAAAAGTCAAAAATAATTTTTAATAAAAGGATTGACCGTAAGGAAAGGAGGATGGTATACTGGATACAATTAGGAGATCGTGAAATAAAGAGAAGAACATGCTGGCAGCTGTGCTGGTTTTTGCGGCATTGCTTAAGCTTTTAAACGGCTTCCCGGTCTGGAAAAGAGACCCTGAGGCCCGTGTGAAAAGAAATCGCAGGCATTGTTTTTGAAAAAAAGGAGAGATTTTATTTTAATGGGTTTGGGAAAAAAACAGCAGATTGGATGGATCAACTGTGCCAAGTTCTTTGCAATTCTGGCGGTGGTAATTGATCACGTAAAGGGGATTCTGTATGAGGATGAGGCGGTACAGTATATTTTCTTTTACTCTGTAACCGTATTTCTTTTCCTTGCGGGGATGACCGCCTATTATTCCCTGCAGAACAGGAAACCGGAGGAATCGTTCGGCAGATGGGTGGTAAGGCGGATTGGAGGAATCCTCGTTCCCTATCTGGCGGCAGTGGCTGTTTATCAGTATGTGCGCACCGGGTTCCAGCTGAATCTAGGAGCCTTTGTGCTGTGGGCGGTGAACTTCAACCTGGAAGGGCAGTTTTATTATGTGCTTATTTATATACAGCTGATTGCGGCGGCGCCGGTGCTTTATTTGCTGGTGATGAACTGCAGGAGAGGTAAGGCGGCCTTTTTGTTTCGGGGGATTTTCCTGGTACTGGCATGGTTTGCATCCATGTTCTGCATGAAGCATACTTTTGCCCTGGAGACCTATGGCGGAGGCAAATATCTGCTGGGAGGGACGTATCTGTTCGTCTTTGCGGCGGGGATGGTTGCGGCCGATATGCATATTTCGCTGTCCAACAAAAAGAAGGCGGGAATTGCCTCAGCAGCGTCCGTCGTGCTTCTTGCTGGAGCGATGGCATTTCTCCTGCATGACCGGCTGGCCTGGGATGAATCCATGTTTGGCTGGCTGCTGCGCGTGAATCCTCCGGGAATTACTCTGATATTATATTCACTGGCGGTAATCTTCTTCCTGTTTTCCGTATGCACCTTCCTGGCAATGCTCCAAAACCGGGTGGTGGATAAGATACTGCAGGCGCTGCAGTACCTGGGGAAATATACCCTTTATATTTTCCTCTATCATACGCTGATTCTGGACACACTGCTCCCAAAGCTGACATTTCTGGATAATGGGCCTGCATTCCTTAAAATCCTGGTGTATATGGCAGGAATGCTGCTGCTTCCCCTGGCCGGAAAGAACCTGTATGACTGGCTGAAGCGGGCGATGGTACGAAAGACGCGGAAAGAGGAAATGATGCTGAAGGAAAAATAGAGAACAGGAACGCTAAATTATGGCAGTATCCTGTTAACAGGCTGCGGCTGCACAGATAAGAAACCATCTGTGCAGCCGCTTTTTTCTGAATATGCAGTCAGGCGGGGATTAGCAGCCAGTCATGGATCAGCAGTCGGGTGGATTAGCAACCGTCTGGGATATCAGCAGCCAGGCATGAATTTTTCAATCGCTTCCGTCAGGCCGTTATGCTCATTGTCCAGTGAAGTGACAAAATCGGCAGCCTCTTTTACGCCTGGCCCGGCATTTGCCATGGCTACGCCAATTCCTGCGGCCTGCAGCATGGAAATGTCATTGGGTGCGTCGCCTGCGGCGATGCTGTTTCCCACAGGAATATTGAAATGACGGCATACGGCCAGGATGGCGTTTCCCTTACCGGCTTCATGATTGTAGAATTCCAGATATTGATCATTGGAGAACTGTGCGGTAATTTCCGTCCCGTATTTTTCCTCCACTCGTCCCTTCAGCTTAAGCAGCAGTGTTTTGTCCGTCAGATGAATGGTATGGAGTTTATAGGGCGGCCGTTCCAGTACGGATAAAATATCAGGCGCTGTAATGAGGGGAAGATGAATGCGCTTACGGTAATAAATTACCTCTTCGTCTTCTTTTTTACATACGATTTCATGATCGGTGTAGGTCTGTATATGGATTCCCAGTTCCTCCGCTTCCCGTATGATGCCGGAGGCAATGGGGAAGGGGATCGTTTTTTCCATGAGAGGAGCCCCTGCGGTGCAGTCGTAAATCAGGCTTCCGTTGTTGGAAATCACCAGGGTCCCCGGGTAAAACAAATCGGAGGCCTGCATGACTTCCAAAATACTGTCCAGGGGACGGCCTGAGGTAAGGACCAGTTTGTGGCCGTTGCGGATGAGCCGGTCCAGCGCTGCTTTCATTTCATCGGAAACGGTGCTGTTTTTAAGCAGCAGGGTACCATCCATGTCTGTAAAGAGAATTTTTATGGAATCATTGGGGTTATGCATGAAAAAGTTCCTTTCTTTTCTGACGGAGTTTTTCCAGGATATCAGCCGGTATCAGGAGCTTTCCGTAACCGGTGGCCATTTCAAGTCCGGGCTTGTTTTTGCCGTGAAAGTCGGAGCCGCCTGAAATCAAAAGGCCGTTGTGCTCCGCCAGCTGGCGCATTTCCCGTTCTTCTCCCGCATTATAGGTGGAGTAGACTGCTTCGATGCCGATAAGGCCTGCCTCCTTCAGACGGGCAACCAGCTTCTGCAGCGCGTCCTTTCCCATATGGTAGAGAGTGGGATGCGCCAGCACGGGCAGACCCTTCGCATCAAGGATAAGCCGGACCGCCTGCTCAGGCGTTACTTTTTCACGGGGGACAAAATATTTGCACCGGTCGCCCACGTAGCGGTCGAAGGCTTCGGGCATGCTTTTGACATAGCCGTGTTCCAGAAGATATCTGGCATAATGGCCTCTTGTTATCACGGAATCAGGAAAGGCTGCGGTGAGTTTTTCATAGGAAATATCAATGCCCGCCTCCTGCAGGTTGGCGCACATTTTCTGGTTCCTCAGGATCCGGGAATCCACGAAGGCCTGGATTTTCCGGCTGAATTCCGGATTATCATAATCGATAAAAAGCCCCAGGATATGAACGTCCTTTCCCATATATTCCGTGGAAAATTCAATGCCGGGAATGACTTCAATATTTTTCCCGGCAGCGTAGGAAATAGCTTCCGACAGTCCTGCGGTGGTATCGTGATCCGTGAGGGCGAAGGCGCTGAGCCCCTTTTCCAGGGCCAGGTCAACCAGTTCGGGGGGACTCATGCTCCCGTCGGATTTATCGGAGTGGACATGTAAGTCAACTGTTTTCATCTGTTACCTCAATTTCTGCGACAACAGGCCGCATTCATTTTTACTCCGGAGCATAGGGTGAAAGCCGCCGGAAGGAAACAAAAGAGGGAAGCACCTTTTCCATGATTCACGGCAGCCTTCCCCCTTTATATGCCGGGCTGCCGGATTTAACAGGCAGCCCGTTTCCAGGGGCATCCGCATGGAATACCATCCTGGTTAATTTTCATCGTCTTCCTTATTGGCAGTATAAACAGTACGTTTTCTTGCCATGGCATCGCTTGCAAGGTATTCGTCGTAGGTTGTGATCTTATCGATCATGCTGCCGTCAGGAAGGATTTCCATAATTCTGTTGGCCGTGGTCTGAACGAACTGGTGATCGCGGCAGGCAAAAAGTGCAACGCCGGGATACTTGATAAGTCCGTTGTTCAGTGCGGTTATGGATTCCATGTCCAGATGGTTGGTAGGCTCATCCAATATCAGGCAGTTGGCGCCGGAAATCATCATCTTGGAAAGCAGGCAGCGGACCTTTTCACCGCCGGACAGGATTTTGACCTTTTTCACTCCGTCTTCCCCGGCAAAAAGCATACGTCCCAGGAAGCCGCGGACATAGGTGATATCGTCCACTGGGGAATAGCCCATCAGCCAGTCGGCAATGGTGTAGTCATTATCGAACTCTTTGGAGCTGTCCTTGGGGAAGTAAGCCTGGGAGGTGGTAACACCCCATTTGAAGGTTCCTTCATCCGGCTCAATTTCACCCATGAGAATCTGGAAAAGCGTGGTTTTTGCCAGCTCGTTGCTTCCCACAAATGCAATTTTATCATTGTGCCCCACAATGAAGGAAATGTTGTTGAGCACCTTTTCCCCGTTAATCGTTTTGGAAAGCCCCTCTACAGTCAGCACTTCATTGCCGATTTCACGATCGGGACGGAAATCAATATAAGGATATTTTCTGCTGGAGGGTCTGATTTCATCCAGCTCTATTTTTTCCAGGGCACGTTTCCTGGAGGTGGCCTGTTTGGACTTGGAAGCATTGGCGGAGAAACGGGAGATGAAGTCCTGCAGCTCCTTGATTTTCTCTTCCTTTTTCTTGTTGGCTTCCTTCATCTGCTTGATGAGCAGCTGGCTGGATTCATACCAGAAATCGTAGTTGCCGGCATACAGCTGAATTTTGCCATAGTCAATGTCCGCGATATGGGTGCAGACCTTATTCAGGAAATAACGGTCATGGGATACCACGATAACCGTGTTGTCAAAATTGATGAGGAATTCTTCCAGCCAGGCGATAGCATCCAGATCCAGATGGTTGGTAGGCTCATCCAGGAGCAGTATGTCGGGATTGCCGAACAGCGCTTTGGCAAGAAGGACCTTTACCTTCTGGCTTCCGTTCAGATCCTTCATCAGGGAATAATGGTAATCGGTTTCAATTCCCAGGCCGTTTAAAAGGCTGGCGGCGTTGGATTCGGCTTCCCAGCCGTCCATTTCGGCGAATTCGCCTTCCAGCTCGCTGGCGCGGATGCCATCCTCATCGGTGAAATCTTCCTTGGCATAAATGGCATCCTTCTCCTTCATTATTTCATAAAGGCGGGAATTGCCCATAATTACGGTATCAAGAACCGTATAATCATCGTATTTGAAGTGATCCTGTTCCAGGACGGAAAGCCGCTGGCCGGGAGTGATTACCACATCGCCGTTGGTAGGCTCCAGCTGCCCGGAAAGAATTTTCAGAAAGGTGGATTTACCGGCGCCGTTGGCACCGATCAGGCCGTAACAGTTGCCTTCCGTAAACTTGATGTTAACTTCCTCAAAAAGCGCCTTTTTCCCGAGACGCAGGGTAACGTTGTTTGCACTAATCATTTTAATCCTCCATGTTTTGCGGAGCAAAATGCAATTTCTTTAGAAATTTGCCCTTTGGCGGGCAGGGGATTTTCCTCCGAATGCCGAAAAGCGGCGGTAATGACTGAAAAAGCCGGCAGAATAAGGAATCGGATTTCCTTTACGGCGACCTGCCATGGCGGCTTTCTTCTTATTTTAATTATGTCCTGTTTCATGTCGCCTTTACCTATTTTACAGAAAAAACGGGAATTTGCAAGCTATTCTTTAAAAATAGTGAGAAAATCATAACAGGGCTGCAACAGAAATTGCTGCAATATGTTGACAGACGACATATGTCGTGCTACGATATAAAAAAGTTAATATATCGTAAGACGACATAACGGAACACGATATAGTTCTGTGAGATGCACAGGCAGGACTGTGAAAGGAGAAAGGGATGGAGCCTAAGAAGGAACCGCTTACAGAGAGTTATTTTTATATACTGCTTTGCCTGTACCGGCATGCGAATCACGGATATGGGATTATGCAGGAGGCCGGGGAGCTGTCGGGCGGCCGGGTCAGGATTGGTTCGGGCACCATGTACGGAGCGGTCAGCAATATGATGAAAAAAGGCTGGATTGCGGAATGTGACGCAGAACCGGAGTATGGAACGGCAGGGGGAAGCAGGAATACAGGAGTGAGGAAAAAACTGTATGTTCTGACGGATACCGGCAGACAAGCTCTGGAGGCAGAGCTTGTCCGGCTGATTGAGATGCTCAAAAGCGCGGAAAAGATTATAGGCCGGCCGTCTGAACTTTTACTGAAAAAGTAGATTAGGAAAAATTTTCATTGAAAAAGTGGATTGGGAAAATTTTGGCCCGCAGAAATACATATCCGGCAGGCTGATGCGGAAAGGAGAATTTATGGATACCAAAGTATCATTCAGAGGTTATATGGCATGGAATTATGACAGGGAGGAGCAGGACCTTGACAGAATGTCGGAACAGGGCTGGCAGCTGATAAAAGGAGGCTGTTTTTTCAGTATTTACACCAGGCAGCCGGGAATCCTTTATCGTCACAGGATTGATTACAACCCGGACGTAATGAACGACCCGGAAGAGAAAAGACGTTATCTGGAGCTGTTTGAGGAACAGGGCTGGGAGTTCGTTGGGAAAACCTTCAATGGGTGGATTTACCTGAAAAAACAGTACATTCCGGGAACGCCGGAGGAAGAATATGAAATTTATACGGATTCAGAATCTCTGGCGGAACTTGTAAAAAGATGGAAAAAGCTGGCCTATCTGCTGAGCGCCCTGGCAATTTCACAGCTTGGGCTGTATGTGGCGCTGGGAATAAACGCTGGTTATTTAAGCCCCGTTCTCATCATAATCTTTGTAGGGATGTTCTGTTGGATTCAGTGGGGAATACACCAGCTGAAGAGGAAGCTCCTGGGAGATGGGATAAATTAACTGAGACGGGAGGCGGATGGATGAACGCAGGCATTATTGAAATCGATCTTCATGGGAAAAATGTGCTTCAGGCAAAAGCTGAGGTAGATGCCGTGCTGAAAAGGACGGACAGCAGTGTATACAGGCTGCGGATAATTCACGGGTTTCACGGAGGCACGGGCATACGGAATATGCTTCAGGAGGAATATGGCTACGGCAGAGAACCGAAAATTATCCGGGTGCAGGGAGGAAATAATCCGGGCATCACGGAGCTGGTTCTGAGGGACTACTAAATTTTCCCGTCCTGCAAATACTGCAGTAAATCATAAAAACCTGTAAAAATACTGCCTGGAAAACGAATGGGACAGAGCCAAAGTCCCGATTATCGGACTCACTATATGCTATTCTTAGACTATGGAAGGGCTCACAGAGACCTGACATTGGAAACAGAGAAACGTTTTAGTTGAGATAGCAGAAAGGAGCCGCGGTATGAAAGGTTTTTATGTTGGTGAAGGTTACATGGGATGTGTGAACGGACAGTATATGCTTTTTGCAGACGAGGCTGACTATATGGATTATGTAGAGGAGCAGGCATGATAAATGCCTGCTCCGTTTTTATAATGTAACAGTTCGGGACGGCGGGAATATTGGGCATTATAATATCAAAAGCCATTTTATGCGTCTTAAAAATTTACAAAGGAGCGGCTGTAACGATAATCAAACTATAACAACACTTCAGCCATAAGCCGGTTGAAACGGTCATTCTCGCTCCATTGCGGAAAATGACAGGACTTTTCAAACCAGAAAAACTGCTTTTCGGTTTCTATGGTTTCAAAATATTCCCTGGCTAATTCAGAGGATACATGGCTGTCATACCTGCCTTCTATAAATATGACAGGTGTGCCGAAACGGGTCATGCCTTCAAAATCCGTCTCCATCAGTTCCGGCCACAGATGCCGGATTGCCTGCAGGCTGCCTTTCTGCCGGCGGAGTAGATCGGGAAGGGAGTAGCACCCGGAAAAAAGGAAGGGAGTGATCAGCTTGTTGTAATTGGTTTTTCCATAAAGAGAACCTTTGTGCTTTACCACCTGCTTCGTAACAAAAAGCAGATCGGAAAGCCAGTTGTCACCGGTGTAGGCGCAGTCTGTTGTCCGAAGCCGTTCCAGGGCCTTACTGTCGGCATGTGCCAGAGCGTATTCATAGGCTGTGCGGCAGGATTTCTTCATGTTGACTACCTGGCCGCAGCCGATGTAGGTTTTCACCAGCTCAGGATGCCGCGCGGTGAAGGTAAGACCCAGAACGCTGCCCCATGAATGGCCCACAAGATACAGGCAGTTCTGACGGAATCGTTCCAGCAAAATGGTAGTAAGCGAGAGGAGATCCTGAAGAAAGGTTTCCATGGTGACCGCGCCGTCCTCAAAACGGTAATAGGATTTGCCTGCACCGCGCTGCTCCCAGACAACGACGGTGAAGTTCTCCTCCAGCCCGCGGTTGAATTTCATGACCAATGGAAGCGCGGCATCTCCGGAACCGCCGTGAAGATAGAGCAGCAGCGGCGCATCCTTTTTCTGTGCGCGTATGGAAACATACTGGGGCATGCCGTTGAGGCCTATTAAGGACTGTTCGTTGATAAACATATTCCCTCCCGTAAAACTATTTATTTTTATTCTAACGTCTGGAACAGGCCGTGTCAAACGGGAGAAAATCAACCGGACAAAAATCAATTTTTTCTCCCATTGCCCGGAACTGGACAAAAAGCAGGAAAAAAAGTATAATAATTTTGGCTGTACTGCTGCGCGGAAATGCTTCGTACAGCCGCGGTAAAATAACAGCAGAACGCGGGCATAAGCCGGCAGAAGGAAGGGCGAGGGTATGGCATACGGTTTGATTTCCCTGGAAAAAAGATTAAAGGAAAACATAAAATACTACAGTCTGGAAAATTTATATGATCTGGACGAGATACAAAGGCTCTTTTGCAGTTTGTGCGAGGCGCTGGGCACAGAGCTGCTGCTTACAGAGCGGCACGGGGAAAAGGTGGTTTGCGTTGGTGATTTCTCCGGATTTGAACCGGATGTGGTAAGCGATCCGGGGCGGAAGATCCGCGTGGCGGACAGAACCGTCGGCCATCTTTATGCAAAGCTGAATCAACAGGCCGCCGGACAGACGGCAGAAGCCGTTCTTGACAATGTCGCAAAGCTGTATTCTTCTTTGGGAGAAAAGCAGTACAGATTCCGGGAAACTGCCATTTATGCGGATGAACTGGAGGAAGCGCTGGAGAAGGACAGATATCAGGCAAAGCATGGGGAGCATGTGGATGCGCTGACAGGACTGCTGAGCAGACCAAGCTTTGACAGCAGGCTGAAGGAGCTGGCTGAGACGGGGACTGCGCCGGATGCGCTGATTTGTGTGAATATCAATGACTGGAAGTTTGTAAACGAAAACTACGGCGATGAAGAAAGCGACAGATTGATAAAGACTGTGGCAGGAATTCTGAAACAGGAAGCAAAACCTGAGTATGTTATGGGCCGTGTGGACGGCGATGTTTTTTATGTGGTGATAGAAGTGCCGGAGGATGGTGAGGCAGAAGCCTACTGCCGGCGGGTCAGGGAGGCCTGCAGGGCTTATGAGGATGCCATACTGGCGCCTTCCGTTGCCATTGGCATGGTAAACAGGGCGAGCGTGGAAGAGGATTTTACGGCGCTGTTTTCCGAGGCGGAGTATGAGATGTTCCGGGATAAATTTGATGAAAAGAATATGCCGGGATACAGGGAGCGTCTGGAGAAGGGGCTGCAAAGATAGGAATATGGTAACTGTGAGGGTACAGGGCAGTTATGGAATATATTAAAATATAGCCGCGGCCAGAGCAGATTTTTTTCTGCCGGCCGCTTTTTTTTGCAGGACTGCGGCAGACGGCCCGGACAAAAGCTTTGCTGCCGGAAAATAAAAGAATAATCCTCATTGTATTAAGGTTTGAAAACACCGGAATTTGTTTATAATAAATTTATAAAAAACGATGAAATTAAGAAAAAGAGAGAAAACAAGAGATAAATTAAGATATGTTGAGTAAACAACATTTTTAGTCTTGTGAAGGGCGTTGCATAAAATAAACCAAAAACATAATATATGTATAGTGTTTAGCACTCAAACAAGATGAGTGCTAACAACAAAATAAAACCGGTGAAAGAAAGAATTCATTAAGGAGGCATTTTTATGAAATTAGTACCTTTAGGTGACAGAATCGTTTTGAAGCAGTTAGAAGCAGAAGAGACAACAAAATCCGGAATTGTTCTTCCCGGACAGAACAAAGAAAAACCCCAGCAGGCAGAAGTAATTGCAGTAGGCCCCGGCGGAGTAATCGATGGAAAAGAAGTTAAGATGGAAGTGAAAGCCGGCGACAAGGTAATCTATTCCAAATATGCCGGTACGGAAGTTAAGCTGGATGACGATCAGGAATACATCATCGTAAAGCAGTCCGATGTTCTTGCAGTAATTGAATAAGCAGACACGAAACCAAAATCATAAATTCAGGAGGCGTTTGAATCATGGCAAAAGAAATTAAATACGGCGCAGAAGCCCGTGCAGCTCTGGAAGCCGGCGTAGATCAGTTAGCAGATACCGTCAGGGTAACACTTGGACCGAAAGGAAGAAACGTAGTTCTTGATAAATCCTACGGAGCTCCCCTTATCACAAACGACGGTGTAACCATCGCAAAGGAAATCGAGCTGAAAGATGCTTTCGAAAACATGGGTGCACAGCTGGTAAAGGAAGTTGCCACCAAGACCAATGATGTAGCAGGCGACGGTACCACGACAGCAACCGTCCTGGCTCAGGCAATGGTAAACGAAGGAATGAAGAACCTGGCAGCAGGCGCTAACCCGATTATCCTCAGAAAGGGTATGAAGAAAGCTACCGAATGCGCAGTGGAAGCTATTGCTAAAATGAGCGCCAAGATCAACGGCAAAGAGCAGATCGCAAGAGTTGCATCTATTTCCGCAGGAGATGACGAAGTTGGGGAAATGGTAGCAGACGCTATGGAAAAAGTTTCCGGAGACGGCGTTATCACCATCGAAGAAAGCAAGACCATGATGACAGAACTCGACCTGGTAGAAGGTATGCAGTTCGACAGAGGATATGTTTCCGCTTATATGTGCACAGATATGGACAAAATGGAAGCAATTCTGGAAAATCCCTATATCCTCATTACAGATAAAAAGATTTCCAACATCCAGGAAATCCTTCCTCTGCTGGAGCAGGTTGTACAGAGCGGCGCCAAGCTGTTAATTATTGCTGAAGATGTGGAAGGCGAAGCGCTGACCACCCTGATTGTAAACAAACTGCGCGGAACCTTCAACGTTGTAGCTGTTAAGGCTCCCGGCTATGGCGACAGAAGAAAAGAAATGCTTCAGGATATCGCTATCCTTACAGGCGGCAAGGTAATCAGCGAGGAACTGGGCCTTGATCTGAAAGAAACCCAGCTCACAGATCTGGGACGTGCGAAATCCGTTAAGGTACAGAAAGAAAATACGGTTATCGTTGACGGCGAAGGCAGCAAGGATGAAATCCAGGCAAGAATCTCCCAGATTAAGAAACAGATCGAAGAGACCACTTCTGATTTTGACAGAGAGAAGCTTCAGGAAAGACTTGCGAAGCTGGCTGGCGGCGTAGCGGTTATCCGTGTGGGCGCTGCAACCGAGACAGAAATGAAGGAAGCGAAGCTGCGTATGGAAGACGCTCTTGCAGCTACAAGGGCAGCAGTTGAGGAAGGCATTATCGCAGGCGGCGGATCTGCATATATCCACGCATCCAAGGAAGTTTCCAAACTGGCTGAAGGAATGGACGGAGATGAAAAGACAGGCGCAAGAATCGTACTCAAGGCTCTGGAAGCACCTCTGTACCACATTGCTGCAAACGCAGGCCTGGAAGGCAGCGTTATCATCAACAAAGTAAAAGAAATGGAAGTAGGCATGGGCTTCGATGCTCTGAGGGAAGAGTATGTAAATATGGTAGAAGCAGGTATTCTTGACCCTGCCAAAGTTACCAGAAGCGCACTGCAGAACGCAACAAGCGTTGCATCCACATTGTTGACAACAGAAACCGTTGTTGCAGACATCAAAGAGGATATTCCCGCAGCACCTGCCGGAGCAGGCGGAATGGGAATGATGTAACTGAACAGTTACCCTATAAGTTTAAATCCGGTCACAGAATTTTCTGTGGCCGGATTTTTGTGGTTTACGGGAATTTTAGAAGATAGTTTTTATGTAGCTGCCTTTTCCGTTTTTCTTTGCCTGGTACATGGCTTTATCAGCCGCCCGGTAATAATCAAAATAAGAAGGGGCATACTCTTTATTGATTGCGGCGCCGATGCTTACGCTGACGGGAACACAGCTTCCGTTCAGTTCCCTGGTGCGCAGAAGTACTTCTTTGCAGACACGTTCCACAAGCCCTTCGTCACAGGTCTGGTATGCGAACAACCCGAATTCGTCCCCTCCTATGCGGAAAACAGTATCTGTACGGCTGCATACATTCCGCAGAATGGATGCAAAACGGAACAGTACCTCATCTCCCTGGCAGTGTCCGTAGGTATCGTTGATGCTTTTAAAGTTGTCAACATCAAAGACGAACATGGCATTGTGCGTACAGGGGCTCTGCTGCATCAGCAGGCTCTGTATGAGCTGTCTGCCGGCGGCCGCATTGTATACTCCCGTGTGGCCGTCCATATTTGCCAGATGCTGCAGCTTCAGCCTGTGCTGCACCTCGCTGTCAATATCCTGAAAAAAACCCACTGCCTGCATATTCCCGGCATCGTCCAAATAAGAGGTAAAAACCGCCCGGTACCACCGGTAATCCCGACAGGCACCAAGCCTGGAGAGAAGCTCCGCCGACAGTGTGCATTCCTGGGACTCCAGCGAGCGGAAAACATGGGAAAGCGACGGCAGATAATCAGGATGCAGGATGCCCGACTGAACAAGCCCCTGCGCCCCGTTATGTATGACAGGCGGCAGGCCGAAGCGCTGCGCGCATTCCGTTTCCGGATATAGATCCTTTGCCTGTGTATCGTATTCCCATATTATATCTGCAAAATTCTGCAGAAGGATTTCCAGCTTCTGTGGGTTTTTCGTCCATTCCCGGCTCATTTGTCTGTACCCACCGCCTTTCTTGTTATTTCCGACACTATACATGGCACGTACATATCATAATGTTATCATTGACGCAAGCAGCAGACAACGCGTTACAGAACGTATTTTTATGACAAAACAGGACAGGAAAGGACAGAGTGTGTTAAAATAAAAAGGCCATAAAGGAAAAGATAAAAAGGAGTGTAAATAAAAATGACATATATTTTTTTTACTGTGGGGATATTGTGCCTGCTTTACTGTGCGGGAATTCTGATATCAGGAGTTTTCGGTTCCTGGTTTTTCCTGATCTGGGGAGCGGCCGGCGCGGGCTTTATGGCACTGGCCTGGATGTGGAAAAATAATATAATAAGCCGTCTTCCGGCAGCGGTAAAGCTGCTGCTTGTAATCGTGCTAGCGGCCGGAATTCTGGTGTTCCTTTTTATTGAAGGCCTGATTATCAGCAGGTTTCACAGCAAGGGGGAGCCGGGGCTGGATTATCTGATTGTCCTCGGGGCCCAGATGCGGGACAGCGGCCCGAGCAAAGCGCTTGCGCTGCGGCTGGATACGGCGGTGACCTACCTGGAAGAAAATGAAGCTACGCTTGTGGTGGTTTCAGGAGGGAAGGGAAGCAATGAGCCGGTGAGCGAGGCGCAGGGAATGTTTGATTACCTTGTTGCGAAAGGAATTGCGCCGGAACGGATTGTGATGGAGGACAAGTCCACGAATACCAAGGAAAATCTGGAATTCTCCCAAAAACTGATTCCCGAAGCAGCCAGCGTGGGGATTGTTACGAATAATTTCCATGTCTACCGGGGAACGCGGCTTGCGGTTAAGCAGGGCTTTTGTACCGTATGCGGACTGGCGGCGCCTTCAGATATTCCTATGCAGGCGAACAACATGGTCAGGGAATTTTTTGGCGTAATGAAGGACCTTCTCTATGGTAATATGACGCTGTGACAGGTCAAAAACCCTGTAAATACAGGCATTTTGGGCGGTTGACTTATACAAGGATAAATAATATAATAAATAATAGTTTTTTAGGGAAAAATGACCAGAAGGAAAAAGTCTTTCAGGAAAAGACATAAAGGGCAGGGACAATTCGGCAGCCCAGTAAAAGAAAGGCCGGTTTGCGGCGGAAAGAGGACAGAATGAAAAAGCTGGAAGAATATGTGAGATGTATTCCGGATTTCCCGGAGGAAGGGGTCATGTTCAGGGATGTGACCAGCGTTCTGCAGGATGCAGACGGCCTGCACCTGGCGATTGATACCATGCAGGAGTTAGTTAAGGATCTGGATTTTGATATTGTGGTGGGGCCGGAATCCAGAGGCTTTATCTTCGGGACCCCTATAGCCTATAATAATCATAAGCCCTTTGTGCTCATCAGAAAGAAAGGGAAGCTCCCCTGTGAGACGGTTTCCATGGAATATGAGCTGGAATATGGCACTGCAGTGATCGAGATACATAAGGATGCGATCATGCCCGGCCAGAAGATTCTGATTGTGGATGATCTGATTGCGACAGGAGGCACCACGGAGGCAATGATCCGCCTGGTGGAATCCCTGGGCGGCGAAGTGGTCGGAGTAGTGGTACTTATGGAGCTTGCAGGGCTTAAGGGCAGGGAAAAGCTGAAGGGCTACCGTTTGGAGTCCGCAATCTGCTATGAAGGAAAATAATAGAACAGGATTTAACATGTGAAGACCTTGTACATCAGGGTTTTTGGCTATAACAATAAAAGTGGCGCCGGTGATGATATGAGTATGACGGAAGAAAAGACAACGGATAGAATGCAGACCGGACTTCAGAAAGAAGCAGCGGTGCAGCCGGAAGAAAAAAGCAAAATCGTATACGAGGGCGGCGGAAATCTTGCCCGGCAGCAGAAGAAAGGAAAAAGCCTGGTGCTGGATGATGGACGGATTGAGGCCATGAAGGAATATTTAAGTCCTGAGGAGCTTTATCAGGACCTTATTTCCCGTGTGCGCAGATACCACCCGTCAGATGATATTTCCATGATCGAGAAAGCGTATAAAATTGCCTATGCCGCCCACGAAGGGCAGGTGCGTAAGTCCGGCGAGCCTTATATCATCCATCCTCTCTGCGTGGCCATTATCCTGGCGGATCTGGAGCTGGATAAGGAAACGATAGAAGCAGGCCTTCTTCATGACGTGGTGGAAGACACGATCATGACCGAAGAGGAAATCGAAAAGGAATTCGGCCCTGATGTGGCCCTTCTGGTGGACGGCGTAACAAAGCTCCAGCAGATTAATTTCCCCAGTGATAAGGGGAACGGGGACAATAAAACCGCGGATCAGCAGGAAATGCAGGCAGAGAACCTTCGTAAAATGTTCCTTGCCATGGCAAAGGACATCCGCGTCATTATGATAAAGCTTGCCGACAGGCTCCATAATATGCGTACCCTGAAGTACCAGCCTCCGGCGAAGCAGCAGAAGATAGCCAGGGAAACCATGGAAATCTATGCGCCCATCGCACAGCGCCTGGGCATTTCCAAAATCAAGGTGGAGCTTGACGACCTTTCCCTGAAATATCTGGAGCCGGATGTATACTATGACCTGGTGGATAAAATCGCAGTACGCAGAAGCGAAAGGGAAGAGTACATCCAGCAGATTGTGGACGAAGTGACCGAACACATGAAAAATGCGGGAATCAAATCCCAGATAGACGGCCGTGTCAAGCATTTCTTCAGCATCTATAAGAAAATGAAGAACCAGAGCAAGACACTGGATCAGATTTATGATCTGTTTGCCGTGAGAATTATTGTGGATTCCGTAAAAGACTGCTATGCGGCGCTCGGCGTCATCCATGAAATGTATAAGCCCATTCCGGGGCGTTTCAAGGACTACATCGCCATGCCCAAGCCCAACATGTACCAGTCACTGCACACCACGGTTATCGGCTCTTCGGGACAGCCCTTCGAAATTCAGATACGTACCATGGAAATGCATAAGGCGGCGGAATACGGTATTGCCGCCCACTGGAAATATAAGGAAGCCTCCGATGGCAAGAAGGTGGCGGCCCAGGAGGAAGAAAAGCTTGCATGGCTGCGCCAGATCTTGGAATGGCAGCGTGACATGTCGGATAATAAGGAATTTATGAATCTGCTC
The DNA here is from genome assembly GCF_009696275.1 of Eisenbergiella porci. Taxonomy (GTDB): domain Bacteria; phylum Bacillota; class Clostridia; order Lachnospirales; family Lachnospiraceae; genus Eisenbergiella; species Eisenbergiella porci. The sequence goes on from NZ_VUMI01000012.1 coordinate 71,920, forward strand.
AAGAGCGATTTGGATCTGTTTTCCGACAGTGTATACTGCTTTACGCCCACAGGCGATGTGAAAACGCTTCCCGCGGGCAGCACGCCCATTGATTTTGCCTACAGCGTACACACGGCGGTGGGCAATAAGATGATAGGCGCCAGGGTAAACGGCAAACTTGTGACTATAGATTATGAGATCCAGAACGGCGACCGTATAGAGATACTTACTTCCCAGAATTCCAAGGGACCCAGCCGCGACTGGCTGAACCTGGTCAAGAGCACTCAGGCGAAAAACAAGATCAACCAGTGGTTCAAGAACGAATTTAAAGAGGAAAACATCGTCAAGGGCAAGGAAATGCTGCTTGCCTACTGCAAGGCAAAGAGCATTAATATTTCCGAAATCATGAAGCCTCCCTACATGGAGGCGCAGATGAAAAAGTACGGCTTCAAGGACTGGGAATCCCTGCTGGCAGCCGTAGGGCACGGCGGCCTGAAGGAAGGCCAGATTCTGAACCGCATGCAGGAGCTGTATGATAAGGATCATCCCAAGGTATTAAGCAACGAAGAGGTTCTGGCCAATGTGGCTGAAAATGCCCAGGCCAGGCAGATGCTGCCCCGCGCCAAGAGTAAAAACGGCATTGTGGTGAAGGGCATCCATGATGTGGCGGTCCGTTTCTCCAAATGCTGTTCGCCGGTCCCCGGGGACGAGATCATCGGCTTTGTTACAAGAGGAAGAGGAATTTCCATCCACAGGACGGACTGTGTGAATGTGATCAACCTGCCGGAGTCTGAGCGTGCCAGGCTGATTGATGCGGAATGGGAGGCTTCCCAGGAAAACCGTACAGATGAAAAATATCTGGCGGAAATCAATATTTACGCCAACAACCGAAGCGGACTCCTGGCCGACATTTCCAGGGCGCTCACGGAAAAAAACATCGATATTCTCGCCATGAATACACGTACCAACAAGCAGGGAATGGCAACTCTGTCCGCCTCCTTTGAGATAGCAAGCAGAGATGAATTAATCCGCATCATTGATAAAATAAGGACCATTGACAGTGTTATCGATATAGAAAGAAGTTAAATATATGGCAAAATTAAAAATTGGGCGCATGGTGCTGAGCATGTGCCAGACGAACTGCTATTTTGTTTCCCTGGAAAATCAGAAGGAAGTGGTCCTCATTGATCCTGCGGATCAGGGCGGTCAGATCTATGAAGCGCTGAAAAGCAAAGGGCTGCAGGTGGCCGCTATCCTCCTGACCCACGGACACTTTGACCATATCTGGGGCGCAAATGAACTGCGCAGGCTTTCCGGCGCGCCGATCTATGCATATGAAGAGGAAAAAGATGTCTGCGAGGACGCTTCGAAAAACGTCTCCGATCAGGCCGGACGTCCGGAAACCGTGGCGGCGGATAATTATCTGAAGGACGGCGCGCAGCTGGATCTTGCTGGTATGCATTTCCAGCTGATAGCCACTCCCGGCCACACCAAGGGCAGCTGCTGCTATTACATGGAAAAGGAAAAAGTCCTTTTTGCGGGAGACACTCTTTTTGAAGGCTCCGTGGGACGGACCGACTTCCCCACAGGAAGCATGGGACGCCTGGTTCACTCCATCAAGGAACGCCTGCTGGTGCTTCCTGAGGACACCATCGTATATCCCGGACACGGCGATGAAACTACAATCGCGGACGAGAAGAAGTATAATCCTTACTGCCAGTAATCGCTTCGATAATAAAATAAACGGAGATGTCTATGCATTATTTTAGGCAGGGACATCAGCAAAGACCAATCGGCCGAAGGGCTGGATTGGTTTTACTAATCTTGGAAAGGGTCGGACAACATGCTTGCAGTCAGACTGAACAAACCGCAATTTGAATACGACATCCATTCCATCGTCAAAGCTTTTTATCCGGCGGAGACGGTGAAGGTGTTTGAAGAAGGAACAAAAGATTTTGAATCGGACGGGGATAACCCATCCATAGCCATATGGTTTGAAGAAAGGGCTATCCGGGTAAATTTATCCGGTACGGAGCATGAGGCTGTCCTGAGCAGGCCGGAGGAACGCCCGATTGTGAAGAATGAGCTGAAACAGCTTCTTTACCGCGTACTTTCCGCCCATACGGGAAAAGAACTTCCCTGGGGCACGCTGACCGGTATCCGCCCTACTAAGATAGCCATGCAGTTCCTGGAGGAAAATGCGCCGGGGACGCAGAATCCCATGACGGACGCGGATATCCTATCCTACATGCAGGAAACCTACTATTGCAGCGAGGAAAAAGCCCTGCTGGCCATAGACATAGCAAAGAGAGAAAAGCGCATTCTGGCGGATATCCATTACGAAAAAGGCTACAGCCTTTATATAGGCATTCCGTTCTGCCCCACCACCTGCCTTTACTGCTCCTTCACCTCCTTCCCCATTTTTTTCTGGAAGGACAGAGTGGGAGAGTATCTGACAGCGCTGGAAAAAGAGATTGATTTCGTCAGGGAAGCCTGCCAGGATAAAATCCTGGACAGCGTATATATCGGCGGGGGCACCCCCACCACGCTGGAGCCGGAGGAGCTGAGAAGACTGCTGTCAAAAGTGAGAGCCTCTTTTGATTTTTCCCAGGTAAAGGAGTTTACTGTGGAGGCCGGACGCGCCGACAGCATCACGAGAGACAAGCTGAGGGTTTTAAAGGAGTTTGGCGTGACACGTATTTCCGTCAACCCCCAGACCATGAATCAGGAAACTCTTAACATAATCGGCCGCCGCCATACGGTGGAACAGGTGGAAGAAGCCTTCCGGCTGGCCAGGGAAGAAGGCTTTACCAACATCAATATGGATCTCATCCTGGGGCTTCCCGGAGAGACAAAGGAGCATGTGGAGCGGACCATGGAGGCGGTAACCAGGCTCTGCCCTGACAGCCTGACAGTCCACTCCCTCGCCATAAAACGTGCCTCAAGACTCAGCCTGTGGATAGAAGAAAACGGCATTGAGACCCTTCATAATACGGACGAAACCATGGAAATAGCAGCAGAGGGCGCCGCCCGTATGAACATGAAGCCCTATTATCTCTACCGCCAGAAGAATATGTCCGGCAACTTTGAAAATGTAGGCTATGCTACCGAGGGCAACTATGGTATTTACAACATCCTCATCATGGAAGAAAAACAGACCATCATGGCCCTGGGCGCCGGTACAATTTCCAAAGCCGTATACCCCGACGGCCGCATCGAACGCTGCGATAACGTGAAGGACGTTGCCCTCTACATCGAAAAAATTGATGAAATGATAGACCGAAAACGAAAACTCCTCGGCGGCTGATATGTAACTGTTCAGGTTCTCCAAAGCTTCAGCCTCCGGGTGGATTTCCAATTCCTCTTGAAAAGAAAAGGAAAAAAGTGTAGAATCAAAATGCTGTCTGGAAGGTTTGCGCACTTGCTGCGCGAACCGTAAAAAAACGTGGGGCACGGCAGCAAAAATCCATCGCCGAAGGCGATTTGCATGGATTTTTGCATAACTGAGAACGAAGTGAACAGTTAGAATCGAAATTGCTGCCCGGCAGGTTAGCGCACCAGCTGCGCAAACCGTAAAATGGCAGCAACAGAATGGACAGCCGCGGCAGGCGGCGGGAAAGGAATACAGGAAAATGGCTTTAAGTAAAAAACCGGTAACCGGCATGAAGGACATTCTGCCGGCTGAAATGCAGCTGAGAGATTATGTAATCAGCGTAATAAAGGATACTTATGGTAAATTCGGATTTACCTCCATCGAGACGCCCTGTGTGGAAAATATTGCAAACCTGACAAACAAGCAGGGCGGAGATAATGAAAAACTGATTTTCAAGATTATGAAACGGGGAGAGAAACTGAACCTGGAAAATGCAAAGGAAGAAGCTGATCTGGTTGACGGCGGCCTGCGCTACGACCTGACGGTGCCGCTGGTCCGTTTCTATTCCAATAATGCCAGTCAGCTGCCCACGCCCTTCAAGGCCTTGCAGATGGGGAATGTATGGCGTGCTGACAGGCCTCAGAGAGGACGCTACCGTCAGTTTATGCAGTGTGACATAGATATCCTGGGAGAGCCCTCCAACCTGGCTGAAATCGAACTGATTCTTGCCACCACAACCACACTGGGAAAGCTGGGCTTCCGCAATTTCCAGATCCGCATCAATGAACGCAGAATCCTGAAGGCTATGGCGGCATACAGCGGCTTCCCGGAGGAAAGCTTCGACACGGTATTCATTATTCTGGATAAAATGGATAAAATCGGCCTTGACGGCGTAGCGGCAGAACTGAAGGAATGCGGCTTCTCAGAAGAAAGCATAAATAAATACCTGGATTTGTTCCGCGGCCTGGAAACAGCGCAGGACGGCCTGGGATATCTTGCCGGAAAGCTGGAGGGCGTACTGGAAGCGGAAGTTGTAAACAACCTGCGTGAAATTTCGGACAGCGTGAGCGCTACCAAGGCAGCGGAATTTGAAATGGTATTCGATCCTACGCTGGTAAGAGGCATGTCCTATTACACAGGGACTATTTTTGAAATCGCAATCCCTGAATTTGGCGGAAGCTGCGGAGGCGGCGGACGCTATGATAAAATGGTTGGTAAATTTACGGGCAGCGATGTGCCGGCCTGCGGATTTTCCATTGGTTTTGAACGCATCATCCTTCTGATGATGGAAAATGGTTTCCAGATTCCGGGCAAGCCGAAGAAAATCGCTTACCTTATTGAAAAGGGTGTTGCGGGAGAAGAATTGTGCAGAGTCATTGCCGAGGCGCAGTCGCAGAGGGCGGACGGCATGCAGGTGCTGATTGCCAGAATGAATAAAAATAAAAAGTTCCAGAAGGAACAGCTGATGAAGGAAGGCTGGGAAGAATTCAAAGAGTTCTACCGGGAGCCTTTAAAGTAAATATCGGCAGCTGTGAAGGTACGGGACAGTTAAAATATTTGAGACAGAAAAAACAAAGGAGGCACATCATGTCTGAGTCAATGAAGGGGCTGAAAAGAACCCACAGATGCGGCGAATTATCCGCTGCCAATGTGGGAGAAACCGTAACCGTTATGGGTTGGGTTGCCAAGCAGAGAAATAAAGGCGGTATCATTTTTGTGGATTTAAGGGATCGTTCCGGGATACTGCAGGTTATATTTGAAGAAAGCGACGCGGGCGCAGAGGGCTTTGCTAAGGCGGAAAAGCTGCGCAGTGAATATGTGGTTGCCGTTGTGGGAAAAGTAGAAAAGAGAGCCGGTGCGGTCAATGAAAACCTGGCTACCGGAGAAATCGAGGTCAGGGCGTCCCAGGTACGTATTTTATCCGAAGCGCTTACGCCTCCCTTCCCCATAGAAGAGGACTCCAAAACCAAGGAAGAGCTTCGCCTGAAATACCGTTACCTGGATTTGAGAAGACCTGATCTGCAGAGCAAAATCATATTGAGAAGCAAGATCACCATGGCGATCCGGGAGTTTATGTCCAGGGAAGGCTTCCTGGAAATTGAAACTCCCATGCTCACCAAATCCACACCGGAGGGGGCAAGGGATTATCTGGTGCCCAGCCGTGTGCATCCCGGGAATTTTTATGCGCTTCCCCAGTCCCCTCAGATTTTCAAGCAGTTACTGATGTGCTCAGGCTATGACCGGTATATCCAGATCGCAAGATGCTTCCGTGATGAGGATTTGCGTGCGGACAGACAGCCCGAATTCACACAGGTGGATATGGAACTGTCCTTTGTGGATGTGGACGATGTGATTGCAGTGAATGAAAAGCTGCTGAAATATATCTGTAAGGAAGCAATCGGTCTTGAGGTGGAGCTTCCAATCCAGCGTATGACCTGGCAGGAGGCCATGGACCGTTTTGGATCCGATAAGCCGGATACCCGTTTTGGCATGGAGCTGACGGATGTTTCCTCCGTAGTAGCGGGCTGCGGTTTCGGTGTATTTACCTCCGCATTGGAAAAAGGCGGCTCCGTCCGGGGCATCAATGCCAAAGGACAGGCGGAAATGCCCAGAAAGAAAATTGATGCGCTGGTGGACTTTGCCAAAGGCTATGGCGCCAAGGGCCTTGCATATCTGTGCGTGCTGCCTGACGGAAGCTATAAATCTTCTTTTTCAAAATTCATGACCGAGGATCAGCTCAAAGCGCTGGTAGAAGCAATGAGCGGTGAACCGGGAGATCTGCTGCTGTTTGCCGCAGACAAGAATACGGTTGTCTGGAACGTGCTGGGCGGCCTGCGTCTTGAGCTGGCAAAGCAGATGAACCTGATTGACAACAGCAAATTCAACTTCCTCTGGATTACGGAATTCCCTCTTTTTGAGTGGAGCGAGGAAGAAAACCGTTATATGGCAATGCACCATCCTTTTACCATGCCGATGGAAGAGGATCTGCATATGCTGGAAACTAATCCGGGCAAGGTGCGTGCAAAGGCTTATGATATTGTGCTCAACGGTACGGAGCTGGGCGGCGGAAGCGTCAGGATTTCTGACGACGGGATTCAGGAGAGGATGTTTGAAGCCCTTGGATTTACAAAGGAAAGCGCTTATGAACGTTTCGGCTTCCTGCTTGATGCTTTCAAATACGGAGTGCCGCCGCATGCAGGACTGGCTTATGGCCTGGACCGTCTTGTTATGCTGCTTACCGGTGCGGACAGCATCCGCGAGGTAATCGCATTCCCCAAGGTAAAGGACGCATCCTGTCTGATGACGGACGCTCCCAATGTGGTGGATTTAAAGCAGCTGGATGAATTGGGAATTTCCATCAATCCTACAGAAGAAAAAGAAGAAGAGACAGAAACGTAACTGTGAAGGGACTGAACAGTTACACGGAAATATAAACAGCCGGTGGGGATTTTTACCTGAACCGGCTGTTTTCACTAAAATCATATCCCAAGGAGTGTGCCTATGGCGGAAAAAGAGAAGCTGAGACAGGAGTTCCTGGACGAACTGCAGAATAAGCTGGTAAGGGCATCGTGTACGGATGAAATTTATGCTCTTCTGGCAGAGGCTGCCGCCTGGCTGACGGCAAGTGAAGGGCTGTCTTTTTTTATACGCCGCGAAGACTGCTTTGAGCAGGTATGCCGTCTGGGGAAATTCCCGGAAATGGAAGGTGTAACACAGGCAGCACTCTTTGGAGGGGAGCATCCTGTTTCCTTTGAGACTGTTATGATTGGAAAGGTATGTCTGCAGGAGAAGGAAGACGGGGTTTTTATGATTTTCCGTCCAAAGCCGGAGCTTATGACGGCGCAAAACAGGGAGTGCCTGCAGTTAATCTGCGGTATGGGAGCGCTGGTGCAAAAAGAGCTTTGGATTCGCGGAAAGGCGCACAGGGATGCGATGACGGATGAAATAACCGGCGCGCTGAACCGCAGCTGCCTTTTACAGCGGCTGCAGGAGGATATGGGTACCAAAATCGGAAACGCCGCGCTCATTGATATTAATGTGGACGGTTTCAAGCTGTATAACGAAATGTACGGATATATGAACAGCGATGCGCTTCTGAAATTCGTGGCGGATGCAATTCGCAGGGAAAAGACTGGGCAGGGAGAAATTTACCGTTTTGGAGCGGATGAGTTCCTTTTGCTTGAGCCGGATATGACGGAGGAGCAGGCGTTTGATACGGCAGAGCGGATTCGCAGGCGGATCAGGGACAGCAGCCGGGAAAAGAAAGATCTGCTCCATCAGTTGACGGTAAGCTGTGGAATCGTAATTTATCCGGAATATGTGGAGGATAAGGAGGAGCTTCTGGGCTGCTGTGTCCGCGCTGCTTATTATGCGAAAACGAGGGGAAAGGATCAGACCGCCCTGTGGCGAAAAGAGGACCGTCCCAGGGAACGTTCCGGCTATTACCGGACTTCCTTTGAGCGGATTGCCCCTACTATTTATGCGCTGATGGCTGCGGTTGATGCAAAGGATCAGATTACCTTCCGCCATTCCCTCAAGGTTTCGGAGTACGCCACCCTTCTTGCCCAGGCGCTTGAACTGAAGGAGGAAGAGGTGGAAATCATCCGGGAAGCAGGCTTGCTTCATGATATTGGAAAAATTGGAATCCCGGAAAGCATTCTGAAAAAACAGGGCAGGCTGACGGAAGCGGAATACATGGTAATGAAGGAACATGTGGAAAATGCGGTGGAGATGATACGATATCTGCCGGATATGAACTATGTGCTTCCGACGGTGGTGGGGCATCATGAAAGATACGACGGAAAAGGTTATCCGGCCGGACTGGCGGGTGAAGCGATTCCCCTGGGAGCCCGCTGCCTTGCATTGGCCGACAGTTTTGATACGATGACGGCAAGACGGCCTTATAAAGAACCGATGCAGATTTCCTATGCGGTAAAGGAACTGGAAAAAGGGAAAAATACCCAGTTTGATCCGTATCTGACAGATGTGTTCCTGCGATTGATTGAAGAAGGAGAGATTCAGGTATGGGGCCGTGGGGATGACTGAAGGCCGGCGGGAATATTAATCAGAATATATGGTGGTGCTGTTGATAAATATTTCATAATCATCATAGCTTAAATCATTATAATTTACGTCATATGGAGACGAAAACTCCACAGTTGCTGATTTTCCCATATCCGAGATGAATTCATAGGCGCTGCCGATTGCGGCGCCGTCTTTAAAATAAACGCACATCAGTTCCACGGAGTCAAAGGTTTTTCCGGTGGGATTCTTGATGGAAGCGATCACGCCGCCCTGAAGCCCCTGATTTGATTTTATCTGAAAATCCTTCCCGTAGTTCGGCGTATAATATTGGGGATCGGTTTTTCTTGCAATCGTATCCACCTCATAGCGGCTGTAGGGGATATCATTGTAATCTTTATCATAGGGAAGCGTTACCTCTACGGCAGCTTTCCCTCCTGCCGGACAGCTCCAGATATAATTGTTCCGCAGGAAAAGCAGGTTATCATTTTCATCATAATAAGTAACGGTAATTTCCAGCTGTATGTCCTGCGTATTTTTGTTTTCATAAATCAGTATCAGGTTCCGGGAGGCGGCATAGTCCTGCTGGACGATATTTTCCATCAATTCGCTGCTGGCAGCTTTTTCCTCAGCTGTGGGCAGATACCTGTCCGCATCCTTAATCCCGCGGACAGAGGCGTCTTTATCCATAGCCATTACATAATAAAAGAGGAAGGTAAGCAGGATGGAAAGTACAGCCACAATCATCCCTGCAACAGGAAGCCCTTTTTTCTTATTGTTTTGGATGAGAGCGATGATGCCCAGGATGACCGCCAGTACATCCAGCGCGATTCCTACAAAAAATATGCCGCTGAGAAAGCCGAGGATAGCCAGCACAAGGCAGGCGATGGCCAGCCCGCTGTTTTTCCGGGAATCGTATACGTCTCCTGAGGCCTGGCCATAAGGCATGTTGGGCTGCCCTGCGCCCTGGTAGGGCGGGGGAAAGCCATAGCCGCCTGCTCCTGCTGCGCCCTGGCCGGTATAATAGGGGCCGGAGGCCTGGGAATTGTAATATTGGGGCGGCACGTCTGAACCTGCTCCTGGCTGTCTATTGGGATTCTGCCAGGGCTGTCCGTTCAGATTTACTTCCGGCTGCCCGGGGCCGTTTTGGCCGCCATAAGGATAACCGCCGTTATTTCCATTTTCAAAAGGGCCGAAACCCTGGTTATTTTCATTGTTATACATATGTATTTCCTCATTTTTATACAGAATCTGTTACTAATTATAAAGCAAATGCCGTTTTTTGGGAATAGGGGAAACAATTTAAAGAAAACTTCATTTTTTATTAAATATTAACTCCAATAGATCTGCTATACTTTTATACATAATTCAGAAAAAATGTCAACAAAGGATGAACAGTCATGGCGAATCGAGGGGGACAGACCGAAAGACGGAACAGACATTATGGAGACAGTGTGGGTAATACGGCTGTCAGGAATCTCCAGTTTATTGACATATCCAATATGGAAGAAGAACCGGAATACAGAGCGTCACGTAAGGCGTCAGGTGCGCGCAGGCGCGTCGGAGAAGAAGATATGCCGTACAGACGAAAAGTGGAAGAATATCCGTCAGACAGGCGTATAAAAAGAGAGAACCAGGGGCGCAGGCAGGCAAGTGCGGCGGCCATAGCGCGTAGGAGAAGACGGAAACGGCAGCGGTTACTGGCCGGAGCATTTCTTGTGGTCGGCGTTATTGTTGTGGGAGGATTGCTGGGAACGCTTCTGTGGAAAGTGGTGGGCTGCTTTCGGGATGCGGACGTGCTTTCCGGGAACACCAGGGAAGAACGGGAGCTGATCCGGGAAAATGATACGAAAAAACCGCTGATTAAAGAAGAATTTCTCACAGTGAATCCTTATTCCCGGCCGGCGGAGCCGCTCACTGAGGTGAGGAATATTTTTGTCCACTATACGGCCAATAAGGACACCTCGGCGGAACAGAACAGAAGCTATTTTGAAAACCTGGGGATTACAGGGGAGCGTTCGGCCAGCGCGCATTTTGTGATCGGCTATGAGGGCGAGATTATCCAGTGCCTGCCCCTGGATGAAATCGCCTATGCGGTAAAGACAAGAAACTATGATTCCATATCCATCGAATGCTGTTTTGTGGACGAGAACGGGAAATTTACGGACGCCACCTACCAGTCTCTGCTGCAGCTGACGGCGTGGCTGCTGCGTGAATATAAGCTTACGCCGAACGATGTGCTCCGTCACTATGATGTGGGCGGGAAAAAATGTCCGCTGTATTTTGTGGAGCATGAGGACAGCTGGGAACAGTTCAGGCAGGATTTGACAGATTACATTATGGAGGAGTAGAATATAGCGGTAAAACAAAAATATTTACCGGAGGATTATTATGCTCGCATACAAATTTGATACACAGCTTTTAATTGAAGGAGAGGATCTGTCAGAGGACGCCGTTACGGAGTACATCACTGAAAATATCGAGGGTGACTGCCTGCTCGCCGTTGGGGATGAGGAACTGATTAAGATTCATTTTCATACCAATACACCCTGGAAGGTTCTGGAATATTGCGCTTCCTTAGGCGATATCCATGATGTGGTGGTGGAAAATATGGAGCGTCAGGCTAATGGGCTTCAGGGATAATACAGTTTTTCTCAGTGACCTCTGTTTATGGCAGCTTCCGTAAACAGGGGTTTTTGTTTCCCGGGTGGGAAGGAAGGGCTTTGATGTAAAAGGACGGCCGTACAGGCAGGGCATGATTCAGCCAAAAAAGGGGGATGGACATGAGCGACAGGAAATACAAAAGAAGACGTGGAAAACGGAGGACGAAGGATACGCTGCTGATGGTCCTGCCGGTTATTTTGGCGGTGCTGGCAGTTGCCGCTGCGGTTTTTCTGATTCTGAAATTTACCACAGGCGGGAAAAAGCAGGAGACAGGGACGTTCACGGAAAGCGTTACAGAAGGTGAGAGGGAACCGGAGAGCACGGCGCCCGCGGAAAGCATTCCGGAAAGTGGCCCGGACGGCACGGAAGAAATGCAGGAAACAGTGCAGGAAACGGCTTTCGGACAGGCGGAAGATATGGGCCGGGAACCGGCTGCACAGCCTGCCGTAGCGGCCGAGGTGGGAAGCATGGAGGATAAGGAGGACCCTCAGAAGTCTTCGAATGCTTCCGGACAGGGGAACGGAGCGGCAGTAAGCATCAATATGGATACCATGTCCGCAGCCGCAGGAGAAACCGCGGAGGCAACGCTTGGGGTTGACGTTTCCAAATACCAGGGCGGCAATATCAACTGGACGAAGGTGAAGGAGGCGGGAATCGATTTTGTAATGGTGCGCGTGGGCTATCGTACGAAGGCCACGGGGATTATTTATGAGGATCCCACGGCCCGCTATAATATGCAGGAGGCCCAGAAAAACGGCATTAAAGTGGGCGCATATTTCTTTTCTTCAGCCATTACGGAACAGGAAGCCAGGGAAGAGGCTTCCTGGGTGGTGAATTTTATTGCAAAATATAAAATCACCTATCCGGTGGCTTATAACTGTGAGGATTTTTCATCGCCGGACAGCAGGCAGTACGGCCTGGACAAGTCGGTGCGCACGGGTATCGCGGCCGCCTTCCTTGATACGGTGCAGGCTTCGGGATATACGCCCATGTTTTACGCCTCCAGAAATGAAATGGAAGGCAGTAAGGAATGGGATATGAATGCATTGGAAAACAAATATAAAATATGGGTGTCCCAGTATCCTGAGAAACCTTTTCCGGAAACGCCGGCTTCCGCATATTCGGGTACGCATGCCATGTGGCAGTATACCAGCCAGGGCCAGGTGGCGGGCATCAGCAAAAAGGTGGATGTGAATGTGGCGTATTTTGGCTACAGCAGGGAGGCGGAAGCGAAGGATCCCACGCCGGCGCAGGAAGTAGGGGCCAATCCTGAGGTGGGTATTAATTTCACGGAAGTAAACGAGATGGTAACGGCCAAGATAGAGACCAACCTTCGCACTGCGCCCACTACGGCGGAAGGCTCACAGGTGGTGGCCAGGCTGGTTAACGGACAGACGGCGACACGTACCGGCGTAGGCAGCAACGGCTGGTCACGTCTGGAATACAATGGGCAGAAGGTATATGCGGTAAGCAGCTTCCTTACGGTGGATTTGGGCTATCAGGCGCCTTCTGAAGCGCAGGCGCCCGTACAGACCGGGCCGGCCTACGAACCTGTGAATGAAACCGTGACAGCCAAGGATACCACCAATCTGCGTACAGCACCCGGTACGGACAATCCAGATACCATTGCGGCAACCATCCATTACGGCGATACGGTAACACGGGTGGGCATCGGCAGCAACGGCTGGTCGCAGATCAGCTATAACGGACAGATTCTCTATGCGGTAAGCAGCTATCTGACCACGGATTTAAACTACAAATCAAACAGTACCCCTACCCCGGAGAATCCGGAGGCGGGAATTACCTTTACCCCGGTAAATGATGTGGTTACTGCGAAGAGTGAAACCAATCTGCGCTCGGTGCCAAGCACCGACAGCCCGGATACGATAGTGGGCGTGCTTCATAACGGAGAGGCGGCGGCCCGCACCGGTATCGGCAGCAACGGCTGGTCCAGGCTGACCGTAGGCGGACAGACCGTTTATGCCGTCACCAATTACCTGACTGCGGCACAGTAGCATGGAAAAGCTTTTCCTGTGGAAATCCCCTGCAGGTTGTGATAGAATGGACGGCATGGGGGGATTAAGGAAATGGACACCTTTGTTGTTTTGCAGCAGATGCTGATACTTCTTGCAATGATGGCCATCGGCTATTACAGCTATAGAAAAGAATGGATTGACAGAAATGCCTATGGCAAGCTGTCGAAAATTGTGGTAAATATACTGAATCCGCTGATTATCATCAATGGAGTGCTGGGAAGAAGCGGCGGGGAGAACGAAGAAAAGGTTTTTATAAACCTGCTGCTTATCCTCCTGTATTTTATCATCCTGATTGCGGTCAGCTTTCTGGTGGTACGCCTGCTGCGCGTGAAGCCCTCCCAGAACCATCTGTACCGTATGATGACCGTTTTTTCCAATGTGGGATTTATGGCAATTCCTCTTGTTTCCAGTGTTTATGGCGAGGAATGTGTTTTTTATGTATCTTTTTATATCCTGATTTATAATATTTTGCTTTATACGTATGGGATCCATCTGATTTCGGGCGGGAAAAAGGAAAAGACCGATTTAAAAAAGCTGTTGAATCCCGGCGTGGCCGCCTGCCTGGTATCCGTTGTGGTTTTTGCGGGGAACATACCGGCGGCGGAGAGCGTGAAAAGCTTCACAGGCTACATGGGCAATGCGGCCATTCCCATGTCCATGATGCTGATTGGGGCGTCTATCGCCCAGGCAAACCTGAAGGAGCTTCTGGGAGAGGCGAAAATATATGCTTTTCTGGCAATCAAGCTGCTTATTATTCCCATGACGGCGGCGCTGGTCATCAGGAATTTTGCGCTGCCTGCGGAGCTGGCGGGAATTTTCGTGTTCATGCTTGGAATGCCGGTGGGCAGCATCGTGGTTCCGCTGGCGGCGGAATACGGGGCGGATGAAACCTGCTGTACCAGGGGAACGGTGCTGAGTACGCTTTTCAGTATCGTTACAATACCGCTGGTATCGCTGTTTCTGTAGTGTATTTGACAGCTGCGGGCCTGGTTTGCAGGCCTGCGGCCGGGAAAAAGGAGGAGGTGCCTTATGAAATGGATACCCGGAGCGGGCAGGGCTGAAGACAAGCAGCTGGAGGCGGACTATGAGAAAAGCACGGTTCAGGGGAAATTCCGCCTGGGAGAGACTTATCTGTTTCGGAAAAAGGCTTTGGGCGTCTGGTATCTGGCGTGGCGGGAAATCTTATGGGCCTACAGGCAGGTAGAGGATGTGCAGAGCAGGCTTTGCTGCGGCACCACCAATTATGAGGTGGAGCATCTGATCCTTGTGACAGAGGGCGGCAGACGGACGGACATCCGCCTGGAAGAAAAACAGGATGTCGAGACGGTTCTTGCCTGGCTTGCCCGCAGGAACCCGGCTGCGGATATCGGGTTTTCTCCTGAGAAAAAGGAAAAATATAAGAATTGAAAAAAATACTGTGAAGCTCTACCGTATTTCAGGAGCTTCACAGTATTTTTTTTCTGTGGCAGCGAGTCGGGCGGTTACGCGGGGCATCCTGCCGGCTGTTGCAGCGAGGGTCTGATAACCGACAGACCGTTGCGGGGAATTGGACTTTGGGAAAGGAAGGCTACCAGCTCCAGAGTGTTCCTGCGATGCCGTCGGCAATCGCTCTGGCTATGGCGTCAAATTCCCGATCGAAAAGCTCGTTGTCCTTTTCGTTATTTATGAACCCGACCTCCACCAGGACAGCGGGAATATTGCTCTGGCGCAGGACGACCAGATTGGGACGTTCGTTCACGCCCAGGTTTTTGAAGCCGACCTGCTCAAGCTGGCGGTTTATGTTGGTTGCGATGGTCCCGGCAGGAAGCCATGCATTGTATACCAGGCTTTCCACACCGCTGTACTGGTTCGGATAAGGGCTGGAATTACGGTGTATGGAGATAAATACATTGGCGCCGGAGTCATTTCCCAGTGCTGCCTTCTGATAGGGAGACTGATAGATATCTTCCGTTCTGGCATAAATGACCCGGAAGCCGTAGCTTTCCAGGATTTTTCCCACGGCAAGGGTAAGGTTCAGCGTATCGTCCTTTTCCTGCCGTCCGTTGAATGTAGCTCCGGGATCAGAACCGCCGTGTCCTGCATCCAGAAATATGGTATAAGTAAATTCGGCCATATAAAATCACCTGTATTTTCTTGCTATTATTCTATGGCGCGCCCGTGTATCGGTGCGTATAAATTCGAGTAAAAAATCATCAGTAAAAAAGCATAAAATTATGGTTGCATTTCATAACGGTTTCGTGTAATATATTTTTACACCATTCCGGTGTTATTCTCATTTGGCACTATCGTGCGCGGCATCGGGCCGTTATGCACGGCAGCGCAGTCTGTTTTTCAGGGAGCATCCGCAGGAAAGCGGCAGACGGCTCCGCTCAATTATTCCCATTTTATTATCTGTTACAGTAGACATTCTGCCGGATTACCGCGCATGGATTGCGAATCCGCGCTGCGGCAGAGTTGCAGGAGAGCCCGTTTGTCTTCCTGAAAGGGGGGAATACGACAACCGAAGAAAACGGGGTGAAAAGGGCGTGTGCAGCAGCCCGACATTAGTCGTATGCCCGCAGAAAGGGGCAGATAGGAGAAGAGTATGAAAAAAGAAGAAAAAGAAATTAATAAAAAAGTAATAGAAGAAATCAGGCTGAAAAAAGCCGAAATCAGGAAGTTTAAGAGAGGCCGCGGAGGAAAAAGCGGGCGGACGCCGGGAAGAGTCAGGAAGGCGGCGGTATTTGCCGCGGCGCTGGCCGGTCTGTCACTGTGCTTTTCCCGGGAGGTATCGGCGGCACGGCCGGGCAGCAGTACCAGCGTGCTGATTTTCAGTTAT
Organism: Eisenbergiella porci; assembly: GCF_009696275.1. Lineage (GTDB taxonomy): Bacteria > Bacillota > Clostridia > Lachnospirales > Lachnospiraceae > Eisenbergiella > Eisenbergiella porci. Next base: position 87,812 of record NZ_VUMI01000012.1, read on the forward strand.
TCCGGTCTGATGGAAGAGGGCGAGCCTGTTTTTGGCTTCAGGCTTTCGGCGGATACTGCGGACTGGACGAAAAAAGTGGTCCTTCACGCCGAATATGAGAAGCTGAGCGAAGCGTCAGTACCTCCGGAAAGCTACATTTGGAACGGGATTCCCGGCGGAAATGAATCGTTTACAGTAAAGGAAAATGGTATTGTTACCTGCCGGTTGAACTGCAGTGAAGACTATACGGTCCGGGAGGGAGAGCTGCAGCTGAATATTATCAATATTGATAATACGCCTCCTGTGATTACAGGCTTTGAGGATATACCGGAGGAATGGACTAACAGGACGGTGAAAGTCTGGGTGAAGGCAGAAGATCTGCAGCCATAGACAGAATTATTGCAGCCAAAGGAGGAGAAGCTGTAGTCATAGGCCTGAGCGGAAGGCCTCCCCGGGACATAAAGAAAATACATCGCCAATCTTCAGGAAAAATTGAGAAATAACCCCGCTTTTTATTTAGAAAACAGGGATATTATGGATGCAGATACAAAAAAGCGGCATGCAGTATGGAGCTACGACAGCTTTGCAGCTTATCAGATGCTGGATGCGGATGGAAACAGTTTATCGGATAAGGAACTGTATTACTGTACTTATTGCGCAGATGAAGGACAATGCGGCTATATAGTGTTGGCATATGACGGCGGCGGCCTGCAGAGAATCAGCAGTGCGGAGACCTCCTATCCGTACGATCTGGATTCCAACATGGAAGCTGTTCTGGCCGGACTGGAAGCAAACGGAATTGATCCAGCTTCAGCCCGGGCCGCCAGAGTCAGCCTGACTGTGGGGGATAATATTCAGGAAGCCATCCGCATTACGGATGGGGAGGGCCATGAGTGTATCTGCTATTTTGGGAAGGAAGGCGTTTCCTTTGAGGAATCGTCCGGGGGTTAGATTTATTTCGTTCCAGGAGGAATGCATCCATTCTTCCTTTTACATAAACCTCCCTTTTATATAGAAAAAACGGACTGCCGGCCTGCAGTCCGTTTTTGCATTGTAATTAAATCAGCTTTGCTGGTCGCCGGAATTTTCTTCCCGGCCCCCTTTATCAAAAAAGGAATCCCGGCCATTGCCGTCGCCTTCATCCTCCTGCGGTGCAGGCGGTTCAGGAAGCGTCATCAGAACTTTGGTAATTCTGTTTTGCTGCACATTTTCAGCGCGCAGCATGATTCCGGCTTCGGTGGTCACTTCATCGCCGGGAACCGGCATGCGGTCCAGAATTTCAATGATAATGCCTCCGATGGAATCATAGTCTTCGCTTTCCAGCTCCGTTCCCAGGGCGTCATTGATGTCGTCCAGCTTCATGCCGCCTTCCACAAGATACTGGCGTTCGCCGATTTCCTGAATCAGTTCATCCTCGTCCGCATCATATTCGTCCCTGATTTCCCCTACGATTTCCTCAAGCAGGTCCTCCAGGGTAATCATTCCCACACAGGAGCCGTATTCATTGAGCACGAAAGCCACGTTAAAGCGTTTCTCACGCATTTCTATCATAAGATCGGCAGTCTTTTTAAATTCATAGGTGTAATAGGCATCCCTGAGGATGTCCGTGATTTTAAAGTTTTCCCGATCCTCCACCAGGATAAAGTCCTTGATGTTGACGAGGCCGATGATATTGTCATTATCGTCCTGGTAGACAGGAATACGCGTATACATATATTCCTTGAAAACCCCCAGCAGTTCTTCATAGCCTGCTTCCACATTGATGGTGCTCATGTCGATACGGGGTATCATGATATCCTTGGCAACGGCGTCGCTGAAGTCGAACACATTGTAAATCATTTCCCGTTCTTCGGATTCAATCACGCCGTCCTCATGGCTGACATCTACGTAGGTTTTCAATTCAGATTCCGTGATCTGATCTTTTTTCTTATTCGGATCCACATGCAGCAGGAACATGATGCCTATGGAAAGCCGATCCACAATATAAATCAGCGGCGTCAGCAACTTCATCAGATAATAGATGATGCGGGCGTAAGCCAGGGATATTTTTTCCGCATTCAGGGTGGCGGCATTTTTTGGGACGATTTCGCCGCAAAGCAGGACGACCAGCGTCAGGACGCCGGTGGCGATGCTCACCGCATAATTTCCCCATAGTTTCATTGCAAGTGTGGTGGTGAGAGCGGAAGCGGAGAGGTTTACCACGTTGTTGCCGATAAGAATGGAACTGAGCATCTTGCTGTAGTTGTCCAGGACCTTCTGGAGCACCGCAGCGCGCCTGTTCCCTTCATCTATCAGCGTACGCACACGCACCCGGTTGACGGTGGTGAGGGCGGTTTCCGCAGAAGAAAAGAATGCCGACAGGGCAATAAGAACAATCAGAAAAATAAATTGTAGGACCGACGATGAATCCACGTAAAATTTCACTCCTTTTTTTAATAAGTCCTGGGAGCATTCCACTCCGAGGATAAATTTTCCTAAGTATTTGTAAAAATTCAGGACAGGATGTCGCCTGAATTATTATGAGTAATTATAGGAATCTTACATAAAACTGAGCGAAATGTCAAGCACATCACTAAGGAAGAGAAAGGAATCGCCGAGGAAGAGAAAGAAAGTAAGGCACCCGTTTCCTGACAATAGCCGTTTCCGGGCTAAGAAGCCACTGTACGAAGCTGCATTTGGCCGGACAGTAATGAGGAAAAAGGAATAAATCGGAGGGGGAAGGGAATATACATGTTTCAAGGAGGAGAGGAATATGGACAAAAAAGAAATCAGGAGTTCCAACATACTGTTTCTGCTGAAGTGCCTGCTGTTTTCCTACATACTGACAGGAGGTTTCCTGCTGCTGCTGGCGCTGTTTCTCTACAAATTCCAGCTGTCTGAGAAAATCGTATCCATTGCCATCATCTTCATCTACGTGATTGCCGTGTTTTTTGCCGGGTTTATGACGGGAAAAAGAATGGGAAGCAGAAAGTTCCTCTGGGGGCTTGCGGTGGGACTTGCCTATTTCGCGGTGATGGCGCTGATATCGCTGGCGGTGAACCACGAATTTAAGGATCTGGGCACACACTTTTTTACCACGCTGTCAATCTGTGCGGCCGGCGGGATGCTGGGCGGGATGCTCAGCTGAGACGATGCATTTTGCGAGGCAGCGGTTATCAGCCGGCAGCAGTTGAGCTCTGACCGGTCCGGACCGTTACATCATCTTTCATGATTACCCCTTTTTTTACAGCACTTTTTTGACAAAAAATACTTTCCCTCAATAAAAAACTATGATATACTAGCTTAGACAATGGCGCCTGGGGTTCAGGCCGACCTCTGTCCAGATAAAGAGCATCCGTTTCCGCGGATTTTCTCATGCAAGGAGGCAATGATATGAAACATATTAAAACACTGACCACAAGAGACTTAAAAGAATCCATGAAGAAGGGCGGCTGCGGCGAATGCCAGACATCCTGCCAGTCAGCCTGCAAGACATCCTGCACAGTAGGAAACCAGAGCTGCGAGAAAATGAAATAAGCAGCTCCGAAAGAAACCGCATAAGGTTTTTATAAGCAGCGATACCCATCGCTGCTTATTATACGTGAAGACATGGCCGAGGCGGGGCGCAGCTTTTTTACTTGCGGCCTGAGAGGGCGGACGGAAATGGATAAAGGACTGTTTGGGGATTGGCGTTCGGAGTCCGGCCCCGGACAGTTTCTATAAAACAGAAAGGAAGTTTTCCAGTGATACACCAGTACAAAAACAACGGCTACAACATCGTAATGGATGTGAACAGCGGAAGCGTACATGTTGTGGACGATTGTGTCTATGATGTGATACCACGGATTGAGGAATGCATCAATAACGGAGTAAAAGAAAAAGAGGGTATCCTTACAGCGCTGAAAGCGGAGCGCTCCGGTGAAGGACAGCAGTCTGGAAAAGAGCGGCTCTCTGAAAAAAAGCTTTCTTATACAGAACAGGAGCTGGAGGAAGCTGTAGAAGAAATTCTGGAGCTGTATGAAGCCGGACAGCTGTTTACGGAGGATATTTACGAAAATTATATCGGGGATTTCAAGAACAGGCAGACGGTGGTAAAGGCGCTGTGCCTGCATATTGCCCATGACTGCAACCTTGCCTGCCGCTACTGCTTTGCGGAGGAAGGGGAATATCACGGCAGACGCGCCCTGATGAGCTTTGAAGTGGGGAAAAAGGCCCTGGATTTTCTGGTTGCCAATTCCGGCAGCAGGGTGAATCTTGAGGTGGATTTCTTCGGCGGCGAGCCTCTGATGAACTGGCAGGTGGTAAAAGACCTGGTAGCTTACGGCAGGAGCCTGGAGGAGCCCAATCATAAGAAATTCCGTTTTACCCTGACGACCAACGGAATCCTGCTCAACGATGAGGTTCAGGAGTTTGTTAATAAAGAAATGTCCAATGTGGTCCTCAGCATTGATGGACGTAAGGAAGTAAATGACAAAATGCGTCCTCACAGAGGCGGACAGGGAAGCTATGACATCATTGTTCCCAAGTTCCAGAAGCTGGCGGAGAGCCGTGAACAGTTCAATTATTATGTGCGCGGCACCTTCACCCACAATAACCTGGACTTTGGCGAGGATGTAAAGCATCTGGCGGATCTGGGCTTTGAGCAGATTTCCGTGGAGCCGGTGGTGGCGGAGCCTTCGGAACCCTATGCCCTCAAAGAAGAGGATCTTCCCGTGCTGCTTGAGGAATATGACAAGCTGGCAGCAGAGCTTTTAAAGCGGCAGAAGGAAGGCAAGGGCGTTAATTTCTTCCATTTTATGATAGATTTAAGCGGCGGCCCCTGTGTGGCAAAGCGGCTTTCCGGCTGCGGCTCAGGGACAGAGTATCTGGCTGTGACGCCGTGGGGCGATTTTTATCCCTGCCATCAGTTCGTGGGCAAGGAAGAGTTCCTCATGGGAAATGTGGATGATGGAATCGTCAGGACGGATATCCGGGATGAATTCAAGACCTGCAATGTTTATGCCAAGGAAAAGTGCAGGAACTGCTTCGCCAAGTTTTACTGCAGCGGCGGCTGTGCGGCAAATGCCTATAACTTTACGGGCAATATCAAAGGCACCTATGATTTGGGCTGCGAACTCCAGAAAAAGCGTATCGAATGTGCGATTATGATAAAAGCGGCACTGGCCGACTAGAATGAAGGAGAAAAAAGCAATGAACAAGAAAAAAGGAATCTTTACCCTGATTGCGTTCATCGTCATCTTGGCCGGATTGGGCTATGTGTCCATTTTTGGTGTAGGCGAGAACAAATCAGGCTCCGCTTCCAGCGTTAAGCAGGGACTTGACCTGGCGGGCGGCGTCAGCATCACCTATCAGGTGGTTGGGGACGAGGCACCCAGCGCCGCTGACATGAATGACACCATCTACAAGCTGCAGAAGCGTGTGGAAAATTACTCCACAGAGGCGCAGGTATACCAGGAGGGTTCAGATCGTATCAATATTGAAATCCCCGGTGTATCCGATGCCAATGCGGTTTTGGAGGAGCTGGGCAAGCCCGGTTCCCTTTCCTTCCAGGATTCCCAGGGAAATGTGGTTCTGGAAGGCACGGATGTGGCGGATGCACAGGCCGGCTACCAGAAGAACAGCCTGGGCAACCAGGAGGCGGTAGTTCAGCTGACGCTGACGGAAGAAGGAAAAGTCAAATTTGCAGAAGCCACCAAGAAGGCGGCTCCCACACGGGACATTATTTACATCATTTATGACGGTTCCGTGGTAAGCGCGCCGGCAGTACAGTCTGAAATTACGGACGGTTCTGCGGTAATTACCGGTATGGGCACCTTTGAAGAGGCGGAAACGCTGGCTTCCACCATCCGTATCGGCGGACTGAAGCTGGAGCTGGAAGAGCTGCGTTCCAATGTGGTCGGCGCACAGCTTGGTTCTGCGGCCATCAGGACAAGCCTTATGGCAGGAGCTATCGGCATGGCTATCGTTATGGTATTCATGATCGCCGTTTACTGGATTCCCGGTGTGGCAAGCTCCCTGGCGCTGTGCATGTACGTAGTGCTGATGATCCTGCTGCTCAACGGTTTTGAAATCACCCTGACACTTCCCGGTATTGCAGGTATTATCCTGTCTATCGGTATGGCGGTGGATGCCAACGTTATTATTTTCGCTCGTATCCGTGAGGAAATCGCCACCGGCAAGACGGTGAAATCTTCTATAAAAATCGGTTTCCAGAAGGCGCTTTCCGCAATTCTGGACGGAAATATTACCACACTTATCGCAGCTGCGGTGCTGGGCTTCATGGGCTCAGGTACGGTCAAGGGCTTTGCGCAGACACTGGCTCTTGGTATCGTGGTCTCCATGTTCACGGCGCTGGTGATAACGCGATTGATTCTGAATGCTTTCTATGCAGTGGGCATGCAGAACGAAAAGCTGTACGGACGCGCAAAGGAAAAGAAGCCTGTGAACTTCCTTTCCAAAAAAGCGGTATTTTTTACAATTTCCATCGTCCTGATTGTTGCAGGCTTCGTATTTATGGGTGTGAACAAGGGAAGAACCGGCCAGAGCCTGAACTACAGCCTGGAGTTCATCGGCGGTACCTCCACCAACGTTACCTTTAATGAAAATATGTCCATTGAGGATATCGATGCCAATGTGGTTCCCATGATCGAGAAGATTACCGGCGACGGAAACGTGCAGACCCAGAAGGTACAGGGAACCAATGAGGTAATTTTCAAAACCAGGACACTGGATGTGACGGAAAGAGAAGAGCTGAATAATACCCTGGCGGATAGCTTCGGCGTGGATCAGGAGAAGATTACGGCAGAAACCATCAGCTCCACCATCAGCGGTGAAATGAGAAGGGAAGCAGTCGTTGCGGTAGTGATAGCAACTGTCTGCATGCTGATCTATATCTGGTTCCGTTTCAAGGACATCCGTTTCGGCGCCAGCGCTGTTGCAGCCCTGATTCACGACGTACTGGTGGTACTGGCCTTCTATGCGGCGGTGCGGGTATCCGTGGGCAGTACCTTCATTGCATGTATGCTTACCATTGTAGGTTACTCCATCAATGCTACCATCGTTATCTTCGACCGTATCCGTGAAAATATTAATCTGGAAGGAAAGAGTGAGCTGAACGGGCTGGTGAACAAGAGTATCACACAGACACTGTCCAGAAGTATCTTTACTTCGCTGACAACCTTCATTATGGTTGCAGTGCTTTATATCATGGGCGTAAGCTCCATCCGTGAATTTGCACTGCCTCTGATGGTTGGTATCGTCTGCGGTACTTATTCTTCCGTATGCATTACCGGTGCGCTGTGGTTTGTCCTGCGTACCAGGATTGCGGGAAAGAGCAAGAACACAGCGGTGAAAGTCAAGTCTAGATAAAAGCTGATTGATAGGAAAGGCGTTCTGCTTGTCAGAACGCCTTTTTAACCCCATAAATGTAAGAGAAACTGTATTGTTCGGGGCGGATTTTTTGAATGGTTCTGCCGCTCTGGATTATAACGGAGAATGTTGATATGGCAAAATGGTTCGTAGCCGCAAAGAGAGCGGACTTTCAGAAAATTGGTGAAACCTTCGGCATTAGTCCGGTACTCGCCCGGATTATCAGAAACAGGGATATTGTGGAGGAAGACGATATTCGGAAATACCTGCAGGGGACCGTGGAGGAAATGTATGATCCCGGGCTGCTTTTGGGCATGGAGTGCGCGGTGGAAATTCTGGAAAGAAAAATCAGGGAAAATAAGCAGATCCGGATTATAGGAGACTATGATGCGGATGGTATCTGCTCCACCTTTATCCTGCATAAGGGCCTGCTCTATGCGGGGGCCTTAGCGGATACCGCCATTCCGCACCGGATGAAGGACGGCTATGGCCTGAATGAGCATCTGGTGGAGGATGCGTGGGAGGCAGGAGTTGATACCATCATTACCTGCGACAATGGCATCGCCGCCGCGCCCCAGATTGAGCTGGCAAAGAAGAAAGGAATGACGGTGATCGTCACGGATCACCATGAGGTTCCCTATGAAGAAAGCGGCGGGGAAAGACGCTATCTGATGCCTCCGGCGGACGTGGTAATTGACCCGAAGCAGGAAGGGGATAATTATCCCTACAAAGGTATCTGCGGCGCTGTGGTGGCTTATAAGGTGATTATGAGCCTTTTCAGGAGGCTGGGGCTGGAGAAAAGGGAGAGTGCGCTTCTGGAAGAACTGCTGGAGCTGGCGGCATTCGCCACGGTATGTGACGTTATGGAGCTTCTGGATGAAAACCGGATAATTGTGAAATTCGGCCTTTCCCACATGCAGAGTACTGTTAACCAGGGGCTTCGGGCGCTGATGGAGGTAAACGGCATCGATAAGAAAAAGCTTTCTGCCTATCACATCGGTTTTGTCATGGGGCCGTGCCTGAATGCCACCGGGCGGCTGGATACGGCGGTAAGAGCCCTTCAGCTGCTGGAAGCTGAGGACAGAGGGGAAGCAGTGCGGATAGCGGCCGATCTGAAGCAGCTTAACGACAGCCGGAAGGAAATGACCGATATTTTTGTCAAAAAGGCGGTTAAGCTGGTGGAAGAAAGCGGGCTTGGAAAGGATCGGGTGCTGGTGGTGTACCTGCCCGACTGCCATGAAAGCCTGGCGGGAATCATTGCCGGAAGGGTGCGGGAAAAATACTACAAGCCCGTTTTTGTCCTCACAAAAGGGGAAGAGGGGGTGAAGGGAAGCGGACGTTCCATCGAAACCTATCATATGTTTGAGGAAATGACGAAGGTAAAACAGCTTTTTACCAAATACGGCGGACATAAAATGGCGGCCGGCCTTTCCCTGGAGGAAAAGGATGTGGAGAATTTCCGCAGGGAAATCAATGCTGTCTGCACCCTGACGGAAAGCGATCTGGAGGAAAGAGTACATATCGACGTACCGATGCCTGTTTCCCATGTATCCATGGATTTTGTGCGGGAACTGGAGCTGCTGGAGCCTTTTGGCAACGGAAATCCCAAGCCGGTATTTGCCCAGAAGGATATGGCCTTCCTTTCAGCCCGCATTCTGGGGAAAAATGGGAATGCCGTGCGCTTTACCGTGCTGGATGACTGCGGAAAGAGATGGGAGATGATGGCTTTCGGCGATCCGGCGCCTTTGAATGCATACATGGCTGCACGGTTCGGGCAGGAAGCTGTGGACAGGCTTTATCTGGGAAAGACCCAGGATATACGCATGTCCGTAACCTATTATCCTTCCCTCAATACCTATCAGGGAAATACGAAGCTCCAGCTGGTGATGCAGCAGTATCAGTAAGCAAGCCGCCGGAAAAACAGATTTTGGGTAACAGGCGGGCGGCTGCTGGCTGTTATAAAATTTCTCCATATAAGATGCCGTGAAACGGGGAAGTATGATAAAATAGGAATGAAGAAGGATTTGCAGTAACTGTGGTGGGACGAAGCAGCTGCAATTTACAGAAAATAACAGAAGGCCCGCAGGAAAACGGAAGCCGGCGGGCGGAACGGAAGGCAGATATGATTTTGACGGTAACATTGAATCCGGCGGTGGATAAGACCTACAGGACAGGAGAGCTTTTTCCCGGCCGTGTGAACAGAATGCGGTCGGTGGATAATATCCCGGGCGGAAAGGGAATCAATGTAAGCAAAATCCTCAGGCAGTACGATTATGAGGTGACTGCCACCGGTTTCCTTGGAGGCTATCAGGGAAAATGGATGGAGGCCCAGCTGGACAGGCTGAAAATACGCAGCGCATTTGTCCATGTGGAGGAAGAAACACGCAGCAGTATGAATATTGTGGCGGATAACGGCTATGTAACGGAGATTCTTGAGCCGGGACCGCACATAAGTGAAGCGCATCTGAAGGAGTTCGGCGCAAGCTTTATCCGGCTGGCGGAGGAGAGCAGCCTGATTATCCTTTCAGGCAGCGCGGCGCCGGGCATTTCTGCAGATATATACGCAAGGCTGATACGCAGCGCGGCCGCGATGGGGAAAAAAGTGATTCTGGATACCAGCGGAGAGCTGCTGAAGGAAGGGATTCAGGCTGCTCCCGCTGTTGTGAAGCCCAACCGTAAGGAGCTGGAATACATTATCGGAAGACGGCTGCAGGATCGGGAGGATGTGAAGGATGCTGCCAATGTGCTTTTGGCTTCCGGCATCCGGATGGTCATGATTTCCCTGGGGGACAAGGGGCTGATACTGGCAAGGGAGGGACGCTGCCTTTACGCCAGGGTGCCCAGGGTTATGGCGATGAACACGGTGGGCTGCGGGGACAGCGTGGTGGCTTCCCTGGCCATGTCCATGACGGCTGGCATCGGGGAAGAAGAACTGCTGCAAAGAGCGGCGGCTGTTTCCGCGGCCAATGCGACCACGTTGGAAAGCGGGAATGTGCCTCTGAAGCTGGCGGAGGAAATGATGAAGGATATTGAGATTATGGAAATATAACCGGAATTGTAGAGTATCGGGAATAATATCCGTCCGGATAATAAGCGGCCGGCTGGCCGTGAAAAGATAAGATAAAAAGGCGCCTGTCCGCAGGCGCCTTTTTATCTTATCTTTTATGAGGGGGAGATAGGTGTTGTTCATCTATCTGAAATTTATAATACCCGAAAAATGTGTCGGGAGTATGACTATTTTCATAAAAAGCTATAAAATTTATTAACTGTTTCTTTATAAAACATAAAAGAAATCGAATGGACAACAAATTTTTCCAATGTGTTCAAAAGCTGCACAACTGGCGTGGAACTGTCCATTGTAGAGAAAAAAACAGGTTGATATAATAAAGTAAAGGGAACAGTTCAAGACGATATGCCGTCCTGAACTGTTACAAATAAAGAAAGAAATCAGATGTTTTATTTCCGTATTGAAACGTCGGTTAATACCCTGGTGCAAACAGACTGGCATCAGACGGGATGCGTTGCGGCCTGAGGAAAATTATTCTGGATTGGGAGGTTCACCATGAAGAAAATGTATATCGTCACGGGCGCGGACGGACATCTTGGGAACACGATTGTCCGTATGCTTGCAAATGAAAACTGTCAGGTGAGGGGACTGATACTGCCGGGACAGGAGGAGAGGGAGCTTAAAAATGTCACCTACTATAAAGGGGATGTAAGGGAAAAAGAGTCGCTTCTTCCCCTTTTTGAAGGTTTGGAGGGAATGCAGATTTATGTTATTCATACGGCGGGAATGATTGATATTTCCGGTGAGGTGACCCCGTTGATCTATGATGTGAATGTGAATGGAACGAAGACAGTAGCCGGGCTGTGTCTGGAAAAGCATGTAAAACGTCTGGTTTACGTGAGCTCGGTCCATGCCATTCCGGAAAACGGAAGCTTTGGGGTTATGCAGGAAGTAACGGATTTTTCTGAAAAGAAAGTGTTCGGCGGCTATGCCAAAACCAAGGCGGAAGCGACCAGAGCGGTGCTTGATATGGTAAAGCAGGGGCTGGATGCGGTGATTGTCCATCCGTCGGGAATTCTCGGCCCCTTTGGCGGCACGGGAAATTACCTGGTACAGCTGGTAAGCGATTATATTCAGGGACGGCTTCCGGCCTGCGTCAAAGGCGGTTATGATTTTGTGGATGTGCGTGATGTGGCAACGGGCTGCCTGCTGGCGGCGGAGAAAGGCAGAAAGGGGGAATGCTATATTCTTTCCAACCGCCACTACGAAATCCGCGAGGTGCTTGCCATGGCTAAAAAAACCTGTAAATGCAGAAGCGTCCCGGTGCTTCCCATGTGGCTGGCGAAGGCGGCCGCCCCTCTGCTGGCGGGTTATGCCAGATGGAAAAAGAAACGTCCGCTGTACACGGTTTATTCATTGTATACGCTAAGAAGCAATGACAGGTTCTCACATGATAAGGCTACAAAAGAATTAGGCTACAGCCCGCGTGACCTGATGCAGACCATTCAGGATACGGTGCAGTGGCTGAAGGAAGGGAAGCGGCAGACATGCTTGGATTAAATTTCAGTTCCAGAAAGAACGGCAATTGCGGAGATTTTCTGTTGTTTCTGCGTCAGCAGACGAATAACCGGCTTGTGAGCCGGTCAATTCATGATTTCAGCCTGGAGGGCTGCGGACCATGTGAATATGAGTGCATCCACGGCAGCTGCCCGAAAAAGGACGGGCTGACCGCGCTGACGGCATGGATGGATAAGGAAGAACAGAGCATTTTCGTCATGCCGCTTTACAACGGTAATTTACCGTCGGCTTTCTACCGGCTGCTGGAACGCATGTCTCCCAGGCTTCATGATGAAGCGGAAGAGAAGCGTTTTTGGAAAAAGGTGAAAATTATTCTGGTTGGGAATCCGGAACATGGCCTGGAACCGGCCGTTCAGACGCTGAAGGATATATATGAAAACGCCGGGGTGAGACCGGCTGTAACGGCCTTTTCTTCAGTGAAGTATGGAATGAAGGCCACACAGGACAGGATGATTGAGAGCCGGGAGGTGAGAAGCAGGCTGGTGGAGCTGGCGTGGGAATGGATGGAAGATCCCGGAAGGTAAGTATAAAGTATGTGGGGGAGGTAAAAAAATGACATACGGCAGGCATGGGGGATGTGGCCGTATGTCATTTTTTCTGCGTTATACAAACGAAAAAGCTGCCGGCGGAAATCCGCATGACAGCTTTTCGTTTTCTTATGAGGGGGGAGATAGTTTTGAGTTGTTTAACTATCTGAAATATATGATAACGGAAAATTGTGACGTGAGTGTGTCTATTTTAGAAAAAGAAAATAAAAAGTCTTAAGGTTTTCTTTAGAAAAAGAGAAGAAGATCTTGCGGTGGGGGCGAAGGAGAGTCCTGCGTGTCCCTGTGTCTCCCTGGGAAGGGCTGTATGGGGGGATGGTCTGTCAGGGGGATACCTGCCTGCCGGGCCGGACTTCTCTTCCTCCGGGGCCGTCGCGGCCAGCCTCCCTTTTTCCCAGGCGGGGTGGGGGTGTTTACTGTTCCAGTCTCAAAAACGGGGTATTTCTAACTGTCCCGGAAGTCAGGAATTCTGCCAACGCGACCGGAACTCCTCACGCAGCGACTGCGTCGGCTGCGTTCGTCAGACAGGTCGCTAAGGGCGGCAGGATTCCTGCCTTCCGGGGCAGTAAGAAATATCTCCGTTTTTTCCAATGGAGCAGAAAACACCCCCCACCCCGCCTGGGAAAAAGGGAGGCTGGCCGCGGCTGTCCCGGAGGAAGAGAAGTCCGGCCCGGCAGGCAGGTATCCCCCTGACAGACCATCCCCCCATACAGCCCCCAGGGAGACACAGGGACACGCAGGACTCTCCTTCTGTAGGGCAGGTTATGAGGGGCGTAAGGGTAGAGGAGAGAAGAAATGATATAATAAATAAAGGGGGAGGTGGCTGGAAAGGGTGAAGCGGTGGAGGAAATCTTTCTGTTTTCTTAATAATTCCTTCAGGGAATTAAGAACTTTTTTAAAGTTTCATCACAGAATGAACACATTTTCCCGGTATCATTAGTGTCAGATAGTTGAAAAACAACTCACTAAACTATCTCCCCCCTCATAGTCAATAAGCTCTCACGAAAGTGAGGGCTTATTGTTTGTATATCAGGCATGGCATTAATCTGGCTGGTGTAAGTTCAGCCACGGGAATTTACGGCCAGGTGTAATGAACTAAAACTGGTATCAGTAATGGTATAGATGAAAGAAGGGGTGTGGCAAAGTTCTTGTGCTTTGTACAGAAACTTGCAGGGAGATTCGGGGGATGAGGTTGGTAAGTATGATATCTATATGAATTGGCCTGAATTTATTTTTGTGAAACATCCTTCAACCAACAGAGTTTTGTGTTGATATTATTGAATTAGTATGTTATTATTATTTCGTCACACAGCGGTATCTATGCTGCTGTAGTATCCGGCCGTCCGGCCGTTCTTTCATTTCGGCGCTTCCTTTTCGAAGCAGTAATCCGTAAATGGCAAAAAACTTAATACAGGAGGAATATTTATGGAAAACAGGCTCAGGAATTATTTTCTGCTTATCAGGGAAAGAAAGGAGGTGTTGAAAGAAATTGGTGAAAGCAGCGGGCTGAAGGCGCTGTTTCAGAGCTGGACGCCTGAACGGCAGGAAGAATTCCTGGATTTCTGCACGGGTATGAAGGGCGTAAAGATCCTTTATGATTCTTTTTTCAAGGAAATCATGAGTCCGGAATATACGCCCGGCAGGCTGAACCGTTTTCTGTCGCTGCTGCTGGGGAAAAAGGTAGTGATCCGTCAGGTGCTTCCCAATGAGGGAGGCAGGATTGCGGACGAAAATACCTTATTAGTCACGGATATCCTGGTGGAATTCGAGGACGGAAGCCTGGCGGATGTGGAGATTCAGAAGCTGGGCTATGCCTTTCCGGGAGAACGCAGCGCCTGCTATGCTGCGGATCTGCTGCTGAGGCAGTATAAAAGGGCACGGGATAAGAGGAACAGGGAAAAGGGTAAGTTCAGTTATAAGGACATCAAAAACGTATATGTCATAGTGCTTTTTGAGAAAAGCCCTGTGGAATTTCATTCTATGGAAAAGGAATATCTGCATAAATCGGACTGGAGCTTTGATACAGGGCTGGAGCTGGATTTGTTACAGAATTTTATCTTTATTACGCTTGACATATTCCAAAAAAACATGGAAAATAAAAGTATAGAAAACGAACTGGAGGCGTGGCTGATGTTTTACAGCACGCAGGATCCGGAACGGATAATCGAGCTGATAAGTCAAACACCCCGTTGCAAGCAACGGGGCATTTGACCCTCGCGGCAGTCGCCAAGTGGATGCACAAGTGCATCCGTTTGGCTCGTTGCTCGCGGAAATAAATACCCGATGTTCAGACAGATGTATGGGGACGTATATGAAGTCTGCCGGAATATGGAGAAGGTGATGGGAATGTTTTCGGAAGAGCTAAGAGAGATGGATCGGAATACAGTGCAGTATATGATTGACGAGATGCAGGCAACGATAGATGCACAGTCTGCTGCCTTGGAAGAAGAGCAGAAAAGGCACGAGGAAGAAAATAATAAACTGCAGGAGCTGATTGCCGCTCAGGCTGCCGCGCTTGATAAGGCCATGAAGCGGATAGAAGAACTGGAAAGAAAAGTCGGTTCTGAACCCGTAAAATAAGCCGCCGCAGTGTGTGGTGGAAGCTGATGTTTCCTGCAGGATGCGGGATATCAGGCTCAAAGGAGCGCAGCCGTGAACGAGGTGCAGGCGATTTACATTTAAAAAAGCTATAAAGAGCAGCGTCCAGACTCTGCGTGACATGCGGGTAGGTATGCTGTTTCTTTTTTAACCTTTTGTTTGCCTGAATATAAAGAACTGCAAAAACTACTGATAACAGGGTTAAAATATATAACCATGGCGAGGGG
The DNA here is from genome assembly GCF_009696275.1 of Eisenbergiella porci. Taxonomy (GTDB): domain Bacteria; phylum Bacillota; class Clostridia; order Lachnospirales; family Lachnospiraceae; genus Eisenbergiella; species Eisenbergiella porci. Next base: position 103,093 of record NZ_VUMI01000012.1, read on the forward strand.
AGGCCATGGCGCGGAGCACATCCTTGGTTGAAAATGGGATCCTTTTGTGCTATTCTTATGTAAGTATTACGCTTAAATATCCATTTTTCAAAAAGAAAAGAGGAAATGATATGGCAGCTTTAAAAACGTTACTTGAGAATCTGGATGTCACGGTGGTAAGAGGCCGGCTGGAGCTGGATATTACCGATGTGGTTTATGACTCCAGGAAAATTACAAAGGGATGTCTGTTTATTTGTATAGAAGGAGCTAATTTTGACGGGCACAGCGCAGCGGCGCAGGCAGTAGAGCAGGGAGCTGCGGCTCTTGTGGTGCAGAGGCCTGTTAAGGTGCCGGAGGATGCGCAGGTGGCCATTGTGCAGGTGGAGAGCACGCGGTATGCCATGGCGTTTATTTCGGCGGCCTGGTTCGGGCATCCGGCAGAGAAGATGAAGACCATCGGGATTACCGGGACGAAGGGAAAGACGACCTCAGCTTATCTGGTAAAGTCGATTCTGGAGAATACCGGCCTTAAGGTGGGGCTGATCGGTACAATAGAAGCAATTATCGGCGATAAGCACATTCCTGCTGAGAATACCACGCCGGAGTCCTATATTCTGCAGAGCTATCTGGCGCAGATGGCTGAGGCCGGCTGTGATGCGGTGGTGATGGAGGTTTCTTCCCAGGCGCTGATGCAGCACAGAAGCCAGGGATTTGTATTTGACTTCGGTATTTTTACCAATATAGAGCCGGATCATATCGGGCCTAATGAGCATGGCAGCTTTGAAGAATATATGCGCTGCAAGGGAATGCTTTTCAGGCAGTGCCGCGTGGGAATTGCCAACCGGGACGACAGTCATTGGGAGCAGGTTATGGAAGGGCATACGTGCAGGCTGGAAACCTACGGGCTGTCTGAAGAGGCGGATCTGCGGGCCGAAGGAATGCGGCTGACCAACAGGAACGGGCATCTGGGTGTGGCGTTTCAGGTTAAGGGACTTATGGATTTTGACGCTGAGATAGCTATGCCGGGACGGTTCAGCGTATATAATGCGCTGACGGCCATCGCTATCTGCCGTCATTTCGGCGTCCCTGTGGAGGCGGTGAAGAAGGCGCTGCAGGAAGCGCGTGTAAAGGGCAGGATTGAGCTGGTGAAGGTATCGGATGAATTTACCCTGCTGATTGATTACGCCCATAATGCCATGGCGCTGGAAAGCCTGCTCACCACGCTGAAGGAGTATGACCACGGCAGGCTGGTATGTGTATTCGGCTGCGGAGGCAACCGTTCCAGGCTGCGCCGTTATGAAATGGGGGAGGTGAGCGGGAGACTGGCGGATTTAACCGTAATTACCTCAGATAATCCCCGTTTTGAGGAGCCTCAGGCTATCATTGACGATATCAAGACGGGAATTGGCAAAACGGATGGGAAGTATATCGAAATTTGTGACAGAAAAGAAGCGATTGCCTATGCGATTGACAATGGACGGCCGGGAGATATTATCGTGCTGGCAGGCAAGGGGCATGAGGATTATCAGGAGATCCGGGGAGTGAAGCACCCCATGGATGAAAGAGTGCTGATTGCGCAGATACTGAAGGAGAGAGGAATTTCCTTCTGATGGAGGGATACATGCAGGGCAGATTTGCAAATATTATAGTGGATATTTCCCATGAAAAAGTGGATCGCCCGTTTCAGTACCGTATTCCGGAGGCGCTGCTGGGGCTTCCGGAGCCGGGGATGAAGGTCAGAATCCCCTTTGGCAGCGGTAATAAGCTGCGCACAGGCTATATTATAGAAATAACGGATGAGCCGGAATTTGATGTTTCACGGCTGAAGGAAATTGACTCTGTAATCGAAGAAGGAGTTCAGGTGGAAAGCAGGCTGATCCGCCTGGCCTTCTGGATGAAGGAGCATTACGGTTCCACCATGATTAACGCGCTGAAAACGGTTTTGCCGGTGCGCCAGAAGCTGAAGCAGCAGGAAAAAAAGGAAATCTGCCTCCGGGTGGGGAAAGAGGAAGCCCGGGCGGAGATGCTTCAATGTGAAAGGAAGCATCAGGGAGCCAAGGCCCGCGTCCTGCGGGAGCTGATAGCGGAGGAACGGCTGCCCCAGACACTGGTGGCGAGGAAGCTGAATATTTCTCCCTCCACCTTCCGCAGTCTTCAGGAGGCCGGGCTGATTGCCATTAACAGCGTGCCCTATTACCGGAATCCGGTAAAGCTGGATGCGCAGCGGGAGGCCGGCCACCGCCTGAGTGAACGGCAGCAGTTCGTTGTGGACAGCGTGTTGAAGGATTATGACGACGGCATCCGGCAGACCTATCTGCTCCGGGGAATTACCGGAAGCGGGAAAACGGAGGTCTACATGGAGCTGATAGCGCAGATGATTCAGAGGGGCCGCCAGGCCGTTATGCTGATTCCGGAAATTGCGCTGACCTACCAGACAGTGCTCCGTTTTTATAAAAGATTCGGGGATCGTGTGTCCGTGATGAATTCCACGCTGTCTCCCGGAGAAAAATATGATCAGTGCGAGCGGGCCAGAAAAGGGGAAATCGATGTTATCATCGGCCCCCGTTCCGCGTTGTTTACACCGTTCCCGGATATCGGGATCATTATTATAGATGAAGAGCATGAAAACAGCTATAAAAGCGAAACCATGCCGAAATACCATGCCAGGGAAACGGCGGAGGAGCTTGCGGCGCTTCATGGGGCAAGCGTTTTTTTAGGATCCGCAACTCCCTCGCTGGAGAGCTTCTACCGGGCAAAGCAGGGAAAATACAAGCTGTTTACCCTAAATGAACGTCTCACGGGAGGCGTGCTCCCCACCGTGTATGTGGAGGATTTAAGGCAGGAGCTTAAAAACGGCAACCGTTCCATTTTTTCCAAAAGGCTGCAGTCGCTTCTGGAGGACCGGCTGGAAAGGGGAGAGCAGAGCATGCTCTTTTTGAACCGGAGGGGTTACGCCGGGTTTGTATCCTGCCGGATGTGCGGGCATGTGATGAAATGTCCCCATTGTGACGTTTCTTTGTCCGAGCACAGAAACGGGACGCTGGTCTGCCATTACTGCGGCTTCACCCAGCCTGCCGTGAAGCTGTGTCCGGAATGCGGTTCCAAATATATACTGGGTTTCCGGGCCGGTACGGAGCAAATCGAGGAACAGCTGCATAAGCTGTATCCGGACAAAAAAGTGCTCCGCATGGATGCGGATACCACGAAAACAAAGGACAGCTATGAAAAAATCCTGTCCGCATTTTCCGCGGGAGAAGCCGATATCCTGGTGGGAACACAGATGATTGTCAAGGGGCATGATTTCCCCAATGTGACGCTTATGGGAATTCTGGCGGCGGATATGTCGCTTTCCGTGAATGATTACCGTGCGGGGGAGCGGACCTTTCAGCTGCTGACCCAGGCGGCGGGAAGGGCAGGCAGGGGAACCAGGCCGGGAGAGGTGGTCATACAGACCTATCAGCCGGAGCATTACAGCATTCTGCATGCGGCGGCGCAGGATTATGAAGGCTTTTATGAAGAGGAAATCCTTTACCGGCAGATGCTTTCCTATCCGCCTGTTTCCCATATCCTGGCGGTGCAGGTAACCTCCGCTGCCCAGGAAGGCGGCGAAGTGCTGGCGGGTCAATTGAAGCGGCTCTGTGTGGGCGCGCCGGAGGGACGGGTGGAGAAAACGATCATTATCGGTCCCGCGCCGGCATTTATCGGCAGAATTAATGATATTTTCCGTTATGTGCTTTATGTGAAAAATCCGGATTATGAGGTTTTAATCCGTCTGAAGAACAGAATGGAGCATTTTTTGAAGGAAGAGGATCGGAAGGACGAGAGTGTGCAGTTCGATTTCGATCCCATGTCATCCTTTTAATTATAGCAAAAGAAGAAAGGTGGAAAAGAAAAATGGCTATCAGGAATATAAGAATTATGGGAGATCCGATTCTTGAAAAGGTCTGCAAGGAAGTGAAGGAGGTGACGCCCCGGACGCAGGAGCTGATTGACGATATGCTGGAAACGATGTATGATGCCAACGGTGTGGGTCTTGCGGCGCCGCAGGTAGGCATTCTCAAAAGAATCGTTGTAATCGATGTTACGGGAGAGGATCCGATTGTACTCATCAATCCCCGGATTCTGGAAACAAGCGGAGAGCAGACCGGCGGGGAAGGCTGTCTTAGCCTGCCGGGGAAAAGCGGTACGGTAACCAGGCCCAACTATGTGAAGGTAAGGGCTTACGACAGAAACATGAAGCCCTTTGAAATGGAAGGTACAGAGCTGCTTGCCCGAGCCTTCTGCCATGAAATCGACCATCTGGACGGCCACATGTATGTGGAGAAGGTGGAGGGTGAGCTTACGGATGTGGAAGAAGTGGAAGAATAGGGACCGCGGAGACGTTTTCGGGTTTTTGTTAAATTATGGTTCGTAACTGTTGGGCACCCTCACAGTTACCACGGTTCACAGATCAGGAAAGGCAGGCATCATGAAAGTAGTATTTATGGGAACTCCCGATTTTTCCGTGGGAGCATTGGAAGCGATATGGAAGGCCGGACATGAGATAACCGCTGTGGTGACACAGCCGGATAAGCCTAAGGGAAGAGGCGGTAAGCTGCAGATGAGCCCTGTCAAGGAGTTTGCTGTTTCCCGGGGATTACCCGTTTTCCAGCCGGTTAGAATCAAAAGGCCGGAGGCCGTGGAGCAGCTGAAAACCTATGAAGCGGACATTTTTGTCGTGGCCGCTTTCGGACAGATCCTTTCTCAGGAAATATTGGACATGCCACGTTTCGGGTGCGTGAATATTCATGCCTCCCTGCTGCCCAGATACCGCGGCTCGTCGCCGATCCAGTGGGCGATCATCAATGGGGACAAGATGACCGGAGTAACCATCATGCAGATGGATGCGGGCGTGGACACAGGCGACATGCTTATGAAATCAGAGGTGGAAATCGCGCCCTCTGACACCTATGCGAGTCTTAGCGACAAGCTGGCGCAGGCGGGAGCACAGCTGATTATCCCTGCGCTTGCCGCGATAGAAAAGGGAGAGGTCACGCCGACTCCCCAGGACGATTCCTTAAGCTGCCATGTGGGCATGATCGACAAAAATATGGGCAAAATTGATTTTTCCAGATCGGCTGAGGAAATAGACCGGCTGATTCGGGGATTAAATCCCTGGCCCAGTGCGTATACTTTCTATAAGGGAAAAACGCTTAAAATATGGGAAGCCTTCCCTGTGCAGGAAAGTGCGGACGGGGAACCGGGAAGCATTCAAAGGACAGAAAAGGACGCCGTATATATCAATACGGGAAATGGCGTCCTTAAGGTAACGCAGCTGCAGCTGGAAGGGAAGAAACGCATGCAGGTAAGGGATTTCCTTCTGGGCTGCAGAATAGAAAAAGGAGAAATGCTGGGATGTTAGGATATGGTTATTATTTTGATCCAACTTATTTTCTGGTGATTATCGGCGCGGTGCTCTCTATCTGGGCAAGCGCCAGAGTCAACAATACGTTCAGCAAATATTCCAGGGTGCGCAGCATGACTGGAATGACGGGTGCGGAAGCGGCCAGGATGATACTGAACTACAACGGTCTGGGAGATGTGCAGGTGGAACACGTCAGCGGAAGCCTGACCGATCATTATGACCCCAGGACAAGAGTGCTGCGGCTTTCGGATTCCACCTATGCGTCCGGAAGCGTGGCGGCAATCGGTGTGGCGGCTCACGAATGCGGCCATGCGGTGCAGCATAAGGAAGGTTATGTGCCGCTGAAAATCAGGGGCGCACTTGTGCCGGTAGCCAACTTCGGATCCATGCTGGGTCTGCCTATCGTGGTTTTAGGCCTGGTATTTGGTCTGAGCTATACGTTTATCCAGATAGGAATCTGGATTTTTGCGGCTTCCGTTTTGTTCCAGATAGTGACGCTGCCCGTGGAATTCAATGCCTCGGGACGGGCCCTGAAAATGCTTCAGGGATATAATATCCTGACGGAGGAAGAGACAGGATACTGCAGAAAGGTGCTGGGCGCGGCAGCGCTTACCTATGTTGCGGCAGCGGCTTCTTCCATCCTGCAGCTGCTGAGGCTTTTGCTTCTGTCCGGCGGAAGAAGAGACCGGGATTAAGATAAATAGTAATTGTTCAGGACGTTCCGGTTCCCTTATGGCCGGTAACGGGGAAACGCCGGGGAGGCTTTGCGGAGCCTTCACAGGAGAGGATTGGAATACGGATGAAAACGGAAAATGGAGTCAATACAAGAGGCCTTGTGCTGGATATGCTTCTGGAGCTTGAGAGAGGCGGCGAATACGGTAATCTTCTGTTGAAAAATGTACTGGATAAATACGATTATCTGGACGGCAGGGACAAAGCCTTTATCAAGCGCCTTACGGAGGGTGTTTTGGAGCGGCGCATCCAGCTGGATTATGTGCTGGGGCAGTTTTCAAAGTCACCCGTAAATAAATGTAAGCCGCTGATCCGCTGCCTTCTCAGAATGGGCGCCTACCAGATTCTTTTTATGGATTATATTCCTGATTCCGCTGCCTGCAACGAGGCGGTGAAGCTTGCGGAGAGCAGGCATTTCCATCAGCTGAAAGGTTTTGTCAACGGCGTCCTGCGCAGCATTTCCCGCGGAAAGGATACGCTGGCGTGGCCGGATCGGGAAAGGGAGGCTGTCAGGTATTTTTCCGTGATGTATTCCATGCCGGAATGGATCGTGCGGATGTGGCTGACCGATTATGGCGGGAAAGTCACGGAATGTATGCTGCAGGCGCTTTTAGAGCCGCGGCCTGTGACCATACGGCTTTCGCAACGGATTTCCGCGCAGGAAAAGGAGGCCCTGCTTACGGCGCTGGAGGAATGCGGCGCGCATCCTGTGGTGCATCCCTACCTGGACTATGCCTATACCCTGGGCAAAACTGAAGGGATTGCTTCGCTTCCGGGCTTTGAGAAGGGACAGTTTGCCGTACAGGACGTGAGCAGTATGCTGGTGACGGAATGCGCCCTTGCCGGACGGGACAGCACGCAATTCCTGCTGGATGTGTGTGCCGCGCCGGGCGGAAAGGCCATCCATGCGGCAGACAGACTGTATGGCTCAGGACGCGTACAGGCGCGGGATATTTCCGGTTATAAAGCGGGACTGATTCAGGAGAATGCCCGCAGGATGGGGCTTGAAAACCTGGAGGTCCGTATTTGGGACGCCACGGTGCCGGATGAGAGCATGAAGGAAAAAGTGGATGTGGTGCTGGCGGATCTGCCTTGCTCCGGGCTGGGAGTTATCGGCAGAAAACCGGATATCAAATACCGGGTGACGCTGGAGAGCCTGCAGGAGGTTGCGGCGCTGCAAAGGCGTATCCTGGCCAATGCTGCCATGTATGTTAAGCCCGGCGGGCGGCTGGTTTACAGCACATGTACTATTAATAAGGCGGAAAATGAAGAACAGGCGGCCTGGTTTGCTTCCCATTTTCCCTTTACCCTGCAGAGCCTTAACAACGGGCTGCCGGAAGCGTGCCGGAATGCGGAAACGGAAGCGGGGATGTGTCAGCTTCTTCCGGGGATCCATGCGGCGGACGGTTTTTTTATCGCATGCTTTGTCAGGAAAGAGTAAGGCGCGTTTTTTGACGGCTGTGCACATCTGGTGGGCAGGCCGCAGAAATAAATGAGTAAAAACAAAGGAATCGGTGGAAACGTTGAACATACGGACAGATATCAAATCCATGACGCTTACGGAACTGAAAAAGGAATTGGAGCAGGCGGGAGAGAAAAGCTTCCGCGCAGCCCAGCTGTATGACTGGATGCACTGCAAGCTGGCTGCAGGTTATGATGAAATGACCAACCTGCCTCTGTCTTTGCGCAGTAAGCTGAAGGAAAATTACCCCTACACCAGCCTGCTGCCCATCGAGGTTCAGGAATCCCGGCTGGACGGCACAAAGAAATTCCTGTTCGGCCTGGCTGACGGAAATGTGGTGGAAAGCGTATGGATGAAATATAAACATGGGAATTCGGTGTGTATTTCTTCCCAGGTGGGCTGTAAAATGGGCTGCCGCTTCTGTGCTTCCACATTGGATGGCTGGGAAAGAAACCTGCTTCCTTCGGAAATGCTGGATCAGATTTACACCATCAGCAGGCTGACGGGGGAACGGGTTTCCAATGTGGTGGTCATGGGTACAGGGGAACCGATGGATAATTACGACAACCTGCTCACCTTCATCCGTATACTTACAGAGGAGCACGGGCTCCATATCAGCCAGCGCAACATCACCGTTTCCACCTGCGGCATTGTGCCGAAGATGAAAGAGCTGGCGGAGGAAAAGCTGCAGATTACCCTGGCGCTTTCCCTGCATGCCACCACGGATGAAAAGCGCAGAAAGCTTATGCCGATAGCCAATACATGGCATCTGGATGAATTGATGGAGGCCTGCGCATACTATTTTGAAAAAACAGGCAGAAGGATTACCTTTGAGTACAGTCTGGTAGGCGGTATGAACGATACGCTGGAGGACGCAGCCCAGCTGTCCGCGCTGGCAGGCCGCCTTAATGCCCACGTGAACCTCATCCCTGTAAACCCCATAAAGGAGCGGGATTACAGGCAGTCCGGGCAGTCTGAAATCCTTGCCTTTAAAAATAAACTTGAAAAAAACAAAATTAATGTTACTATTAGAAGGGAAATGGGCAGAGATATTGACGGTGCCTGCGGACAGCTGAGACGCAGACACATTTATGAAGAAAAAAGCTGGTAATGTTATGGATCGTTACGCCTCGTCGTTGAATCCTTAAAAAAAGAATAGTTATCATCTTCGGGAGTTAAAGTTTTTAAGCTGACTCCCTTTTTTTATACATAAAAAAAGACAGTTTGTAGCCTGCCTGCCCCTGCTGGTGCTGATGCTTGCGGGAGATAGGGACGGGGAAGCATGCAGCCGCTTTGCCAGGAGCTGCTTATGGAACAGCAGCGAGTAAAAGTTCTATAAAACATTCCCTTGAATTTGGCTCCCCTTTTCGTGTATCATAAAATAAACGATTACATGTGGAAAAATGATTAAGCCTGGGAGCGGTATACTACGAACCGCATATACCGTGATATTTTAAAGGCTCTCATCTCACGAAAAGGAGGCTGCCCTATGCATAAACTTAAAATAAGGCAGCAGTTTGCGCTGGTACTGCTCATCATATTATTGACTATTTTATGCATCGGCTATGCAGTTTCCGTTCTGGCAGGCAAAATTGTCCTCCAGAAAAATATCGTTTATGTAGGCAGCATGCTTGAGAAAATCGAGCAGGAAGCAAATTACGTCGATGATAAAGGGAGTGCGGTAATTAACTTTTTACAGAATGACGGACTGCTGCAGGATTATTTTGAAGGAGAGATGGGTGGAGAATATTATGAGCTGGCAAGGCAGATGGATCAGCTTCTGACCAGCATTAAAATTATCTATCCGGAAACCAGTGATATCGTACTGTGCGGAAAACGTATTTATGCTAATATAACCACGAAACGCCAGGTGGATGAGCTGCTTAGCCGCTTCGGCAGGGAGAAGGCTGTTGTCTGTACGGGTATTGAGATGCAGACGGACGTCCAGAATGAATATAAAGCGATCCGTTATATGTCTCCCATTTACTCCAGCAGATCCGGAGAAAATTATGCCAATCCCATCGGTACCTGCATGGTATCCTTTCGGCTCAGGAATTTTAACTGGAACAACGAATTTGCGGAAATGGGAACCAATTATGTGCTGATGGATAATTTTGGGCAGTATTACCCCATTAATTGTGAGGAAGAGAGAGCTAAAATGATAACCGGTATTTTTCTGGATCATCCGGGCAGCAATACGGTGGATACCCGGGAATATTATCTTTCGGTGAAGAAAAACCATAGTAACAATCTGTATGTGATCAGCTATACGGATAAGCAGGAGCTGTTGATGGATGTCACCTATGTGCAGCGTTTGATTTTTATATTCGGGGCTGCGGGTATCGCTGCACTGCTGCTTGTATGCGGGCTGCTGTACCATAGTATTGTTTCTCCCATTTATATATTGGAACAGTATATGGGAAGAATAGCGGCGGGAAATTTTAAGGAAGTGAAGAATCATGTGACTGTCAGGGGCAGCTGTGAAATGATACGCCTTGCCCGTGTTATGAACGAAATGACAGATGAACTGGAAGAACGGTCGCGGAGAATTATCAATACTACGAATACGCTATATGAGGTGGATATTGAAAAGCAAAAAGCGGAAATTGCTTTTCTGCGCAGTCAGATTAATCCGCATTTCCTTTATAATGCGCTTGAGATTATCAAGGGGATTTGTATGAAAAACAACCTCCCGGAGGGGGCAATGGTTGCAGGGAATCTGGGCAAAATATTCAGATACAGCATTAAAGGCGGGGATGTGGTTTTGCTTGCGGATGAGATCGGCATGGCGCGGGCGTATATAGATATACAGAAGACGCGGTTTCCCTATAAAGTGGATGTTGTGTATAATTTAGCGGAGGAGACGCTTAAGATGCCGGTAGCAGGTATGATTCTGCAGCCTATTCTGGAAAATGTTTTCCTGCATTCTGTGGAAAAGACCACCGCGATGACTACCTTGTACCTTGCCAGCAAGCTGGAGGGGGAGGAACTGTACTTAACGGTGCAGGATGATGGGGTTGGCATACATAAGGAGACTCTGGAGGAGCTTAAGAGGCTTATGTCCGCAGGAAGTGTTCACCAGTCCCAGCATGTGGGTCTTGCCAATGTAAACTTCCGCCTGCGTCTGATGTATGGGGAAAATTACGGGCTTATTGTGGAAAGCCGTTGGGGAGAGGGAACAAAGGTGGTGGTGCATATGCGCAGTACACCGCTTTACCGTTCCGACAAGGAATAGGAGGAAGGGACAATGCCTGTATCAGTAGTGATTGTAGATGACGAGCCAATGGTGATAGAGTCGATACGCTGGGGAGTGGATTTTGAAGCGCTCCATGCAAAAGTATGCGCAGCCTTTACAGACAGCAGGGAGGCGCTGGAATATATCCGTGAGAATCCGGTGGATATTGTTATAACCGACATTAATATGCCTCCGTTTAGCGGCCTGGTGCTCTGTTCACGCATACTGGAGCTGGGCAGCGGCACGCAGTTAATCATTATAAGCGGCTATGCAGATTTCTCCTATGCACAGAAATGTATTGAGTATGGAGCCTTGGGATATTGCCTGAAGCCCATAGACTATGATGATCTGACTGCCTGTGTGAAAAAGGCGGTTGGAAATATAAACAACGGAAACGGCATGGCGGTACAGGAATTTATTGAAGCGTTGTACGAGGGCAATAAACAGGCTCTGCGGGGCTATCTGGATGAAGAACATATCAATGAGACTTTTTATATCGCAGTATCCGTCAGTAAAGGACCGGTGTTTTGTTGTTACTCGCAAAATATCGGGCTGAATGAATATCTGTATCTTTCCAATGAACCGATCCCGGCACTGGATGAAGAATGGCTGGCAGGTAACCCGGATATTTTCGGGGTCAGCCGGAGCGCGGAAATGGTGTCCTGTAAAGAACTGCAGCAGAAGGCATGCCAATTGGTCTATAATAGCTACCAGTTTTTCTTTTATCAGAAGGAGAAAGAATTTACAGAAAATACAGTCTATGATTCTCAGGTTATGCAGAAGGCCAGAGCATTTTTTGCCTGTCCGGATGAACTGGAGCATTTGCTGCTTGACGGCGCAGGTATGAACCATATCCGGATGGCGGCGGATCTATATAACTTGGCTTTGCAGTACATGGATGAGGAAAGCTGCCTGTATTCCTATAACCAGATCGTGTACCGTTTTAAGAACTTTAGGGGGCTGGCAGCATATATTGTGAAGGAACTGCGCAGGGAAAACGAACAGGAAACGGAGTATGAGAGCGGAAACAGAAAATTTCTGGAACTGATAAAATTCGTAAATGCAAACTATTCCCAGGATATATCCGCACAGAGCCTTGCTGAGAAGCTGAATCTGAACCCCTGCTACATCAGCCAGCTTTTTAAGAAAGAGACAGGCACCACATTTGTCAAATACCTGACAGAGCTAAGAATAAGCCGGGCGAAGGAGCTGATGCTGAAAACCGATATGTCTGTTAATGAGATCGGCGAAGCCTGCGGCTTTCATGATTATTTTTATTTTATTAAAATCTTTAAGAAATTTACCGGTAAAGCACCCACTGTTTTCAGGCAGGAGAGGTAGATAATATAAAAATATTCCGGCAATATGTCTTGTTTTAAGATGCAGTTATGGAAATATAAAAAAATTATTTGTGCAATATGTATTTGCTCCATACCAATCAAATCCCGCCCAAAGTATAATATCCACATGGAGGGGGACATGGGTTGGAAGAATACAATTCCCCCCTTCCTGATTGGTATATGCGTTTAAGCGCGTGGAGGGGAGCAAAAATGAAATCTCAAAAACGCAATTCTAAATCAACTTCCATGGTATCTGGAAAAGTGAGATCAACGTGGAAACAAATCAAAAACGATAAGCTGCTTTATCTCTTGCTGGTGCCGCTGATGGTCTGGTATATCATATTCTGCTATCTGCCCATGGGAGGCCTCACCCTGGCTTTTAAGAATTTCCGGTATGATTTGGGACTGTGGGGAAGCCCATGGGTGGGAACTGAACATTTCCGGGCAATGTTTGAGGATCAGGCATTTTGGCAGGCTCTTAAAAATACATTGATATTCGCCGCCGGCAAAATCCTGTTTATCTTTCCGATTCCTATTTTATTATCTGTTATTCTCAATGAAATTTCTTCTAAAAAAGTGACGAAATTTTTTCAGACAGTATTTACCTTTCCGCATTTTATAACCTGGGTGGTGCTTTCCGGGATTCTGATTAACTTTTTCGGAACCAGCGGTGTTGTAAACGGACTGCTGGGTATGGCTGGGATCGCTTCCATTTCACCACTTTCAACGCCGGCTATGTTCCGGCCGTTTATATGGCTGTCGGCACTTTGGAAAGAGATTGGCTGGGATTCCATTATTTATCTTGCTGCTTTTTCTTCCATTGATCCGGGTCTTTATGAAGCGGCGAGCATAGATGGGGCCAACCGGTTTCAGAAAATGATCCATATATCCTGGCCGGGTATCAGGGGGACGGTTTGTATTATGCTGATATTGGCGGTGGGCAGCCTGATGACGAACGGGGCCAGCTTTGATCAGGTGTTTAACCTATACTCCGCACCGGTTTATAGTGTTGCAGATACCATTGATACTTATGTTTACCGTGGTTCCTTCGGTATGGGCATGAACTTTGGTTATACCACGGCGATAGGTTTCCTGAAGTCAATCATAAATATCATACTGATTACAATGGCTAATAAAATCGTGACGAAGAGCGGCGAGGCAGGGCTGTTTTAAAAAAAGCCTCTGGGGACCGTAAGTTTTGCCCACGCCATACATGCCCATGACAACCTCGTATTCTGGGAGCGTGGAAGCAAGTGCATTCATCTCCTTGCGGAGCTGTTCGATATGGGCAGAGGCAAGATTGAACTGCTGGATACTCTACTGGATCAGAAGCTTATGTGAAATGAGAGGATTAAGTCCCAATTGGATGTTGGGTACTGAAACCCTACACTTATATATTAGGAGGAGGTGTATTATGGCCGGAAAAAAGAAAATTTCGTCCTTCCATGTTACTACTATTATGATTCTATCCATTTTGGCAGTTGTGACCATTTTCCCTTTTTATTATGTATTTATCGTATCCTTTTCCAGCCTGGAAGCAATCAGCAGCCATGTTCCCTATCTTTTTCCTTATGTATTTGATCCGGAAGGGTACAAAATGGTATTCAGTGAGCCGCGGTTTCTTTCTTCTTTTCTGAATTCCGTTTTTGTAACGGTGGCGGGAACCGTAATCAATATGCTGCTGTCGGTTTTCGGAGCTTATGCCCTTTCTAAAAAGAGGCTTGCAGGCAGGAAAGTTATTTTATCCATGATTCTGTTTACCATGCTGTTCAGCGGCGGTTTAATTCCTTACTACCTTGTGGTAAGCGGACTTCATCTTAGCAATACCATATGGGCAATGATTATTCCCAGTGCAATCAACACCTTTTATCTCATTATTATGAAAAACTACTTTTCATCGCTTTCACCCAGCCTGGAGGAGGCGGCTAAAATAGATGGGGCAAATGATATCCAGATCCTGTTTCGGGTGATGCTTCCCATATCCCTGCCGTTTATAGCGACTTTTGTCCTGTTCTATTCCGTAGAGCGTTGGAATGAATGGTGGAATGCCCTTCTGTTTATTAACGACAGCAGTCTCCAGCCGCTGCAGATCTATATGCGGAACCTTCTGGTGAACTATAACAATCAGATGTCTCAGCAGGCAATGTTGATTCTGGGTGACAAGCGCAGTGCTAATTTCCAGGCGGTACAGATGGCTTCCATTGTAGTATCCACCGTTCCGATTCTATGTATTTATCCATTTGTCCAAAGACATTTTGTAAAGGGGGTTATGGTTGGTTCTGTAAAAGAGTAGGGAATTGCCCATACCGCAAAGCGGTGTGGGGGAAGGTCAAAATTCAGGCTCCGTAAGGGGCGGAAAGTCCTCCTTATGAGGATGGAAAGGGGATTCATATGAAAAAGAAATATGTACAGGCAGCAGTAGCAGCAGCTTTGGCCGTTACGATGACGGCATCTCTTATGGCATGTCAGCCGGCGGCTTCGTCATCCGGCAGCCAGGCCGGTGACGGTGGAACGGTCACAAGTGACGGGAAGGGGGAACCTGCCGAAATCAGTATTGCGATATGGGATATTGAAAATGCCATGCGCAATGGAACGGATGATAAGATCCTGACGGCAATTGAAGAAGGAGCCAACGTAACCATCAAGCCGGTCAATACAACCTGGGATGATTACAGGGATAAAATTCAGCTTTGGGCAGCATCGAATCAGCTTCCGGATATGTTTGCCATAGATGTCATCGGTTCCAGCTTCTATCATGATTGGATATCCCAGGGAGTGGTTTCCCCTCTGCCTGATGATCTGTCCCGCTGGCCTAATCTGGAAAAGTACATGTCATCACCTGAAATACAGGGTCTGCGTGCCCCCGACGGCAAGATGTATGTGGTTCCCAGAGTTATGTGGGAGGATTTGATAGACGGTTCCCAGGAACGCAGAGTCTATTACCGCTGGGACCTGGCGCAGGCGTCCGGTGTAACGAAAGAACCGGAAAATTATGATGAGTTCCGTGATATGATCAAGAAAATTATAGCGGCGGATCCCGAAAACAAAAAAATTACCGGGCTGACTGTTTCCGTACCGCAGCTGTTTGACAGCTTTTTTATGCCGTATGGTGTGCCGCTGGGAATGGGGGATGGTTCCGGCAGCGATTTTAAATGGATTGAAAAGGATGGAAAATATGTACCGGCCTATTTCAACGGCGACCTGTTAAGTGTTTTCCAGCTTGCCCGCGATATGTATACGGAAGGTACCATCGATCCGGACGTGGCCCTTGCCAAAGCACAGCTGTCCGAAGATAAATTCCTTCAGGGAAAAGTAGCAGCCTATTTCTTAAATACTACGACAGACTCGCTGCAGCGGAAATGGGAAAAATCAAACCCTGATATGAATTTTGAAGATTGTGTCAAAATTGCCCATCCTTTCCCTATACAGGACGGCAGTATGACAACGGTTCCCGTATTTAAGAGCTATTGGTCTGAGACCTATATCGGAACCAAGGATCCGGAAAAGATAGAGCGTATCCTGGATCTTATGGAATGGATGCTGGCGAATGACGAGCTGGTGCGCTTCGGCTTTGAAGGCGAAGATTATAAGATGGAAGATGGCGTCAGGATTACGCTAGGAGACATACCCATCGGTGAGAAGTATCCTGCAAATGCCCTGTGCTCCATGGTTCAGTATGCAAACTGGTACCGCTTTGAGATGACCGGCAATGAGAATGTGGATAAATATCGTCAGTGGGATTTGGAATACCGTGATTGGGTACGTGAAAACTGCAAGCTTCCGGACTTTTCACCGGCTGTAACAAATCTTTCCACACCTGCTAAGAATCAGTTTTCCATTAAGCCTGCCGATGACATCATTAAGATAATGACCGGGACGGAGCCTGTTGAGAAAATGTATAACGATTTGATGGATGCCTATGAGAAGATGGGCCTGCAGAAAATGATCGATGAAGTAAATGAAGCAATGAAATAGCAGCTTTCAGGAGGAAATCAATGAAAGGTTATTGTACTGTAAAAGAGGAATGGTTATACCCGGATCAAACGCTGGAGGAACTCCCGGAGAGAGTGGTGCTTCACAGTGCAAAGAATGGCAGAGAGGGGATACGGCTTTTACTGGAAAGCGGAAACGAAAAATTGAATGTAAGCCTGAATGGGAAAGGCTTTACAGCCGAACTGTTCGAGATGGTTGATGTATTTGTAGGCTATAATGAAGCGGAGACAGAAGAGCAGAATGGCATGTTCGTCATTACGGCTGATGAATATGAGAAACCTGATTACTGTACGAGAAAGGCTCCTTTCAGAGTTTACGAGGTTCTCAGGCCGCTGCAAAGCGATGAGCTTGCGGTGAAACATGGATTGGGTGCCTTGTACCTTACACTCACTGCACAGGAGGAAACGGCTGCAGGTATTTATGAGCTGGAGCTGAGGGTGGGCGAATACAGGCTGATAATCCAATTACACCTGTATGAAGTCCGTATCCCGGAGGAATCTCTGGGGATTACGAACTGGTTTTCTCTGGATAATGTGGCGCTGCGCCATGATCTCGTTTTTGGATCAGAGGCTTATTATTCGATGCTTCGGCGCTATGCGCGTGCCATGCGCCGCACCCGTCAGACACATTTCTTTATATCCTATGACCACAGGAGGCTTCCCTTTGATAAGGCGGAGGGCAAATTTGATTTCAGTTATCTAAAGCCTATTATCGGGATTTTTTTTGAAGAAGGCTTTTCCGTGATGGAGTTTGGAAACTTTGCAACCCGCGGTGGCGATATGTTTACGGATGAAATGAAGTGTAACATGGATCCGTCTGTCTGTGTATCCAGTGACGAGGGCTATCATATGCAGCAGAATTTTATCAGGGGCCTGGCATCGTTTCTGAAGGAGAACGGCTGGGAGAAGAAGGTTATCTTTCATATTTTTGATGAACCGGATGTACATCTTAAGGATAGGGCGGCTCTTGAGAAAAGAAAACAGCAGTACCTTCGTATCAGTAACCTGCTGCGCCGGCATCTTCCGGGATGCCGCATTATAGAAGCGGTTAAAACCACGGAATTTAAAGCGGGTGTGGATATCTGGGTTCCGCTCAGTGCCAATTATGAAGAACAGAAGGCAGATTTTGATAAGCTGCTGGCGGCCGGAGAAGAGGTATGGGTTTATGTATGCTGTGTTCCTACAGGCTGTCATCTGAACCGTTTTCTCGATATTGACCTTATCAAGTCGCGTTTGCTCTTCTGGGGCTGTGCGCGCTACGGGCTTACGGGATATCTCCATTGGGGGTTCAATTACTGGCCGGAAGATGCACAATATGATCCGTTTGAATGTTCCAATACACCGAATGCTGCATTTCATGGTATCTATCCTTCAGGCGATGCTTATATTGTCTATCCCGGAGAGGACGGCCCTTTGCCGGGAATGCGTCTGGAGGCCCAGCGCCGGGGGGCAGAGGATTATGAATTGCTTTTGCTTCTCAAATCTGTAAAACCGATGGAATATGAACGCCTTATGAAGAAAACCCTGCGCGGCTTTTCCGACTATAACGCAGACGCAGAGGCTTTTGAAGAAACACGAAGGGAACTGCTTTCTCTTCTTGACATATAGCTGTTTCTCATGCAGATTTTTGTAGAGGAAGGGACAGGACAATTACAAAAATTATTATATTGGCCCGCGTCTATTAATCGAATATATGGGAATAATATAGAAATAAAATTAATAAATATAAAGGATAAGCCACTCTCCATGTACTGCGGCTTGTCCTTTTCCTGTTTTTGTGTTAAAATGTGCTGTGTTATTCGTAATGAAATGCTGTATATGAAGGGAAATGGGAAGTATAAGTGAAAGCATTTTCTATCACCGATATCGGTAAGAAAAGACAACTGAATCAGGATCATATATATTCCTCCCTGGAACCTGTCGGGAACCTGCCGAATATTTTTCTGGTGGCGGACGGTATGGGCGGCCATAAGGCGGGCGGCTATGCTTCCAGCTGTGCGGTGGAAACCATACTGGAGGGCATCCGTGAGTCGGAAAGCAGCGACCCGGAGGAGATTCTTACGGAAGCCATTCAGAAGGCAAACGAAGTGATTGAAAGGCGGGCCGGGGAGGATGAGCGCCTTTCCGGTATGGGAACCACTGTAGTTGCCGCCTGCTGGGATGGGAAAGAACTCCATACAGCCAACGTGGGCGACAGCAGGCTCTATGTGGTGAACGGCGGAATTGAGCAGATTACCGAGGACCATTCCCTGGTGCAGGAGATGGTCCGGGTAGGCGGCATCAATAAGGAAGAAGCCAGGAGCCATCCGAATAAAAATATAATTACGCGGGCGGTGGGGCTGGAGCGGTATCTGCGTGTGGACTGCTTCCGAAGAACCCTGGAACCCGGAAATATTGTCCTGCTGTGCTCCGACGGACTGACGGATATGCTGGAGGATGCGGAAATCTACCGGATCCTTGCCGGCGAAGGCAGTCTCCAGGAGAAGGCCGTGGCTTTGGTGCAGGCGGCCAATGACAGTGGCGGCAGGGATAATATTGCGGTAATCGTGATCGATCCGTTTTTATAAAAAGCGGCGGAAACACGCGGGCCCGGCGGACATCAGCAGGTTGGCCCTGTCCGGGCAATGTATTTTACCTGCCGGGGAAACGGGATTTTCCGGGCAGGCAGGAGGACTGGAATGATTAAAATTGGAATGATACTGGGAGAGAGATATGAAATCCTGGAAAAGATAGGCACCGGCGGCATGTCGGATGTGTATAAAGCCAAATGCCATAAGCTGAACCGATACGTGGCTGTGAAGGTTTTAAAACAGGAATTCAGTGAAAATTCAAACTTCGTATCGAAGTTCAGAGTGGAGGCCCAGGCTGCTGCGAGCCTGATGCATCCCAATATCGTAAACGTATATGATGTGGGTGAGGACAACGGCATCCATTTTATTGTAATGGAACTGGTGGAAGGAATTACCCTTAAGAAATATATTGAGAAAAAAGCGCGTCTTTCCGTAAAAGAAGCAGTCAGTATAGCCATTCAGGCGTGTATGGGCATCGAGGCAGCCCACAATAACCATATCATTCACAGGGACATCAAGCCTCAGAACATCATTATTTCAAAAGAGGGAAAAGTAAAAGTTACAGATTTCGGTATTGCAAAGGCGGCAACCAGCAATACCATCACTTCCAATGTCATGGGAAGCGTCCACTATACCTCGCCGGAGCAGGCAAGGGGCGGCTACAGTGATGAGAAGAGCGATATCTATTCCATGGGTATCACTTTATTTGAAATGCTCACGGGACGCGTACCTTTTAACGGGGACACAACGGTGGCAATCGCCATTAAACATATACAGGAGCCCATGCCCTCGCCCAGGGATTTCGTACCGGAGATCCCTGTAAGCGTGGAACAGATCGTGCTCAAATGCACCCAGAAGAGCCCGGACCGCAGATACCAGTCCATGAGCGCTCTTATTGAGGATTTAAAAAAATCCCTGATTTCGCCGGACGAGGATTTTGTCCGGGTGATCGATCCCGAGGCCAATGCGGCGACGCGTATGATCTCCAGGGATGATATGGATCAGATTAAAAAGCAGTCCAAGAAACCGTCACATACGGAGGAAATCCGTCTGAAAAAGAATTCCGCCAAGCCGGCCCCTGTATCGAACAAAGGCGGCAGCGGGAAAAAGAAGCCGGTCTCCTCTTATGAACCGGAGCCTGAGGACGATGATGAGGAAGAGGAATATGAATCCCGTATGGAAAAGGTGACCACAGTGCTGGCGGTCATCGGCGCTATCCTTATCGGCTGCGTGGTGATTTTCCTGGTGGGGAGGGCTATTGGAATCTTTGATTTTTCTTCCCCGGAAAAAGACGGCGTTATAAAAATGATCGAAGTGGCCGGAATGCAGGAAGACGAGGTGAAGCAGAAGCTTGTCAAAATGGGCCTGGATCCCACGGTGGAGTATGTTCAGGACGACAGCGTCGCGGAAGGCACGGTAATCGGTTCAGATGTGAAAAAGGGGACCCAGCTGGAAGCCGGGGCTAAGGTAGTGCTTAAGGTAAGCGGCTCACAGTCCGGTGTCATTGTGCCTGATATATATAATAAAACGCTGGCGGAGGCTGTTGCTTCGCTGGAGGGAGAAGGCTTTTCAACGGAAAAGAAAGAGGGCTATTCCGATACTGTGCCAAAGGGCAATGTTATGAGCCAGAAGCCGGAAGCCGGAACGAGTGCGGAAAGAGGCAGTACGGTAACAATAACCATCAGCCAGGGACCGCAGGAAAGCAAGGTGCAGGTGCCGGATGTGCTTGGCATGCTGCCTGATGAAGGAAAGAGTACGCTGGAGGCTGCCGGACTGACGGTACGGAACGTAACGGAGGTCAATGATGATGATGAGACGATGATAGGCAAAATCATCAGGCTGAGTTATTCCGTGGGAACGGAGGTGGAGCCGGGGACTGCGATAGATATTTATGTGAGCAAGGGACCGGAAGCGACCTATATGTTTGCGGAGAATATAGAAAGCCCTGCGCTGGAGGATCCTCAGTATGTGGAAGGGACGCCCTGCGTGCTTGTTGTGACCACTGCATCCGGCAAGGAACTGTCAAGGCTCTCCGTTGCATCCTTCCCCACTCCTTTGAATCTGTTTGATATTAAGGATGAGAGCACGGGAGTGCTTACCATAATTTATAACGTCACCCTGGAATCCGTAACCACAACGGATCCTGCCACAGGAGAAACCAAAGTCGTGCCCGGCGGCGTGGAGGAAAGAACAATCCAGAGGCCGCTGCAGTTTATCAGGAAAGAATCTTAAGTGCATGAGGGGAAGAATAGTCAGAGGAATCGCCGGTTTTTATTATGTGCAGACCGGCAGCAGGATTTATGAATGCAAGGCCAAAGGGATTTTCCGGAAGGATAAGAAAAAACCCCTTCCGGGAGATTATGTGGAAATAGATATTCTGGATGAGGTCTCGCTGACCGCTAATATCAGCGCTATTTTGCCCAGGACGAATGAACTCATCCGCCCTGCGGTGGCGAATGTGGATCTGGCGCTGGTGATCATGGCGGCGGCCAGCCCGGCCCCGAACCTGAACCTGCTGGACCGGTTTCTGGTTACCATGGAGCAGCAGCGGGTAAACTGCTGTGTCTGCTTCAATAAGCAGGATTTGGTGGATGAACAGACAAAGGACAGGCTTCGGGAAAGCTACAGGAATACGGGTTATCCGGTGCTGTTTACAAGCGCCAGACAGGAGGAGGGGCTTTTAGAGCTTCGGAAGGTCCTTTCGGGCCGTACAACCACGGTGGCCGGGCCCTCCGGTGTGGGGAAATCCTCACTGATCAATTGTCTGCAGAGCCATACTTCCATGGAAACGGGCGAGATCAGCAGTAAAATCGAAAGAGGAAAGCACACCACCAGACATTCCGAGCTGATCTGTGTCAGTGAGGGAACTTATATCGTGGATACCCCCGGGTTCAGTTCGATTGAGCTTTATGGAATGGAGAAGGAAGAGCTGCAGGATTATTTCCCGGATTTTGCCCCCTGGGAGCCGGAATGCCGATTTGCAGGCTGCGCCCACGTAAAGGAGCGTGACTGCGGCGTGAAACGGGCCCTGGAGCGGGGAGAGATCAGCGCAAGCAGATAT
This sequence comes from Eisenbergiella porci, assembly GCF_009696275.1. Taxonomy (GTDB): domain Bacteria; phylum Bacillota; class Clostridia; order Lachnospirales; family Lachnospiraceae; genus Eisenbergiella; species Eisenbergiella porci. Next base: position 124,868 of record NZ_VUMI01000012.1, read on the forward strand.
GAAAATTACTGCCAGCTCTATGAAGAGCTGAAGGGGCACAGGAAATATTGAGGTACGACGATGTGGCGGATGTCTTCTGCCACCACGTTGTCTCACGGTTTGCGCAGTGAATGGGAAAACCTTTCTGGACTGTTGTTACTGTTCACTCCGTGACCAGTAACTGCATAAATCCACTAAAAATTGCCTGCGGCAATGGGATTTATGCACTCTTGAATCACTTTCTTACGTACTGTGCAGTAAATGCACAGTACTGTGTGAACAGTAACGGACTGTTATCGTTTTCATAAAAAATGAAACAGCTCTGAAAGGCGAAAATTTCTCGCACAAAAATTACTGATAAGCACTGAAGATTTAGCCGATGCATGATAAAATAAAAAAATTTTTTCGCAAAGGAGAAAATTTATCGTGACAAGGGCTGCTGGAACGGGAGATAGCGAGGGAATATCCGAGAAAAGGGAGGGTAAAAGAGAAGCAGCATATGGAATGGGTGCCGGAGCTGGAATACAAAGGGCATAAGCTGACGATGCTGGCCCTTTTAATAGAAA
>NZ_VUMI01000120.1 GCF_009696275.1 Eisenbergiella porci
TGATAACACAAAAGGCACGGCATAAAGCAATCTGATGAAAAATCCATCAGAATAATTTATGCTGTGCCTCTTTTTAATTTGGTGGAGTGTGGCATGGTTTGGTGCCAGATAAAATGCGGGATAACACCAAGGAACCATCCTTGAACCGCTGTTAAAGGCACTGACGGAACTGGCAGAAAGTAAGCCGGACAGTGAAGATATAGAACAACTGGATAATGAAATACACTCCTTAAGCGAGCAGAGCCGAATCCTAAATCAAGTAATGAAGAAGGGATATATGGACTCTGCTCTTTTTATGGAGAAAAATAACCTGCTTGCCCACAGACTGACAGAATGCAGAAGAAAGAAGACATTGTTTACAAGAAAACATAAGAGAACCAAGGAAATCGTCAGAACCGAGCAGTTAATCGGCTTGGTTAACAAAGAGGGATACCAGACTTCTTTTAACGAAGAATTATTCGACATGACGGTTAAGGAAATAAAAATATCCCTGGACCATGAAATCAGCTTCGTGTTAAAAAACGGTCTGGTGCTTACAGAGCAGGAAAGGGGGAGCGAGGATGCAGTGGCACACACCAATCGGGTATAAGGTCATAAATGGAAAGATAGAGGTTTATGAGGAACATAAAAATCTGGTGGTGCAGATTTTTACGGATTATGATAACGGAATTTCTGCATGGCGGATTGCAAAAAATCTGAAAGAAATGGGAGTTACCAATGCCCATGACAGAGTCGGCTGGTCCCATGCAACCATAGGCAGGATACTGGAGAATTACAACTATCTTGGAACAGAATATTATCCGCAGATTATCGACAGAGAATTGTTTGAGAGAGTGCAGAAAAGACGGGAGCAGGTGCGGGTAGAAGGAAGCAGAGGAAAACACCGGCCAAACAAAAAGGAAAGGCTCATCTTCAGCGGGGTGCTGATATGTGCAGAGTGTGGCAGCGTGTACAGCCACATCCAGCCACACAATAAAAAGAGGTCGGGTGGAATACCTAAATGGAAGTGCAAAAATTATGTGTACCAGAACCGGGTATCCTGCGGTGGCGGTTTTATATCAGACAAGCAGGTGGAAGAGGTATGTATCCACGCTATTAACGAACTGATACACAATCCCAAGCTGATAGAAAAATATGAAATGAAAGAACAGCAGGTCAGTCCCGAATACCGCAGAATCACAAGAAGCATTGAAGAGTCGAAAGAGATGGATGCCGATGAGATGATGGCACTTTTATTCCGACAGGCATCGGAACGGTACAAAACACTGGAGGTCCGGGATGAGGATATCAAGACAGAGGAAATGAGGCAGACGCTTGCCGATAGAGAGGAAATAGGCGAATTCGATGAGGAGCTGTACCGGAAACTAATCAAGCAGATTTTAGTATATAAGGATGACACCGTAGAGGTGGTTTTTTACAACAATAACAGCATTAAGATAGGCTACCGGGATTTATAGGGAGCCGGAAAGGAGCAGATATGCCACAGACAGCGGTAAAGAAGAAAGTATCCATGATACCTGCCAAACCGCAGTATGACAGAAGTATCAAGCTGTCAGAGAAGAAACTTAGGGTAGCAGCCTACTGCCGAGTCAGTACAGAGCTTGAGGAGCAGGAGAGCAGCTACGAGGCACAGGTGGAATACTACACACGAAAAATACAGGAAACAGACAACTGGAAAATGGCAGGTATTTATGCCGATGACGGTAAGAGCGCCACCAACACCAAAAAACGTGACGATTTCAATGCCATGATAAAGGATGCGTTGGATGGCAAAATCGACATGATACTGACAAAGTCAGTGAGCCGATTTGCAAGAAATACCGTCGACTCCCTGCTGACCATAAGGAAACTGAAGGAAAAGAATGTGGCGGTGGTTTTTGAGAAAGAGGGTGTCAACACCTTAGACGGAACCGGGGAAATCCTCATTACCATCTTAAGCAGTCTGGCACAGGAAGAAAGCCGAAACATCAGCGAGAATACCAGATGGGGTGTGGTGAGAAGGTTTGAAAATGGCAAGATGATTGTCAACCACAACAAATTCATGGGATACACCAAAAACGAAAATGGCGATCTGGTTATCGTACCGGAGGAGGCAGAAATCGTAAGGCTGATTTTCAGACTTTATCTGGAAGGCTACAGTGCAGGAAAGATAAGTAAATATCTGGAAGAACATAAAATAAAAACAGCCACAGGACAGGAAAAATGGCATGATACGGTTGTGCTGAAAATGCTCCGGAATGAGAAATACATGGGAGATGCCCTGCTGCAGAAAACCTACACTGTAGACTTTATGACAAAGAAAAAGGTTATGAACAAAGGAATTGTTCCACAATACTATGTGGAAGATGACCATGAGCCTATCATACCAAAGGAATTGTTTTACAGAGTGCAGGAAGAGATGGCGAGGCGTGCTGCCATGAATAAGTCTGCGGTAACAAGGAAGAAAAATCAAAAGAGCAAATTTTCCTCAGAATATGCCCTTACCGGTTTACTGCTCTGTGGAGACTGTGGGCAGGAATACAGAAGAGTCACATGGTCGAGGAATGGCAAAAAGAAGATTGTGTGGAGATGCAGTAACCGCCTGACTAACGGAACCAAGCACTGTAAGAAATCCGAGACCTTGGAAGAAGGTGCATTAAACCGGGCTGTCATGTTGGCAATTAACCGTATCACCTGCAATGACGGAGATTTTGTAGGAGCCTTTAGACAGAATGTCATCCGGGTAATCGGAAGCTACGGTTCGGAGCAGGAGCCGGACGAATACGATGATAAAATCAAAGCAAAGCAGGAAGAGATGGTGGCACTGATTGCAGAAAATGCAAAAGAGGGTTCCTACACCGATGAATTCGATGAAAGGTATCGAAAGATAGCGGAAGAAATCACCACCATAAAAGAGGAGCAGATAGAGGCCAGACGTAAGAAAAAACTGGCGGATAATTATGAACAGCGACTTCGGGATATGGACAATTTCCTACAGAGCCAGACCTGCAACATACCGGAATTTGACAATGACCTTGTAAGAAGGCTGATAGCAAGTATCAAAGTAGTCTCTGCCGAGAAGCTGATAATCCAGTTCCAGTCAGGAATCGTCATGGAACAGGAAATCAGTTATGACTAAGTAGCAGGCAGGGATGACAACTGAATAAAGACATGGGATTCCTGCCTGCAAAATGATTTTTATGAATTTATGGTAAGAATAAAATGCCCGATTGGTTCGGGTGTTTTATTGTTGGCATGATGTTGGGGTCAAAAGCCCTATAATAGTACCTTGAAAATTTTACACAAACACTCTATTTCTTGCTCGGTGTGATATACTGTGTTTATCAAGTAAAGGTGGTAAATACGAATGGCATTCAGAATA
>NZ_VUMI01000121.1 GCF_009696275.1 Eisenbergiella porci
CTCACTGTTTTAATAAGATTTTTTACTAACCCGCAAAGTCAGTAATCTTATTTTACTCTGAGGTATTTTTTTCTCAACCCTCTTTCTCGGAATTCCCTATATTTGAATTATACAGGAAGCTCCTTTAAGCTATATTAATATCAAACTTAATATCTATTATATCATTACTATAAAAATTTACTATATTAGTTCCTGGTAGTATATTAAGATCTAAAGAGAATTCACCATTATTATTTAAATCTGTTAAATTAAATTTTTTCTCCCCACATTCTACTACAATACTATCTTTTTTGCCATTCACTACCTTAAGTTTAATTTTAATATTTATAGAAGAATTACTTATATTACCAATAACCATTTTGCTCTTTTCATTCAATGTATAAATTTCAAAACCCAGATCATTAATATCCTTTTGTATTAATCCCGTTTGAAATTCCGCCCAGATATACACACTGCTTCTTATTTTTTCTATTTCTTTTTCAGTAAATAAATTATATAAAGCTTTATTATAAACCCTCATATCATAAAAATACAATTTTTCATCAGAAGAGACTAAAGGATTTCCTAATATAGCATTCATTTGATTTATTATTTCACTTGCCTTCCTCTCTTCAAACCCGTTTGTATCAATATATATTCCTTTAAAACCATACGCAGACAATACTGGAACTAATTCTTCAATCTCTAATTCTTTTAATGATTTTTTCCAAAAATAAGGTCTTGAATTAATTAATCCTCCGTGACTCCATACAGTTTTCTTTGAATTGATTACAGGTTTATATAAATTATAGGCTCCCTGCTCCTCTGTCTCTGGCCACACATTTATATCATCCTCAGTAACAATAGGTAATTCAAATATTTCATCATTTTCTTCCATTATATTTTCTATTTCAGCAACAAACTGTTTCTCAGTATTAAACTGTTTTTCTATTTCATTATAATGAGGCATCTCTACCCAAATCGAACTATAATCCTTGGGTAATACCCCGACAAATCCAATAATAAATATTATAAAGTAAACGATAATTTTCTTACTATTTTTTAATTTATATTTATTAATCCCTTTATCTATCAAAATTCCGATTGATAAAACAGAAAAAAAGGATATATACACCACTGTCCGATTATAGCTTCTTATAGATGATGTAACATACATAGCAATAATCGAATCAATTCCTCCTACAATACTTATCAGTAAAAAAAACAGATTACTCTTACCACATAGACAAATAACATCCTCTTTTCCGTAATTATAAAGCATATAATAAATAGAAAAAATTAACCCAACTGCCATAATCCCTCCCATAAAAATCAGGGATTTTTCCTGTGTATTATTAAGCGCTTTATTTAAATTCTCTGAAAATTTCCCTAATGGTTCGATAAAATGATTATAAATAGGTGCAAACAATGAAACAATATGCATTGAACCTACATCTATATCACTATTTGCTCTTGCTGTCCCATAAAATGAATTATTACCTGCCAACGATGCAACAATCCCAGGAAGTATCGTGATTACTGATGTACATAAAACTAATATGCATAAATATGCAGCATATAAGAACTTACATACAGATTTAAATGAAATTAAAGCATAAATCCCAGCAAAAACAAACAAAAGACAAGTAAAACCCGAATAATAAGCACTACCTGCCCCCACTAATAAACAAATAAAAGAACTAAAAACTATCCATTTTAAAGTTGGTAATTTATATATTCCTATGTCCTTTTTATACTTTATGCTAATGCGGAAAATTCTATCGTTGAGTATTCCGGAACTTTTTGAACCGCTATTCCGGTGAATGGATACCGCCGTTCCGGTAAGGACGATACCCGCAATCTGGAACAGATGATACCACCATTCCGGTGAATGATACCAGTGTCATGAAAAACCTTAGTTCTTCATGTAAACTGTATGTATGCGCTTTATAGCGTAAATACAGTTTAAGGAGGTCTTTATCATGACCAAGTATCGTGAGATTATCCGGCTTGCCGGACTAAATCTCAGCCAGACTAACATCGCACTCAGCGTTGGTGCATCCAAGACCACGGTCAACAAGGTTTTAAAAGCTGCCAAAGAGCAGAATCTCGTATGGCCATTGGAGCCAAAGTACACTGATGATTTACTGGCTCAAACCTTATTCCCCAAAGTGGGAAAATCTACAGTTTCTACTAACAAACGGATGCCTGATTATGCGTACATCCGCAAGGAACTTCTCCGCAATGGAGTTAACAAAAAGCTTCTGTGGACGGAATACCTTGAGGAGTGCCGCCAATCTGGTGACGAGCCACTAATGTATTCCCAGTTCTGCTATTATATCCAGCAGGATGAGCAGAGACGCCGTGCAACGATGCATATCAACCGCAAACCTGGTGAACAGGTGGAGGTTGATTGGGCTGGTGATCCGGCCCACATCATTGATCCTGATACCGGCGAGATTATCAATGCATATCTTTTCGTCGGTGTCATGACTTACAGCCAGTATCCCTATGTGGAGGCGTTTATTGATGAAAAACAGCCGTCCTGGATTGCTGCGCACGTCCATATGTATAAGTACTTTGGTGGCGTTGCAAAAATCCTTGTTCCCGATAACTGCAAAACGGCAGTTGATCACAACCATGGCTGGAAAGACCAGCGTATCAACGCTGTCTACCATGAAATGGCTGAACATTATGGGACTGCCGTGATACCGGCAAGAGTACGCGCCCCAAAGGACAAGCCAAATGCCGAAGGCAGCGTTGGAAATATTTCCACATGGATTACAGCGGCGTTGCGTAATAAACAGTTCTTTTCGATCAGCGAGCTGAACCTTGCCATTCGCCAAAAGCTAGAAGAATTCAGCCATCGCCCTTTCCAAAAGAAAGAGGGTAGCCGGTATGAGATCTTCCGCGACGAAGAACTGCCATTACTGGCACCATTACCCGTTACCCCGTATGAACTGGCGGAATGGAAACAAGCCACCGTTCAGTTTAATTATCACATATCCTGCGCTGGAATGCTATACTCAGTTCCACACGAGTACATAAAGCGCAAGGTAGATGTACGGGTTACAGATAAGACCATTGAAGTCTTTTATAACAATAAACGCATTGCTTCCCATTGCCGTCTTTATGGTCGCAAGGGGCAATATAGTACCATTACCGAGCATATGCCTCCATCTCATCAACAGTATCTGGAATGGAATGGTGACCGTTTCCGCAAATGGGCGGAACGAATCGGTGAAAACACATATCGTGTCACTGACGCGATTCTTACCTCCAA
>NZ_VUMI01000122.1 GCF_009696275.1 Eisenbergiella porci
CCTTTATAGTTTCATAGCTATCACCGTCAAATACATGGAAATAAATTTCTATCTGCCCAATATTTGTGATTCCGGCAGCTTCGAGGGCAGAGGAGGAAAAATATAAATTTTCATTAGACTTTTTCCCGGCAGCAATAGTCGATGAGAATAAATCCGAAATCATATAGTCGTTTACGATTAATGCATTGCATCCCAAGCCTATATTTTTTTCTGTGTTATTTTCAATCAATAATTTGATGCCTTCACCCCAGAGGGAGTCTGTTATCATTTCCATTGCGGTTACTTTCAAGCCATCCTGATCAAGCAAAACCTGTTCTTCTATGCTGCCTATCTCATTTTCATGAATAATTGTTTCCTCAGGAGCTGTACTTTCTTCGTTATATTGAGTGGTTTCAGATTCAGCATTAACTGAAATAGAAGAAACCTCCTTTGGTTCAGCACTTGTAGAAGAACTGCATGCGGTAAGTATAGCGCTTAATAATAAAACTGGAATAATAGATTTTTTCATTTGATTTTCTCCCTTAGTCAATTTTTTTATTGGTAGTAATGCCGTTGCGAATTTTCATGTATTCACGTATCGCCCCCCCTCAGTGAGAAAGATATTATATTAAAAAGCCTGTTGGCTATTTCAACCTCAATTCAAGCAATTCCTGCGGATATCCTGTAGTTTGACATAGTTGTTCTTTTGTAAAGTTAGAATACTCTTGTAACAACTCATTTGATAATAGAAGATAAGCAGCAAATATGTTGGCTTCTTTTTCAATACCACTGGTCAATAAAAGAGTCCGATTTTTTATGAATGCGCAATTTTCTTTGCGATGAAATATTGCATGCCCTAATTCATGCGCAAGCACTATTTTAAAAAATGTACTATCTACAGGGATATCTTCATTAATAAATATCCATCGCTTCCGATTAATCAGTTTGTAATTTCCCGAAATATTCCCGAGAGGAAGAATCGCTATGGTGATTCCGAGGAAACGCGCAATATTTGCTGGATCACGAGTTCCAGTGAGTTTTACATAATAATTTACCAACCGCTTTATTCTTTGTGTAAATATTTCCAAAATATCCTCACCTACTTTTTATTCTTATGAGGGTTATATTTAACCTTATTTTCCTTTTTAGTTTCTCGTAAAGCAAATTCGATAGCGTTTTGGAGTAAGTTAAGGGATGCATTATCGATCTCTACCCCGTTATAGTACAGAGGGGAGTCTTCTCCTTTCTGAATTTCATTCATAATTCTGTCTAAATCTCTTGCGATATCGCGCTCATCTTTTGATGTGAGAATAACTTCTTTCTCTTTAGCATCTTCTTTTCCTGCCATTAAATAATCAATACTGACACCAAAATAATCCGCTATTTTCTGCAGTTTTTCTTTTTTGGGTTGACTCCTTCCACTTTTCCAGTCAGAAAAAGTGGAAGCGCCTATACCTGTTTCTTTACCTACTTTATAAGCGGTTACGTGGTGTTCTTCTAACAATTTCAAAAATATCTCGTACATAATTACCTCTTTCAAAATATTTATGAAATCAGAAATAAAACACTTGACTATTTATGATATCAGTGCTAATATTGCAATATAGCAGTTATGAAATCAGAAATAACCCGGTTTCATTACTGAATTTCTGGAGTGTGAATAATTAAATTGTGGTTGATTTATTTATATCACATTTCCGAAATAGTTGCAATAAATATTTATGATTTTAGAACTAGAAAGGAGAAAAATGTTGTACGAAAAATTTCTTGAGTTATTGGTAAAAAACAACAAAACTACTTATCAAGTCGCAAAAGATACACACATTTCCAATTCTACATTTTCAGATTGGAAATGTGGAAGAAGCACCCCAAAGCTTAATAAGCTAAAAATTATTGCTGACTACTTTGACGTGCCAATCACTTATTTCATTGAGTAGCATAGCAAAAAGCCTGTCCTATAAATAGGACTTTTGCAACTGATGTGTGGTTAATAACGCAAGGAGGAAAAGAGAGTATGAAGGTATGCGAACATAGTCCCAAACTGAGACTGGATATAAGTGAGTATGGTACGGAAATCTGGTCGGACGGGAGGTACGTGGAAGACGGAATCTCAAAATTTGATTTTGATGCATTAATGGATGATTACCGCTTAGTACGAAAAAGAAACCGGCAGACAAAGGTGCTGTCAGTTATTGCGTTAATTCTAAGCATCGTAAGTTTAATTATCCGAATATTAATGGCGCAATGACAGCACAGATGCTCACAGCAAAAGCAAGGATGGCCATAACTTTTGAAAACATTGCATCTTTCTTTGCATCAGCAGCTTCTTTTTGAGCTAGGTGTAGTTGTTTTTTCAGAATTTCAACTTCTTTGTTTGCAGCAAATGCCTGAGATTCAGCACTTTCAGCAATAGATTTAATAGCATCAAGCTGCTCAGATTGTAAGTCTCTATCAAGTTGCTTTTCAAAATTATTTAACTCAAGAGAAGAGCGCATTATCGAATTTATAGGGGATGTTAAATCAGGTATCATATTTTTTTATTTCTTTCTGAATACTCAGCCGCTGCAATGGCCTGTACCTAAAGTATATGAGAAATGTAAAAAATTTACAAGGAGGATAGTTTATGAATGATTTAAGAAAGTCAACAATTACTACTTTGGAAGTGGCAGAAATGATGGAAGTATCACACAACGATATTTTAAGGAAACTGGATGGTCGTAAAGACAGGAAGGGATATATAACCATTATGACTGAAAGCCAAATGGCTGTGAGTGATTATTTTATCCCTTCTGCATATCAGGATGCCAGCGGAAAAGAGAACAAATGCTATGAGGTCACAAAACTTGGTTGTGATTTTCTGGCAAATAAGTCAACCGGAGAAAAGGGTGTGCTGTTTACAGCCAGGTATGTGAAGCGTTTCTATGAAATGGAGAATAACACAATCAATTATCATATTGATGCTGCCACTCTCAAAGGTATTGCCAGCACGGGTAATTTGATTAGGAGTGCCATGCGGGACCAGGGTGCCAAGCCTTACAAAGTTGCCGTGGTGCTGGATTCATTATTTAAACAGAGCGGCCTTTCTCTCCCTTCTGATTTTATCGTTATACCGGAGTATGAACAAGCTGAACTGTCAGACTTTTTGAAATAACGGTTATTCTACAGACTGTGGCCTATAAAAAATCATAAAAGAAATGTGGTGATAACATGTCAAA
>NZ_VUMI01000123.1 GCF_009696275.1 Eisenbergiella porci
TCCGAAGCTTTAAAACTTGTTCTCTGAATTTTCTTTTTTAGAATTTTCAGGGTTGCATTACTGTTTATTTGTCAAGGTTCTGTGTGCTGCTTTCTCAGCCGCAACAGTTGACATCTTATCACATGTCGTTTGGACTGTCAAGCACTTTTTTCAACTTTTTTTGCTTCTTTCAAGTTGTTGTTCCATCGCATCCGCGGTGGAGTTTTATTATAGCATCATGTTTCGTCAAATGTCAACATCTTTTTTAACTTATTTTTACAAAAGTTTTTCATATGTTTTCCATCTGGCAAAAGTGCGAAAAAAAAGAAATCTCAATCACTTAAGATTCTTTTTCCGCGAAGCTATAATCAGCTTCCCTTATATCGGTAAAGGGAACGGAGAAAGAGGGATTTGAACCCTCGCGCCGCTATAAACGACCTACACCCTTAGCAGGGGCGCCTCTTCAGCCTCTTGAGTATTTCTCCACAAAACTGAACTAATCCTCTACCAATATGAAGTGAACGCACCCTTAGGTGACGCAAAAGTTATTATACATAAGCTTCCACAGTTTGTCAATTCTTTTTGGGAAGTTTTTTCATATAATGTTGTATTACGCCTTTTCAGGGTTATTTTGAGTATATCCAATGATGGTCTCATCTATACGTCTTCTTACTTCTTCTGCAATCTGTGTTGTCTTCATATCTTTATATTCCTCGTAATACATGGGTTTCAGATAGAAGATCTTTACGGTAACAGGACGGATGCTGTTTTCATCAAAGGGAATAAACGAATCAATCAGGGCACAGGGGACTATGGGGCATCTGGCTTTCATTGCGCTCTTAAAGCTGCCGCCCTTAAATTCCAGGGTATGGTTTCCCTGTCTGCTTCTGGTGCCTTCGGGGAAAATAATGAAGTTGCGTCCCTGTTTGACCTCTTCGGCCATTTTCTGGATCACTTTCATTGACTGTCTTAAATCCTCCCTGTCAATGGTAAAAGCCCCGAGAGCCTTGCGGACCTGTTTGAGGAGAATGATATTGGCCGCTTCTTTTTTCATGACAAAGGCAAAGGGCCTGGGACAGGACTCCAGGAATACAAGCCCGTCAAAAAGGCCCTGATGGTTGGGGAACATGATAAATCCGTCTTTATCCGGTAAATTCTCCAGGCCATGGGCTTCTATTTTGACGCGGCCGGCACGGTTAGCTGCAAGCGTTGTCTTCTTCGCCCAGCGGAAACCTTCCTCATAACTGATGTTTTCATGGATGCTGCACCACCAGATGCGGCCAAAGTAGTAAAAGGCTTTAAAGAAAAGTCTGAGGACCATCAAAGCTATTCTCATAATATCTTTCTCTTTCTTATCTTTATTTTATTCGGTACGGTATTCTTCCAGGGCGGTTTCATAAAGGTTATTTCCCATACTGTCCATTACAACGATTACAGGAAAGTCCTTTACCTCCAGCCGGCGGACAGCTTCAGTGCCCAGATCTTCATAAGCTATCACCTCTGAGCATATAATGGATTTAGAAAGCAGGGCGCCGGCTCCCCCTACGGCGGCAAAGTAAACGGCGGTATTCCTGATCATTGCCTGTTTCACCGCTTCCGTTCTTTTCCCTTTTCCAATCATTCCCTGTAACCCCAGATCCAGAAGCGCGGGGGTATACTTGTCCATGCGGCTGGCCGTGGTGGGACCGGCGGAACCAATAGGGCGTCCCTGCCTGGCGGGAGATGGTCCCATATAGTAAATCACGTTTCCTCTGATATCAAAGGGAAGGCTTCCGCCCCTCTGCAGTGTCTCATACATCCTTTTATGAGCGGCATCTCTTGCCGTATATATAGTTCCCGTCAGGTAAACGTAATCTCCTGCCCTCAGGGCGGCCGCTTCCTCTCTGGCAAAGGGCACTTTCATATGTTTTTCCATGGCAATCTCCTTCCGGATAACGGTTCTCTTCTTATTATATAATGTAACATCAGCAGATATTGTATTACCTGCGCGAAGAACTACCATATAATGGGTATTATATGGTGCGTACTGAATGGCGGTTGACGTGACAGCAGATATTAACGGCTACAGGAAGCCCCGCTATATGGGTCGGGTATGTATTAATTTTCACTCCCAGCGCGGTGGTTGTCCCGCCCAGCCCGCCCGGTCCGATTCCGGTTTTATTGATTTTTTCCAAAAGTTCATCTTCCATTTCTTTTATATAAGGTATGTTTGATGAATCATCCAACGGTCTGGTGAGAGCCTGTTTTGCCATGAGAGCACATTTTTCAAAGGTTCCTCCGATACCGACGCCTACCACCATGGGCGGGCAGGCATTGGGTCCGGCGTCGCGCACCGCGGTAAGAATTGCATTTTTTACCCCTTCCATGCCGTCTGCGGGCTTCAGCATAAAAACACGGCTCATGTTTTCACTTCCGAAGCCTTTGGGGGCTACGGTTATTTTGACCTGTTCACCGGGAACTATACTGTAGTGGATGATTCCAGGAGTATTGTCTTTCGTATTTTCACGAAGGAGCGGATCTCCTACAACGGATTTTCTCAGATAGCCTTCCGCATAGCCCTGCCTGATTCCTTCGTTTACCGCATCCTCAAGAATCCCTCCTTCAAAATGGACATCCTGGCCTATTTCCAGGAATACGACGGCCATGCCGGTGTCTTGGCAAATGGGGATCCAATCCTGACCGGCAATCTGCAGGTTCTCCTGCAGTTGTCCCAAAACCTTCTGTCCCAGCGGTGATTTTTCACGGCGGGCGGCAGTTTCCAGCGCCTTTGCCATGTCAGGTGTCAGAACATGGTTTGCTTCTATACACATTTCTTTTATATTATCGGTAATTTCCGATAGCTGTATTGTTCTCATCAGTCCAATCCTTTCCTGTGTCCGTACTGCTGCGATTGTTCTCATTATATTATAGTTTTATTTTCTTGTCATCAGCGTTTTCGGGGCACAGCGCTGATTTGCTCTTGTGGGCCGTCTGCAGTTGTCATAGAATAGGAAGAAAGAAAAGGCTCTGAAAGTCCAGCTAAGAAATGTCAATAGGTAAAATGAAAAATGTTTACAAAGTTTTTTTCAAGCAGCTGATGTAAAAAAGGGTAACCTTAATAAACCCATTGCCATGGGATTTTAAAATGTAATTCAA
>NZ_VUMI01000124.1 GCF_009696275.1 Eisenbergiella porci
TCTCTCCAAAACCTGCTTCTTTCAGGATAAGCCCTCGACCGATTAGTACTGGTCAGCTGCATACATTGCTGCACTTCCACCTCCAGCCTATCTACCTCATACTCTCTAAGGGGTCTTACTTACTGGGATATCTCATCTTGAGGGGGGCTTCACGCTTAGATGCCTTCAGCGTTTATCCCTGCCGGACTTGGCTACTCTGCCATGACGTTGGTCGTCAACAGATACACCAGCGGTCCGTCCATCCCGGTCCTCTCGTACTAAGGACAGCTCCTCTCAAATATCCTTCGCCTGCGCCGGATAGGGACCGAACTGTCTCACGACGTTCTGAACCCAGCTCGCGTACCGCTTTAATGGGCGAACAGCCCAACCCTTGGGACCTGCTACAGCCCCAGGATGCGATGAGCCGACATCGAGGTGCCAAACCACTCCGTCGATGTGAACTCTTGGGAGTGATAAGCCTGTTATCCCCAGGGTAGCTTTTATCCGTTGAGCGATGGCATTCCCACTTAATACCACCGGATCACTAAGTCCTACTTTCGTACCTGCTCCACCCGTCGGTGTCACAGTCAAGCTCCCTTATGCCTTTGCACTCTCCGGATGGTTTCCAACCATCCTGAGGGAACCTTTGAGCGCCTCCGATACCCTTTCGGAGGCGACCGCCCCAGTCAAACTCCCCGCCAGACATTGTCCCCCGCCCGGGTCACGGGCGCAGGTTAGAAATCCAATGCTGCAAGGGTGGTATCCCAACATTGACTCCATGATTACTGGCGTAATCACTTCTTAGTCTCCCACCTATCCTGTACATACAGCATCGAATCCCAGTATCAAGCTGGAGTAAAGCTCCATGGGGTCTTTCCGTCCTGGCGCAGGTAACCAGCATCTTCACTGGTACTTCAATTTCACCGGGTGCATTGTCGAGACAGCGCTCAAATCATTACGCCTTTCGTGCGGGTCGGAACTTACCCGACAAGGAATTTCGCTACCTTAGGACCGTTATAGTTACGGCCGCCGTTTACTGGGGCTTAAATTCGGAGCTTCGTTGCCTGACTCCTCCTCTTAACCTTCCAGCACCGGGCAGGCGTCAGCCCATATACCTCACCTTTCGGTTTCGCATAGACCTGTGTTTTTGCTAAACAGTTGCTTGAGCCTATTCTCTGCGGCCTCCTTTCAGAGGCACCCCTTCTCCCGAAGTTACGGGGTCATTTTGCCGAGTTCCTTAACAATGCTTCTCCCGCCGGCCTTAGGATTCTCTCCTCATCCACCTGTGTCGGTTTACGGTACGGGTATCATATGAACAATAGCGGCTTTTCTCGACAGCCGGCCCGCCTGCTTCCCTACTCTAGTTCGGTCCGCATCACGGCTTCAGATTGCCAGACGGTTTTTCCAATCTGACTCCTACTCCGCTTGCACCGGTTTTCCCTTTCCCGGCTCAGGCTTTCCTTCTGTGTCCCCACAGTTCTGTCATATGATAGTACAGGAATCTCAACCTGTTGTCCATCGGCTACGTCTTTCGACCTCGCCTTAGGCCCCGACTTACCCAGGGCAGATCAGCTTTACCCTGGAAACCTTAGATATTCGGCCTGGAGGATTCCCACCTCCATCTCGCTACTCATTCCGGCATTCTCTCTTCTTACCAGTCCACAATACCTTACAGTACTGCTTCCTCCCGGTAAGATTGCTCCTCTACCAATACAATTACTTGTATTCCTAAGCTTCGGTGCCGTGTTTCAGCCCCGGACATTTTCGGCGCAGGACCTCTCGACTAGTGAGCTATTACGCACTCTTTGAATGTATGGCTGCTTCTAAGCCAACATCCTAGTTGTCTTTGAAATCCCACATCCTTTTCCACTTAACACGTACTTTGGGACCTTAGCTGTAGGTCTGGGCTCTTTCCCTTTTGACTGCCCAACTTATCTCGTGCAGTCTGACTCCCGTACATCATACCTATGGCATTCGGAGTTTGATATTCTTCGGTAGACTTTGACGCCCCCTAGGAAATTCAGTGCTCTACCTCCATGGCATTAATACGAGGCTAGCCCTAAAGCTATTTCGAGGAGAACCAGCTATCTCCGGGTTCGATTGGAATTTCTCCCCTATCCACACCTCATCGCCACCCTTTTCAACGGATGTGCGTTCGGTCCTCCATTGTCTTTTACGACAACTTCAACCTGGACATGGATAGATCACCCGGTTTCGGGTCTGCAGATGCTGACTTCACGCGCTATTGACACTTGGTTTCCCTTCGGCTCCGTCCCTTAAGGACTTAACCTTGCCAGCACCCGCAACTCGCCGGACCGTTCTACAAAAAGTACGCGGTTGTACCCCTAAGGTACTTCCACAGCTTGTAAACACAGGGTTTCAGGTTCTCTTTCACTCCCCTCCCGGGGTCCTTTTCACCTTTCCTTCACAGTACTATGCGCTATCGGTCACTAAGGAGTATTTAGCCTTACGGGGTGGTCCCCGCTTCTTCCCACAAGGTTTCTCGTGTCTCGTGGTACTCTGGATACTGCTGTCCTCACTCGGTTTTCGCTTACGGGGCTTTCACCCTCTCTGGCCGGTCTTTCCAGGACCGTTCTGCTAACCTTGTTCGTAACGTCTGCAGTCCGAACCCCAGCATGCACGCACACTGGTTTGGGCTCTTCCGTTTTCGCTCGCCGCTACTCACAGAATCGATATTTTTTCTTTCTCTTCCTCCGGCTACTTAGATGTTTCAGTTCACCGGGTTCCCTCCGCATACCTATGGATTCAGTATACGGTGACGGAGGTTTGCTCCGCCGGGTTTCCCCATTCAGACATCTGCGGGTCACGGGATATTTGCTCCTCACCGCAGCTTTTCGCAGCTTATCGCGTCTTTCATCGGCTCTTAGTGCCAAGGCATCCGCCCTGTGCTCTTTACAGCTTAACCTGTTGTAACTCGTCCTTTTTTGGTCTCGTTACCAGCATACATAGCGTTGTATGCCTTTTATTTGAAATCTTCATTTCTTTTTTTGCTTGTTTTGGATGTCTTCTCGTTTATCTTCTTCTATCCGGTTGGTTCTTACAAACCAACTTTTTAGACGTTGATACTTTAAGATTATTTTCAATATTCGGTTTTCAAGGTAC
>NZ_VUMI01000125.1 GCF_009696275.1 Eisenbergiella porci
TGTTATCCCGCATTTTATCTGGCACCAAACCATGCCACACTCCACCAAATTAAAAAGAGGCACAGCATAAATTATTCTGATGGATTTTTCATCAGATTGCTTTATGCCGTGCCTTTTGTGTTATCATAATGATTGATACATAGAAATAGCAGGCCCCACCCTGACAAAGTCTGGCCTGCTACTGCTCACATACACAGGGAGCCTGTGTCTATTCACAATACTATGATAACCATTTTTGTCAGGGATTGCAATCAGATTTCTCAATCCTTTTATGATTCTGTTATTACGAATGTTCAATTTCACCAGCTGACCTGTTCCTGCTCTCATTCTGCCTGTCTTTCTGTCCATGGTTACTACAGGCGAACTGTAAAGCTGGCCTCCGGGGCTCTTCGCCTTCGTGTC
Organism: Eisenbergiella porci; assembly: GCF_009696275.1. GTDB lineage: Bacteria > Bacillota > Clostridia > Lachnospirales > Lachnospiraceae > Eisenbergiella > Eisenbergiella porci. The sequence goes on from NZ_VUMI01000125.1 coordinate 403, forward strand.
TGCCGTGTGAAATGCTCCGAATGCGGTACTACCCATGCGCTTCTTTTGTCTTCTTTGGTCCCCTACTCTCAGATACCTCTTACCGACCAGCAAAAGATCTGCCGTGACTTTGAAGAAGGAAAGAACTCAAGCCTCGTCTGTGAGGTCAATCCATCGGTTGATGAGAACAACGTCAAATCCGTGCTCCGAAACTACAGGCAGCACTGGCGGGAAAAGCTGCGTTCTCTCAGGATCCCTCTCTCTCCTCTGAACGATCTGATCCGTTCCTGTTTTTCGAATTATTCGTCCCACTTCATGCAGATACATCAGAGGGCCAACCAACTCTTTCTCTATACCACATAACCTTACCCGACAACGCCCTTGTTGTTTCTTACAATAAAAAAAAACAGCAAGGAGGCCTGAACTATGGAACAGGAAAAGAAACAGGCAGTCGCTCTGATGCGCTATTCAGCGATTGCTCCACTCATTACAGGCACCCAGGAAGACTATGAATCCCTGAGTGCTTACTTCCGCACCGTTTCGGCAAAAGGGATCAAGGCACCGGATGGTTCCCTTCGCCACTATTCTCCGGGAACATTGGAAAAATGGTATCTTTCTTACCGGAAATCCGGTTTTGACGCTTTGGTTCCCACCGGCCGCTCTGACTGTGGGGTAAGCCGGAAAATCGATGAAGACCTGAAAGAACAGATCATCTATCTCAAGCATCATTATCCCCGGATGTCTGCAGCCGCGATCTATAAACAGCTCCAGGACAACGGCAGCATCCGCTCCGGCCAGCTCTCAGAATCTACCGTCTGCCGTTTCATCAATCAGCTCGTCTTACAGGAACGTCTGACGAACAATCAGGACATGCGGCGTTACGAAAGACCACACATCAATGAAGTATGGTGCGGTGATTCCAGTGCCGGTCCCTATCTGAAAACCGCAGACGGAAAGAAGCATCGTGTCTATGTGATTGCCCTGATCGATGATGCCAGCCGCTTTATCCTTGGTGCGGATGTCTTCTTTAACGATACCTTCGTGAATCTTATGTCCGTCATGAAGTCCGCCGTCTCCAAGTACGGCAGGCCGAAGGTTTTCAACTTTGATAACGGGGCTGCCTACAAAAACAGGCAGATGGAACTGCTGGCTGCCCGGATCGGATCTGTGATCAGCTACTGCAGGCCTTATACCCCCACACAGAAGGCCAAGATCGAGAGATGGTTCCGCACCCTGAAAGATCAGTGGATGGCTTCCCTGGATATGAGAGATTTTCATACCCTCGAAGAACTCAGAGGGAGCCTGCTGACCTATGTCAGGAGCTATAATCAAAGTCCTCATTCCTCTCTGAAGGGAGTATCCCCACAGGAACGCTTCTTCCAGGAACCGGAACTGATCAGCCGTCTGCCCGATGAGCTGATCGACTCCTCTTTTCTTCTTGAGATCGAGCGCAGGGTATCCTCGGACTCTGTCATCGTGATCGATCAGGTGGAGTATGAGGTCGATTACCGTTTTGCAAAGCAGCGGATCACTCTCCGTTATACACCGGATATGAAGGACATCTTTATTGTGGAAGCAGATGGCTCCCTTACACCAATCCGTCTGCTCAATAAACATGACAATGCCTCTGTAAAGCGGGACAAAGTGCGTCTGACAGGAGGTGAAGACTGATGGAACTCACTGCCCGCTATGGTCTTGAATTCAATCCTTTTTTAAAGAATTCCAAAGAGATCCTTTTCGAAGGAGCCGAGTATACAGAAGCAAAGTTTCGTCTGGATTACCTTGCCAGGACCAAAGGCTTCGGCCTTCTTACCGGTGCTCCGGGCCGGGGAAAGACAACTCTGGTCCGTTCCTGGTCTGCCGGACTGAACCCTTCCCTGTATAAGGTGATCTATACCAGCCTTTCTACGGTTACGGTAAATGATTTCTACCGGAATCTCGCCGCATCCCTGGGCGCACAGCCGTCCTACCGGAAAACCGAAAACTTTCACATCATCCAGGAAGAGATCAACCGGCTTGCCATGGACAAGAGAAAAACCCCCGTAATTATCATTGACGAAGCGAACTACATCAAGAATGCTGTCTTGAATGATCTGAAAATCCTGTTCAACTTTGAGATGGATTCCCGCGACCGTGCCGTCATTCTCCTGATCGGACTGCCGCAGTTAAATAATACCCTGCAGCTCTCCATCCACGAACCTCTCCGACAGCGTATCATCATGAACTACAACGTTGACGGCTACTCAAAAGAAGAAGGCCGTGCTTATATTGAATGGAAACTAAAAAAAGCCGGCTGTACAGATCCTGTTTTTGACGACGCGGCCATCGAAGCAATCCTGAACGCTTCCGACGGGACAGCCCGTATGATCAGCAAACTCTGCAATGCTTCACTTGTGATCGGACATAGCCATTCAACTAACCGGATCACAGCCGACATCGTGATGCAGGCTATCAATGACAGCACCCTCGGCTGAGAAGACTCCCGCAATTAATTTGCGGGTGTTTTTCTGTCAGGAAAACAATTCGCAGAAACAATTACTTTTAAAATGACTAACCTATCTGTAGAGATCCCAAATCGGCACGAAATAATCTGCCGGATGGAACATCATTTAATTTGCCGGACAACA
>NZ_VUMI01000126.1 GCF_009696275.1 Eisenbergiella porci
ACCCAAAACCCTCTATTTTCGTACCAGATACAGAGAAATGTCCATCCTCTTGGCTCATTTATCTGAGATATGAAATTAAAAATTTCTTGAAAAATAAGGAAAAAACACTTGACTAAATAGGGAGGAAAATACAGTATGAGCATAACACATACCAAGCATTCTTCCTTATCACTGCAATGGCGTCTTACATTGATGGCAGCCGCTGTGACTGCACTTGCCTGCCTTTGCCTCACAATCTTACTAGGATTCTCTGCAAACAAGAAGATGAACGAGATTGGCGATTTCCTCGTTCAAATTGACAACGCTGAACTTCCGGAAGATGCGGTGATTGAAAAAATAGAGGTCATTCCGGATTATGAGAACCAACTTCAGACGAAAAAACAAAGCTTTCGTTTTGAAAGCTTTGCTGCCATGCTTGGAATTATCCTGGCAAGTAGTGTTTTAACCTATTTCATCACGGGACACACTCTTCGTCACTTAAAAAAACTGACTGCCTGCATGGAACAGACACAAGCGCAAAATCTGTCTGCACCAGTTGAATTAGAATCGGAGAAACTTCCTGCTGAACTTGCCAGACTTTATCACACGTTTGCCGACATGCTCCTTCGATTAGAGCACTCATTTTCAACACAAAAGCAGTTTTCCGCAAATGTCGCGCATGAGTTACGGACGCCCCTTGCTGTCATGCAAGCCAAGGTTGAGGTTTTCCAAAAAAATGCAGCCCATAACCCGGATGAATTTGAACCGGTGCTTGATTCGCTGGCCCAGCAAATTGAACGATTATCTCACATTGTAAATGAGTTATTGGAACTGACAACTCTGGAAACAGCTGCGCTTACGGATTCTATCTGCCTCCCCCCTCTGATGGAGGAAATTATGTGTGATCTTCAGTCTCTGGCAAGTGATCGAGGTGTAACACTGGTTCTTGATGATAGCTGCACGTACGACGATACCGTCTCCATCCCGGTAATCATGGGAAATGAAACATTAATATATCGTGCAATCTTTAATTTGGCCGAAAATGCCATCAAGTACAACCGCCCAGATGGTACAGTTACCATGTCACTGAATAAGACGGCTTCCGGCGTTAGCATTTGTATTACAGATACCGGTATAGGAATCCCGAAAGATGATTGGGAGACCATTTTTGATGCATTCTATCGCGTAGATAAATCCCGCTCTCGTACACTAGGCGGCGCTGGGATAGGTCTTGCCATGGTGCGTACCATCGCAAACCTTCACGGTGGTAAGGCATATGTTAAGAATAGCAGTTCTGAAGGAAGCTGCATAGTTTTTGAGTTATAGACAAACATACGATAACAACAAATATTTTTCCATTGAAGATAAGAAATCTGCTCCAGACTTAGATAGTTCTTGGTTCTCGCAAACAGTATCAATGTCGGTGTATGCGATATACTCAATTCCATCCATATCATATTGATTTAGAATGTCTGTTTTGCCACATCCGGATAAACAGATTACTAAAAGTGAAACAAGTATCAATGCTATTTTTCGTTTCATAAAGGTTCTCCTTCTTAGTTTTGAACATCTTTTGAGGGCCTATTCATATGGCGAACTACAAAATATCCGTGATAGATGACGAGCGTTAGTAATTCATTATTTCACAGATTTTTGATTACTTTGTTTTTCAATACTGTCGAACAGTATCCCATAAAATAACTTGCCAATTGTACTGCGAAAAGATAGTGATTTTACGAGGAGGTGAAACCGTGGGGAAAATGATGATTCTGACTTTCAAAGATTCGGAAGAAGCTTTACTCAGGCGGCTCATTGACAGCCTGGGGGCATTGGAATACCAGCAGGTAGAACTCCCCATGGAGCCTCTGCTGAAGATTGGTACTCTGAGCCTGCACCCACTGGAGTCTCGGATTGAACAGGGAGGTACCAGTTACACATTGGGTCGCCAGCAGTTTCAGATTCTTTACCTGCTGGCACGAAACCCCGGCAGGACCTTTCAGAAATCCCAAATCTATTCGATGGTCTGGGAGGGCGCAGAGCCGATTCAGGTCAACGAAACGATCCGGTATCACATCAGCGAGCTGCGGAAGACTCTGTTGGAATTGACCGGTAAGGCGTGCATTGAAACCGTCTGGGGTGTTGGATATCGGTTTGTAGAATAACAAGGAAAGAAGCCGACTTCAGTTGCGACGACGGCAACTAAAGTCGGCTTCTTGTTATAAGTTAGTTTAATGGTGACAGATACCCTAATTGTATTGCTTTCGTTATAGCTTCTAATGCAGAGGTTACTTGTAGTTTTTCAAAAATATGCTGTAAGTGGTTTGATACGGTTCTTTCACTGATAAAAAGCTGTTCAGCGATTTCTTTTCGTTTGGCGCCTGTGGCAACCAACTCAAGGACTTTCTTTTCGCCTTCTGTCAGATCCTCCACAAAAACTTCCTCTCGTGGGAAGTGTGTTGCCCCCTCTTTAACCATAAGCAAAATACGAAGAAGCTCGTCTGGTTCTATGTCTTTGCTTACAAATCCTTTTGCCCCAATCCGCTTCGCCTCTTTGCGATAGACAGGAAGATTATAGCCAGAGAGAATGATGATTTTTTGTTTTGGGAAGTGTTTTAATAAATGCTGTGTGAGCATTAGCCCGTCCTCGTCTGCCAGCCTGCCTAAGTTAATGTCAATCAACAGAATATCCGGCAGTTCTTCGGCAATCAGTTCTTCCAGATTATGAATATCTTTTGTGCTGGAGAACTGTTCAATTTCCGGGAAATCGCACAAGGCGATGGAAAGGCTCTTTGCGAAAAGAGCATGGTCATCGACTAATAAAACTTTCATAGGAATCACCTCCGTTCATGGGCAGGTAGTGTCAAGTTTCACTACCGTTTTTTATTGTTAAACCTTGATTTTATGGGAGTTTGCAATAAAAAGAGCATTGACCTCCCTTTTATGGTATAATGTCACTCGCCAAAACAACCTTATACGAAA
>NZ_VUMI01000127.1 GCF_009696275.1 Eisenbergiella porci
GGTGTTCCGGGTGTTCTTTCATCAGGTCGGACAGGGAAGCCGTTGCCATCTCGATAAGCTGGTTTCTTGCTGTTATGCCCTTTGCCGCCGTATCCTGAAAATAAATCCGTATCAAATCTATCAGCTTAGGAAAATTCCTGTGTTCCAACAGGCGGTTGAGGATTTGCACATCAACAGCACCCGTCACAAGCCCCCTCACGGCTCCCTCGGACAAGCCTAATTCAGAAATATCGTAGCTTTTACGAACGCTCACGGTAGACAAGCCCAGTATGTAGTCTGTCGATACCTTAAATTCCTTTGCCACACCTATGAGAATATCACTGCTGACCGTTCTTGTTTCGCCGCTGACAATGCGGCTCAACTGGGAAGCGGAAACGCCTATCTTCTCCGCAAGTTCCTTTTGTGTGATGTGGTTCCCGTTGCATAAATCGGAAATCCGCTGTCCGGGCGTTCCGGGTAAAGCCATAGATACGCACCTCCTCCGCATACTTCCATTATACAGAATGATTGCAAAAATGCAATTTCCAAAGTGTAAACTTCATCAAAATGCAATTCTCGCAATATTCCGGGAATTGCATTTTTTTCGTGTAGACTTAGGGTAGTTCATCGATGGACGGCACCTTGAAAACAGAATGACCGTCCGAAAAGGAATACCCCGGCTGGGGAAGCACCGCAAGGAGTCGGACTTCGGGACAAAATGTCCCGAAGTTGCGAGGAGCGTGCCAACGCCGGAACACGCCGCAGGAATGGGGCAGGAAACCTTTTCGGGGAGAACGGCAACGGAAAGCAAAATGGAGGGAACGCATGAGAGATAACCCCTATAAAGACTTGCCGCCGCTGGAACGCAGGCCGGACGGTTCCCTTTACCGCATGACCCCGGCGCAGAGAAAACAGGCGGCCAGCCTGATACGCCGGGAGTGCTGTTGCTGTGAGGACGGCAACTGCATTGTCCTTGACGATGGGGACACCTGCACCTGTCCGCAGACGATTTCTTTCTCGGTCTGCTGTAAGTGGTTCCGCTGGGCGGTCTTGCCGCTGGACGGGACGCTGGAAGCGGAGATTTTCCGGGATAAGGACTTGAAACGCTGTGAGGTCTGCGGCGGTGTGTTCGTCCCCAAATCCAACCGGGCAAAATACTGCCCCGGCTGTGCCGCCAGAGTTCACAGGCGGCAGAAAACAGAAAGTGAACGGAAAAGGAGGTCTGCTGTGGACAGTTAGGAGCGAAAAAAGCCTTGATTTATCAGGCTTCGCAAGCCCCAAACCGGGGCTGGTGGTATAAAGTATCGCCCGCCCCGGAAAACGGGCTTCTAACCGTCCACAAAACGCACTATGACAAATACCATCTATATCCATCAGCCGGAAAAGGCGTTCAGCTTCACCCGGCTCCCGAATTTCCTCTTTGAAGCCCCCACATTCAAGCCCTTGTCCAACGAGGCAAAGGTTCTGTACGCCTTTATCCTGCGCCGGACAGAGTTATCCCGCAAGAATGGGTGGGCGGATGATTGCGGACGGATTTATCTGTACTATCCCATCTGCGAGGTGGTTGACCTGCTCCACTGTGGGCGGCAGAAAGCGGTAAACACCCTGCGGGAACTGCAATACGCCGGGCTGGTGGAGATCCAGAAGCAGGGCTGTGGAAAACCCAACCGCATTTTCCCAAAATCCTATGAAGCGGTTCCAAACACCGACTTCAAGAAATCCGGTTCTGGTACGCCGGAGGGCTGAAAACCGTACTTATGAAGTGAGGAAATCACTCCCCGGAAGTACGAAAACCGGACGGTATATAGAAATACAAAGATTAAAAAGATTTATTTATATTCTATCCATTCCAATCCTATCCGAGCTAATTTCTGCGGGATTTTCCCTGTGGAAAACCCCGGATAGGAAAGGAATGGGGAAAGGAGCAGAATGGCACAACACGCAATTTTGCGGTTTGAGAAGCACAAGGGCAACCCGGCAAGGCCGCTGGAAGCCCATCACGAAAGACAGAAAGAACAATACGCCAGCAACCCCGACATTGACACAAGCCGGAGCAAGTACAACTTTCATATCGTCAAGCCAGAGGGCAGGTACTATCATTTCATTCAAAACCGCATTGAACAGGCCGGGTGCCGAACCCGCAAGGACAGCACACGGTTTGTCGATACGCTGGTAACTGCCAGCCCGGAGTTTTTCAAGGGGAAATCCCCAAAGGAGATACAGGCGTTTTTCCAGAGGGCGGCGGACTTCCTCATTGGCCGGGTAGGACGGGAAAATATCGTGTCGGCGGTGGTACACATGGACGAGAAAACGCCCCACCTGCATTTGACCTTTGTTCCGCTGACAAAGGACAACCGCCTGTGTGCAAAGGAGATTATCGGCAACCGGGCAAACCTGACGAAGTGGCAGGACGATTTTCACGCCTATATGGTGGAGAAATATCCTGACTTGGAGCGTGGGGAGAGCGCCAGCAGGACAGGCCGGAAGCATATCCCCACCCGGCTTTTCAAACAGGCGGTTTCCCTCTCCCGGCAGGCAAGAGCCATTGAAGCCACACTGGACGGCATTAACCCGCTGAACGCCGGAAAGAAAAAAGAGGAAGCCCTCTCCATGCTGAAAAAGTGGTTCCCGCAGATGGAGAATTTCTCCGGGCAGTTGAAAAAGTACAAGGTCACAATCAATGACCTGCTGGCGGAGAATGAGAAGTTGGAAGCAAGGGCAAAGGCCAGCGAAAAAGGAAAGATGAAAGATACGATGGAACGGGCAAAGCTGAAAAGCGAACTGGACAATTTACAGCGGCTGGTTGACCGTATCCCGCCGGATATACTGGCGGAACTGAAACGTCAGCAGCGGCACACGGTAAAGGAAAGGTGATAGATATAAGCAG
>NZ_VUMI01000128.1 GCF_009696275.1 Eisenbergiella porci
ATTAAAACGGCATAAGAGGTCCGCATGTGCGACTTGGTTCAAAAGGAAAGTACTAAATCAGGGGCTTGAAGTTCATATCAAGCTCTTGATTTTGAGCCCCTGACTTAGAACTTTCCTAATCTATTTTGGATAGTTGAGGCATGGTTTTTGATGCCATCCACAGGATCTTCAGTAGTTGCTTCAATGTAATGCTAAATTCCATATTGTCATCACTGACCGCAATTCCATTCCACTGCAACTGCTGTGTTGACCAGCACTCAAATATCCTTCCTTGTAATTTCTTTATATATAATGCCAAGGTTATCCGGCATTACCTGCTGATTCAGCTTATACTCAGCATAATCCTCATTGCTTAACAGGCCAATTCAACAGAGGTTCTCCAGCCCGTTAATTTCCTTATTCAGTCGCTTACACAGTTTGCTGTCATTTACAATTGCTTGAATTCAGTATTTACGATCGCAATCATGCTCACTTGGTACTTTTGATGTATTTCCTATACAGATTTTCCTCCCTTGCTTTACCTCTGTTTTTTGTTCAGTGCCTGTATCAGCAGCTCCACCTGTGTACCTGTCAAAAATGGAGTCTTAATGGTAGATGCCCAATAAAAATTTCTACCAAGTATATTTTTGATTTCTGTTGGAGACAATGCCGGTAACTCAGCTGCATTTCCAGAAAAATTCCTCGGGGTAATCATCTCTACCTTCCTATAAGCTTCATCCTTGTCAGCATTAGTACACTCATCCGTCAAAACTTTTCCTATCGCAATGACGCCTCTTCCTTTGGAATAAAACAGTGCGTAATCCCCCTTGTCGAAAGAACGGATGTATTTTCTTGCGTCTCCATATGCAGATATTTTGTTCTGTGCTATCATTTCACCTTCATTCTTGTCAGAATACGTTCTGTTGGTATCAAACATAATTCCTTTGCAGCCTGCAAACTGAATCTTAGAATTCTCTACCTCAGTCAGAAATTTCACCCAATGTAATACGCTCTCCGGAATGATATGAACTTTCGCCGGATCTGTTGCAAAATTGAATATCATTTCTGCTTTCACTTCAAACACATGCTCATATTTATCTAAGTTGTCAATACGGCCCTCTGTAGTCAATAGGTATGTTTCGCCCTTCAATGATGCATAATTTTCTGCATCCAGATTTATCGTTCCCTTTTTAGCTTGAATATAGATATGCTTTCTATTTGTATCCTGCGGGTCAATCAAAACACATTCATAGTTTGGAGTTGAAATCTTATTGGTCGAAGGGATACAGATATAGCCCTTTGTATCATAAAGCCACAACGCCAATAAATCCTCCACATCTTCCGGTTGCAGTAAATTGTAAAAGCAGCCTTCTGACAAAGATAAGTCCGGACTCGGATACATATACATGTCTCGATTAATATCATGAACTTTATTGTAGAGCAGCTGGCTATATTCTTCCACGCCTTCTTTGTTCACTCTTTGCAGTGTAAAACCTCTGATAAACGCTGTTGCTATTGCCCCTGGCACTGCTTCCTCATCTGCCGTATCAGATGCTGGATACCAATCAATGTTTGTCAGCTGATTTGCTGCATCAATGGCTACGGCTGACTCATTAAAATTCCAGACGCTATCTGATTTTACTCTTGCAATGTAATACTTTCCTTCCCGCGTCCGCATCCATAGTAAGTCTTTTACTTTTACATCTTCCACCATACGGCAAACACTATCAAAATTCTTATACTCTGTTTTTGCAAATTTACAGTAATCTTCAAATTTCTGTATTCCTGCTCGGTCTGCCTGAGTTAAATCACGCAAGCTCCACCCCATTGCCGCAACATGATTTTGAATGCAATATGATGCTATGTTGGCACCACCTGTGTTTACTTGTAATCTCCAAACAGCCATTCATACCCCTCCCGAATTGTCAATTTTTATTATTGGTGTTAATCCTTAAATGTGTTGGTAAAGCTATATAGCCAATACTCCAGTCATTCTTACATCCTTATTATTGTGGTAATAGTTTGTGCTGGTTACTTTCAATATAGTTTCCGTCAACCGCCAGATTATGGACTCTGCATTTCAGTAGGTGACGGCAAACAGCGTATTGTACCTATTGATATATTTGCTCGCAACTCCACGATGGAATTCATAACGCCTTTTGATGAAACTATGGAAACCATTCACCGTGTTCAGATTAAAAAAGTGCGCATCATCGCATTCCTGGTTCACGCAGTCCCTCACCGTGCAGTCTGCGATTCCGGTAAATGTATGGTAACTCCTTAATCCGTCACAAAGCGCAAGCGTTCCATCTGAAATGTGTCTTTAAAGATACTTTCCAGTTCCTTTGCATCGGGTTTAGCCCTGTTAACCGTGGCTGCAAAAGCATCCCCTTTGCGCTGGATCCCCGTGCAGATACAAAGGTATTCACTGGAAATGCTTCTTTTTAAAGCTTTTGCACCATGTTTGCGTGGATTACGCCCTGCCCCGGTGTCCAGTTTCTTACCTTTATAGCAGTCAAGGATAAAGGTTTCGTCAAATTCAGACACATCCCCAGGCAGATATCCGCTACTACGGGCAGTTCCAACAAAGCCATAAGGATTTTATGGCGCATGTCAAATGAGTATTCCGGAACTTTTTGAACCGCTATTCCGGTGAATGGATACCGCCGTTCCGGTAAGGACGATACCCGCAATCCGGAACAGATGATACCACCATTCCGGTGAATGATACCAGTGTCATGAAAAACCTTAGTTCTTCATGTAAACTGTATGTATGCGCTTTATAGCGTAAATACAGTTTAAGGAGGTCTTTATCATGACCAA
>NZ_VUMI01000129.1 GCF_009696275.1 Eisenbergiella porci
CTAATTTCCTGACCTTGCCCTTTTCCTCTTTGGGTATTTCCACCCTGCGGACTGGATTGGGTTTGTATTTTCCTTCCCGTATCAAGTTCATCCACCTGCATTCCGTCTATTCCACCTTTGCCTTTATTTGATTTCACTTTCTTATATGCCTCATTCAGGTTGTCTTTCCGTAAAATCAGTTCCATCAGACTGTCCGTCCAAAAATCTGTGATGATGCTGTTGTTTTCAGTAATCCGCTGATAGACGGACACTTCTGCATACTCTTTCTGTTCCGCAGATACCATTTGCAGATAGTCCTCAATATGAAGTTGTCTGTCCTTAAACCCATCTTTGGTTACATTCATTTACTCACATCTCCTAAAGTTCAGCCCTTCCCTCCGCGTTTGCAACCGCAAAGGTGTCGGGTAAGGATGATCCCTTTCGGTTTCACCCTCCCCAAAGAACGGAACGTGCAACTTTCATCGCATTCCGCTCACGCATCTATAACGCATAATAATTTATCTGCGCGGCTCGGTTAGAACATATCGCTTTCTTTCTATTTAGACGGTGTTGTTTGGAACGGTTCTCAAAGTATGCCTGGTCAAGAAATGGATTCTTATTTAGCGCCATTTGTCCTTTTCGAACTATCGGCATATCCATCATCAAAAACAGAATGTTTTTATCTGACATAAACGTCCATTTCCTTCCCTTGTGCGTTTTCCAGTATCTGCTGACAATCCACCCTTTACTTTTATTCGGATGTCTTCTTTTCGCCCATCTCCAAAGCATTTCCCACGTTCGGTGGTCTATTGTGCTGTAGCTTTTCTTTGCACAGGCTGAGTGATGGTAGTTTGCCCATCCCACAATGGCCTCGTTCAGTTTTCGGATTAGGTCTTCCTGCTTTGCCGTCCGATTCTCCTTGATAATAGCGCTGATTCTCTGTGTGATTTTGCACATGGATTTATGGGAAGGCTTGATTATCAGTTTCCCTTTATACTTTCTAAAGTTCCAGCCCAGAAAGTCAAATCCTGTGTTGATATGAGTAATTACTGTCTTTTCTTTTGATAATGTCAGTCCCCTTTCACGGAGAAAATTTTCTATCATCGATTTTATCTTCTCCAGGGTATCCTTATCGGAGGCTGTCACTATAAAATCATCTGCGAATCTGACCACGTGGACTTTATGATTGTTGTATTTAACGCTAAAGGTTCTCTTGGCTCTGCTTCTCCAATATACGTCCAATATCATAGGCTCTAACCCGTCCAGTACCATGTTTGCATACGTCGGCGAAATCACCCCGCCTTGCGGCGATCCTTCTGTTGTTGGAAACAGCTGGCCTCTTTCAACATAACCGCATTTCATAAACTCTTTCAGTATTCTTTTATCCGTTGGGATATTCTCCAACATCCATTGATGACTGATTTTGTCAAAACAACGCTTAATATCTCCTTCTAATATCCATTGCGGTGAATCCTTTCTGCTGAGTACACTAAATGCGTATTCTCTGGCATCTTCCGGACTTCTGTATTTACGAAATCCAAACGAGATTCTGTCTGCTGTTGTTTCCGCTACCGGCTCCAGCGCAAGCAGTTGTAATGCCTGCATTGCTCTGTCTTGCATGGTGGGTATTCCTAACGGTCTTTTTTCTTTCTTACCAAACTTCTCTATGTAGACTCTCTTCAGAGGTTTTGCATGATAGGTTTGGCAGTTAAGATTTAGAGCCGCCCTTACTTTTTCATCACCGGTTTTCCACACTGCACCATCTATGCCGGGAGTGTTCTTCCCTTTGTTGGTCGTGACTCTTTTCACAGCCAGCGCTTTTGCATAGAATGAATTTGTCATTAAATACTGGAGTCTCTTCACCAGTCTCCATTTCTGTTCTAATGTTGCCTTTACAATCCGAACCTGTAATCTATTGACCTGTTCTTCTGCTTTCTTCCAGTCAATCTGGTTCCATTGCAGTTTCATGTCTGTACCGTCCTCACAGCTGTGTCATTGAACTTAATACATTCATAGCCTCCAGCCCCTTCATGTAATTGATACGCGTTGGAAGTCTGCTTCCTTTCGGACAGGGCAAATTTTGAACCCTTATTCCCTGCATTACACAAGGACCTTCGCTTTTTCCAACATCCTCTGCCTTCTGTGTATTGTACTTTTCTTACGATTAGCCTACCCGTTGGGAACACATAAGGTTTACCTTGTTCCGCCATTTAAATAATTATGATATGTTTAGGTTCTTCCTATAGACCGGGAGTTCTCTGTCCGTTTGACACAGCACCATAGTAATTACCGTGCCCCTGACTCCGTACCTTTTGGTCAAGGTGTATCATCCACTTTCACCTTTCATCAGACTGACGACCCTTACAGAAGTTCACATACGTTAACCTTGCATATCTTTCCCTTGCAATAGAGCAGATGTGGCTTCTGCTTTTCTCACGTTGTCCCGCTGCTCCACACCGTTCATTGCTTACTGGGTACTATGCGGTAGGGATACTACAAACGGATGTAGTAGTGAATTTATCACAATTCAAATGGCGACTTTCAAGTCGCACACTATGGCTTCTGCTGACTTCTCATGGCAAATCTTATTTCAACCACAGCCGCAAATGTTTTATCGCACTGGCTGTGTCCATGAGACCTCCCCGGGTACTCACACGCTCTTTCCCTCTTATACTCACTTCATAACTACTAAATGCAGTTCCGTGCAGTTATCGGACTTTGGTTTGTTTGGCAACCTTATCCCTGCATTTAGCCTCAGATGTAGCAAGCCAGAGT
>NZ_VUMI01000013.1 GCF_009696275.1 Eisenbergiella porci
AGCACTCATCCGTAGGGTTTTTCCTTTCATAAGGATAAGGCTATTGTAAAAGAAAAAGAGCACCGTGGCAACGGTGCAGAGAAAAGATAAGAAAGGCTATTGCACAGCATGTGCGATTTGGTTCAATAGCTCCGTACAGAATAGCGTTTTTTTGCAAGTTCAATAAAATCCATGATAGTCAATCCTTTCGTTATGTTGTATAATTTTCTTGGTATCTTTAAGATCACACTAATTTTAACATGGTGCGATTAAATAACAAGATTGCACTTTTCAGAAAGATACTTCCCAAAAAGAAAGTGCCTCAAAAGGATTGAAAACAATAATGAATTATGAAAAGTCACAATTTAACTGTCCCGTAGAAGCTACGCTATTTTTAATCGGCGGAAAGTACAAACCGCTTATCTTGTGGCATTTGATAGATAAACCGCTGCACTATATGGAATTACAGCGGTTAATCCCAAAAGCCACACCTAAAATGTTGTCCCAGCAACTCCACGACTTAGAAGAATGCGGAATGATTCATAGAGAAGTCATTCCAGAAAAACCGCCTAAAACTTTATACTCCCTTACTGCTTTTGGGCGAAGCATTATTCCTGTCTTGGATTCTATGTGTAACTGGGGAGCCGCTTTTCTTGATGGCTTGGATATTACACCTCCTTGCAATTCAAAATAACATACCGCTTTATTCTGCGGCAAAATCTTCATCCGACAGCTCAATGTCGTAGAGGTCAAAGGGTTCGTCCTCCGTTATCACGCGCCGATTTTTCCGGCGCAGGGACGACAGGTAGCTGTCCACATCAAAGGTATTCTTTTTGTCGGCGTCCGAAAGGTATTTATAGCGGGGGTGGCGGGTGATGTCGTATTTCTCACTGAAAAACGGCCTCACGCCGCGCACCTGCAAAATACACTTGCCTCCGTCCATCGTTGCAATTTCGTCTTGGCTCATCAGCTCCTTTCCGAGTTTTTGGTAGTTCAGTCCGTGGGAGGTCTGCGCGCCCCGGTTCTCGCTCTGGTTGTAGCTGTCAATGGTTTCCTTGCCCAGCACCTCCGCGATCTCCTTGGCGTTCTTGCCCCGTCCACTCAGGAACAGCGTACAGTCGCAGTTGTCGGAAATGATTTCCGCCGCGTCTTTGTAAATGGCTTTTAGCTGCGACTGGCTTTGCAAAATAATAGAAGCCGAGATTTCCCGGCTTCGGATGGTGGCGATCAGCTTATCAAAGTTTGGAATCTGGCCGATGTTGGCGAACTCGTCTAAAATCAGCCGTACATGGACAGGCAGCCGCCCACCGTATTTGTCATCGGCCCGGTCGCACAAAAGGTTAATAAGCTGGCTTTGCACCATTGCCAGAATGAAATTAAAGGTCGTGTCCGTGTCCGACATAATCAGGAACAGGGCCGTTTTTTTATCCCCGATGGTGTCAAGTTCCAGTTCGTCGTCCTCCATCAGCTCCCGCACCTCCCGGATGTCAAAGGGCGCTAATCTGGCTCCGCAGCTTATCAAGATGGAGCTGCGGGTCTTGCCCGCCGACAGCAGGAATTTACGGTACTGGCGCACCGCAAAATGTTCTGGGTCTTTTTCTTCCAGCCGTCCAAACATCTGGTCTACCGGGGATTGAAATTCCGGGTCGTCCTCGCGGGCTTCGCTGGCGTTTATCATTTCAAGAAGCGTGGTGAAATTCATTTCCTCGTCCGGCGCTTCGTACCAGATATAGCCAATGAGGGCCGAATACAAAAGGCGTTCCGATTTGATCCAAAAATCCTCGGCGCTCTTTTCACCCTCGCCCTTGGTGTTGCAGATCAGCGTGTTTACCAGTTTCAAAATGTCCTTTTCCGAATGGATGTAGCGAAACGGGTTGTAGCGCATACTCTTGGAAAAGTTAATGGTATTCAGCACTTTTACCCGGTAGCCGCACCGCACAAGGAGCTGGCCCACCTCGCCGATCAGACTTCCTTTCGGGTCGGTAATCACGAATGAGGTCGGGTAGTCCTTGGACACGCACTGCATGAGGTTGGGCTTCACAAAAAATCTCGTCTTGCCGCTGCCGGAACCGCCGATTACCAGCACATTTTTGTTCCGGGCGGTCTTGGGGTCTTTGGGGCGGTTGTTCATGGTGAGGCGTTCCGTCTGGGTCAGGAGGATATTGTTGTCAAACACCGGGTCGATGTACGGGGCTATATCTTTGGGGCCTCCCCAACGGGCGCTGCCGTACTCCACGCCCCGGCGGTATTTCTTGGCGTTCTTGCTCTTGCAGTACACCATCAGCCGCAATGCCACCGCACCGGCCACGCCCACCGCCAGATCGAACAGGTGGAAGCTGGGGGCGGCGCTTTCAAAGGCAAGGGAAAAGCCGTCCGCAAGGTGCAATAGCTTTTCCGACAAGTCCGCCCCAGCCGCCAGCCGGTAGGTCTGTCCCAGCTTGCCGAACAGGTAAACAAACAGCAGATAGGGCAGGTTGGCGATTATCAGCTTTTTCATTTCCGGCTTCATCGTGACAGCCCCCTTTCCTTGATTTTCTCCTTGGCCTGCTGGCTGCTTCTGGCCGCTGCCTTTTCTTTCAGGACGGCAAGGGTCTTTCGGATGGAGGGGCGTTCCTGCTGTTGGAGCTTCTTGGCCGTAAACTCCTTAAACGCCTGTTCCAGATTGTCCGCCTGCTTGGATTTGAAGATCACGATATACCGGGGCGGATGGGTAGTGCGGTCTTTCCGCAAGGTAAAATCAATGTCGTATTTCTTGGCGCAGGGCTTAAATAAGCCAATGTTGGCGTCGGTGATCTCAATGTTGGACAGGGCGGAACCGTCCTTTTTGAGCTGCCGTAAGCTCTGCTGTCCGTGACGGGTCTTGCCCGTCCCTTTCTGCCGGGCGGCCAGATATTTTCGGATGGCCGCTTGCAGCACTTGGGCGGTGAGCTTGCCCGTCTTAACCGCTAACGCTATGGTTTTCTGGTCTACTTCTTCCTGCAACTGCTATCCCTCCTTTGGAAAGTCAGCAGGCAGGCGGATGGCTTAAATCCGCACCCGCAGGCCGGAGAGGTCGTCGGCATGGATTCCAACCAGATACCAGTTCTCGGCCATTTCAATGCGGGTCGGCCTCCATCTGCCGCCCACCATCACATCAAAAGTTTCTCCGCAGTGCAGGCCGCCGTAATAGTCCGCAAGGTCAAAGCGGATGTCGTAGCGGTCTGTCTGCTCGTCAAAAATCAAAGCACCCTGTTTCATAGGGTCGGCCTCCTTTCTCGTCGTCACAAGCTCCATATCGCTTGTTTCCACGCAAGCGTGAAAAGCTCGCTCATTTCGCTGTTCCTCCTCTCCCCACAAAATCACCGATTTTGTGGGGTTCCCCAACTGCCTGTATTCATGTCATGGGCCACCAGCGCCGTGTAATAGCCGTTGATGGTGCTTGGGGCGTTGAACAGAACCGCCAGCAGGTATTTTTTGATGTTCCGTATTTCCGTAGTGTTTTTGCTGATACAGTCAAAGACAAACTCAATGTGAGAGCTGTTCAGTTTCATCAGCTTGGATTTCACCAGCTCGGCGGGGTAATCGTCCCCGGCAATGCGGATGGTCTTTCGGGCGCTGCATACGGTTTCCACCAGCAAGTCCACGATCTCGTCCAGCATATCCCGGTCAATCCCCTTGGCGTACTGGCAAAGGTGTTCATATTCGATGTTGTCCTTGATGATCTCCCGATAAATCTCCACGGCGCTCTGTGATTTCGCTCCCGTTCCTTTCCGTTCCGGCGGCGCAGCCGCTTCTTCCTCCAAAGGAGAGGGAGGGGAAAGGATAGGAATGGAATCGGTATTTAATCCATCCGTAATTGATTTGTCTTTACTTGATCTATCTTTATTTAATTGCGTTGGTTTTTCCTGCGTAGGCTTTTCCTGAGTTGGATTATCCAATGTTGGATTTTCCAATGTAGGTGAATCCGGCACAGGCTGGGGCTGTTCGTAAATGATGTAATCCGCCCCACGCAGGCGGCCTTGGCTGTCACGCTCACGGGAACGCACGATATAGCCCGCCTGTTCCAGCTCCTTAACTGCCGCCCGGATCGCGTCGATCTGCTCCCGGTTGATAAGGGACAAGCCTTTCAGCGTAAAGTCCCAATCCTCTGGCAAGGACAGCATTTGCGACAGCAGCCCCTTGGCTTTCAGGGACAAGTCCTTGTTCCGCAGGTGGTGGTTGGACATCACCGTGTAGCCCCGATTTTTCTCCACTCGAAAAACTGCCATCTCGTCGTCCACTCCTTTCACTTGAAATTTCACCGCGCCGTCAAGGGCGGTGAGCTTGCCCGGCTGGTAGGGACATTCCTCATACACACAAAACTGGTACTTCCAGTGCGGGCGGTAGAAACGGCAGATGCCGCAGTCCTCCGGCGCTCCGGCCTCGCCGTTGTCAAAGTGGTCTGCTCCCGGCCTCGTCTGCATGAGCTGTTCAAAGGCCCGGTCGCTGCCGGAAGTAAAAAAGTACATAGGCGGTCGCCTCCTTTCTGCTTTTGGGCGCAAAAAAGCCGCAGACTTCTTTCAAAATCTGCGGCGCAGCCAATAGGAAAAGGACACTGCTTTCACAATGTCCTTTTCAATCAACTATTTAATTTTTTGTGTTCCCACACTCCATATCAATGACTACCGAAACCGTGATATAGTCCTCAATGCGCTTATTGCGGAACTTATCACCCTCGGCGTCAAACACCACATGGCGGGAAAAGTGCCTAAATCTAAGGATTTCTACAAGGTTCCTCTTTGTAGCAACACTATTGTCTCCACATGAATAGTCCCCGGAAACATATCACACCCTCTCCACTTCCTCACCTCATACCCCATCTCCCCCAAATACTTCAAATCCCTTGCCAGCGTAGCCGAATCGCAGCTCACATACACAATCCTCTCCGGCCGCATCCGCACCATGGTTTCGAGGCACTTCTCATCGCACCCCTTCCGAGGCGGGTCCACCACAATCACATCCGCACAAACCCCATCCTCCTCATATTTCTGAGGAAGCACCTCTTCCGCCTTTCCGACGAAAAATTCCGCGTTTGTTATTCCATTCCTGGCGGCATTCTCTTTTGCATCAGCAATCGCCTCCGGCACAATCTCCACGCCATACACTTTCTTCGCTTTTTTCGCCAGGAATAATGAGATAGTACCAATCCCGCAGTACAGATCCCAAACTGTTTCTTCCCCGGTCAGGCCCGCATACTCTAAGGCCTGTCCATACAGCTTCTTCGTCTGTACCGGGTTCACCTGATAGAAAGACAGCGGGGATATCCGAAATACCACATCCCCAATACTATCCTCTATCTTCTCTTCGCCCTTCAAAACCCGCACCTTTTTGCCCAAAATCACATTGGTTCTCTCAGTGTTCACATTTACGGATACGCTGGTCATCCCGGGGATCTTCCACAGCTCCTCCGCCAGCGCTTTTTCCTCCGGCAGCTTGTTCCCATTTATAACGACGCAGGCCATGAGCTGGCCGCTGGCAAAGCCCTTTCTTATCAGCACATGGCGGATCAGTCCCTTTCCGGAAGTCTCGTCGTAGGCGGAAACTCCATATTTTTTCATATAGGCAAGGATGGTTTCCAGAACCGTCTTATTTTCCTCCACGCCCAGGGCGCAGTCCGTATTGGCGATGATGTTGTGGCTTCTTCCGGCGTAAAAACCCGTTACCACGTTTCCTTCTTTGTCATATCCAAAGGGGAACTGTGCCTTATTCCGATAGTGCCAGGGGTCTTCCATTCCAATAATCGGTTCCATGCAGGCATCGATGTGTTCCGGGGAAAATCCGCCGATTCGGATGAGGTTGTTCCTTATTTTATTCTGTTTAAATTCCAGCTGTTTATCATAGGAGAGCGGCTGAAGCTGGCAGCCGCCGCATTGGCGGTGGAAGGGGCAGGGGGGCTGAACACGAAAAGGAGAAGGCACAAGTACCTTCTCCAGCTTTGCATAGGCATAGTTTTTCTTCGCTTTCATGACCTTCACCTGTACCGTGTCGCCGATAACCGCATCTTTGACAAACAGAATAAAACCGTCGGTTTTTCCTATTCCTTCGCCTTCGATCCCGGTGTCCGTTATCTCCACTGTGAGAATGTCATTCTTTTTTATTTCCATCGTGCTTTACTCCATCCGTGTCATTCTGATGTTGGATTCAAATAATCTGTTGTAGCCAAGCCAGCCGGCATCCTTTGCATTCTGAAGGGCTTCCATGAAGGTTTCCATCTTTGCGTCGGTGTTGTCAGCCAGGTTCAGGGCAGCCGCTTCGATCAGGGCCGGTTTTTTGGGGGAGCCGTATTCGTATTCGCCGTGGTGCGCCAGGATGCAGTGTTTCAGTTCCGCTTCCAGAACCGGCGGGAAACCGGGTATTGTGCGGGCTTTCTGGCCTATCATTTCCGTTCCCATGACGATGTGGCCCAGAAGCTGGCCGTCATCGGTGTAGTCGTTTTCAGGGAAGAGGGAGATTTCTCTTGTTTTTCCGATGTCATGGCAGATGGCTGCCGTGATCAGGAGGTCTTTTTTCAGCAACGGGTAGGCTGCGCAGTAGTATTCGCAGAGTCTGGTGACGCTGAGGGTGTGTTCCAGAAGGCCGCCTACAAAGCCGTGATGTACGGTTTTGGCTGCGGAGGAGGAGCGGAAGGCCTTGATAAAGGCTTCATCTTCCACAAAGAAGGTTTCCAGCAGCTTTCTCAGGTACTGGTTTTCCACGCGGCCGATAAAACCAAGCAGTTCTTTGTACATGTCGTCGATATTTTTAGCACTTACTGGAAGGTAATCGGCAGGATCGTATTCTCCCTCCTGGCAGAGGCGGACTCTTTTTACGCTGATTTGCAGAGAGCCCTGGAAGGAGTTGACATCGCCGTATACCTCTATGTAATCCAGGCTGTCGAATTCGGCAATGCCCGCGCTGTTGGGATCCCAGATCTTGGCGTCAATGGTGCCGGTTTTGTCCTGAAGTATCACATTGTCGTAAGCCTTACCGTTTTTGGTCACCGCTGACTGCTTATGTTTGCAGAGGTATATATCGAATACTCTGTCGCCTTCTTTTAAGTCCTTTATATATTTCATTTTTTCTCCATTCTGCCTTCAGGCCCGTTCTTTTTACATTTTTTTCTAAATTGGAAATTTATAAAAAAATATTGGTTTATAGTTTGTTTTTTAATTTCCTATTTTAAGGTTTCCAGGATAACATCCACTGTCATTTCCTGATATTCATCCTGCACCTGGCGCATGACGGTGAGGGTGATTTGGGAATCAGGGAGGAGCGTCATCATTTCTTCCTTGTATTCTTTGAATGAAGTGATTTCCTCAGTTCCCATTTTTACAATTACGTCTCCGCTTTGGATGCCCGCAACCATAGCGGGGGAATCCATCACGATGCCGGTTATGTAGGCGCCTGCGGGGACACCCTGGGATTCCTGGATTTCAGCAGGGACATCGGTTCCGTATATGCCCAGCGTGGCCATGGGCTGGCCGTTGGAAAGCTTTTCAATGTTGTTTTTCAGGTCGCTGATACCCAGGGCGGATATCAGGTTTTTGGCGTCGCTGCTGTTATTGCGCTGGCTGATAATGCCCAGCACCTGGCCGTTTAAGTTGATGATAACACCGCTGCCGTTTGTGCTCCCGTAAATATCGGTAGTGAGCAGGTGGTAGTTGCCGTCGGTGAGGTTAAGAACGGTATCCATGGAGGTTATGATGCCGTAGGCCACGGAGTTGGCTGTTCCCATGGGACGGCCCAGGGCGATGACCGGCGTGGCAAGGAGGCCGCTGCCGCTGTTGGAGCTGCCGAGCTTTGCCGCTTTAATCGCTTCTTTTGTCTCGTCGCTGATGTCGCTCAGGCTGACGCAGATGACTGCCAGTCCGGTGGTCGGATCGGACTGTTTTACGGTGGCTGTGGCCTGGGTGTTATCGCAGAAGGTGACGTGTACCTTTTCCGCCTGTTCCACGATTTCTTTTTCGGTGAGGATCATGAGCTCCTTGCCGTTATCGGCCACGATCAGGCCTGCTGTCTGGCCTTTGTTTTCATAGGTGTTGTTCAGCCAATCCACATCGGAAACAACGCCGGTTACGGTGACCATGGATTTGGCGCCGTCCTGGGCCAGCTTGTAGAGGTTGCTGTACAGCTTCTGGTAATCGGACACGCTCATATCCACCTTCTGGACAACGGTGGAGGCGATGGGCGCGGATTCCTTTTCTTCTTCGGTTTCAGTTTCCAGAACCATGTCCTCGGGAAGCATTTCTTCATTTTCCGCTTCCTCCTGGAGCTGCACAGGGGCGGGTTCCTCCTCGGGGTACAGCCAGTTGCTGAAAACAGGCTCCAGCACAAGAAAAGTAAAGCATGCGATAAGGCCGAAAATCACTGCCATGGAGGCGGTGATCATGGTTCTTTTCAGCAGCTTTCTCTTGTTGATGGGGCGTTCCTTTACTTTTTCCTTGATAAAATCAATGTCCCTGCTGGAGGCCCCGGAGGCAGGCTCCGACAGGTTTGAGCCTCCGCCTGATTCCGGTTCGGGGACGGATGTTTTATCCCGTTTATTATCTGACATTCTTTTTACTATCCTCTTATTTTTGCCTGAAACTTTTTATCCCGCAGACAACGAGACCAGCGGACTTGCCCGCAGAAAACCGGAAGTCCTTCTGTCCGTCCGGCGGCGGCCGCGAAGGGTAAATACATGCTGGTTTTCGTTGGATGCAAATATCCATGCCCTCGCAAACCGCTTCTTAACGGGCGGATATCCGTCACTACCCAAGAAACTGATCAGTTACAGTTTATGTTCTTTTCCGTTGGAAAAGAAGAAAAACCTGCTGGCTTTTCTTTAACAGTATATCCGATTGGCCGTGGCTTGTAAAGGCTTGGCTAGGCTTTCCGGGCCGGAAATGAGCCGTTTTTCGACGGTTGGCCGGATGGGCAGCCGGAGTCATTTCCTAATTTTTATCTGTTTTGAAAATAGTCCTGCGCCAGGATGCCGTACATACAGCTGTCGCAGATGCCCTGATTATTCCGGTCGGCCTGGCGGAGGATTCCTTCCGGTTTCATGCCGCATTTCGCCATCACTTTCCCGGAGTTGGGATTATTGGAATCATGTCTGCATTCCACTCTGTTTGCACCCACTTCTTCCATAAAGAAGCGGATAATTTCTGCCAGAGCTTCCGATGTGATTCCCTGATGCCACCAGCTTCGCCCGATGCAGTAACCGATATGTACCATATTAATATCTTCCTGCTGGTGTACCACTGCAATGCTGCCGATGGGGAAATCCCCGTTTTCCTTCAGGACAATGGCCCACTGGTATGCATCATTGTCTGCATATGCGTCGTTCCAGCTTTGCAGGATAAATCTGCTGATTTCCACATTTCCGTGGACGGGCCAGGTGAGGAATTTTGTCACCTCCGGATCGTTGGCCCAGTTGTCATACATGGCCTGTGCGTCATCCAAACGGAAGCGGCGAAGGATGAGACGGTTGGTCTCCAGGGTTATGGTTCCTTTATGATTCATATTTTTTCTCCTTTTTTGGTTTCTCAGAGGTAAACTTCGTATGAAGGCAAACCTCCACACAGGCAGTCTGCTCTGGTTCAGCCTGCTGCCTATCGTAATAAAAAATGTACGGAAAGCAGCATCTCTTCCAGTTTCGTACCACTAATAGTAGCAAATAGACATAGGTTTTTCAACTCTATTTTTGCCTCCCTTTTGCATTGTAAATATTAAAATGGCCATGGAATTATCCACCGCCATTTTAATATACCTGTATTTAAGTAACTCTCCCGTTTTTTCACAGTTGCTTATCACTATTCCGTGTTTATTTTTCCAACCTCTGCGCCGCAATCCAGTCTATAATAGCCACCGGCCTTCCGCCATAAATAACCGGTTTCCCATCAAAATCTACAGTACACTGGTTGTTTAACATGGGGATCCAGGACCAATGCCCGCTATAAGCATAAGGCGTGCCGTCTTCATTATAATACAGGCCGGTCTGATCCGTAATATGATCCCAGAAAGTAAAATGAATATTCTCCCCGCCCGCCGCGATCAGTCTCTTATAGGTAGGAACCACGTACTGGTCCGGCGCCACCACCGGGTCATCCTTGGCATGGGTAAACCAAATTGGTTTTGCCGCAATATTGGCTATATCCTCCTCCGTGATAAAGTTATCCCCCAGGGCTTCGCACACAGGGAATACAGCCGCGTATCTGTCGGGATTACGAATCAGCATCTTCATGGTCATGAAGCCGCCGTTGGAATCCCCTCCCAGATAAATCCTGCTTGTATCAATTTCCTCATGTGCCCCGATAAAATCAGCAATCAGCCGTTCCAGGGGTTCCACATATATGGAAACGCCGTCAAGAGTGTATTCACCGCTTCCGTTATCCATCCACATGGTAGGGGTCTGGGGCGCCAGCAGATATGCACCGCCAAACAGCTCCTGGATATCCGGGGAAATCAGGTTCACCACCTTGTTGCCCGTGGCCGCAATCAAGGGCTCCATTCCACCTTCTCCTGCACCATGCAGCCATATCAGCAGAGGGACCTTATGCTCATCCGCTTCCTCCGGACGATAAAAGCAATAGGACAGCGAAGCTTCCGGATCCTCATGCACTGCAGTCTGCAAAAGCTCCCCATAGATAAAACGGTTCCCATCATTTTTGTCGAACACAAGCCCTTCCAGCATACCCTCTTCGGTTTCGATGTGAGTCAACTGTTCAATTGTATAAGCTATATCCACGGTTACGTTAAACCTTCCGTCAAAACGAATGGTGGAGCCAATCCCTTCTCTAGGATCACAGTACATGCAAAGAGTAATATATTTCCCCTCATCGTCACGGCTGCCATCAGCATCGGACACATACAAATCCGTAATCCGCCTCGTTCCCTTCATAGAATCATCAGGTTTTTGCCCCATAAATACAGGCCAGACAAAATCCTCTCCTGACACTGCGGTGCGTTTCACTGAAACACGAAGATTTTAGACCGATGTCGGTCTAATATTTTTTTGTCCCATTAATTGATACTCCGCTTACATTGCTTTCTGGAATTACCTTTGCAAGAGTTCCTTATTGGTTTCCTTTTTTTGATTATAGGGATTTGAAAATGGACATCATATTACCCTTTCGACCTGATGAGGAGGGAAAAAGGCCGCTTCTTGTATGGATCTGCGGCGGCGCATGGATGACTATGGAGCGCAGTGCCCATCTCCCGTGGCTCATGAATTTTGCACGCCGGGGCTATTCTGTTGCCAGTGTGGAATATCGTATGTCCAACAGCTGTCATTTTCCGGGACAGTTGGAGGATATAAAAAAAGCAATCCGTTATCTGAGGGCTCATGCCGGAGAATTTGGAATTGATGCCGACAGGATAATCGTTGGAGGCGAATCCGCCGGTGCTCACCTGGCGGCAATGGCCGGTGTTACCAATGACAAAAGAGAATTCGATAAAGGAGAATATTTGGAATATACCAGCCGGGTTCAGGCGGTTATCGACTACTACGGCCCCGCATCCTTCACGCTGAAGGCAAAGGATGCGCCGGAAATAAATGAATCGGAGCAACCGGACTTTCTAAAAGGGCCGTCTCCTGTAGCAATGCTTCTAGGATATGAGCCTGCTAATGATCCGGAAAAAGCAGATACTGCTGCTCCTCTTTCCTATATCAATCCCTCTACGCCTCCTTTCTTTATCGCTCATGGCACGCAGGATATCATTGTACCCATAGAAAACAGCGATGCACTCTGCACCGCGCTTGAAAAAAACAAGGTACCGGCAGAATTCTGGACAATTCAGGGGGCGGGACATGCCGACTCCCGATTTTATCAGAAAGAAATGGCTGACAGAATCATGGATTTCCTGGAAAGAGTATTGAAGCGCGAAAAGGGCATGGAATGATATCTCCACCCAGGTAATACTAAAAAGAGAGGAAAAGGCTATGAGAAATAATATTGATATCCCTGTAAAAGAACAGGTGGTCACCCTGATTCCCAGTGTGACCTTTGCACAGGTTCCATATTGGTTTCCTTTTTATAATTATAAGGATTTAAAAATGGATATTCTGGGTTCATTTGGAGGCCCATGTTGCTGCAAGCATTGAATACCGCCTTTCCAATAGCGTTCATTTCCCGGCACAGATTGAGGATGTTAAAAAGGCATTTCGTTTTTTAAGGGCGCATGCTGATGAATATGGTATTGATCCGAACAGAGTAGCCATAGGCGGCGAATCTGCAGGAGGAAACCTGGCTACCATGGTGGGTGTTACCAATGGTAGCCGTGAATTTGATATAGGCGAATATACGGAGCAATCCAGCCAGGTTTCTGCCGTCATCAACTATTACGGCCCGGCTTTCCTGAAACAGAAGCATGGGACGCAATCCATGAACGGAGTCCCTCTGCCGGAAACGACAGGATATTCCCGTACCATCCGACTACTGGGCTTCGATCCTGAAAAAGAACCTGATCGAGCGGCAAGGACAGCCGCTCAATACTATATTAATAAAAATACAATTCCCTTTTTCCTGGCCCATGGAACAGGTGATACGCTGGTGGATATTTCAGGCAGTAATGAATTCTGCGACATTCTGACGCAGAACAATGTGCCGGTGGAATATTACCGCATTAAAAATGCCGCACATATGGGCATGGAGTTTTATCAGGATGAAATGTCACAGAGAATTCTGGCATTCCTTAATAAAACATTAATTGTTAAGTAGGCGTCAGCCGGAATAAAAAAAACGTGCGGAAAGCAGCATTTTCCATCTTTTTTCTGCCCTTCCGCACGGCCGCTGTTCTATTCTGTTTCCGCTTTCCGCCTGTTTTTTTCCGCAATGACCTCTCTGGCCTTACGCACGCTTTCCACGTAAGCAGCATCCGGCGTTTCATACAGATATTTCGGGGCCAGGAATGCGGCGTCATAAAGCATTTCCAGCGCATCCTGCTGCTCCTGGTCCGGATGGGAGGGCGCTACCACGCGCGTCTGCCATACGGACATGCAGCGGGTATATTCCACCATCCAGAACAAAGGCTCCATGTTTTTTTCCATCTGTCCGTTAAGCGTGGCGGAGTCCTCTCCCGCGATTTCAATGAGCCTGCCGATGTGGGAAGGAAGAGGCTCATCCACCTCACCGTTGGGATGGATCAAGCATTCGCAGTAGTCCTCATCCTCCCGGTGCGCATTGATAAATTCCATTACTTTCATTGATGCTGCCTTTCCCTGCAGCCGGGACCCGGCTTCCGCCTCTGTCCTTCCGGCGGGCCGTATCCCTGCAGTCAGTCTTATCCTTCGTTATAGAAATATGCCGCCTCCGGCAAATCATTGTCTGTCCCGAATTATGTTTGAAAATGTGTCAAGTCCCTGGCTGCTGTCTCTTCCACAATGTAAAATTCCGCAAGGCTTTCATACGTACCCCTAATGGTAGCAAAAAGACGCGGTTTTTTCAACACTATTTTTCCCTTCTTCTGCTGTTTCTGAAGCAATTCCGTAACGGTTCAGGCAGGTTAGCGCATTCACTGCGCAAACCGTGAGAAAACGTGGTGGCAACAGTAAAATATCCATGTATGAATGCCTGCCCCGTTGCCCGCGGGTATAAATAATTATTCATAAAATATGAAAAACGGGCAGCTTCAATCCGGCTGCCCGCAAAACCTTCTTTATTTCTCTCCGATATCAGTGATTTCCTCCGCAGCCATGCTTGTCCTCGCCGCAGGAATGCTCTCCGCAATTATGTCCGCCTTCATGATGATGGCTGCACATGGTATCCGGATCATAAACAAGCTGCCCTGCAAGAAGTGCAGCAACATTGGCATCCGCATCTCCGGAAGCTCCCGGATAAAGCGTAATCCCAATCTCAGCCAGCGCTGTTCTGGCGCCTCCGCCGATACCGCCGCAGATCAGGGTATCCACATCCCTTTGCTTCAGGAAGCCTGCCAGCGCGCCATGTCCGCTGCCAACTGCGCTTACTACCTGGAAATCCGTTACCTTCCCGTCTTCCACATTATAAATTTTAAAATTCTCACAATGCCCGAAATGCTGGAATACCTGTCCGTTTTCATAGGTTACTGCAATTTTCATGATGAATACGCCTCCGTTATTTTTTATGCTAACTGTAGTCTACTCTTGTTTATGGCATATGTCAATAACTCTCCCAATCTTATCAATGGAATATACCGGCAATTGATATATTATATTCAGTGCCGAAAGCACGGCAATGTGGTTTTTCATGTCATGATAAATCCGATCCCTCTGCTGATAAAGCATGATCATTTCTTGATAGCTTTTCTCCGCCATCTCGTTCCGGATACTGAAATTCTCCAGTTCATTCTTCTTTTCCATATACAAAAAACAATCGTCAGAATAAGAACAAACAAAATCAGTAAAGGGAAAAACACAAAATAAATATCAATCCGCCTCTTTTTCACTACAGAAAAATAGAAAACCTGATCGCAATAAAGCAGTCCGATATGCTCCAACAAAACAAACACAGCGACCACCAGCTTGTACCGCACAAATATATTCTTGACAATCCCTTTATAATGGACGGCTGCCAGCACAGCCCCCAGTACCAGCAGCCTGCTCACCGTCATCACAAACAGTCTCTCCGGGTTCAGGACCTTCTGGATAACGGCGACAAAATCCTCATCCCCTGTCGCCAGCTGCCCCAGGTAACCGGATAATACATCCAGGAAATAAACCGTCTCAAAATATAGTGCCGTCGCCAGTAACCCCTTCCAGAATCCCGTCCTGAAAAAAGCCAGCGCCGCAACCGTTACTGCCAGGATACATGCAAGCATAAAATAACGGGAATACATGGCGGTATCCTCCCGCTGCCATACCGTCAGTCCCGACAATACCACTATCATTATGCCAAGCAGCACGCTGTTCCACATTTTCTCGCTGCGTCTCTCGAAAAACATAAGAAAAATATAAAACACACCGCACATTTCAGCGGCAGTAAGCAGCCACTGTGCAAGCCTCATTCCTATCATAGCCCTTATATCCTGTCCTTCCAAAAATGAAGAAGCATCCTCTTCACCGTTTTCAAATAGGTCCTCCCCACAGGCAGCACATCACCGTTTCTCATGGTAAGATCCCGATCCGCCAGCCTGAGGATATGTTCTATATTAACAACAAATCCTCTTTCAATAAACATAAAATTTTCCGAATCCAGTTCCTCAAAAACAACCCGAAGCGGTTTTCTCACATGCACCTGCCTGTCCTGCAGTACGAGGACGGCATACTTTTTCTCTCTGTACAGATAGATAATCTCATCATACTCCACACGTCCCTCCATTGCCAGCTCTGTATGGGAGGTCAGAAAAATAAGGCAGGCCTCCGGGGAATGCTCCCGTATTTTCTCCGCCAGTTCAAAGCCGTTCATTCCCGGCATTTCCACATCCAGAAAATAAACGTCCGAATCCCTTCCCTCTTTTAAATCATATATTACCATTTCCGGACTGCTGTAAAGCCGCAGCTCATGCATTCTGTTATTTGCATGGAAAAACTCTCTCACATATCTGCTGCATATAATATGAAAATTAGTATCATCATCAACCAGGGCTATCCTTATCAAATTCTCTTTCCCCTCTTTTGCGGTCTGTATCTGCGCCGTACCGCTCTTTTTCACAGCTGTCCGGCGCTTTCACGATTATAGTTTTCTACATTTTAACAGTAAAATGCATCATATTTGTTACATCTGACCCCAAAATGCAGCTTTTTGGTCGCAAAAAGCAGAAAAAAAGGTACAGTTAAGGATTGTCTGCACTTTTCCGCTATTGGATCTCTCCCCCCGCCATGCTATAATGTCGGTAACCCGTTAAATGCCGCAGACAGCAGGGCTGCGCCATACCGGTTCCCACAAGGCACCAATGCCAATGCATACCTACTATCGGCAGCGATGACCCGCCGCTGCCCTCTTTCATGAAAAAGGAGTAATATTACCAGAAAATGAACGCAAAAGTATTAAAAACGCTTGAATATAACAAAATTATCGCCCGCCTCACCGAGCATGCGACCTCTGACCCGGGACGCAAGCTTTGCCGCGAGCTGACACCTATGACGGAGCTGGACGACATCCGTGCCGCCCAGAGGGAAACAGGAAACGCCCTCACCCGTCTTTTCAAAAAAGGCAGCATCTCCTTCGGTAACAACCGGGAGCTGGGCATGAGCCTGAAATCCCTGGAAATCGGAGCTACGCTTTCCGCGCCGGAGCTTCTGCGCATCGCAGGGCTTCTGGAGAATGCAGGACGGGTTAAGGCCTACGGGCGGCAGGAAAGGGAGGACATGGAGGAGGATTCCCTTACTCCTCTTTTTCAGGGGATTGAGCCGCTGCCCCCCGTTTCCAACGAAATCTACCGCTGCATCCTTTCCGAAGAGGAAATCAGCGACGACGCCAGCCCCGGCCTGAAGCATGTGCGCCGCAGCATGGCGGTTACCACGGACCGCATCCATTCCCAGCTGTCCGGCATGGTAAACGGCTCCCTGCATTCCTACCTGCAGGATGCCCTGATTACTTCCAGAAACGGACGCTACTGTATCCCGGTCAAGGCCGAATACCGGAGCCAGGTGCCGGGCATGATCCACGATCAGTCCTCCACCGGAAGCACGCTTTTCATTGAGCCCGCCGCGGTGGTTAACCTGAACAACCAGATGCGCGAGCTGGAAATCAAAGAACAGGAAGAAATAGAAAAGGTTCTGGCCGCTCTCAGCGCCCAGGTTGCCGACCACGCAGAGGATATTGCGGAAAACCAGAAAATCCTTACGCGTCTGGATTTTGTTTTTGCCAAGGCATCCCTTGCCCTGGAGCAGAATGCCACGGAGCCTGTATTTAACAACGAACACATTATCAATATCAGGGGGGCAAGACATCCCCTCCTGGATAAAAAAACCACGGTGCCCATCGATATCCGCCTGGGAAGGGATTATGACCTGCTCATCATCACCGGCCCCAATACCGGTGGTAAGACGGTATCCCTGAAAACAACGGGGCTTTTCTGCCTGATGGGGCAGGCCGGCCTTCATGTTCCCGCCCTGGACCGTTCGGAGCTTTCCATTTTCCATGAGGTCTATGCGGACATCGGGGATGAGCAGAGCATTGAGCAGAGCCTGAGTACCTTCTCCTCTCATATGACCTCCATCGTCTCCATCCTGAAAAATGCAGACGCCGATTCCCTCTGTCTTTTTGATGAGCTGGGCGCCGGCACTGACCCCACCGAGGGAGCGGCGCTGGCTATCGCCATCCTGAATTACCTGCACGACAGGGGCATCCGCACCATGGCCACCACACACTACAGCGAGCTGAAGGTCTATGCCCTTTCCACCTCCTTTGTGGAAAACGCCTGCTGCGAGTTCGACGTGGAATCCCTGCGTCCTACCTACCGGCTGCTCATCGGCATCCCCGGTAAGAGCAACGCCTTTGCCATCTCTTCCAGGCTGGGGCTTTCCGACGAAATTATCGATGCCGCGCGCACACAGATCAGCGCGGAGGATAAAAGCTTTGAAGACTTGCTTACCGATTTGGAGCAAAGCCGTGTTACAATAGAGAAGGAACAGCAGGAAATCGCCGCTTACAAGAGGGAAGTAGAAACGCTGAAGAAGCAGCTGGAAGCCAAACAGGAAAAAATCGACCAGGCTAAGGAACGGATTCTGCGAGAAGCCAATGAACAGGCCCGCGAAATCCTCCAGGATGCCAAAAATACAGCGGACGAAACCATCCGCGCCTTCCAGAAAGCCGGTCCCGGCGCTTCCATGAAGGATCTGGAAAAAGCAAGAGAAAAGCTGCGCGGGAAAATCTCCGACAAAAATGAAAAGCTGGCCGTTAAAAACGATCAGCCCGCGACAGCCGGCCTGAAGCCCTCCCAGCTTAAGTTAGGAGAAACCGTGCGCATCGTATCCATGGGGCTGAAGGGAACCGTGAGCACGCTTCCCGACAATAAAGGCAACCTGTTCGTACAGTGCGGCATTATCCGTACCCAGACAAATATACGCGATCTGGTCCTTGTCCAGGAAAAGGATGCCGCGACCACAGCCAAAGGCGCGCGTACCGGCTCCGGCAAAATCCGCATGTCCAAATCCCTCTCCGTTTCCGCGGAGATTAACCTTCTGGGCAAAACAGTGGACGAAGCCATGTCCGTTCTCGACAAATATCTGGATGACGCCTATCTGGCCCACCTGCCCAGTGTGCGTATCGTACACGGCAAGGGGACGGGCGCGTTAAGAAGCGCAGTACAGAACCACCTGCGCAGGGTGAAATATGTGAAATCCTACCGCCTGGGTGAATACGGCGAAGGAGACGCAGGTGTCACCATAGTAGAATTTAAATCCTGAGCCTGCTTTCATAAGGATTCCGGCGGCCCGGCCGCCGGAGCCTGTGAAAGCATGCCCACTTGTCACAGCAAAGGAGACTAACCACATGGTAAATAAACAGAAAATTCTGATTGTGGACGATGACAACAATATTGCGGAGCTGATCTCTTTGTACCTCACTAAGGAATGCTTTGAAACCATGATTGTGGGGGATGGGGAATCCGCCCTTTCCGCATTGGACAGCTTTACCCCCAACCTGATCCTGCTGGATCTGATGCTCCCCGGCATCGACGGCTATCAGGTATGCCGCGAGGTACGGAGCAAATCCAATATTCCCATCATCATGCTTTCCGCCAAGGGCGAGATTTTTGACAAGGTGCTGGGGCTGGAGCTGGGCGCCGACGATTACATGGAAAAGCCCTTCGACTCCAAGGAGCTGGTGGCCCGCGTCAAAGCCGTGCTGCGCCGTTATAAGGCGGCTCCCGCAGCTGCGGAGCCCACAGGCATCAAGTGTGTGGAATACCCGGATCTCACCATCAACCAGACCAACTATTCCGTCATCTACATGGGAAAATCCGTGGAAATGCCGCCCAAGGAGCTGGAGCTTCTTTATTTCCTCGCTTCCTCTCCCAATCATGTTTTTACCAGGGAACAGCTTCTGGATCAGATCTGGGGCTATGAATATATCGGTGATACCCGTACCGTGGATGTACATATCAAGCGTCTGAGAGAGAAAATCAAAGACCATGAGTCCTGGAGAATCGCTACGATTTGGGGGATTGGATATAAATTTGAGGTAAGATAACAAAAACCGGCGGAGGCTGATATGGCTCTTGTCAAGCAGACAAGTACCATATCAGCCTCCGCCGGTTTTTTACCGCTGTTTTTTATGGAAGCACATGGGGCATAAAATGGCTTATCATACGTTCCATCAGCCGCGCCTTATCCCCAATTAAGAGAAGCTTCATTTCTCAATGATAATCAACGGAATTTCCATCTCCTCATCTGTCATTCCGGCATGTACGCCGATTAAAATATAAGCCTCTTCCTTTGTACAGCAAATGGTTAAGTCACTTACTGCAATCGCAAGGTAATCCCCTAACATGTCCCTAAAAGAAGGATGCTCTGTATCTGGTCCGAACAATTGCCTTTGAATTACTTCTTCCTTTGACATCAATAAAAATTTCTCCCCGAACTCTTTTTGAAACTCACTGAGAAATTGTTCTTTTTTCTCCGGTCTGACAAAGAGATTCAAGGCTCTCGGTTCAATCGATGGCAACCTGACAAGGCATTCCTGAATCTTTGGGTAATCTCCGATTGCAACACATTTCGAATCCATATGTCCATGATCCGCAGTAATTATAAACAGTGTTTTATCAAGCCCGCTGCACATTTTTTCTACCCCGGACTCAATATCTTGAAGGAGTTGCTTTGATTCTTCGCTATAGCATCCCTTTCTATGCATCGTAGTATCCGGCTCACTCCAATAACTATAGATAAATTTTTTGCCGGGCTGACTGCACAAATCAGAAATGCGGCTGGTGATATCTTCAAATGTCCGCGGATAAGGAGCAAGAAAAGGGAGAACGTAATACGCTGTTTCTTTCCCGCATATCCGATTGATTTTTTGAACAATGTCTTCATATCCGCAATATCTGAATGCAACATTATAATCAGCCGCAGACAGACCTGTTTCCATCTCCTTGTTCAAAAAAACAGTTACATTCTTGTTTATCTGCGGGAAATAACAATCCCAGCCAAGCCAGCCGTGTTCACATGGATTCATTCCACTAAGCATAGAAGTCGTTGCCGCCACTGTCGTCGGCGGAAATGTAGAACTATATACCGCTTCCAAATGACTTTGAAAGAAACCTTCCTTATCCAGATTCCCGTCAATTATACATTTTCCCATGCCATCTAATAAAAGGACAACGACATTATCATATTCTTTTTTCAGATAAGAATCTAACAAGCTGCTTGTTTTTCGTCCTTCCTCATATCCAAAATATTTCAGTATAGAATTTGGGATGTTTGTAATGCAATTATTGTAATCCGGAAATTTGACTTTCATTTTTTCCCTCCCCCAATTTAGATGTTGATTTGTATACCTATATTATAGAATAGAATACTTTTTAATACCACAAATTCAGGGCAAATCCGCAAATCCCGCAAAGGGGATTACAAGGCAGGGCAAATATGGTAAGATAGTATAAGGTTTGGTAATTACGAGACTGCTGAACAATTACCAGGTCTGTATAATAGAAATGACATTATGAAAACTGAGGTGGACCAATGAGAAAGACCCTCTATTTAAAATTCCTGCTGGCATATCTGATTTTCGGCTTCTTCGGCTTCATCGTCGTCGCCTCCTTCGGATCCAGCATGACCCTGGAGCATATGAAAAGAGAAAAAGCGGATACGCTGTATAAGGAAGCAACACTCATTGCCAACACCTACGCATCGGATCTGTACAATAATGAAGCATCCCTGGAAACGGTAAAAACACAGCTGGATTCCCTGTCCGTCTACCTGGATTCCACCATATGGATTATCAATCCCTCCGGCCGTATGATTATGGACACCGCCACTCCGGTGGATTTGGATCACCCACGCATCATCGAGGGCTTCAACGCTACGGAAACCGCCGGCTCCTACTATACCATCGGAACCTTTTATGACAGCTTTGAAGGGGAAATGCTGAGCGTTTATGCGCCCATCACCTCCAATTTCAAGGTCCGGGGCTATGTGGTCATCCATACCGCCATGGCGTCGCTGCGTTCCACCAGTGAAAGCCTGCTCAGTATTTCCTATATTATCCTGGTCATCTTGTTCCTGCTGTCCCTGATCATCCTTATCTTTTTTACGGAAATGGTTTACCTGCCGCTGCGCAAAATTACGGAGGCGACAGAACAGTATGCCGCAGGCAACCTGCACTATGAATTCCAGGTGGACAGTGAAGACGAAATCGGCTATCTGGCGGCCTCCCTTTCCTACATGGCCAGTGAAATCGCCCGCGGAGAGGACAACCAGAAGAAATTCATCGCCAATGTTTCCCACGACTTCCGCTCCCCCCTGACCTCAATCAAGGGTTATCTGGAAGCCATGCTGGACGGGACCATCCCGCCTGAGCTTCATGAAAAATACCTGAACATCGTGCTAAACGAAACCGAACGGCTCACCAAGCTCACCAACAGCCTGCTCACCCTGAACAACCTGAACACCAAGGGCATGGTTCTGGAAAAATCGGATTTTGATGTTAACTCCATCATCCGCAATACAGCGGCATCCTTTGAGGGCACCTGCCAGCAGAAGCATATCGCCATTGAGCTTGTCCTTACCGGCGAACAGCTTCCCGTGCACGCGGATATGGGCAAAATACAGCAGGTACTCTACAACCTGATGGACAATGCCATCAAATTTTCCCACTCCGATTCCGTTATCAAGATTGAAACCACAGAAAAAAGGAACAAGGTATTCGTCTCCGTAAAGGACAGCGGCATCGGCATTCCCAAGGACAGCCTGAAGCTGATCTGGGACCGTTTCTATAAAACGGATCTTTCCCGGGGCAAGGATAAGAAGGGCACCGGCCTTGGACTTTCAATCACAAGGGAAATTATCCAGGCGCATAATGAAAATATCAATGTTATCAGCACTGAAGGAGTGGGAACGGAATTTATTTTCAGCCTGCCGCTTTCAGAGGAAGATGATGATTAAAAACGGCATGGCGCAGGCTGCTGCATTTATATTGTCATGTCGGGAAAATGTTATCGTTGTAGTTTGCAGTCCGTAATCCGCTTATTTTATATAGTCATTCACTTCTCTTCTGCTGTGTAAAATTATGGTCTTATCCGGATATTTCCCTAACTTTTCATATATCCGGGGAAGATTTTTATCCTGGAATTTATCTGTCCACTTCAGCAGGGCCACGAGCGAAGAAAGCGTTTCTTTCTTCGCCCGCTCCATTCCAAGCTTTCTCTTAACAAAACGGCGGATTATGCGAAAACGGTAAACTCTTTTCGGAATATCTAAAAGAATAATTACATCCGCATCACGGAAGCTGCCATCAAGCCAATCATAAAACACGCCTTCTATAATCCAATCATTTTTCCGGAGTATATCGTCCAGCAATTGATTCCTCTTTTCATCAGGCATTTTTACCCCATACCTATCGGATGAATTGTCCCAGAATATATCATCCAAATCAAAGTGCGGGATATTATATTTTTCAGATAATCTTTTTGCCAGATATGATTTTCCCGTTCCGCTGCATCCAATAATGTGTATTTTCACTTCTTTTCCCCCTTAGCCATGATTTTACTAAATATAACAGTTTCGTCCCGTCTGAATTGTTACTATTATATCATTATTTGTAATTGTTCTGTACCCTCACAGCAACCATTATTTTTCTGTCTGCACTATGGAACCCTGTTTTCCCGTTTATATTGCGATACTGTTTTTCTTCTTATATTGTAAAAACCCTATTGACATCCCGCATATAGTGTTTTATAGTGTACTTGTACGGTAAGTACACTATAAAACACTCCGGAGGGGTTTTGTGGAAATAATAATCAGTAATAACTCCAGCAAGCCCATATATGAACAGATTACCACACAGATAAAGGCAATGATTATCACCGGCCAGCTGCAGGCAGGGGAGCCGATCCCTTCCATGCGGGCGCTGGCAAAATCGCTGCATATCAGTGTAATCACTGTTCAGAAGGCTTATGAGGATCTGCAGAGAGATGGATTTATCGAAACAACTGTCGGACGCGGCAGCTTCGTATCCGCTGCAAACAGGGATTTGTTCCAGGAGGAACAGCAGCGCAAAATAGAAGAACACCTGCAGGAGGCCGTTGAAATGGCACGCGGCTGCGGAATTTCCCTGGATAAGCTGACAGAGCTGATCGCTCTGTTCTATGAGGACACAGAAAACTGACTTTGTTTTAAGGAGACAGAAAGCGGACACCGGCCTTCCCTCTGCGGCAGCATGCCGTCTGGGACGGGCAGGCAAAGTCTC
Organism: Eisenbergiella porci; assembly: GCF_009696275.1. Taxonomy (GTDB): domain Bacteria; phylum Bacillota; class Clostridia; order Lachnospirales; family Lachnospiraceae; genus Eisenbergiella; species Eisenbergiella porci. The sequence goes on from NZ_VUMI01000013.1 coordinate 23,283, forward strand.
TTCCTGATTATATTTGCGTCTTAAAGTACGCGGACGGGAGTTTATATGGAACCTGCATTACAAATCAATGGCCTGACAAAAGAATATCCCGGCTTTACGCTGGATCATGTATCCTTCACACTGCCCTGCGGAACCATCATGGGACTGATCGGGGAGAACGGCGCGGGCAAAAGTACCACCATCAATGCCGTGCTCGACCTGATCCGGAAGGATGACGGAAATATTTAAATCCCAGGCAGCTGAAGGAAGATATCGGTGTTGTGTTTGACGGCATTAACTTTTATGAAACCCTCACCCCGTCAAGGTGGGTAAGATCTCTGCTGCCGCTTACCGCCAGTGGGATCCGTCTGCCTACAAAGGCTTTCTGGAACAGTTCCAGCTGCCTGCAGACAAGGAAATCAAAACCTTTTCCAAGGGCATGAAAATGAAGCTTTCCATTGCAGCCGCCCTTTCCCACCATCCGAAGCTGCTTATCCTGGACGAAGCCACCAGCGGACTGGATCCGGTAATGCGCGACGATATCCTGGATGTTTTCCTGGATTTTATCCAGGATGAGACACATTCCATCCTGATGTCCTCCCACATCACAACGGATCTGGAAAAGGTTGCCGACTACATCACCTTTATCCACCAGGGAAAAATCGTTTTCAGCAAGCCCAACAGCTGCAGGGTGTTTGTGAAACAGGAAATATAGTTCAACTTGTCCGAAATTCCTTCCCTGCTTTTATAACCCCGGCACAAAAACCACATTCATAAAAACGCATTGATTGAATATCCCTTTTTATACAAAAAAGCAGGGAAGAAAACAGATACTGTTTTCCCCCTGCATCTTATAAAGTGCTGTCACTCCAGCCCTTCCTCCAGCTTCCGTATTTCCCTGTTGCAATACCAGTAAAGGCTTGACGTTGCCCCAAGCACGCCGGTGCACAGGAACATCAACGCCATTCCGCTTCCGCTCCCTGTCCCAACCAGCCTGCCAAGCAGCTGTGCCGCAGCCGATCCCCCCTTGCATGAACGGTTCAAATACATAGTCGGCCAGCCAGCCTCCCAGCAGAAGGCCCGCCGGGATACTGCAATACTGCAGCGCATTTCTTGCTGCAAAAATTCTTCCCTGTATCTCCCGGGGAACCCGGTGATACAGAATAATACGCTGTCCCGCGGCTACAAAGGGAATAGGAACGCTTGCCGCAAGCCCTGCCAGGCACCAGCTCCAGGCACCCCTGCCCATGCCGATCCCCAAATCCCCGAACAGGAAGGAAAAAGCGGCGGACAGATAGATCATCCTCACCGGTCTTCTCTTTATCTTCCCGGTGGCAACCAAAAGGCCGCCCGCGATCCCTCCCATGCCCATCACACTGCTCACCAGCCCCATAATCTGCTCATTTCCCCCGCTCCTTGCAAGAAGCATGGGCGACAGAATATTTTCATAGGTCAGCCGGGAAAAGAAATTAATCAACGCCATGCTGAAAATCATAAATCCCAGGCCCTTTCCCTTTTTCAGGAAACCAATCCCTTCCTTCAGGCCGGCAAAGGGCTTCTCTTTCTTCTTTTCCCTGCTGCATTCCTCCGGAATCCGGACGAAAAAGAGCAGGACACAGAACGCAAAAACAAAAGAGCCAAGATCCGCGAGAATTACGCCCTCCAACCCCCAGAAGGCGCTGACGGAAGCCGCCAGCACCGGTGTCACCACCGTCAGCAGGTTGGAAGAAAAGGAATCCATCCCGCTTGCCCTCGCATACAGCTCCTTGGGCACCAGCATCCCGACAGCCACGGACTGCGCCGGAAACTGAAACGCATTCATAAAGCCAGTTACCGCATTCACCACGTAAATATAACGGATATCCAGCCTGCCGTTAATCAGCAGCATCCAGACAAAAACAGTGCACACAGCCGCGGCGGAATCCGCTGCCAGCATAATCGTCTTTTTCCGGTGCCGGTCAATAAATGAACCTGCAAAAAGACTGACAAGAATGTAAGGCACATAAGAACAAAAGGTCATCAGGGATACCGCCATTGCGGAATCCGTCTGTTTATAAGCCCAGATTATCAGGGCAAAACCCGTCATGGCGCTTCCCAGCTGGGAAACGGACTGGCTGAGCCAGAATATAATATAGTACGTAAATCCCGATTTATTATTTGTGAGCTGTTTCATTGGTTTTTCTCCTTATAGTTTTTTTCTTCCTATAAGTACAAAATCCAATGAGGGCGGAATTACCTTTTTACTCTCATCCTCTGTACAAGCTCCGCCCGTTCATTGAACCTTGTACAGAGAAAAACATCCATGATTATTTCCTCATGCCGAGTCATGCTCTCTATTCCTCCATCATTTTTCCATATTCCTTCATAGAGTAACCCTTCAGAACCGCCGACGGGCATTCCTCCAGCACCGCTTCCACCATTTCCCTGAATCTGTGTGTCATCCGGATATCATTATCCCTGAGCATATCTCCGCACTCAGCGATAAAATTCTCAATATCAACGCCCAGCATACCTTCATGCAAAAGCTCGGATACCAGGAACATACATTCCTCTTCTTCCACTTCTTTTACATCCAGAAGATAGTCCATCAACTCCTTCATAGATGGAATCAAGGATATAATTCCTCCCTGTTCAAGCGCCTTCCTCTCCTGCGTGGTGAACTCCCTGTAATCCTCAATTTCATCGAATTCCGCTCTCTGCGACAGCACCCATTCGGCGTCCTCTTCCTCCAGGATGGAGACATAAATAATTTCATCTTCCTCCATCTTCAGCACAGTGATGTTGTCCCAATAAGCATTTGGCACCAAAACTTTGTCATAGAACTCTTCCATCTCCATGCTGCAGCCGGTATAGGAATTGAGCAGCGGCAGAAGCTTCTCCGCTTCCATCACCCCATACATATTCAGGAACCTTTTCATGTTGGACTCCAGCTTTACAATCACTTCGATCTGCTGCCTTCTATCCTTTTGCGAACAAATTTCCGCACATTTTCCGGCTTCCGGCGTCAGTCTGATAACTCCCTCATCAAAATCCTCCAAATCCGCAAGCCCGCAGGCAAAATAAACATCCAGTTCCCCCAGCATACCCAGGCAGTCTGCCAGCGTAACCTTCTTTCCCTCCGTAAGTTGGACCAGGAATTCCATACTTTCTCCGGTAAGCAGCCCAAGTAACGGCTCCATATCCTTATTCAGCTCCTCTGCCAGGGCCGCCGCATAAACAGGGACCTTGCGTTTTCCCTTGGGGACCGGGGGCAGCGCTATCCCCATCCTGCCCATCAGAGCCTCCAGCTCCTCCTTGCTCTTCTGCTTCAGCAGCTTTTCCATGGTTTTGTTCGTGGGCAGCACTTCTACCGGAGACATGATATCCAGATCGTCTTCCTCGTCCCAGTCCTCTCCAAGGAAAAAATCCCGCAGGATATTATCCTCAAAGGACGCATCTTCCGCCTCCTCCACAAAATCCTCCGGAGCGTCTTCCCAGTCATCCTCTTCATCCCAACCGTCTTCTTCATAAGCAGGGTACTGTTCCAGTACGCCTTTTCCCTCCAGCTGGCGCGTCCTCGCTTTTTTCTCCGTATCCTCCATCTTTACTAACGTCACATCAAACATCCAGTCATCGCCGAAATCATACAAATAAAGCCAGGTTTCCTTCAGCTTCCAGCCCAGCCCTGAAAGGGTTTCCTGATCCGCCCTCCTTCTTTCATCATCATAGGGCGAATAATAACCGTCTTTGTCATATGGCTTCCTGTTTCTGCTGAACATATACAGATGCTCTGCCGTAAAATCAAAGGCCCGGAGTATGGCGCTGTGCAGATCATCCAGCGTCTTGCCGCTGTCAATCTGAATCAGCCTGTATATATTGGAATCCTCCTGCGGTTTTACCTTAAATGTATAAGCTTTTGTTTCCCCCATAGACTTTTCCTCTCTGTGTATTTTTCCGTTGTTACATACCTTCATCATAACCCACCCTGAGCCATGATACAATTCTTTTTTTCAGGCCGCCGGCACGTTTTCTCACGGTCTGCGCAGAAAATGGACGGACCTGTCTGAACCGTAACATGTAAGTTCCATGTTTTTATTTAAAAACCGGCCATTCCCATCATTTAGAAAAAAGGTCTGTGACACGCTCACAGGCCTTCTCCATCAAATTCCGGTATAAAGCTTTCCTCCGCGTTTTCCCCTTCCTGGATAAAACCGTTTTCCACACCCAGCTCAAGGGCGAAGTCCACCACCCTGTCGTACTCCCTTCTGCTCACACGCCTGTTCAGCTCCGGGAACTCCGGAAATTCACCAATCGGGGTATACTGGTTCATAATGCTGATAAAAATGCGCTCCCCATAGGTCTGATACAGATACCGGATCACCTTTTTGGAATCCACCGTACAGCCGGGCAGCACCAGATGCCGCACAATGACTCCCTTTTTCATCAGCCCCGTATTGCCGTCAAAAACCGGCTCTCCCACCTGCCTTACCATTTCCGCCACCGCCAGGGAGGCCGTTTCGAAATAATCGGGTGCGTGGGAATATCTCTGCGCCAGCGCAGGGGAGACATATTTCATGTCCGGCAGATAAATATCCACCAGGCCGTCCATCCGTTTCAGCGTATCCGCCTTCTCATAGCTTCCGGTATTGTAAACCACCGGGATACACAGCCCCGCCTCCTTCGCCCGCTCCAGCGCCAACGCAATCTGCGGGACGAAATGGGTGGGCGTCACCAGATTGATATTATTGGCTTTCTTCTCCTGCAGCTCCAGGAAAATGTCCGCAAGCCTTTCCACCGTAATTTCCCTGCCGGCCCTGCTCTCGGCAATATTCCTGTTCTGACAGAACACACACCGGAGCACACAGCCGCTGAAAAAAACAGTACCTGAACCGTTATCTCCTGAAATACACGGCTCCTCCCAAAAATGCAGCGCCGCCCTGGCGGCTTTTATTTCTGCGGTCTGCCCGCAATAGCCCGTTTTTCCGCCAAGCCTGTCGGCATGGCAGTTTCTTGGGCACAGCGTACAGTCCGACATGATTTTTATGTAATCCGCTTCCTCTTTTCTCATCGTCCGTTCCTTTCCTGCTGCTTCTTACTATACGTAATGGGACGATGTTTTGCAAGTGCTTTAACATAACATATACCGTTGTCAGTTCCTGATAATTACTTCCCGTTCACTCCTGCATAAACGCTCTCCAACAGTTCCCCTCCCGTATCCTGCGACAGCTCCCAGATCCCGGCGCCTGCCAGTCCCAGATTCCGGGCCAGCATGGCTTTAGCACCCACAGACCGGGTATCCTCGTAGGAAAGGAAGGCTGCGTTTCCATATAAATATGGTACAAATGCTTCTTCATGAAAGAAGGAGCGAAAACCGGGGCGGTTCAGGTAATTATTTTTTACCGCATCGTAGGTGACCGCACGGGCGGAAGAAAAGGCGCTGTACCTGCCGTTGTTATTTTCCGAAACACCCTCATAAAGATAGCCGTAAAAAGGGATTCCCAGAACCAGCTTGCCTGCGGGGATTCCTGCATTCAGGTACGCGGATATCCCCTCAAATACACTGTTTTTATACTGAGGGGTGTATTCTGACGGACTGTATAGGGGCGCGCCGAAATCCGACCGGCTGTCCCACGGCCCATGCATATCATAGGTCATAACAAAAATATGATCCACCAGCTCCGCCACCTTGCCCGCTTCAATTTTCTTCAGATAGTTGGGATTGGCTGCCCCGGCAATTGTCAGATAATATTGTTTGCCGTCAATCAGGCTCTGTTCATTCAGCTTCTGCCGGATTGCGGAAAGAAGCAGCGTAAAGTTCCCTGTATCTCCGGGGCTGGACAGATTCCCGGCCTTTCCGCCGGACACCGGATATTCCCAGTCCAGATCAACCCCGTCAAAACCGTGGGCCACAAGAAAGGCCCGGCAGCTTTCGGCGAAGCTGTTCCTGCTCTCCTCAGTGGCAGCGACAGCGCTGAAATAAGCAGAATCATCCCAGCCCCCTACGGATATCAGGGTTTTCAGTCCGGGATTTGCCGCCTTTAAGCTGCGGAGCTGCTCAAAATTCTTAAGATCCCTTTGTGGATTGGCAAGGGCAATGCTGTTGGCAGCCGGATCAATTCCGGCAAATGCGTAATTCAGGTGGGTCAGCTTCTGTGCCGGAACGTGCAGCGGCGTATAGCCCTTAGCCGAAGCCCAGGAGGTATAATAGCCCACAACCGTCTTTTCCCGGGACTCACTCACCGGCGCGGCCTGCGCAGAAAGGCCCATAATTCCTACAAACGCGGAAACAACCATAGATGTGATAAGAGAAAATAAAATATTTTTTTTCAATGTACTTTTCCTTTCTTTGCGTTTTATGTAAAAAGACCTGCTCCGGGCAGTATCTTTTTTTCATTATAAAGTAAACGCACGGAAAGGAACAATGCACAAAATATGGCAGATGGAGGTGCTTTTTAGGAGCTTTCGTTGATTATGTGGGTTGTTTACTTTTCTGCTGAGCCTATCCCTTAACGCTTCCCGCAGTCAGCCCCGCCACAAAGAATTTCTGGCAGAAAATAAATATTACCAGGATAGGCACCAGGCTCAGGACAGACAGTGCAAAAACATATCCCCACTGCGTAAACTGGTGCTGACCGAAAAAACCAGAGATGGCTATGGGAAGAGTCCGCTTCAGATTATCATTTATTACCGTATTTGCCCATGGGAATTCCTCCCATGCTGTAAGGAAGTTAAAAATAGATACGGAGGCAATGCCTGGCTTCGCAAGTGGAAATATAATGCGGAAAAATACGGTAAACACGCCTCCCCCATCCATATAAATCGCTTCATCCAGCTCCCTGGGCACATTTTCCACGAACCCTTTTATCATAAATGTTGAATATGGTATGACCCAGGCCACATAAAAAGGGATCAGCCCCCAGAGATTATTGATCACCTTCAGCTTAACCGCCAGCTCATACTGGGGAACTATCAGCGTAGTCCCCGGAATAATCATGGTCAGCATAATAAACAGAAAAAGAAACCTTCTCCCCGGAAAATGGAATCTTGCAATACAGAAGCCAAGGGCGGCAGCCACAAAAGCGGCAATCAAAACGGTAATACCCGACACGAGAACGCTGTTAATAAAATTCATATAGAATTTTCCCTGGTGATGTATATAATCATAATTTTCCAGCGTAATTTCCTCCAGTGAAGGGAAAAAACGGGGCGGGAACTCATACAGAGCCCCATTCGGCTTCAGCGAGGTGCTCAGCATATAGCAAAATGGCAGTACCACAATGATCAGCCCGGCCAACAGAAGCAGATATAATAAAAAATGAACCATATTTCTTTTTGTCAGTTTCACCTTCAATTCTCCCCCTCCTTCATCAACCGGAACTGTACCAGTGCCAAAAAGGCAAGCACCACAGCGGTAATAAAGGAAAGCGCTGCAGAATAACCGAACTTGCCTGTACTGAAGGCTTTATAATACATCCATGTCAAAATCGTATCCGTCTGGTGCCCCGGCGCGCCGTCTGTGATCATTTTAATAGAGGTAAATACATTGAAGCCGCCAATGGTCAGCATGACCAGAGCAAATAAAACGGTTCCCCGGATGGCTGGCAGGGTTACGGAGAAAAACTTTCTCACACTTCCGGCGCCGTCCAGCGATGCCACCTCGTATAATTCCTGGGGAACAGTCTGCAGCGCGGCCAGAAACACTACCATATTCCATCCAATTCCCTTCCAGATTCCCAGAAGCATTGCAATTGTAAGCCCGCCCCAACGGGTATCCAGCCAGCGGATATTCTGTCCTGTCACATGTATGACGCTTGTAAGGAAATAATTCAGCATTCCTTCCGTATTAAATACATACTTAAAAACAAGCGATGCAATAACCCAAGAGGTAATTACAGGCAGATAATACAGCACGCGGAAGCCTATCCTGAAATGGCAGATGCTGTTGATAAAAAGCGCGGTTAAAAGCCCCAGCAGCATCTGCGCCGGTACCGTCACCAGCGTATATACTATTGAATTTACAAACACTGTATGGAAATAGGGATCCCCAAAAACCTCTCCGTAATTTCCCAGCCCGAAAAACTCCTGGCTCAGTATGGATCCGAAATCCCATTTAAAAAAACTCATAAGAAACAGCTTGGCAATGGGATAAAGTGTAAATATTCCGAATATCAGCACACCCGGCAGCAAAAGTAAGCCTATCTGCATCCTGCTGCCCCATGTTTTTCTGTTCATATATGCCTCCTTTACTGCCCGGCCGCTGTTATACCGCCCGCCTAATCCATTAACATAAACCGGCTCAGGAAAACGTCCGCGCCATTGACGAAGCGGACGCTCCTGGGCTATAATAAAGTAGTGTAAGCCTTATTCGGCAAGCAGTTTATCCATCTTCACTGCAAGCTCATCCATGGCTTCCTGAGCGGTTTTTTCCCCGTTCATTACTGCGGTTACCGCAGTGGCAAGTTCACTGTCAATTTCTGACCAGCTTGCTACCGTTGGGCGGCTTTTTGCTGTTTTGATCGCTTCAATAAAAGGAGCGAAATCAGCTTTCTTCACGGTATCACTCTCCAGCGCTTCCTTATTTACCGGAATCTGACCGCACTTTGCCATTTCCTCCTGCGCATAAGGAGATGTCATAAACTCCATAAACTTCCAGGCGGCATCCTGGTTGGCAGAACGGAACATTGAAATATCTTCGCCACCCAAAACGGATACGCTTCCGCCCTTGCCTGCAGGCATAGGAGCGGTACCATAGGCAAAATCAGGATATGCACCCTGCATTTCCGCTATTTTCCATGGGCCCTCAAGCAGCATCATATACCGTCCGGTTCCGAAACCATCTGTCATGGGAATATCTCCGCTGTTCCATCCGGTGATACATCCCTCTCCGTAGAGATCCGCCAGCAGCTGAACCGTTGCCACCGTTTCGGGACTGTTGATATAACCGGTGGCCGTTTTCTGGTCAGGACTGGTAAGCTCTCCTCCGCAGCTCCAGATAAAAGGACAGAGGTTCCAGCCTGCAAGGGCAGGTTCATCATAGCCCCATACCTGCTGCCCGTTTTCATTGCTGCCGGAAAGCTGTTTTACCGCTTCCACGAATTCTTCCATGTCAGACGGCACGGAAAGTCCTGCATCCTCAAGTGCTTTCTGATTGTAGAACAGAATTTTCGTATTTGTATTCAATGCAAGTCCATAGGAATGCCCGCCTATCTGGGCTGTGCTCATAGCACTTTCCAGAAGCCCGCCGGAGACATCGCTAAAACCCGCAATTTCTTCGTCCAGCGGAACCAGTATCCCCATTTTCTGAAACTCCGGTATCCATGCGCTGTCAAGGCGCGCCACATCCGGAAGTGTATCCGCTTTGGCATTAATCAGTATTTTTTCATGCAGGTCCGCCCATTCATGGGAAACCGCATTTACCTTAATACCCGGGTTCTCACTTTCAAAGGCCGGAATCAGTACGTTCATCAGCGTATCATTTTCCGCCGACTGCGCACTGTAATGATGCCAGAAATTGATAGTGACCTCTTCCTGTTTTTCTGTTGCTGACTGGCTGCTCTCAGTACTGTTTTGCGGACCGTCCTGTGAGCTGCTTTCAGAATTTACTGGCGATTTACCGCAGCCTGCCATAGCCCCCAAGCTTAATGCAGCTGTCAGTACAATTGCCAGTAATTTTTTGTTATCCTTCATAACCTCTTTCCTCCTTTTTCTTTTTTATGACTAAAATGGACCATGCCCCGGCAGTAAGTCTGATTCTGCCCTGACAGTCCATCCTGTCAGCGTTTACACCTTGCTTATGGATCCCATCCGCCCACTCTGCTGTGATTTCCATTTTCTCTGCATCCTCTGTCCCGGAAAAAAGAATGGTATAGGTTCCCGGCCTTAGCACCGGCAGCACCGCTTCTGACTCCGTGTTCTCCGCATTCAGCAGCACATAAAGCTCGTCCTCTTCACACATCCTGGAAAACCCATACATCCTTCCGTCACAAAGCACTGCCGTAAAACTGCCCCTGCATAGCGCCTTTTCTTCTCTTCGAAGCCTAATCAGCCTGCTATACCAGTCATATAGATCCTCATCCTGCTTTTCCTTTTCCCAGCAAAAAGCACCTCTGCAGTCCGGATCGTTAGCTCCTGTCAAACCGATTTCATCTCCATAATAAATGGCCGGAGCCCCGGGAAATACAAACTGAAACGCAGCGGCCAGCTTCAGCTTCCGTTTATCTTCACGGCATTGATAGAGGAAGCGTTCCGTATCATGACTGTCCAGCGGATTATAAAGCGCCTGCTGCTGTTCCGTCGAGTATGCGGACAGCATATGGTTCAGGCGGCAGTCCAGCTGTAATGCGTCAATGCTTTCCCTGGCAAAGAAATCCCTTACACTGTCCCGGAATATGTAATTCATGATGCTGTCCATCCGATTTCCCTGCATCAGCGTTCTGCCGCTTCCCCAGGTTTCTCCAAGCAGCAGACAATCGGGATATTTTTCCTTCAGAACGGTCCGTACCTCCGTCCATACACTGCCGTCCACCTCATCCGCCACATCCAGCCGCCAGCCGTCTATGTGAAAATTCCCCAGCCAGTAATCCATAACCTCCAGGATAAATTTTCTCACTTCACAATTTGCCGTATTCAGCTTCGGCATCCATTTATATGCCCCTACACATTCATAGCTATGATGAGAAAGCCGCACCGGATATTCCGTTACAAAAAACCAATCCTTATAAGAGGATTCCTCCTGTTTCTCCAGCAGATCCATGAAAGGCGCAAAATGCGTCCCGCAGTGATTAAATACGCCATCTAAAAGGATTCTGATGCCTCTTTCATGACAGCCCTCTACCAGGCTGGTGAACTCCTCCTTACTTCCAAAGCAGGGATCGATTTCAAAATAATCTGTGGTTGCATATTTATGATTAAAATCGCCTTTAAATATGGGTGTCAGATACAGGCACTGTATGCCAAGTGCCGCCAGATAGTCCAATTTTTCCAGGATTCCCTGCAGGTCTCCTCCCATAAAATGCTCTCTGTCCGGTACACTCCCCCATGCTGCACAGTCCGGCGGATCATTTTCAGTGCAGCCATTGCGGAACCGATCCGGAAAAATCTGATAATACACCTGCCCTGGAGCCCATTCGGGAATCCTCAGGCAGTCCTTACCGTTTGCATAAAGGAATTCAAAAAAGCCATCCTCCGGTGTTTTTTCCTGAAGCCCCCAGGTGGTCAGGTACAGATGCTCTCCATCCCTTCCCTTTATCTCAAAATAATATTTTTGGTACCGGGCGACCTTGGAGAAGGGCACCTCCACCGAATAATAATCCGCTTCCCCATCCCGAAGAGCGCACTGCATACGGAACTTCCGTATTCTATCCGGCGTGGTCCTGGAGTAGATAACCAGAACACATTCCGCAGCATCCTCCCGCCCCGTCCGCAGGCGGAAGCTCAGCAGCCTGCGGTTTTCGGGATAAACATCTGGTAGAATGCCGGAATGTACAATTGCTCCCCTGTTCATTTACTTCCCCCTTTCTGCGATGATCTGCGAATCAGCAACCTGGTGGAAATCAGTGTATGCTGACTGCCGCTCTCAGCTCTTTTTATTTTTTGAATCAACTGAAACGCCGCCTGTTCACCAAGCCCGAAGGTATCCACATCCACAGCTGTCAAAGGCGGATCCATATATTGTGCAAAGGGATGGTTGTCAAAGGTCACAATTCCTATGTCCTCGGGAATCCGGAGCCCCCTTTTCTTCAATGCCTGAAGTGTATAATAGGCAATTACATTATTGGAACACAAAAATGCATCCGGAGCCTCACGCTCCTCCAATGTCTCCCCAGCTGTCGTCTCCGCATTCTCAGGAAGCCCGCACTCCCTGATATACGCCTGACCGCAGGACAGGCCCGCTGCCTCCAGTCCTTCCAGATACCCTGCAATCCGTTTTTCCGAAAAAACGGTTTTCCTGTTTTCTATCAGGAATGCAATTCTCTGAAATCCTTCCTCCGCCAGGTGAAGCACCGCCATCCTGGCACCTTCTTCATTATTGGCATCCACCCAGCAGGCTTCCGTTTTCATAACGGATGGTTCTCCCAGTACAACAAACGGGCAGCCGTTTTTTACAAGCATTTCCACCAGGCCGGTACGGACACAATTGGACGGAAGAATCAGTCCGTCCACCTTTCTTTCCAGAACCAGTTTCTCCACAGGTGACGCTCCTTTGCTGTTATCGTCATTAGCAATCAGAAGATTATATCCATTCGTCTGTGCTGCCTTATCAATGGCATACACACTTCTGTTAAAAAAAGTATTGGAAAAAGTAATATCATCCCTGGCGTCCATAATTAATCCAATACAATGGGAGTACCCATTGACCAGATTCCTGGCCAGGCTGTTGGGATGATAATTCATCTCTTCCATGGCCTGAAGAATTCTACTTTTCGTTTCCTCCGAAATAGACGCACTCCCATTGACCACCCTTGATACCGTAGAAGGTGCAACTCCGACCTTTCCGGCAATGTCTTTAATTGTTACACTCATATGTACTCCTCTCATTAATGCAAACGTTTGCATTAATTGGCAAAAAAAATATTATTTTTGCATTAATGAAATATTATTATTCATGCAATCGTTTGCATATATTAATCATATTTCATTTCACCAGGACTGTCAATAGCCTCCTTATAGAATTCCTGATTTTTGTTCAATTTCCATTATTTTTTTCTGTGGAATTTGTCTATATTTCTTTCCCCTCACCGAACCTCCGGAAATACAGGGACACTGCAGGAGAGAATATTCCTTTAAAGGTATCCGCGGTTCAAAAACCCTGATACCGCTCTCCTCACTTACATGAAACAGCCTCATATCCGCTCCTTTCTCCTGAAGGCACAACCTGCCCGCGTGATAGCCCCGAGTACCGTATCAAAAAAAGTGCCGGACCTTATCATTTTCATGAAATAATCCAACACCTTCCATTTTCAAAAATCATTCAGAATATAAATCAAAGACCGTGCGTCCTGCTTCGAACACAAACCCATATGCGTTACCTTTACAGTTAACTCCGCCAGGCACCCTCACGGCACACGGAAAATTCTGCTTAGTGCTGCTTTGTTCCCAACCTGACACGGTTCGCAGACATCCGTTGCGTAAGACCCAAACTTCAACGCCACTTATAAAGGGCAGCCACACAGGCACAAGCCCTCGGCCGGACATCACCCCTGCTATAGCGGATTTCAGGTACAGGAGACCGCTAATCCCCCGGCTGCACGGTTTAATTAGTATACTTTTTTTTTAACGCTTTGTCAATCCTTTGTGCTTTTTTCCAGCGTTTTTTCCAGCGGAATTCTCGTATAATATTCTTTTTCATCCGAATGATGGATGTATGCGCCGTTTTTTTCCTGCACACGCAGGGAGGCCGGATTGTCCTTGTGCACGGACAGATAAAGCTCATCCTCTGCCACCAGATCCCGGGCTTTTTCAATTGTCAGCGCCAGGCCCTTTGTCGCATAGCCCCTGCCTCTGTATTTGTCCCGTATTCCGTAACCGATATGGCCGCCTCCGCTGCGCAGCGCATCATTCAGATAATGCCGCACCCGGAACAGGCCTTCCTGTCCTTTTTTCAAGGCTTAACCGCCCTTGTCGCCATATACTGCGGCGCAAATTTCCTGATTTCCATCCCGTTCTCCCGATCTTTGTCCTCATACAGATCCGTAAGCCGGAAACCGGCCTTCAGCTGGCCGCCCAGCTGCTCCTCCATGCTGTGGCTGAACTGGATGCCTTCATAATTCTGCGCCATCCTCTCAAACCTCTCCCGTGGCATTTTCAGCGGATTAAAGGGCAGAGGATTCACAACAAGCAGCGGATTGTCATCCTCAAACAGGAAATTCAGCCCGTTGTCAAAGCCGGCCAGGAGAACACCGCCGCTTTTCAGCACCCGGAAGCATTCATTCCATACGTGATAAACATCCTCCACGTAGCAATTGGAAACGGGATGGAAAATAATATCAAAGCTCCCATCCTCAAAAGGAAGGCGCTGCGTCATATCCCCTTTGATAATGGAAATGGCATATCCTTCCCTGCGCGCCACCTTTCTTTCGGCCTCCAGCTGTCTGTCCGAATAATCCAGTATGGTGCATTCCGCCCCCAGCCTGGTAAAGATGGGCATCTGCTGTCCGCCTCCGCTGGCAAGCCCCAGCAGCTTCTTTCCCTTAAGCTCACCAAACCACTCATGCGGCGCCGTAATGCACGGCGTCAGATACACGCCCCAGTTTTCTTCCGTAACCGCTTCAAATTCCTCATGGGTGACAGGCAGTGACCAGTCACAGCCATTCTCTGCCCAGACATCCCAGGTCCTGGAATTGATTTCCGTATACTTATCCCCCATGGCTTATTTATTTTCCCCCTTTATCCACAATATCCTGATGTTAAAATTCTAGCAGGGTGCCGCCCTGAATTTCTTTTTTCTCCCCATTCACTTCAATCCAGACGGATGCGGCGGAAGGATTGTACACCATATTCCCGGCAGCGCCAAACTGCAGCCGTCCCGCCGCCTCCATATAGTCCACAATTTCAATATTGGTGGCATACCAGATATCATCCCTGCCGCCGCAGTTCCTGCAGAACTCCTCCATCACATCCCAATTGCCGTAAATATTAAATTCATAGCTGTGTCCCCACACATACATCATATACAGATATTGGGTCTTATGTAAAGACACAAATTCCTTTCCCAGCTCCAACAAATTGTGGTTGTAATGGCAGGTAGCCTTCCACCGCAGAAAATCCTCCGGCATGGCAAAAGCTCCCGTTTCCTCCACCGTCCTGGAGTAGCGGATTCCCAGGGCTGGCAGGGCCTTCACGATTTCATCCGAAAAAGAACCGTTGGGATAAGAAAGACCCCTCACCGGATATCCCACCGCGGCCTCCAGGCTTCTGCGATCCTCCAGGATCTGCTCAACCACCTGCTCCATGGGGCATCTGGCAATTGTCGGATGGGTGCAGGTATGGCAGGACACCTCATGCCCCCGGTACAGCTCCCGATATTCCGAAACGGGAACTCTTGTTTCTGCCGCAATCCCCGAATTTACATGAAAAGTCCCCCGGATGCCGTAGCGGTTAAACATATCCACCAGCTGTCTGTCCTCCACACGGCCGTCGTCAAAGCTCATGGTCAGTACCTTATGCTTTCCCTCCGGAAAACAGATATAAATATTCCTCATATTACTCCTCTCCGCGCATCAGAAGCGCGCATACAAATCCGGCTCTGCCGGTTTTCACTCCTTCCGGATCATTCCGGTTCCACACGGTGATACTCATAAGGCTCACCCTCCTGCGCTGTCACAGTCACATTTTTCATGCAAAGCCCTTTTATATTGGCGGCCTTCATCCCATATCGTCCTTTCGCTGTCACATTTTCCAGACAGATATTTTCCAGGGGCATCTCCGGCAGCCCGGCCAGATAGACCGCATTTCCTGTTACCGTTTCCACGGAAATATTTTTAAAAAGAATGTTCCGGATCACGGAGGTTCCCTCGTCCACAGGTTCCGGATGCTCCGTATCAAAGGTATCATGACTGTAAAATTCATCCACATATATGGCTCCGCGGAACCATTTGCAGTCCTGATGCTCATGGCTTAAATTCTGATGCCGCAGGTTTTCATATACAATATTTTCCACCACGCTGCCTCTGCCCCGGGGCGTTTTAATGCTTCCGATACTGTAAACATCACTGAAAACACAATCCTGCACCAAACAGTCCCGGACGCCGCCCGACATTTCGCTTCCCATCGCCACGCCGAAGCCGCTGGTAAAGGTACAGTTCGTAACCCGGATATGCTCCGATGCGATTCCCACAAGCCTTCCTTCCTCGTTCCTGCCTGATTTGACCGCAATGCAGTCATCCTGGCTGCCGATGGTACAGCCGAACACATTTACATAGCTGCAGGAGTCCGGATCCAGGCCGTCGCCGTTTGCGATCCCCTCATACCGCCTGCCGTTTTCATCGAACTTGGTAAAAATACTCACGCCGTTAAGGCTTACATGGCTGCAGTAAATCAGGTGCACACACCAGGCGGGTGACTGTCTTACCGTAATCCCTTCCAGATACACGCCGTCAACATTCCACAGGCAGACCGCACGCCCGGGCTTTCCCTTTCCTTCCGCCAGCTCCTGCCTGCGCAGTATGCTTCCGTTGGCATCCACACATCCTTTTCCCATAATCCGGATATTATGCAGCCTTCCGTTCTCTGTCTCCTTTGTATTGATCAGGCTGGCATAGCACATGGTTTCCAGCCCCTCAAACCGATATTTCTTATGCGGAAAATCCTCCAGGCATCCGCTTCCCAGCAGGCGGCTTCCTTCCTCAAGAAAAAGCGTCATATCACTCTTCAAAAACAGCGCGCCCGTCACAAAGGTTCCCGCCGGAATCCGCACCGTTCCCCCGGCCGGACAGGCATCTATCGCTTTCTGGATGAAAGAAGTGTTTACGGTCCGGCCGTCTCCCACAGCTCCAAAGGATGTGATAGTAAGCTCCTCTCCCTTTTCCTGCAGGGCAATATGGAGCGTATCTTGGGCCAGCCTCCCGTTTTCATCCTCCGCCGCTGCTTCTATCTCATAGCCCCTGCCGCTTTTAAGCCCCCGCAGTGTGAAGTCCGTATGCTCCGTCCTTCCAACCTCCGCACCATCCAGAAAAACCCGGTACTGCCGCGCGCCTTTTACCTTGTTCCAGAGGACGGCCGCACTGTCCGCCGTCCGCGTCTCCTCCGGACAAAACAGCTTTAACTGCTCATCTTCATACCTCATTCTGTCTTCTCCCTGATTTTTATTTTCTATCGCCAGCCAGATACTGCTTCATAATTCGGCCCCACCTGTCAGAGCTCTGTCCGATACCTCCCCATGTGGAATGGGTCATATTCTGCAACCTTACTATTCCACCGTAAGCACAGTTTTTCCCGGATACATTCCTTCCGCACAGGCCGAAACCACAATACGTCCCGCGCTGCCGCCCAACCGGATTCTCACGCTTGCACAGCCATGGTACATATGGATAAAATCAGCCTGATACGGCTCATTGGTCATCAGGTTCCCGTTATCCACGGACAGGATTTCCCCGTCCCCCTCAATCTGGAAACGCACCCTGGAGCTTTCCCGGAAATAAGGATTTCCCTCCTCGTCCTCCGCCCTTACGGTAAGCAGCATTTCATAGCCTCTCTCGGCAGGCGCCTTTATCTCTTCACGGGTAAACGAAAGCCTCACGGCAGGCCCGGGAGTTTTGAGAACATGACAGCACACCTCTTCCCCGTTTTTATAACCCACCGCCTTTACACAGCCCGGCTGATAAGGAAGGAAGCCGGTAATCATCCGGTTCGGGCAGTCTTCCGGACGGGGCAGGAAAAATCTTTTCCCGTTCAGATACAGCGCCACTTCCTCACAATTGCTCGCTATCATATAAGGGATCACTGTTTTATGGAACTGCGGGAAATGCCAGTGGTCCGCATAAATCGGCATATCCCAGTGCTCCTTGACCCCTTCGTCCTCAAGGGAATAATCCATCACGGAAAAATGCACCATCGGTTCCTCATTCCAATAGCTCTTCAATAGATAAAATCCCGGCTTTTTCACAAGGTTGGTGCGGATCATTGCCCCGCTCCAGCCCTTCGCCGGATATCCCATGGATTCTCCCAGATAATCAATCCCCGTCCAGATCATCCCGCCGATTACATAATCCGCGGCAAAAGGCACCAGGGAAGGATTTTCATTGGTAAAATTCTGCATCTGCTCCGGATGCCCCTTGAAAAACTGGTAGATTTCCGTTCCCAGAATCAGTTTGTCAGGCATAGCCTCATGGATCATGGGGTACCACTGCTCCTGATAATTACAGGAAATCACATCAACAATCTCCCCGATCCTGCAAATCCGTTCCACTCTTTCTCTGACGTCGTAAATTTCCGTATCGTCCGCCTCATCCACAAATTTCTGGATATCCTTGATTTGCGACAGATCCACATTGCTTTCCCGTTTAAAATGCGGGTTCATGGCGTAGGTTACCGGCCTTGTCGCATCCATGGTAAGCACATAATCCTTCAGCATTTTCAAAATAGCCAGCATGGATGGCTGCCCCTGGTTTTCCACCTCGTTTCCCACGCCCCAGATAAAAATACAGGCGCGGTTACGGTCGCGCTTCACCATGGCTTCCACATCTTTTTTCCACTCTGTTTCAAAATACCGGCCATACAGGCCGCCGGTCCACTTGTCAAAGCATTCCTCATACACATAAAAGCCCAGTTCATCACACAGATCCAGGAACTCCACGGAATGGGTATGATGGGCGGCGCGGATGGAATTGCAGCCCATCTCCTTTAACAAAAGAAGCCTTTCTCTCCAGATTTCCTTCTTCGCCGCTATCCCTGCGCTTCCCGCTTCCTGATGCAGGCATACGCCCTTGAGAATCACCTTTTCCCCGTTGACAAACATCCCTTTTCCTGGAAGCAGCTCTATTTTCCGCAGCCCGATACGCATGGAAACCGTGTCCGCCGCCCTCTCACCGTCCATTAAGGACAAGGTAAGCGTATACAGATTCGGTGCTTCGGCAGACCACAGGCTTGCATTTTTTACGTGAAATTCCAGTAATCCGTTTTCACCCTCGGCAATAATATCTTCCGCAAGAATGCCTTCTGCCATATTTTCAGCATCAGGGCATCTGTTATTCTGCGCATCGCCGCACACGCCCGTCAGGGAAAGGCTGCCTCTTACCCTTGCGTCCACGCCTGCTGCCACGCGTACCACTGCGCTGTCCCCTTCAAGCTCGGTATGTACCACAATTTCCCGTTCCTCCAGATGGGCGGCCTCCGTCTCCAGCAGCTTCACGGTACGGTAAATTCCAGCCCCGCTGTACCAGCGATCCGCAGGGCTGACCGTATTATCCACCCGGATGACAATACTGTTTTCCCCGGTTTTCAGGAACTGTGTTATATCCAGCCGGAAGGAACTGTAGCCATACTTCCAGCCGCCCGCTTCCCTTTCATTCACCCATATGGTGCTGTTTTCAAAAATACCGCCGAAATCCAGATAGTAGCAATAGCCTTCCTTTTTTCCCTCCAGCCGAAGGCTTCTGCGGTACCAGCCGATTCCGAAACGAGCCCGGAAGCCCTGAGCCTCCCCCTGATCCATATCCCGGCAAAACGGCGCGCTTATGGCCCAGTCGTGGGGCAGGGTTACTGGCCGATAGCCCTTCTTCCCGTCAGCATCCAGTGTAAATTCCCATCCTTCCATGAGTTTGTACTCTGTTCTTGGCATTTTTTCTCAATTCTCCTTTTCCCTGATTTCCATCATACGCACTAACGCCGCAGTACAGTCCGCACGGTTCACTGCCGCATTTCTTTCATAACCATCCCATAACAGTCCCAGCCGTTTCGCCTCCTGCTCACAGGTCTGCATATCCAACCCCCTTTTTCCTTCCGGCTGCAGGCTTCTTACCATGAATTCCGCCAGCTCTCCGCAGGTCAGTCCATCATCCGGCCGGAACCGGTCCTCCGGTGTCGTCGTTTCATCCACCAGTCCTGCATCCAGCGCCGTCTGCACATTTTGTGCATCAAATTCATACCTGTAGATATCACAGAATCTTCCCTGATATCCCCGCTTTACCGGCATGGGCGCGGCCTTGAAAAACAAATACAGAAACTGTCCCCTGGGAATCTCATCAAAAGGATGGAAAAACAGGATGCAGGGATCCAGCAGCCCCTTTACCATCGCCTTTTTCAGTATGCCCTCCTGGGGAATCCCCTTACAGTCCGCATAAGGCAGCTTGGGCAAATCCGTGGGAAGAATGGGCCTTTCCTCCTTTTGGGCGCTGGACACCGTATCCGCAGGACGCAGCAATACGTCCGGCTTCCAGGGTTTACCGGCAAAATCATTTCTCATGCCGCACAGCGGTTCCGCATGCAACCTCACAATTTCCTCTGCAATAAATCCGGCCGTAAGCAAAGCGCCGTAATCATTGGTATGGGTTGTATCCATAAAATAATCAGGAGTGATCTCCGGCCCCATATCGCACAGAGTCCGGAAGCTGCAGGCATGCAGATCGATTACCGGCACATGCAGCTCTCTCCCTACTCTGAGGCAGCTTAGCGCATAATCCTCCAGCAAATCAAAATACCCATCCTCATTTTTTCCCGGAATCCTGGAAAGAGAGGTCACGATCATGGGGTACGCTCCCTTTTCCCTGATTTGGCGGACGTATCTGCGTAAATTCGCTGCATACTGGTCAAATGCCTTCAAATACCGTCTCTTCTGATCGTTATGGCCGAATTCCATCAGAAAAATATCTCCGGGCCTGATATTTTTACATACAATATCCCAGTGCCCGTCATCCCGGAAGCAATTGGTTGTCAACCCGCCATGCGCCTGATTGCTGAAAGCCACGCCGTCAAAATACTGAGGCAGATTCTGTCCCCAGCTGCCCCCGTTGATAATCGGATTATAGGGATACAGCCCATCATAATCCGCAACCAGGGAATCTCCCGCGATAAACACGGTGGGAGCCTGGGCATCCTCTATTTTCAGCCCGCTGATCCTGGCGCTGCTTTTCCCTGCGCCCAGCACCGTCACATATACCGAGTTGTCCTCCTTTGCCCCTTCTCCCACCACCGGGATATATTCACAAACCCGGACATAAAACCGGCAGGAAAACACCTCTCCCGGCCGGATAACAATATCCCTTTTTATCAGGTTCCTCCTGCCCGTATACAGCATCAGCCCCTGCGCGCCTTCTCTGCCGCCCCTGATGGTCACCGTCACCGCATAGCTTCCGTTCCCCGGCACCGCCGCCCGGAACCGCAAAGGAAATCCCGCCTTCACTTCCACGCCGTCCGCACCATCCTGCCACAGCCCGGTTTCTTCTCCGTCCCCAGGGCAATACGTCTCCCGCGGATTCCATCCGCCCGTCCCGGTAAACCTGTCCGCCGCCCTCTCCTGAGCTTCCAATCCCAGGAATCCGTATCCCTTACTCTCATCATAATAATCCCCGGCAGACAGCCTGACGCCTTCTCCGCCCTCTGCAAAAGAAAATTCCCTGCTAAACATGAAAAAACCTCCGTTTTTTCTATTCCCAGTCCTGTTTTCCTAAAAGACCCGTTTTCTGCAACAGCCCAGAGCACTGGACCGCCGCCATTTTCTTTATTATCATAAGTCAATTAATCTTATTTTTCTTTTGTTATATTGCTTATTATGGGAATTTTATTTATAATATTTTAGAAATATTGACCAAATGACGCCATAGCAAAATTCCGGATGGATTCTGACGAATCAAAACTGTACCATCCATCCGCATGCAGGTCCCGCTGCCATGCGCCACAAAGGAGCCCCCATGAACAACAACCTCTATACCCCGGAAAAAATGATCCAGATAGAATACACAAAACACACCCAGGACTATGACATGGGCCGATTTCACTACCATAACGCCTACGAACTGCTCCTTTTGCAGGAAGGGGAATACACACTGATCACCCTGGATAACGCCTGCACCCTGAAAAAACATGATGTTTCTCTCATCACGCCCTACTGCATGCACAAATCCCTCGGCCGGGCAGGCAATGAAAGAACACTCATGTATTTTGACGAACGCTATCTGAACCGGTATTTCACGGAAAAAAGCCGTTCCCTTCTCCTGACATGCTTCCAGACAGGTCACCTCAGCCTTCCCCAGGAGCATTACGAGGAGACCATACAGCTCCTGTTCCAAATCCGTAGCTTTTCGGCAAAAAAGGATTTTGACAGCACCTACCCAGCCTTCGTCAGAATCCTTTCCCTGCTTACCCAAACCTACCGCCAGGCCGCAGGAGCAGAAGAAGAAACGCAAAAAGCCAGCGCGCCCCTCATTGCCGAGCTTATCACCTATATCAATCAAAATTACAGCACCATCCGATCCCTGGATGACATCGCGGATCATTTTTACATCACAAAATACCATCTCTGCCGCCTGTTCCGCGCCGCCACCAAGAGCACCGTTATGGACCATCTAAATGGCATCCGCATCCTCCAGGCCTGCAGCCTTCTGGAAAATACAAATAAAAGCATTACGGAAATCAGCTATGCCTGCGGCTTCCATTCCTCCGCTTATTTTTCCGACATATTCAAAAAGGCCCTGGGCATGTCGCCCAGAGCCTATCGTAAACTGAAATCATAATACTTATAAACAGTCCAGGCCGGCGGGAATATAGGTGCAAAAGCGGGCGTTAAGCTTGCTTATAAAACCGTTTTTGCACCTATATTCGCATCGGATGAACATCCGATGCTTCTTGAATGGCAAAGCCATTCAAGAAGATGTCCTGAATAATCATATTCCAGAATAACTATATATTTAAAGGATACAGCGGAAATCTCCCATCCCGGCTTCCTACAACGTATTCGCCCGGTGTTCAATGTTCCTCCGGAAATTTACCACCTGGTGATCATATTCCTGATCCATCAACGAACTGGTAATCATGAAATCCGCCGTCGCCCTGTTATTGGCAATAGGAATATCATATACCTGCGCGATTCTCAAAAGAGCCTTCACATCCGGATCATGGGGCTGCGCCGTAAGAGGATCGGAAAAGAATATCACAAAATCAATCCGTCCCTCAACGATTCTCGCGCCAATCTGCTGATCCCCGCCCAACGGGCCGCTGTTGTATCCTTTCACAGGAAGCCCGGTCTTATCGGTAATCATCCTGGCCGTCGTCCCTGTCCCGCACAGGAAATGGTTCTTCAGCACATCCTTATGCTCCTCACACCAGGAAATAAGCTCCGGCTTCTTGCTGTCATGGGCAATCAGGGCAATGTTCTTCTGTTTCCCAATAGTCAGTGTAAGAAATTCTTCATTCATCATAAACGTTTCCTCCATGTTCCTTATTCTCCTCCTGCGCCGCAAGCAGCTTACGCGCTTTACGCTCCTCCTTCACACGGACCCGGAGCTCTTTAAAAAACTGCGTCAGCATATCACTGCATTGCTGCTCCAGCACCCCTCTGGTGACCTTTACCTGATGGTTAAACGAATCATTTTCCAGAATATTCAATATAGATCCGGCGCAGCCCGCCTTGGGGTTCATACAGCCGATCACGACCTCCGGAATCCGGGCCTGTACGATAGCGCCTGAGCACATCTGACACGGCTCCAGTGTCACATACAAGGTACAGTCCTCCAGCCTCCAGTCCCCGATTTTCCTGCTGGCCTTGTTAATGGCGGTTATTTCCGCATGCGCAAGTGTATTTTTGTCAGTATTGCGGCGATTGTAGCCTCTTCCTATTATTTTTCCTTCATGGACAATAACGCAGCCGATGGGGACTTCTCCTAAGGCATAAGCCTTTTTTGCCTGTGTCATTGCCGCCTTCATATATTTTTCCTGCTCGGTCATAGAATGGAAGTCCTTTCGTAACTATTCAACCATGTCAGCACACTTGCTGTACTGACCGTAAGAAAATGATTCAGGAGTGCCAAAATCCATCGCCGAAGGCGATTTAGGATGGATTTTGACAATAACTGTGAAGGGACGAACAGTTATGTCCTTTCTTCTTGTATGGCGCCTCCGGGAGGTCTATAATAAAAGTGACTAAGACCCAAAACGACTTGCAGATAAATCATAGCAGGAAAGAGGAAAAAATGCAAATTAACGGATTCAATAAAACTACCCTTTTAGACTATCCCGGCCACGTAGCCTGTACTGTTTTCACCGGAGGCTGCAACTTCTGCTGCCCATTTTGCCAGAATGGTGATCTGGTCCTGCATGCGGGACAGCTGCCGCAGATTCCTGAAGAAGAAATTTTCCAGGTGCTCAGAAAGCGGCAGGGAATACTTACCGGAATCTGTGTAACCGGAGGCGAGCCCACGCTTCAGCCCGATCTGGACATCTTTCTTTCCCGTGTAAAGGAACTGGGCTATCTGGTAAAGCTGGACTCCAACGGCTACCGCCCCGAGGTACTGGAATCACTGTGCAGCAGAAAGCTGGTGGATTATATTGCCATGGACATAAAATCCTCTCCTGAGAATTACACTAAAACCATCGGCCTGCCCGCGCTTGACATGGGCCGAATCCGGGCATCCGTGGATTTTATCCGCTCCTGTGGGCTTCCTTACGAATTCCGCACCACAGTAGTAAAGGAACTGCATTCCGCCCGGGATTTTATTTCCATCGGTGAATGGCTGAAGGGATGTGAAGCATATTTTCTCCAGTCCTATGCAGAAAGCGACGGTGTCATCTGCAAACAATTCTCCGCCTATGAAAAACCTGAGCTGGAAGAATTTATCCGGATTCTCAAGCCTTACATAGACAATGTAAATCTCCGGGGGGTAGATTGAGCACCCCCGGAGATTCAGATACGTACACTCTTCATATAATAGCCGAAGCTGCCCGGCTCCGCAGGCGTCTGTTTGCCTTCAAAGGCTTCAAATCCAAACATCTCCGCCGCCATCTTTTCCCTGTCATAATAGACTCCCGGCACTCCGAGATAAAATTTCTCCACTCCTCCCACATTAAATTTTCCCAAAATAATATGCCTGTAATTATAATAGCCATGAAGCAGAAAGCTATTGCGCACCATCTTCTGGTACTCACTGCCCAGAATCACAAAGTCCCTCGGCGTAATGGACAGATACTGCCTTTCATCCGCAAAAGGGTGGACCGTGGGATACATATGACGCAGCTGCTCCCATTTATCCTCAAAAAATTCCTCCTGCATCAGGTCATCCCCACTTTCTTTTGCAATACGTTTTCCCTTTACTGCCCCACTTTCTTTAGGGACGCCGCCTCCTGATACTCCGCCTTCGCTGCGGGACATTCCTTCTTTGCCGGGCATCCCTTCCTTGCTGGTCATCCCTTCTTTGCCGGATATCCCTCCCTTGCCGGGCATCCCTTCTTTTTGAATTCCACCTTCCCTGAGGTCTCCACCTTCTGCTGTCGTCGCCGCTTTTTTTGATTCCGGTTCCCGTTTTTTTTCCTGTGGTGTAAACCTTTTGTGCATGCACCGCCTGCACAGCTTTTCCGCGGAAATGGAACCGTTCTCCATTACGGAATCCACAGCATCCCTATTAATCTGGAACCCGCTCCGTTCCTCCGCTGATTCAGTATTCTTTTGTTTCTCCGTTAAAGGATTCTGGTACTGCAAAATCTCCGGCTGGTCTGCCGGATGTAAAGCCGCTTTCTGCATCTCAGTGAAGCTTAACCCCTGCGTTCGCGGCTCAGCCTGGTACGTAACTGCTTCCGGCATTTCAGAAAAGCTTATCCCGCGCGTTCGCTGCTCTGCCTGGGGCAGGTCAATTTCCGGCATCACATTGGGCGCCTCCTCCTGCAGCCTTTCATATTGCGCCATACCTGCCAGCGGGGGAGCATATTTCCTTCTCTTCTCCTCCGCCACTGAAATATCCGCTGCCTTCAGGCACTCTTCTCTGCCCTTCCATCTGCCAATCACTTCCCTGCCCGGAGAAAGGCGTATTGTTATTCCGCAGATCTCTCCGAATTCCCGTCCGCCGCGGCTCACCCCGCCGGCTGTAAACTGTCTTTCATAAGATCCTGTCCCTCTTTTCAGCAGTACCTTATCAATCAAAGCACCCGTCTCGTCCCTCAAATCAAAAAAACCCGTGTCTGTCTCATACAGGCCCTTTATCTGCATGTTCCAGGTGATAGTATCTTCTGTCTCTTCTTTTCTCAGAAAACCCGCATTTTTTACCTTACTGCCTGCTTCCATATAGTCTATGTATATAATTTGCTTGTTATAATACAACACCTTGTCCCTCCTTTATAGTCTCTATTGTATTCGGAGGTTGACCGGGATATGACTGGAATCTGCTTTTACTGAAGGATTCTGGAAATTGCCCGAAAATACGGTGCAAAAAAACCGGGAAGGCATTTTTAGTATGCACTGGTGTGCACATGCTTTCCCGGTTCCATCTCATTTAATAACTGTCCTAAATCACAGCGGCATACAAAATTCCATTCAGAAGCCTGCGGTTCCCGCTGCCTTGGACATTACTGGCTCATCAATAATCAATGCTCTCCAGATATTTCATATAGTTTACCACCATCAATGCAATCTTGAAGGTAAGCGCATCATCGAATACCCTGATATCCAGCCCTGTGCTCTTCTGGAGCTTTTCAATTCTGTAAACCAGTGTATTCCTGTGGATAAACAGCTGTCTGGAGGTTTCAGATACATTCAGGTTATTCTCAAAGAACTTGTTGATAGTGGTAAGAGTTTCCTCATCCATATCATAAGGTACATTGTCGCCAAAGATTTCTTCAATAAAAATCTTACACAGATTAACGGGCAGCTGATAGATCAGACGGCCGATACCCAGCTTCGCATAGGAGATTACACTCTTCTCCGCATAGAAGATCTTTCCTACGTCCATAGCCATCGTGGCTTCCTTGTAGGACTTGGATACCTCTCTCAGCTCTCCCACAACCGTACCGTAAGCTACGCGCACGTTCATCATGGCTTCGCTGTTCATCATATCAACAATCATGTCTGCCGTCTTCTCGATGGTTTCCACGTCATCTTCTTTTTCCAGAGCTTTGATGAGAATAATATTTCTTTCATCCACCGCAGTGATATAATCACCATTCTGGCTTGAGAAAAGACTCTTCAGCATTTCCATCGCGCTGTTGTCTTTTTCAATTTTCGTCTCAATCAGATATACGATTCTGGGACATTCCACTTCAATATGAAGCTTCTGGGCACGATTGTAAATATCCACAAGAAGCAGGTTGTCCAAAAGCAGATTCTGGAAAAAGTTATTACGGTCAAAACGTTCTTTGTATGCTATGATAAGATTCTGAATAGAGCTTACGGCAATTTTGCCTACCATGTAAACGTCGTCACTGGGACCCTGGGCTACAAGAATATAAGCCGGTTCCCCATCATCCAGGATTTTCAGAAGGTGCCGTCCACCTACTACCTGGCTGTCTGCCGGTGAAGAAGCGAAATTTTCAATAATATCCCTGGAAATATCAATCTCGTCTACCGTTGCTGCAACTTTCAGGCCTTCCACGTCGAACACGCCCAGGTCAACCTTGGTTATTGCACGTAATTCATCAATGCTGTTCTGTATTACTTGATTGGAAATCATCTCTCTTCACGTCCTTTCCTTGATACCATTAACTATATAGCAAAATTTAAAAATATGCAAGAAAAATGGCCATTCCTACATCATATTTTAAGTAAAAACGTTGTAAACACCTTTATTAGCGCAACAACCCCTTTCTTTTAGGTTTGCCTGAAATAAAGTATAAAATCACAATACCGTTGATTTCAGGAAAAAAACCGGAGCACTGCCCCTGGCGGCGCCTTCTGCTCTCATTTTCTTCCAAAACATGAAAAAACGGGGCTATCAACTCGATAGCCCCGCCTGATTTTAATATTAGTTGGTGATAACCTGCTCTGTCTCTTTGTCGAAGATATGAATCTTTTCAACATCGAATGCAAATTTAACAGTATCGCCAGGTCTTGCTGTTGTACGGGAATCCACTCTTGCAGTGATAGGATAATCAGCAAGGTCAAAGTATAAGTAAACTTCTGCACCAAGCAGTTCGTAAACCTTAATGGTAGATTCAAATGTACATTTAGCTGTTTCGATGAACATCTGGGAATCATATACGTCTTCAGGACGGATACCAAATGTAACGGTCTTTCCTGCATAACCGCCTTCAATAACCTTCTTAGCTTTTGCGGGAGGCAGCGGAATAGATTTTCCAGCAATCTTCAGAGATGCATTTTCGCCGCTTACTTCAACAACAGCATCCAGGAAGTTCATCTGAGGAGATCCCATGAATCCTGCTACGAACAGGTTCTGAGGCTTGTCGTACAGATTCTGAGGAGTATCAACCTGCTGAATAACACCGTCTTTCATAACTACGATTCTGGTACCCAGTGTCATAGCTTCTGTCTGGTCATGTGTTACGTAGATGATGGTTGTACCTAATCTCTGATGCAGCTTAGCGATCTCAATACGCATCTGAACACGCAGCTTGGCATCCAGGTTGGAAAGAGGTTCGTCCATCAGGAATACCTTAGGATTACGTACGATTGCACGTCCCATAGCAACACGCTGTCTCTGACCACCGGACAGAGCCTTCGGTTTACGGTCAAGAAGAGGGGTAAGGTCAAGGATCTTAGCTGCTTCTTTAACCATCTTATCAATTTCATCCTTCGGAACTTTTCTTAACTTAAGTCCGAAAGCCATGTTGTCATATACAGACATATGAGGATACAGAGCGTAGTTCTGGAATACCATCGCGATATCTCTGTCCTTAGGCTCTACATCGTTAACCACTCTGTCACCGATTTTCAGTTCACCGGAAGAAATATCTTCCAGACCTGCAATCATACGAAGTGTAGTAGACTTACCACATCCGGACGGTCCTACGAAGATGATGAATTCTTTATCAGCGATTTCCAGGTTGAAGTCTTTAACTGCTTCAAAACCGTTGGGATATACTTTGCAGATGTTTTTTAAAGATAAACTTGCCATTTAATTAGCCTCCCTATGTTATTTGTTTACATGTTTCCAGTTGAGTCCCTTCAACTGAGCCTGAAATAAGTATAACTTAAGCGACTTCTTTTGGCTATACCACAATTCCACAAAGATTTATCGCAACATTGTAAAATTTGCTAAGAAAAGGATAATGAATTTTTTAGGCCTGTCAACTTGCTGAATTCGGCATTCTGATCTTATACACTTTGACCATAATCCCTATCTTACGCGGTTTTCGACACCTTTCGTTCCTTTTCGCAGTACTTTTATTCCATTTTTACGTTCATCTTTGTCTCGTAAAAGGCCACGCCGTTCTTGCCATTCCTCTTCACGGAATAAAGCGCACTGTCGGCAGCCTTATACAGCTCCTCAAAGGTTCTGCCGTCCCGCGGATAAACAGCGGCGCCGATGCTGGCGGCCGGAGAATATTTCACATATTCCCCCACCTGGAAGTCTCCGAAAAATCTGTGAAGCCTCTGCGCCTCTTTAATAAATATGCTCTCTTCCTTAATATCTTTCATAAAAATAATAAATTCATCGCCGCCGGTACGTCCCACGATATCCGTTATCCGACATTCTCCCCGCAGCCTTGTTCCCAGCTTTCGCAGAACTTCATCACCGAATGCATGGCCCTGTGTATCATTTATTTTCTTGAAATTGTCCACATCCAGCACGAACAACAGCCCCTGGGAATCCGGATGCGTCTCTATATAATCTTTAATCAGATACTCCGTAGCAGTCTTATTGCTCAGATTCGTGAGCAAATCCTTGCTCGCTTTCTCTTCAAGTACTTTCTTATGCTCATTATAAAAATACTTATTGATAAAATTTGTTATCAGGAGAAGCCCTGAAAACAGTCCTACTGTCAGCAGGATGCCAACAATGGTTTTTCTCACAGGAGCCAGATATTCATTCCTGCTGTTTGCCAGGAATTCTTCTCTCACCCCCACATAGAACCGCCAGTCGTTAATTCCCATGGGAGAAAAAAACAGTTCATAACCCGCTCCGTCCATTGACACAGCAATCGTACCTTCCTTATATCCCTGTATTTTCTTCCAAGCGGTATCCGGAGATTCCTCCCCGTCAAATTCCGCTCTCCCCATTGCCATCTTCAGGTTTCCTTCCGCCGCAAAATTCTCCGGATATCCGCCCTGCGCCATAATTGTACCGCCGCCGTCCGCCAGCAGATAAAAGGCTTTGTCCCCATAAGCCGGAAGCTCCAGCATCTCCTCCAGCCTGCAGGAGTCCAGATATACATAAAGCATACCCGATGTTTTTCCGTTTTCCCTGCATGGAACCGCAGCAATCAGCGCATTTTTCCCATCCGTCCCTTCATCCTGCCCGTAAAAAAAAGCAGTTTCCTCAAGCATGGAAAAATACGCCTCCCCGGAAAGCTCCCTGTCCCTTCCCCGGCTGTCCACGCCACTCCCCGACGGCCCGGCATATACCGCCAGGTATGCATCCGTATTGTCTGCCAGCGCACCAAGCAGCCGGACGCTCTCCTCCCGGTCCTGCAGCCCCGCCTTCCCCAGAAGGCTCCCGATGGGCGCAGCCGTCTCAGCCAGCCCGGAAAGCCTGGTCTCCACCTGATTTCCCCGATCCTCTGCGGCTGAGATAAACTTTTTCTCTATGTAATCCCTGGCCTCGCTGCGGCTCCTGACATAAAAGCTCCCCAACACATAGGCAGACAGAATAACGAAAATCAGCGCCAGTCCCAACAACTGGAACAGCGCTGATTTCTTGGACGAATCCTTCATAGCTTCCAATTCCCCCAAAAATCATTTTCGTTGCGAATGCTATTATTATTCATTGTCCTGCAATTCTGTAATTTCTTCTGTCTGGGCGGAAGGTGCATCCTCCGCATTTTCTTCTGCCTGTATATCCTGCCCCGCCTGCGCGTATTCTCTGAGGGCCTTCTGCTTTTCTTCCTCTTCCTCACGGATGAAGGAAAGCGTCTCCAGCTCATCGGAGGTTTCCTCTTCCTCCTCCGGCTCAAAGCGCTTGAAAATCTTTACGAACAACATGCTTGCCACATAGGCCGGCACCGAAAATCCGAAAAGTATCAAAAGCGGCATTGCCTGCAAGGTAACCAGAAGAAGCACTGTGGGAATCAGGTTGATGATAATTAACAGGATGGTCTTGGGCAGGTTCAGAACGCTCATCAGGAAGGAATTCCTGATGGTATTCTTCACGGTGTTCTCAAACCGCGACAAAACCGGGAATATGTAAATCATCGTGAAAAGATAAATCACCGCCACAATCGTAATCAGCACCATAATCACCTTGCCGAAGGATACGGTGGAATTCCTCAGTATCATGAAATCCCCAGCAAATATTATCCCTACCACAAGGGCAATCAGCCATATAATCGTTGCCTGCTTGAAGTTCTCCTTAAAGGATTTAAAATAACCCTTCACTATGTAGCACTCTTCATTCTTAACCATCTTAATGGTCATATAATAAAGCGCCGTCATCGCATCCCCCGCCGTAATAATCGGTAAACAGCAGAGCAACGTTAAAAGATTCAGAATCATTAAATCCGCCATCTTTGACAAAAAAGTCATAAGAGGGCTGTCCAAGTTAAAAAATCTACCCATTTGTAATTCTCCCTGTATCTATTATCGTCCCGGACTAAATGACTGCCCGCAGACACCTACATTAGATATCATACTACGCAACCAGCTTTCGTGCAAATAAAATTTATATAAATAGGTATTGGCCGAGGAGATGGTTTGTGATTTTGGGGCGGCGGGGATGGCGGGTGGGGACCTGAGGGCAGGGGGAGGTTTTTTGCCGTACCTTTTCAGGCCATGGAGATGAAACTTAAAATTGTTGAAGGCTTTCTTGAAACAATTTTTGCCAAGGTTCATCGAAATATCCGGTCTGACTGGTACGGCAAAAACCTCCCCCTGCCCTCAGGTCCCCACCCGCCATCCCCGCCGCCCCAAAATCACAAACCATCTCCTAGGGAGGAACGCTTCCAATATAAACCTGATATCCAGAAATACGTTTTCCACCAAATTTCAGGATATATATTACCAAAAAACTAAAAAGTCTGCCATTAATCATTCTTATTATTTCCGAACAAACCCAAACCTTCCGCATTCTCCGCTTTTTTACCTGAAAAAATGTGCAGTAGGACGCGGCCACTTCCTCTGTGAGAGCCAGCGGTTCCTGTGGCGTAAGGCCGGGGCGGGCGTTGGGGCTGGGAAAGGGCGGCGGTCTGCGGGGCAGGTGTTTTTTCATGTACCTTTTCAGACCATGGAGATGAAACTTAAAATTGTTGAAGGCTCTCCTGAAACAATTTTTTCCAAGGTTCATCGAAATGCCCGGTCTGACTGGTACATGAAAAAACACCTCCCCCTACTCCACCAAATTTTTCAAAGTGAGGTTGTTTTCGAGGGCGTAGGCGTTTTCCAGGGTTTCGTGGGCGATGGACTGCATGGCTTCTACGGTGAAGAAACCCATGTGGGAGGTGATGAGGACGTTGGGGAAGGTGGTGAGCCTTGCCAGGTTGTCATCCTGGATGATTTCATCGGAGCAGTCCTCGTAGAAGAGGCCTTCCTCTTCCTCGTATACATCCAGGCCGACGCCGCCGAATTTTTTGGCCAGGAGGCCGTTGATCAGGGCCTGGGTGTCAATGAGGCCGCCGCGGGAGGTGTTGACCAGGTAGGCGCCGTCTTTCATTATGGATATGGTTTTTTCGTTGATGATGTGGTGGGTGTCCGGGGTGAGCGGGCAGTGGAGGGACAGAAAATCTGCTTTGGAAAGGAGCTCCTCCAGGCTGACGTATTGTACGTCCAGATTGGAGTTGGGGTAGGGGTCATAGGCGAGCACGTTCATGCGGAAGCCATGGAAAATGCGGATCATTGCCTGGCCGATTTTTCCCGTTCCGATGACTCCCGCTACTTTATGATACAGATCGGTTCCCATGAGGCCGTTGATATTCATGTTGAACTCACGGGTCCTTCCGTAGGCTTTGTGGGTAAAACGGTTGACGGTAAGCAGCATTGCCATGGCAAATTCGGCAACCGCTTCGGGCGAATAGCTGGGCACGCGCAGTACCGCTACTTTTCCTTTCGCAGCCCGGGTGTCCACATGGTTATATCCCGCGCTGCGCAGAAGCAGCGCCTTTACCCCCATTTCATGGAGCGTGTCTATCATCTGCGCATTCACATGGTCATTTACAAAAATACAGACGGCATCATAGCCCTTTGCCAGAAAAACTGTCTCCTCACTGAAGGGCAGTTCAATAAAATATATTTCATATCCGTAATCCTTCGCCATCGGTTCAAACCAGATGCGATCATACGGTTTTGTGCTGAAAAAAGCGATTCTCATAAAAAAAGCCTTCCTTTCCCCTAAACATACTTTTATTTTTGTTTAGTGTACTCAAAGGCTCTTTTTTTATTCTTTTGTTGTCAGGATCAGGGCAGCATCCTGGCAACAAAGCTTTTAATGCTGTCAACCATGTCGTGGAAGAAGTCGCGGACTGCGGATTTGACGCCTTCCACGACGGCTTCTTTCACGGGTTCCACCACGTTTTCCTGAATGGCTGCATCGGCGCTTTCTTTCAGCTGATCTCCATATTTTTCATAAAGCTCCTGGGCTTTGGAAAGAATGGCGTCAGGATCAAGACCCAGCTGATTTATCTGTTTGATGAGAACGGTGATCTGGTCCTTCTGATCATCGGTCAGTGTGATCTGCAGTTCTTCTTCGCATTCGGTGATTGCGCCGTTAATATCCTCGTCGGTTTCCAGTTCTCCTGCGGCCAGCTTTTCTTTCATTTTTTCCAGAAGGGCTTTCTGGTCGTCGGTGAGGATGGATTCCAGATCCTGGGAAGGCTCCGTATGAAGCGCCTCATTTCCCGGCTGCAGCTGCCCGGCGGATATTTCCGTGGCGGGCGCTGCGGTCAGGAGTAAGGCGGCCAGCAGGGCTGTGCCTATGGCAGGGGCGTGTTTCTTATGGTTTTTATTTTTAAATCTTTGACTGGTTCTGTTTCTTTCCAATATATTACTTCCTTCTTATTTACCGGGGCTTTTGCCGGTGGTTGCGGTTTATGAATTTTTAGCGGACGCGGTGCGCCTGACCCATTCATAGATATCCTTCCACACCATTTCCCGGTCGCTTTCGTTTACCAGCTCGTGTCTGTCGTCTTCATACAGCTTGATATTCACGTTCGTCATGCCCAGCTCACGGAAGGAACGATATACGCCTTCCACAGCTTTTCCATAGTCCCCCACCGGATCTTTCGTTCCTGACATGAAGAGTACGGGCAGGTTTTTCGGCATTTTTTCCAGGCGCGTTTTGTCATGGAGGCGGTCAATCAGTTCAAAGAGCGTGGCAAAGCCCCCAAGGGTAAAGGTGAAGCCGCAGAGGGGATCCTCATTGTATTTTGCAACCTCCACGGAATCCCTGGAAAGCCAGTCCATGGTGGATACGGGGTGGGAAATTTTCTTATTGTAGCTGCCGAAGGCCAGTGCGTTAACCAGGGCGCTTTTATGCTTTTCTCCCTGGAAAACGGTGAGGAACTTCACCAGCTTTTTGGAAAAGCCCAGCAGGGCCCTGGGCTGCATCCCGGTTCCCATGATGATTGCGCCGTCAATTCCGGTGCCGTAAGCACACAGGTAATTCCTGAGGATGAAGGATCCCATGCTGTGTCCCAGCATCAGATAGGGGACGCCGGGATTTTCCTCCTGGATCATTTTTTTCAGGCGGTGGACGTCCTTAACCGCCGTGGTTGCGGGATCCTGGCTGCAGAAATAGCCGTAGGGATGGCTGCTGCCGGTGTGCTTTTCATCCCCCTTATTATATATGCTCTTTCCATGGCCCAGATGATCATTTCCCACCACCAGGATGCCTTTTTCCGCCAGGAAAACGGCCATTCTGTGGTAACGGTCAATGTATTCGGCCATACCGTGGACAATTTGCAGAATGCATACCGGCCTGCCCCCGGGCAGCCATTCCACAGCATGGATCTTTGTGAGTCCATCTCTGGAGTCGTAATAAAATTCCTTTTTTTCCATTGCGTAACCCTCCTTTACCGTATCTCCCCCTAAAAACGTTCCCTTATACTGCTGCTTCTCAGCAGATTTCCGCGCCGGCCGGCATCTCTTTTTCGGGAGCTACCAGCGCCAGGTTCCCTTCCGCGTCCTCAGCGCACAGGAGCATGCCCTCGGATACGATGCCCGCCAGCTTTGCAGGCTTCAGGTTCACCAGAACCATAACCTTCTTACCAACCATTTCCTCCGCGGAATAGTTGGACTTGATGCCGGATACGATCTGTTTTACCTCGCTGCCGATGCGTACCTGGGAGCAGAGAAGCTTCCTGGACTTCTTCACTTCCTCGCAGGCGATGATTTCCCCTACCTGGAACTGCAGCTTTGCAAAATCATCATACGTGATTTCCGGTTTTCTTTCGATATCTATCACCGCGGGCTGTTCTTCCCCGGCTTCTTCCTCAGCAGGGCCTTCTGTCTCCGCCTTCCTTGCGGCAAACATGGCTTCCGCCTTTTCCACCACTTCCTTTGCATCCAGTCTTGCAAACAGGATTTCCGGCTGATCCGTCACCTTGTTCCCGCTGGGGTAATGGCCGAAAACAGCGCATTCCTCAAAGGAAGGAAGGACAGTGTTCAGCTGCTGGGCAATCCTGGCAGAGGTTTCGGGCATATACGGCTCCAGCAGGGAAGCGCCGATGGTGATGCTTTCTACCAGGTTGTAAAGGACGGTGGCAAGACGGTCCTTCTTTGCTTCATCCTTTGCCAGTACCCAGGGCTCTGTTTCATCAATATATTTGTTGCAGCGTTTGAACAGGGAGAAAATTTCCGTCATGGCGTCGGCCACACGCAGCTCCTCCATTTTCGCGCAGATCTTTGCATAGGTGCCGGTCACCACGGACTTGAGATCCTCGTCCACAGCTTCCGCAGCGCCTCTGTCCTCCACCACGCCGCCGAAATATTTATTGCTCATGGAAATCGTACGGTTTACCAGGTTGCCAAGCGTGTTGGCTAGATCGGAGTTGATTCTTTCCACAATCAGCTCCCAGCTGATAACGCCGTCGTTTTCAAAGGGCATTTCATGAAGCACGAAATAACGGACGGCATCCACGCCGAAGAAGTTCACAAGGTCGTCCGCATACATTACATTTCCCTTGGACTTGCTCATCTTGCCGTCGCCCTGAAGCAGCCAGGGATGTCCGAATACCTGCTTCGGCAGCGGCTCTCCCAGCGCCATGAGGAAAATAGGCCAGTAAATAGTATGGAAACGGATAATATCCTTTCCGATCAGATGCAGGTCCGCGGGCCACAACTTCTTGTACTGTTCGCTGCTGTCTCCGTCCGCATTGTAGCCGATGCCGGTAATATAGTTGGTAAGGGCGTCCAGCCATACATAAACCACATGTCTGTCATCAAAATCAACCGGGATGCCCCATTTGAAGGAGGTCCTGGATACACACAGATCCTGCAGGCCCGGAAGAAGGAAGTTGTTCATCATCTCGTTTTTACGGGAAATGGGCTGAATGAACTCCGGATGGTCGTTAATATGCTTAATCAGCCTGTCCGCATATTTGCTCATTTTGAAGAAATAGGCCTCTTCCTGGGCGGGCTTTACTTCTCTGCCGCAGTCCGGGCACTTGCCGTCCACCAGCTGGGATTCGGTCCAGAAGGACTCGCAGGGGGTACAGTAAAGGCCTTCGTAATGTCCTTTGTAAATATCCCCCTGATCATACAGGCGTTTGAAAATCTTCTGTACCTGCTTTACATGATCCTCATCTGTGGTACGGATAAATTTATCATAGGAGGTTCCCATGAGATCCCACAGGCCCTTCACCTCCCCTGCCACGCCGTCCACATAATCCTGCGGCGTCACACCGGCTTCCTGGGCCTTCAGCTCGATCTTCTGTCCATGTTCGTCCGTTCCTGTCTGGAAAAATACATCGTAGCCGTCTTTTCTTTTAAATCTGGCAATGCTGTCCGCCAGCACGGCCTCATAGGTGTTTCCAATGTGCGGTTTGCCTGAGGTATAGGCAATGGCGGTAGTAATATAATACTTTCCTTTACTCATTTTCTAAAATGCTCCTTTCCTTTCTTTCCCCACGTCAATAAAAGCCCGCCCTCTTATTTTTAAGCTTTAGTTAAAAAATAAGAAGACGAGCCTACACCCGCGGTACCACTTCTGTTCACCCTATCCTCGCGGATACGGTCTCTCCGGGTACGTAAAGCCTACCTTCTGTGCTCATTGGCATGGACTCAGGCTTTTTCTACCCTGCCGCTGTAACAGGCGGCGCCTGTCGCAGCCTTGCCCCCGGCTGTACCGGCGGTTCGGTGCGCTGCTCCGAAGCCATATTCCATCCGCTTTGGCCTGATCCCTCGCAGCTGCAGACGGCGCTCCCCGCCTGCGGGATCTTCTCTGTAAGGCTTCCCTGAATGTACTCTCTTCTTCACTGCTTTTATACGTTTATAAAAGTCTGGCCGGCCCTCCGGCCGATTAACTTCAGATTATCACAATCATGTCCGGTTGTCAAACCTCGCCCGCGCCGCAGAGGCCGTCCGGCAGCCATGTCTGGTTTTCTCCAAGTTTCACGGCAAAAATCCTGCCCCGGTCCGCATCATATTTGGCCTGGTGGTATTTAAGTAACCGGCGTACGCGTCCCTATACGAAGAAAATCCAGCTGCTCCATAGATGAAAGCACATCCAGGAAGTGTTCCAGAGCCTCATTGCTGTTAAGCAGCGCATCTCCCCCGGAAATAAGCACATTGCTTATCTCCTTATGCTCCCTGATATAATCTGCCGCTTTCTCAAAATTATCCGCCGTCTCCTCCTCGCTGATACCTACAAGGCGCTTCCTGAAGCAGTGCCGGCAGTACATAGCGCACCGGTGAGTGGACAGGATCAGGGCGGTTTCCCCGTATTTATGCTGCAGGCCCGGAAGTCTGGTGTTTTCCGCTTCCCCGCTGGTATCAAACTTCCCCGTCATGTCGTTTTCTTCCAGAGAGGGGATGCACATACGCCGGATGGGATCCTTCGGATTGTTCCAATCAATCAGTGACAGGTAATAGCGCGGGACTGACATGGGGAAGCGCTCTAAAATCCGCTCCACCTCCTGCTTATGCTCCCCGTGCAGGTGCATAATGTCTTCCAGTTCCCCGGCATGCGTCACATTGGTTTTCAGTATTTCTCTCCAATCCATAGTCACTCCTTTCCGGCAGACGGCCGCGCCTCTGCCTGCTGAACTGTTGCCTGTCTTCTCTTTACCAATTATTTACGGCATGCTCCGCAAAGGATATCACATCCTTTACTTCCAGACATGTGCCGTCGTCAAGCACCGCCTTTCCTGTAAATTTTCCGAACATCTGATGGCAGCAGTTATTTACCCAGAGCAGCTTTATGCTTGTGGTTCTGTCATAATAGGGAGTCAGCGTCAGATCAAGACGTCCTTCCCTATCCGTCAGATGCCAGGGATCCATATATTTGTCTCCCAGCCTGAAGTCCACCTTCCCCAGCTTATGAGCCTCGCCTTTATAAAAAAGCATGTTCTCGCTGGCAGTATC
Organism: Eisenbergiella porci; assembly: GCF_009696275.1. Lineage (GTDB taxonomy): Bacteria > Bacillota > Clostridia > Lachnospirales > Lachnospiraceae > Eisenbergiella > Eisenbergiella porci. Next base: position 61,279 of record NZ_VUMI01000013.1, read on the forward strand.
GGTGTTGCCAAAGCCGCATCCCAGGTTAAAGCCGAACATCTCTCCGTCCAGCCGGCCGCTTCCGTTGCTCCAGTACCATTCATTATGGAAGGGCCACACGCCTCTGCCCCAGTCAAGAATGCCAAAGGAATTTTTTCTGTCAAACCGCCATTCCCTGTCCCCGTATTTTACATAGCCTTCCGCCGTCATGCAGTTGATTTTATGGTTATAATAAAAAGCGCGGGCGTATTCGTCAAAGGGCAGATTAATCACCAGAGAATTGGGATTCTGCCGTTCCAGGCGGATTTTAACCTCTACATTTCCCCAGCGGCAGGTCAGGACACGCTTCTGGTTTTTGGTCTGGAAACGCATGAGAACGCCGCCCTTCTCATAGGAAAGGGTATTGTCCTTTTCCGCGTCCGTCGGCATATGGAGAGAGCCGAAGGGCAGCACCAGGATTTTATTCAGATCCAGAAGCTTTTCCCCTTTGATAAAATCAAACAGCATCAGGCTTACCTGTCCCGCATAGGCGGCGTGTCCTATGGTAAACTGCAGGCACAGCCTTTCATTGGATATCTGATAAAAATCCCATTCTTTAATGCGCCACGCAGGCGCCTTGATTGCCTTTCTGTCATACACCAGCATGCTTTTTCTGGAATAGCCCGGTATGGGGCGGCCCTTTTCATCCAGTACCGGCCCTTTTTTCAACAGTTCTTTTTCCATATCCAATCCCCTTTCTTCCATGGCGGCCAGGATGCGGGGCTTATTCTGCCCGGCCTTGCCATGGCTCTTAACCCCTTTGTCTCACTTTCTGCAGGCGTCCCGCCGCTGCAAGCGGAATCAGGGTAAACAATGTGAGCAGCGCCGATACCAGAAACAGGCTTGGCGCAGGAACCATGCCCATAGTGCCGCTGACCTCCATTTCCACTCCCATCCGGTTGATTACCTGCGTGGCTATGGCAGGGCCTGTTATCATGGGGATACAGACGAAGAAAATCTGCTTGATTCCCTCAAACTGGCCTCTCTGCTCCTCCGGATACAGATTTTTCATCCAGGCCGTCAAAGACTGGAGCACAAGTATGTAGCCGATGCCTGCCCCGAACACGCCAGCCAGCAAAATTATCAGGTTCTGCGACAGGCTGACCAGTATCAGACCGGCAGTATTGCACAGAAGCACCGTAAAAATCACCTGCGGCGCCTTTCCCTTATCAATAGAGCGGGCCGCGGGAATCGTCATCACCGCAGCAGCCAGCAGGCCCACGCCCTGGATTATCCCGGTCATACCGTAGTCATATCCCAGATAATTGACAAAATAAATCGTAATGTATGGGAAATAAACATTAAATCCGATAAAATACACCGTCATCACCAGAAAAACCCAGAACAGCTCTTTATTCCCCCTTACCGTCTCCCAGTTGAACACGGTGAGGAACTGATGCCAGAAGCCCTTCTCATCCCGTTTTGGATGCAGCGTGGGCGAATCCTCCAGAGTAAACAGGGCCATGACGCCCACCACAGCCACCAGGCCGCCCATCAGGCCAAAAAAGGCAAAAAAATCAATCTGATCGATAATAAGCCCGGAAACCACCGCGCCGAATATGGTGGCGAACACGGGCATAACCGCCAGTGCGCCTCCCAGCTTTCCCCGGTTATGTTCATTGGAAATATCCGTCGTCCACGGCCCGAAGCCGCCGTCATTTCCCACGGAGCCAAAAAAGCTCATAACCGCATCCGCCAGCACAACGCATGCGGCCGCAATGAAAAGAGGGTTCTTGGGTATCATTTCCGTAGCCCCGAAAATAAAGGTGAAAATTCCCCAGAGAATATACCCGATGCAGATAAAAGGCTTTCTTTTCCCCTTCCTGTCTCCCCATGTGCCCACCAGGAATGTGCAGAATGTGGAAACAGCAGCGCTCACACCCACCATCCAGGACACAATCGCCGGCTCCGGCGCAATTTTGTCATAAACAAAGGTATTGAACCAGGAATTTTCAATATTCCAGCAGATCTGCCCCGTCATCCCCAATATCCAGATTAAAATCCAGTTTTTACGGCTTATTTTCCCCATTAAAAGCCCCCCTGTTCCCGTCATGCTGTTTTACTGTGTCTTTACTCTTATCTTACTCTGATTACCGGGCTTTTTCCATAGAAGAATCCTGAATTATTTCTTTGAACGGCACTTGACGGCGAAGGACATAGAAGACCGAAAATTTCCGTTTTATTGTATTTTGTCATTCAGCATGGTAAAATAAGGCCTGAAGAGCCTGTCTGCCTCCGAAGTTTTTTTCAGAGCCAGACAGGAAACATTTTACGGCTGCCCGATTTTGGAAGGCTCAATTTCCCGCAGCTGAAGATATTACATCAATCTATATCAAATACTTGCCGTAACCTGGCAGAATGGAGGAAATAATGAGCAGAAAAGTTGTTTTGGCCGGCGGCTGCAGAACCGCAATCGGCGTTATGGGCGGCGCGCTTTCCACTGTACCCGCAGCTGACCTGGGCACCATCGTGATTAAGGAGGCCCTGAACAGGGCAGGAGTAAAGCCTGAAATGGTTGACGAGGTATATATGGGCTGCGTTATCCAGGCGGGACAGGGGCAGAACGTCGCCAGACAGGCCGCCGTGAACGCCGGTATCCCTGTGGAGGTTCCTGCAACCACAGTTAACGTATTGTGCGGCTCCGGACTTCATTGTGTCAATCTGGCCGCCAAGCTGATTGCCTGCGGCGACGCTGATATCATCGTTGCCGGCGGTACGGAGAACATGTCCCGCGCACCTTATCTGGTACAGCAGGGCCGTTACGGCTACCGCATGGGCAACGCTCCCCTGGAGGATGCGCTTCTCAAGGACGCCCTTACCGATGCCTTCCATGGCTACCACATGGGCATGACCGCAGAGAATATCTGTGACCAGTGGGGACTGACCCGTGAGCAGCTGGATGAATTCGCTGCAAACAGCCAGCAGAAATGTGAAGCGGCTATGGAAGAGGGACGTTTTAAGGATGAAATCGTGCCCGTTGAAGTAAAGACGAAAAAAGGTTCCGTTATCGTTGATACGGACGAAGGCCCCAGAAAGGGCGTTACCGCAGAAGGCCTTGCCAAATTAAAACCGGCCTTCAAAAGAGACGGCGGACTTGTGACCGCAGGAAACGCTTCCGGCATCAACGACGGCGCTGCAGCCATCATCGTCATGAGCGAGGAAAAAGCAAAGGAGCTGGGCGTTACCCCCATGGCTACCTGGATCGGCGGAGAACTGGCAGGCGTGGATCCCTCCATTATGGGAATCGGCCCCGTTGCCGCCACCAGAAAGGTTCTGAAGAAAACCGGCATGGAAATCGGGGATTTTGACCTGATTGAAGCAAACGAAGCATTTGCCGCCCAGTCCGTGGCAGTGGGACATGATCTGGGCTTTGATCTGAGCAGGCTGAATGTAAATGGCGGCGCAATCGCCCTGGGACACCCCGTAGGCTGCTCCGGCTGCCGTATCCTGGTTACGCTTCTCCATGAAATGCAGAAGCGCGATGCAAAGACCGGCCTTGCCACCCTCTGCGTTGGCGGCGGAATGGGCTGTGCTGCAATAGTGAAACGGGATTAACCGCTGATCTTAGTTTTTCCCAGAAGGCCAAAAATCCCCAAAGGCCAAATAGGCCTGCGGGGATTTTTATATATTCCGTTTTTTATATGCGCTGACATGTGAAACTGAACTACTCAATGGAGGAAGACCAATGATACCTGACAGAACCACCTCAATGCAACTGTTGAATGAAGCCTATGAACTAAATCCAGGACCGTGGAAAGCCCATTCCCTCGTCATCGCGGAATGTGCGGAAAAAATCGCCGCCTGCTGCCCCGGCATGGACAGCGAAAAAGCCTTTATCTTCGGCCTTCTCCATGATATCGGTAGACGCTTCGGCGTGACACAGCTGACCCATGTCATCAATGGCTACGACTATCTCATGAAGCTGGGCTTCGATGAACCCGCGCGTATCAGCCTCACCCATTCCTTCGCCGTAAAGGATATACACACCTATATTGGCATACCTGACGTTTCGGAAGAGGATTGTCAGCGGATATCGGACCTCATCGCCTCCTTTGATTACGACGATTATGACAGGCTGATCCAGCTGTGCGACAGCATCGCCATGGCCGAAGGCCCCACGGATATGGTCACACGAATGAGCGACGTAAAAAACAGGTATGGCTTTTATCCCCGGGAAAAATGGGACAAGCATCTGGAACTGCAGAAATATTTTGAGGATAAAATGGGAAAAAGCCTCAATGAAGTGTTGTCCTGCCAGACCTCAAATCATCAGACACAATAATAACCGCCAGGCTTTTCCGTGCTTTTGGAAAATTACCCTATTTCAGGAGGTGAGATCTTTTGAGACGCGAACGAGGTATCAGCTCAGTACAGTTTATGTAATCTGTCGGCAGATTGTACTGAGTACTATAGTTCAGGCCCAGACTCAGAAAGAGCTGCAGCCTGTGCATCCATATCTTTGCCGGCAGGCATAACTGTACTTATTCTGCTGCTTTATAAATCACAGAGGGTGCAGGAGTACAGATATGAAATATTTACAGGAAATAATAAAGAAAAATAAAATATGGATCATAATTTATATTATATTGGGCATCGGCTTATCCTTTCTGGCGAATTACAGCTTTACCGGATGAAGGAACGGATGCTGGATAACGAAGAGCTGCTGAATCATTATCTGACCCGAGGCTTTATGGAGATGGTGGTTTTCCGGCTGAACCGGCAGTTTTCCCGGGAAATACATAAGGCAGAGCGCTCAAAGGATGAAATTGTCCGCTCCAAAATCGGTATTTCCTTTATTCATGAGGCCTTTTTTGCCGCCTTTGCAGCACTGATCATCCTGATTAAGGCTGCCCTCATCATCTATGCCTGGTATACCCGTTCCATATCCATCGGAGCCGTTGTGGCCCTGATTACTTTGGAGGATAATGCCTATACGCCCATTGCCATTTTCAATGTTTTATTTGTCCAGTACCGTCTGGATACGGCCGCCTTTAAAAGATACACCTCATTTCTGGATTCTCCCGAGGATCCTCAGCTGCAAAACGGCAGCGCCATGGCATCCTTTCATGGGAATATTATGGTGAAGCAGCTGGATTTTACCTATTCGGGAAGACAGATTCTGCGGGGACTTTCCCTTACGATAGCCCCCGGCGAAAAAATTGCCCTGGCGGGAAGCAGCGGCTCCGGCAAATCCACGCTGGTAAAGCTTCTGGCCGGGCTGCTTAAGCCGGATCGCGGCCAAATACTGGTTGACGATCAGCAGCTGCGCTGTGTAAAGCTGGACGATTACTACAGTCATATCGCGTATATTCCCCAGGAAAGCCCTGTCTTTGACAGCACGCTCCGTGAAAACCTGATATTCGATTCCACCCTGCCGGATGCAGATCTGATCCGCGCCCTGGAAAAGGTCCAGCTTCTGAAATGGTTTCAGGGGCTGGAGGATGGCCTGGATACCCAGCTGGGTGAACGGGGCGTCAGGCTGTCCGGAGGAGAACGGCAGCGTCTGGCCCTTGCCCGGCTGTGGTTTTCCGATGCCAGGCGCATTGTACTGGATGAATCCACCTCCGCCATGGATAACCTGACCGAAAAGCTTGTAATGAAGGAGGTCCTCGCCCTGGCGGACGGCAGGAATATCATTGCCATCGCCCACCGGCTGAATTCCGTCCGTGCCTTTGACCGGATTATCCTGCTTCGGAATGGGGAAATTGTGAAAGACGGAAGCTTTGAGGAGCTTGCTCCAATTTGCTGAAACCATATCCCTATAAATATATAATGTAATAAAAAGGCCTTTGGACGCTGTAAAGGATTCTTCCTCAGCATCCAAAGGCCTTAACTATCGCATATAGCTACTATTTACAGTATCCGGTCTCCAAATCCACCACGTTGCGCAGCGGTTCCCCTGCCTGAAAGCGCTTCAGGTTTTCCGCGAATATTTCCGCGATCTGCTGCAGCGTTTCCGGCAGCGCATAGCCGCCTGAGATATGGGGTGTTATGATAGCATTCGGAGCCTTCCAGAGAGGGTGGTCCGCAGGCAGAGGCTCCGGATCGGTAACATCCAGTGCGGCTCCGGCAATTTTCCCGGCATACAGCGCGTCGCTGAGGGCATCCGTATCCACAGCCGTTCCTCTTCCCACGTTCAGTACAATGGCGTTGGGGGAAAGGAGGGAAATCCGTTCCCGGTTCAGCGTATGGTAGGTGGATGGATTCCCGGGAAGGCTGAGCGCCACCACATCCGCGCGGGGGAGAAGGGAATCCAGTTCCTCCATTCCGTAAAGCCCGTCAACACAGTCCGGCTTTTCTCCCACACGGCGTTTTACGCCTATGGTTGTGCAGCCAAGGGCCTTCATTTTGGAAGCGAAGCAGGTTCCGATATCTCCCAGTCCTATCACAAGCACCGTGGTTCCCTGGATGACGCCCACATGCCCTTCGCTCTTCCATTGGCGCCGGAGCTGGTTGGCGTAGTACAGGTTCAGCTTCTTGCGGAGCATAAAAAGGCAGGCCAGCATATGCTCGGAGATTGCCAGGCCATATGCCCCTGTGGCATTGGTGAGGACCGCCCCCTGAGGCAGCCTTCCCGGCACGCAATAGCCTTCGGTCCCCGCATTATTCAGCTGTATCCATTTCAGGTGTTCTGTTTTTTCCAGCTGTCCGGGGCTTTCAAGGTTCCCCAGAAGAACGTCCGCTTCCCTGAGAAGTTCCTCAGTCATATCACTTTTCAGGCAGAAAATAACGTCCTCCGGCCTTTCGGCTGCGGAGAGAATCAGGGCTTTTTGTTCCTCCGTAAAAGGAGGGGTCACTACAATTTTCATGCCTGGCCTCCTTTTTCACAGCTTTTCAGCGTTTCCAGCATGCCCTTTACGTTATCTGTCCGGTTTCCGTTGAAAATGGCAGAACCGGCCACTATGACATTGGCTCCTGCTTCCAGGACCACATTGACATTGTCCCTGGTGATGCCGCCGTCCACTTCGATGTCCACATCCGCATGCTTTTCCTGGATGAGTCTGCGGGCCTCGCGGATCCTGGCCGTGGAGGCCGGCAGATATTTCTGGCCGCCAAAACCCGGCTCCACCGTCATGACAAGAAGCAGGTCTATTTTATCCAGATATTTTTCTATTGCCTGAATGGGTGTGGAGGGCTTTAAGGAGATGCCGGCTTTACGTCCCAGGCTGTGTATCCAGTCCAGGGTTTCCTCCACATCGCTGCAGGCTTCCAGATGAACCGTAATGATATCTGCCCCGCTTTTGGCAAAATCCGCCACATAACGGATAGGCTCTTCCACCATCAGATGCACATCAAAAACCATATCCGTCACCTTTCTCAGGGAGGAAATCACGCACAGGCCAAAAGAAAGGGATGGCACAAACATACCGTCCATCACATCAATATGAAGGTACTGTGCGCCAGCCTCCTCTACCAGTTTAATTTCTTCTCCCAATCTGGCGCAGTCAGCGGCCAGGATTGATGGTGATAAAATATTCATATTTTTTCCTTTTCCTCTTCAGGCATCCGGAGAGCCCGCCGTCATCGTCATGCGGCAGTTCCGGAGGGGTGCCTGTAAAAACAGGCGGCCGGCCCCGACCGGGGCCGGCTCTTATCACTGCCGTTTTTATTTTACAAATTCTTTTACTTTACTGTAAATTCCGTCTGCATCCAGGCCGTATTTTGCAACGAGGGCGCCTGCGGATCCGGATTCACCAAAAATGTCGTTCATTCCGATCCTGCATACCGGAGTGGGGGCCTTTTCGGACAGGGCTTCGCTTACGGCGCCGCCCAGGCCGCCGATGATGGAATGCTCTTCTGCGGTAACCACTTTTCCGGTTTTCTTTGCGGATTTGATAATCAGCTCTTCATCCAGGGGTTTGATGGTATGGATGTTGATAACTTCGGCATTGATGCCGTCTTCAGCGAGCTTTTCAGCCGCTTCCAGCGCTGCGGATACGCAGATGCCTGTTGCTACGATGGTAACATCCGTCCCTTCCCGAAGGAGAACGCCTTTTCCGATTTCGAATTTATAGTCTTCCCTGTCATTGATAACCGGCACTGCGGCACGGCCGAAACGCAGGTATACGGGGCCTACGTATTCAATGGCAGCCTGTACGGCAGCCCTGGCTTCCACAGCATCGCTGGGATTGATTACCACCATGCCGGGGATAACACGCATGAGGGCGATATCCTCCAGGCACTGATGGGATGCGCCGTCTTCCCCTACGGTGATGCCGGCATGGGTTGCGCCGATTTTCACGTTCAGATGGGGATAGCCGATGGAGTTGCGGACCTGCTCATAAGCGCGGCCTGCCGCGAACATAGCAAAGGAGCTGGCAAAGGGGATTTTCCCTACGGTGGAAAGTCCTGCCGCAATGCCCATCATGTCACATTCTGCGATACCGCAGTCAATATGGCGTTCGGGGAACGCCTTCTGGAAGGTATTGGTCTTGGTGGCATTTGCCAGGTCGGCATCCAGAACCACCAGGTTGGGATACTGTGCGCCGAATTCAGCAAGTGCCTTTCCGTAAGCTTCTCTGGTTGCAATTTTCTGAACCGTCTTGTTGTTTACTTCTGACATAATGCTTCACCTACTTTCTCCAAATCTGCCATTGCCACTGCATACTGCTCATCGTTGGGCGCGGTTCCGTGCCATGCCACATTTCCTTCCATGAAGGAAACGCCTTTTCCTTTCAGGCTGTGTGCGATGATTGCGGTAGGCATGCCCTTGGTTTCCTTCGCTTCCTTGAAGGCCGCGCGGATTTCATCAAAATTATGGGCATCAATGTTGATTACATGGAAGTTGAATGCTTCGAATTTCTTATCAATAGGATAAGGGGAGCATACCTGGTCGATAGGTCCGTCGATCTGCAGGCCGTTGTTGTCAACGATAACCACAAGGTTGTCCAGCTTGTGGAAGCCGGCAAACATGGCTGCTTCCCAGACCTGTCCTTCTTCGATCTCTCCGTCTCCCAGGAGCGTATATACGCGGTAATCCTTATTGTCCAGCTTTCCGCCCAGAGCCATGCCGGCAGCTGCGGAGATGCCCTGTCCCAGGGAGCCTGTGGACATGTCAACGCCGGGGATGTACTGCATGGAAGGGTGTCCCTGCAGGTAGGAGCCGAGTTTACGTAAGGTAACAAGATCTTCCACCGGGAAAAAGCCTCTGTGGGCCAGGGTGGAATATAATCCGGGGGCTGTGTGTCCTTTGGAAAGAACGAAGCGGTCCCTGTCCGGTTTATCGGGGTTCTCCGGATCGATGTTGAGTTCTTCAAAGTAGAGATAGGTGAAAATATCTGCTGCGGAAAGGGATCCGCCGGGATGTCCGGCTTTGGCGCTGTGAACTGCTGTTACAATGCCTTTGCGGATCTCGTTCGCCATTTTTGCGAGTTCAAGATTTTCCATGAATATTTTTCCTCCATTGGGTTTGAATTGGTGGATTGACGGTAACTGTTGGGGTGGAGCCCGATGGGTAAATAATCCAGGGGGCTTGGGTTACCGTGGGTGGTGATTGTTGTTGGGTGGCCAGGGGGGGAGCAAGGGAGGACTTAAGGACTTTAGGGAGCGCCGGCGCCGGGGTGGTGGCGGGAGGGCGGAGCTTCAAGTCCTGCGGTCTTTCAGCTGCCTTGGTGTCGGGGTGGCGGCACCGGACGGCAGAACCTCAAGACCTCCGGTCTTTCGGTCGCTTTGCTCGCCGGATAGGTTTGAAAGGTCTGGCCGGGGAAAGCAGAAAGGTGGGGCGTTTTTCTGTTTTCCCCGGCCAGGCCTTCCAAACCTGTCCGGTTCTGCCTGGTCACGAATATGATACCCTATTTACCCCCATTTTGTCCATAGTAAGCGTTGGCTCCGTGTTTTCTGTAGTAGTGTTTGTCCTGGAGCTCCTGGGGGGCGGGTTGGATTCTGGGGTTGATGGTTTCTGCGCGGTAGGCCATTTTGGCTACTTCTTCGAGTACTACTGCATTGTGGACGGCTTCGTGGGCGTCTTTTCCCCAGGCGAAGGGGCCGTGGTTTTTGCAGAGTACTGCGGGTACGGCTTTGGGGTCTTTGTTCATGGCTTTGAATTCATTTACGATGAGGTGTCCGGTATTTTCTTCGTAGGCCTCTTCGATTTCTGCTTTGGTCAGGCAGCGCAGGCAGGGTACTTCGCCGTAAATGTAGTCTGCATGGGTGGTTCCGTAGCAGGGGATTCCTCTTCCTGCCTGGGCCCAGCTGGTGGCATAGGAGGAGTGGGTGTGGACGATTCCGCCTATTTCAGGGAATGCTTTGTAAAGCTCTACGTGGGTTGCGGTGTCGGAGGAGGGGTTGTATTTTCCTTCTACCTTATTTCCGTTCAGATCCACGATTACCATATCCTCAGGGGTAAGCTTGTCATAATCAACGCCGCTGGGTTTGATGGCAAACAGGCCGCTTTCCCTGTCGATTTCACTCACATTTCCCCAGGTAAAGGTAACAAGGCCATATTTGGGAAGAAGCATATTGGCTTCATATACTCTTTGTTTCAGTTCTTCTAACATTTATTTCATCCTTTCTGCCCCCCGAAGGGGGCATTTTGCCGGGTTCTATTATTTTTTTAAAACTTCGAGTATAGCTTTGCATTAAATCAATGATTCCACTGCCGCCTTTTCAATGGGAAGCCCTTTGGTGTAGCGTTCAACGAACCTGTTGAAGCCTTCCACATCCGTGCTGTCCGGCTCCAGGGTAACGCCTTCCTGTCCTGCAAATACATCGCGTTCCAGGAACTGCGCAAGGCTTTCGCCGTCCTTTTTATTTTTCATGTAGGAAGCAAGAAGGGCAATTCCCCACGCGCCGCCTTCTCCTGCGGTCTCCATGACGGTAACCGGGGCGTTTACGGCCGCAGCCATAATCCTCTGTCCTACTTCCTTGGTCTTGAACAGGCCGCCGTGTCCCATCATTCTGTCAATCTGCACATTTTCTTCCTTCAGCAGGATATCAAGCCCTGTTTTCAGTGCGCCCAGCGCGGTGAAAAGATGTACGCGCATGAAGTTCGCAAGGTTGAAATTGCTTTCAGGATTCCTTACAAACAGCGGACGTCCCTCTTCAAAGCCGGTGATATGCTCGCCTGAAAAATAATTGTATGCCAGCAGGCCGCCGCAGTCCGGATCGCCTTCCAGAGCTTTTCTGTACAGGGTTCCGAACAGCTCATTTTTATCCACCTTCATGCCGAAGGCCTGGGTAAATTCCTCAAACAGGTCAATCCATGCATTCAGGTCAGAGGTACAGTTATTGCAGTGGACCATAGCCACAGCGCTTCCGTCAGGCGTTGTTACCATATCGATTTCCGGATGTACCTTTTCTAGCGCTTTTTCCAGCACTACCATGGCAAACACGCTGGTGCCTGCGGACACGTTGCCGGTACGCTGCGCCACGCTGTTGGTAGCCACCATCCCGGTTCCCGCATCTCCCTCCGGAGGGCAGACAGGAATTCCGGCTTCCAGCTCTCCTGAAGTATCAAGAAGACGTGCGCCCTCCTCCGTCAGGCAGCCGGCGTTATCGCCTGCCAGCAGAATTTCAGGCAGGATGTCTTCCAGCTTCCAGGGGAAGCCTTCCGGTGCAATCAGCTCATTAAAGGCATCAACCATACGCCTGCTGTACTGCTTCGTTTCAGGATCCACAGGCAGCATGCCGGCCGCTTCGCCGATGCCCAGCACCTTTTTCCCGGTGAGCTTCCAGTGCACATAACCCTCCAGCGTGGTCAGATAGCTGATATCCTTTACATGCTCCTCCTTATTCAGAATCGCCTGGTACAGATGGGCGATGCTCCATCTCTGGGGAATATTGAATTCAAACAGCTCTGTCAGCTTTACGGAAGCCTCCTCCGTAATGGTATTTCTCCATGTACGGAAGGACACCATCAGCTCTCCCGCCTCATTAAAGGCCATGTAGCCATGCATCATGGCGCTGAAGCCCAACGCTCCTACTTTGGTAAGGGTAACCCCGTATTTTTCTTTTACATCCTCAGCCATCTTCCGGTAGCTGTCCTGCAGGCCGCCCCAGATATCCTCCAGGCTGTAGGTCCAGATATTATTCTCATAACGGTTTTCCCATTCGTGGTTCCCCGCCGCAATCGGCGCATTATCCCCTCCGATCAGGACCGCCTTGATTCTGGTGGAGCCAAATTCGATTCCCAGTGTAGTTTTTCCATTCAGAATCGCTTCTTTTACTTCTGAAACACCCATAATTACTTACCTCCTGTAAATTTTTATCTGTAATAAACGGAATTCCATCTCAGTTCATTCTTGAAATTCCTGATGGTGGTATCCTTATCGATGACAACGCTCTCAATGCCCATAGCCGCAGCCCAGTCAACCATCTGATCTATGCTCAGGTCATAGGAAAATGCGGTATGATGTGCGCCGCCGGCCAGAATCCATGCTTCAGCCCCTACCTCAAGGCTGGGCTGAGGCGTCCAGAATGCAGTGGCAACGGGAAGCTTGGGCATTTCCTTCTCACACTTTTTGCAGTCAACCGCATTGATGATCAGACGGAAACGATATCCCAGATCCACAAGAGAGGTAGCCACAGCAGGGCCGGTCTTGGAGGTGAATACCAGACGCGCGGGATCCTCACGGTTTCCCATGCTCAGAGGCTGCACCTTAATGGAAATGGGCCCCTCCGCGATGGTCGGGCATACCTCAAGCATATGCGCCTGCAGAATCCCTTCCTTTCCCGGAACCAGGTTATATGTATAATCCTCCATAAAGGAAGTACCCTTGGCATTCGGAACCCCTGCGGTCATTATCTTCATCAGACGAACCATAGCTGCTGTTTTCCAGTCGCCTTCCCCGCCGAAGCCGTAGCCCTTTTCCATCAGCCTCTGAATTGCCAGCCCCGGAAGCTGCTTCAGTCCGCCCAGCATACCGAAATGCGTAACGATTGCCTGGTAATTGCCGTCCTCAAGGAATTTTTCCAGACCGATTTCAATCCTGGCCTGGGCCGCCACATGGGCGCGGAACTCCCCAGGATCCCTTCCCTCAAGCAGAATCTGATACTTGCTGTAATACTCCTCAACAAGCGCATCCACATCCGCCTGTGCCACAGCGTCCACATACTCCACCGCGTCATTGACACAATAATGATCGATTTCCCAGCCGAATTTTACCTCAGCCTCCACCTTATCGCCTTCTGTAACGGCAACATTGTTCATGTTATCCCCGATACGGCAAACTCTGATATGGGAAGACTCCATAATGCCCACTGCAGTTCTCATCCAGCTTCCCAGCTTATCCTGCACACCGGCATTTGCCCAATGCCCTACAATAATCTTACGCTCAATTCCCATACGGCTTACGATATGGCCATATTCCCTGTCACCATGCGCAGACTGATTCTCATTCATGAAATCCATATCAATGCTGTCATAAGGAATTTCCTCATTGAACTGCGTATGCAGATGACAAAGCGGCTTACGATACTCCTTCAGCCCCAGAATCCACATTTTCGCCGGGGAAAACGTATGCATCCAGGTGATAACACCAGCGCACTCCTCATCCTCATTTGCCGCATTAAGGGTTCTCCTGATGGTTGCCGGATCAATCAGCGTAGGCTTCAGAACCACTTCAAAGGGAAGCCTTCCCGAAGCGTTCAGCACCTCCACGATCTTCGCGGAATGCTCCGCCACCTTCCTCAGACACTCATCCCCGTACAAATCCTGGGAACCTGTACAAAACCAGAATTTGTAGTCTCTTCCTGTTTTCATTTCACATATCCTCCTGAAAAATAATTTTTATATCTGAAGCAGCCGCCAAAACCCTTCACAGCCGCTTTCTGAATATCATTACAACTTAATCAAAACCGCCGCGCCGGCACCTCATACCCGGATCCCTCACGCCTTCGCCGGACCACTCACCGAATCCCGCTCCACGATTTCAGTCACAAACTCAAAATTCCCGTCAAAGCTCCGGTTCCTCATCACAGCCAGCAGATTCTCCGCCGCCCTGGCCCCCAGCTTATCCGTAGGATGATGCACGCTCGTCAGCCTGGTATCCGCCAGCTCCGCCAGCTCAGAATCATCAATGCTAATCAGGGAAATATCCTCCGGCACCCGGATTCCTTCCTCCTTCAAAAGCACCTCCAGCTGAAAAGCAATCTTATCGTTATAACAAAACACAGCCGTACAATCACGGAAATTCCTCAAAATCCGCTCCCGGTAATCATGCAGATGCTGCTCCCCCTCCGTATCCAGCCACACAATCCCCGAATCCCCCGCCGGAATCCCACAACGCCTGCAGGTATCCAGGAACCCCGCGAACCTTAGATGCCCCTGCCCGTCATCAAACTTCAACAACGCCCCAATCCGCCGATGCCCCGCATCAAACAGATACTTCACCGCCATCTCAGCCGCCAGCCTGTCATTCAACGTCACATGAGGCAGCTTCAGCTGCGGATAATAACTATTAATAAAAACAATCGGCACCTTCCTCTCCACCAGCCTCTCAATCAAAGACAGATTCGGATTCGGCAGCCCGCTCTTCGTCGCCTCCATAATAATCCCGGCCACATCATCCCTCGCCAGGATATCCTCAAGAATCGTCCTCTCCCGCTCCAACATATTATTTGTAAAAGCGATCTGAACCGAATAACCCCTCTCAAACAAATAATTCTCAATCCCCTGAATCGTCCTGGGGAAAATATAACTATCCACATAAGTCGTCACAACAGCGATCCGCGTCTTATTCTCCAACGTAGCCATCCGGTCATCACAAACATAAGTCCCGCTCCCCTGCCGCCTGACAACGATCCCTTCCTCCTCCAGAACCCCAATCGCATGCCTCACCGTCTGCCTGCTCAACCCAAACAGCTCACTCAGCTCATTCTCCGAATTCAACCTCTCCCCCGGCCCCAATTCCTTCCTCTCAAGCCTCTCCTTCACCCAATCCACAATCTCCATATACCTGGGCTTCCCAACCATCTCCATCCCCCCTTATTATCCCTATCATCTCAATCCGCACCAACTTGTACACTCATATATACAACTTGTACACATATCATCCCCCGCCAGCTTATCCCAAAAACCCCACCTCTGCCGATTCATAACACACCCAAGCCATTATCACTAATATACAAGCTATCCATCTCACTTTTATGCACATTCACAGCCCTCTCAATTTCCGCACCAAAAAGACTGCCCATTAATTTCACTATATCCCAAACCCTCCCTCCTGTCAATAATGTATTCCATTTTTCAAATACCTTTATTACTACTTGTATATATACATATTTTCTGCCCTACCTACGCCTGCCAATTCCCCCAGGAGATTTTGCGTGCAGGATGGTCCGGGGCCGGGCGGTGTGTGTGGTTCTTCTTCGGGGCTGCGGTGGGGGATATTTTCTGCTCCATTTGAAAAAATGGCGGATGTTTCTTACTTCCCCCAAATTCCAGGATTATGCCGCCCCTAGCGGCTTGTCTGACGAGCACAGCCGACGTCAGTCGCTGCGCGAGGAGTTCAGCCGCGTTGGCACAATCCTGGAATTTGGGGGAAGTTAGAAACACCCCATTTTTGAAACTGGAGCAGAAAATACCCCCACCGCAGCCCCGAAGAAGAACCACACACACCGCCCTCCCCCCGGACCATCCTGCACGCAAAATCTCCGTCCCCCTCCACACATGAAACCTGCCGGGGGCACATACATATATAAAAACCCCACAACAAGGAACTCTTCTCGTGAAAAAACGCATTCCACTCATCATAACAGCTGCCGCCCTCCTCCTTTTCGCCGGCCTGTTTTTCTTTCTCTACCGCAACAACGACACCCTCCGCTTCCAAAAACTCTCGGAGGAAATCTTCGCCCAGTCCCTCAATCAGGACAGCCTGAGCCTTCACTATACCCTGGCCGACCCCTCCCCCTATCTTAAGGCCCCTTCCCCCGCCACCCTGCCCGCATACTCCAGGGAGTCCCAGAAGGAAGCCGCCGCCCTGCTGGAGAACCAGCTCCTGGTACTGCAGGAAATCAACCCGGATAAATTAAACAGCCACGACCGCTACACCTGGTCCCTGCTCACTTCCTACCTGGAAAATGAACTGGCGGGCGCCCGGTGCGAATATTATGAGGAGCCCCTCGCTCCCTCCTCAGGCATGCAGTCCCAGCTTCCCGTCCTCCTTGCGGAATACACCTTCCGCACCAAATCAGATATGGAGGATTACCTGGAGATCCTGGAGAGCATCCCCGCCTACCTGGAAAGCCTGGCCGTTTATGAAAAGGAAAAAGCCAATGCAGGCCTTTTCATGACAGAAGCCGATGCCGGGGAAATCGTGGATCAGTGCGATGCCATTATGGCTCCCGACCTGCTCTCCGCCGGAGAACATTTCCTCCAGACCACCTTTCAGGAACGCCTGGACGGACTGGTGGAGGACGGCCAGCTGAAGCCGGAAGAGGAGGAATTTTACATCTCCGAAAACAACCGCCTCCTCACCACCGTCGTATCCCCAGCCTATACCGCCCTGGCGGACAGCATTTTCCTCCTTTCCGGCTCCGGTTCCCACAACGGCGGCCTCTGCGAGCTGCCCTCAGGCATTGCCTACTACCTCTACCTGCTGCGCAGAAATACCGGCAGCTCCCGCACTCCGGAGGAAATCCAGTCCCTGCTATCCGATCAGTTCCAGAACCTTTACCAGAACCTTCAGGCGCTGGTTGAGACCTACCGGGAACAGACCGGAACCGGTACGATTACCCTGGAGGATCTCCCCGCCTTCCCTTTCCAGAATGCCCAGGAGATTCTGGACGATTTGCAGAACCGGATGCAGGCGGATTTTCCCTCCCTGGCCGCCCTCACCGACAGCCTGCCCTCCTGCCGGACCAAATCTGTGGCAGAATCCATGGAGGATTTCACCAGCCCTGCCCTTTATCTCACCCCGCCCATTGACGACATGGACGACAACGTCATCTACGTGAATAACTCCTCCACCTCCCCCGGCCTGGAGCTTTACACCACGCTGGCCCACGAGGGCTATCCCGGCCACCTGTACCAGACAGTTTACAGCCAGCTCTATGAAAACTCCAAAACAGACAATCCGGTGAGAAGCGCCCTTTTTTATGGCGGCTTTGTTGAAGGCTGGGCCTATTATGTGGAAAATATCGCCTACGGCTACGCCTCCGACGTCCTCCTGCAAAACGGCGCTCCCAACGCAAGCAGCCTGCTGACGGACATTGCGTGCCTGGAACGCAACCTGCAGGTCAATCTTTACTGCCTGCTTGATCTGTCCATCCATTATTATGGAGCAAGCCGCCAGGATGTCTACCGCTCCCTGGCCGCCTTCGGCATTTCGGACCAGGCCACGGCTGATGCCATTTACGACTACATCCGCACGGAACCCACCACCTACCTGAAATACTACCTTGGCTACCTGGAAATCCTCGCCCTCCGTGATAAAGCCACAGATCTATGGGGTGATGATTATACACCGCTGCGCTTCCATACCTTCCTGCTTCAGGCAGGCCCCTCGGACTTTACAAGCCTGGAAAAAAAGCTGGCGGAAACGCCGGCGGTCAAAACCACACTGTCCTATATGGAAACTGAAAAGAAGCTGGCCCGCGGTTAATTCCCCCATCCGTTCCGCGCACTATTGCCGGGTGGCAGCCAACAGTGCAGTAAATCCGAAAAGCTCCCGCATATCACCAAAGCAGGACAGTGCAGTACAAAATATAAGTAAATACCCTATGAAAAAAATGCCGCAGGGACTCGGACGATACCGTTGCCACCTGCGGCATTAAAACCAATCATATATTTGCATATCCCAGATCCGCTGTCCCTGCAGCCAGCCTGGCATATCGAAGTTCTTTTTCCTTTTTTCTGAATTCTTTCCCTATTTCTTCCCATTCTGAATCCCCTGGAAATATCCCACCAGGTTCCCCAGCGATTTCTGCAGCACCACCTGCTCCTCGTCGCTCAGCCCCTCCAGCACATTACGGATCATATCATCATGGAATTTCTTATGATGGGCAAAGGCCTTTTTCCCCTTTGCAGTCAGGGATATCAGCACCACACGCCTGTCCTCTTCGCTGCGGACACGCTCCACATATCCTTTTTTCACCAGACTGTTTACCGAAATCGTCAGAGTCCCCGTCGTAACCGCCAGTGTTTTCGCCACAGACGTCATATTTTTCGCCGCGCCGGTTCCGATAGCCTCGATGACATGCATGTCGTTCGTAGTCATATCCCTATACTCTTCCGTGCGGATGGCCTGCTCTTCAATTGTATTGATATTGCGGAACAGCTTCACCAACAGCTCATTGAGCGTATCCTTGATATCCAACGGCGCTCCCTCCTTCGATTTCCTTCCATTCCCGGTAAAAAATCCTCCGGCCTGCATCTTTTCCTTTTCATTATATAGGACACCGCACTATATTTCAATAAAAATAGTTTGATTCTCAAACTTTGACAGTTACGGCTTGTCCCCTCTTTGGGCTTCCGCTGCCACGTTTCTGCTTCCCGGCCTTATCATCAACCGGAAAGCAGGGCCGCGGCAGATAAAGCCCAAAGACGGCCAGCGCCATAACCTGCATTTTACTCCACCGATTTCATGGATTCCGCCATGTTGATGGCGTCCAGTTTCTTATTCATCACCCAGTCAACAATCCCGGCAAAAATAAAAGTCAGAACGATGCTCAGCAGCACGCTTCTTGGCGCGATATGCACATCGAAGGCGATCATATCAATATCGATATTGTACATGACAAACCGATGCAGATAATATCCCATAATCAGCCCCACGCCGGCGCCGATACCCGTCAGCACCAGATTTTCACGGAACACATAGCTGGCCGTTTCCCGCCTGTAAAATCCAAGCACCTTAATCGTCGCGATTTCCCGAAGCCGCTCCGTAATGTTGATATTCGTCAGATTATACAGCACGATAAAGGCCAGGGAGCCCGCGCAGCCAATAATCAGCAGCACCACATAATCCAGGCTCTTCATCATACTGCTGAAACGTACCTTCATATCGTCATTTATGGTCACGGAGGCCACGCCGTCGCAGTTCATAATCGCCGCGGAAACCTCGTGCACATCCGCGCCTTCCCGGACATTCACATAAGCGCTCTTATATTCCGGCTCCTTCCCTGTCTGTTCCTTCCAGGTATCCGGGGAAATATAGGCATAATTATATACATAGTTTTCGCTGATGCCTGAAACCTTCAGCTCCAGCTCATTCATATCATCATCCTGAATAGTTACCGTATCCCCGATTTTCGCATTGCATTTATCCGCCAGCTTCTCGGTAAGCACTACCTCTCCCTTTCCAGGATAGGCCACTGGCTCATCCCGGGTGGTGTGCAGATTCAGGTACAGGCCGATGTCCTCCGTTTTTTCCGGCGCCACCAGCGTAAGGGATTTTGTCTTGTCGCCCAGCGTCAAATCCCCGCTCTCCTCAAAGGCAAGCGTATAGGAGCGCGCGTTGTCTGCCATAACTGCATCAAACTCACTGCTGTCCATACTCTTATACGGATCGCTGAAAATAACGCTCATGTCGTTTATCTGGATTTCATCAAACTGGTTATAGGTTATGCTGCTGATGGAATCCTTCACCCCGAAGCCGGTGAGCAGCAACGCCGTACAGCCGCCGATGCCGAATACCATCATATAGAATCTCTGTTTATACCGGAAAATATTTCTCGCAGACACCTTCAGCAGGAATTTCATATGGTTCCAAAGGAAAGGAATCCGCTCCAGAATAATCCGTTTTCCGCTCTTAGGAGCCTTCGGGCGCATCAGCTCCGCCGCCACACTGGTCAGCTCATACCTGCAGGTAGCGATGGTCGTGCCCATGGAACACAGGATTGACACCACCAGGGAAATCACCCCCAGCTTCCAGTCCAGAATCACATGGAAATCCCCCAGACGGTACATAATCCTGTAAGCTGTCCAGATAACCGTGGGAAAAATATAGGATCCCAGAAGGAAACCAATCCCGCAGCCCAGCATCGCCGCGCTTCCCGAGTAAAACAGATATTTTCCCATAATCGTGCCCTCGCTGTAGCCCAGGGCCTTCAAAATACCAATCTGCGTCCTCTGCTCCTCCACCATACGGGTCATGGTAGTGATACACACCAGCGCCGCAACCAGAAAGAAGAAAATCGGGAATACATTGGCAATCCCCTCCACGATATCAGAATCGCTTTCAAAGCTTGCGTAACCGATATTTTTATCCCTGCCCAGCACATAGGTATCCGGCTCCTTCAGATCGGCCAGCTCTTTCCTGGCATCCTCCAGTTCCTTACGGCCGTCAGCCGTTTCATCTGCAAGCTTCTGCCGGTTCTCCTCGTACTCCTCCCAGCCGTCCGCCAGCTCCTTTTCCGAATCCTCCAGCTTCTTCTGGGCATCCCGCAGCTTTTCCTCCTGGCGCGCTATGGTATTTTCCGCCGCCTCCAGCTGCCTGCTTCCCATATTCGCCTGGGCAAGGCCGGACTCCACCTGGGCCTTTTTGCCCTTTACCTGGGCCTCCGCCAGATTCAGGCCGGTTTCATAACCGTCCTTTTCATCTCCCTCCTCCATATCGGAGGCTTCTATCCGCTTTTCCTCCAGCTGATCCAGGCCGTCCTCTATCTCCTGCTTTCCATCCTGAAGCTCCGTCAGGGAATCCGCCAGCTCCTGCCGCTTATCCGCGATCTCCGCCTTACCGTCCGCTATTTCCTTCCAGCCGTCGACAATCTCCTTCCTGGCATCTTCTATCTCCTGTTCCCCGTCCAGCAGCTCCTGCCTGGCATCCTCCAGCTTATCCTCCGCCTCGGCCACCTTCTTATCAAGCTCCCGCTCGCCGTCTGCAATCTGCCACTGGGCATCCTCCTTCAGCCTCACATACCGTGCCTGGGCCACTTCCTCACAAAGAGGCTCCGCCCAGTCCATGACCTCATCGATGTAATCCTTATACTCCTGGCTGTAAAGGGGATATTTTTCCTCCAGCCTGACAAAAACCTCCGTATAAGCTTCCGTATCAAACCCTGCCTCAGGAATATAAACATACCCCTTCAGCTTACCGTTTCCAAGCGCCGTACTCCCTCTTTCATAATTGATATAAAAAGGAGCGTCACAGATCCCCACGATTTTATACTCCGTACCGGAAAACATATCCCGGGTATCTTCCTCATTATTATCGGAAACACGGATTGTAGTGCCGATATCCTTTCTCGTAAATACCAGACTGTCCACCACGCACTCATCCGGCGCCGTCGGCATTCTCCCGGCCCGCACCACCACATGGTTCTGCACCCAAAGCAGCGAATGCGCACGCAGCACGCTTTCTGTCCCTTCCTCGTCCTGGGCCAGGAAATCCACATAAACCGCGCCCTCCGCGATCTCCACACCCTCCCGTTCATTCAGCTGCTTCACATCGCTTTCATCAAAACCCACCGTGGACAGCAGACGCAGGTCATACAGATTATTCTCCTCCAGATATTCCCCTCCGGCCTTCAGCATGGCCGGCTTTGTCACCTTAAGGCCCGTAAAAAATCCAACCCCCAGCGCCACAATAGCCAAAATGGCCATGTACCGTCCGAGGCTTTCCCTGATTTCCCGTACAGTTGTCTTGAATATGGTGGACTTCATCGCATTCCTCTTCCTTACCACTCAATCTCTTCCACCGGCGTAATGTGCTCATTCATTTCCATACTCCGGATCGTGCCGCTCTTTACCCGGATAATCCGGTCCGCCATGGCCGTGATGGCCTGATTGTGGGTGATGACAACCACGGTCATCCCCGTATCCCGGCAGGTATCCTGCAAAAGCTTTAAAACCGCTTTCCCCGTATTATAATCCAGCGCGCCCGTAGGCTCATCGCACAGCAGCAGCTTGGGATTCTTTGCCAGCGCCCTGGCGATTGCCACCCTCTGCTGCTCCCCGCCGGACAGCTGCGCAGGAAAATTGGACATCCTCTCCTCCAGCCCCACCTTTTTCAGCGTCTCCGCCGCATCCAGCGGATTTTTGGAAATCTGGGAAGCCAGCTCCACGTTTTCCAGCGCCGTCAGGTTCTGTATCAGATTATAAAACTGAAAAACAAAGCCGATATCATACCTGCGGTAGGAGGTCAGCTGTTTTTGATTGTAGGCTGAGATTTCGTTCCCATCCAGGATGACCTTCCCCTCCGAAAGCGTATCCATCCCACCCAGGATGTTCAGAATCGTTGTTTTCCCGGCGCCGGATGCTCCCACGATCACGCAGAACTCCCCTTCCTCGATTTCAAAATTCACATCCCGCAGCGCGTGTATATCCACCTCGCCCATATGATAAACTTTTTTTACATCCTTAAATTCCACAAAAGCCATAACGGATACCGTCCTTTTCCCCAGCCTGCATGCCCTAATCCAGCTCTTCCATCATACTTTCCAGGTATCCTCTGTCCCAAAGGAGGATTTTCAGCTTCTTCGCCGCATCCACCGCCGCAGAGGTAAAATACTGATTCGTCATTACCACTCCCACCATCCGGTCATAATAATCGCGGCCCGCATAAATCTCCTGCACCGCCTTAATCCCGATGGGGGCATTATAACACTTGCACTGGACCGCATAAGTTACCCCGTCCTTTTCCGCCAGGATATCCACGCCGAAATCACCGCTGCCCCTTGTGACCTCCACATCCAGAAATCCCTTATCCCGCAGCAGATCCGCACAGAAATACTCGAACTCATGCCCTTCCATATCGTCCATTTCCAGGCTCCGCCGTCTGTGCTTCCACGCCCTTGCCACAAAAAAAGCAACCAAAACCAGGGCCGCCAGCCCTGCTGCTGATATAATACTGATAAATACTATTGATGACTGATCCATATACCTGAACTCCGTATTTTTTCTCTAAACGCATAAAAGGAACCAGACCGGCTGTCTGACCGGCGCCGGCTCTGATTCCCCTCATAGTTATCATACTCTTTTTTATAAGATTTTCCTAGAGATAATTTGTCAAATCTCTTTTGTCATTGGAATATTTAAACGCATTTTCCCCGGAAATAACCCCCATGGCTACAAGCCGCGACAAATCACCGTTCAGCGTATGCATTCCATTGGCAGCCCCGGACTGCATGAGCGTGGCCATCTGATGCCCCTTGCTTTCCCGGATCAGGTTCATCACCGCATCCGTTCCCGTCAGCACCTCCGTCGCCGCAATCCGGCCCCGGCCGTCCGCCGTGGGAATCAGGCACTGGGGCACACCCCCCTTCAATACGCCGCCTTTGCTGCATTGTTGGTTAGTGGATTAGTATGATATATTTAATAATGAGGCATTCATGGCACATTGTAAAGCGTAATAAAGCAAAATCGAAGTTACAAATATAGAAGTCCTACATACCAGTGCCATACCTTGTCTCCGATGAACAGTGCTGCTGCCATGCCCAGACACAGGAATGGACCGAAGGCGAAGTGTTCTTTTCCACTTTTCTTCTTCATTACCAGAAGCCAGATTCCGTACAGGCCGCCGGTTAATACTGCAAAGGCGAAGGACAACAGGGTCAGCTTGGTTCCGAGGAACAGACCGCAGGCCGCCATTAGCTTGATATCTCCGCCGCCGAAGGCGCCGGGGATTAGAAGCGTTATGAGGAGAAGCGGGACGCTGACTACGAACATTCCTAAGATGCGGGAAGGGAGGCTGGTACCGGGCATTGTGAAGATGGAGATGATCCCTAATACAAGCGCAGCTATAACGAAGGTATTGGGGATTTCCATGGTAGCAATATCAACGGAAGATATAATTGACAAAAGAGCCAAAAATAATAGTATTGTTAACACAGTTGATATATTTATGTAATTCCATGTTGTAAAACTGGCAAGTATTCCTCCCAGCATTGCATTTGCAATATACCGTTTGTGTACGCCTTCCTGAAAAAACAGTCTATATCCCTCCACCAATTTTAATTCATAGGATATTGAATACGTGATACCATTTATTAAATAAAAAGAAACACTACTGAGCAAAATCATGCTAATATACAGTTTATTCATTATTAAAGGATGCATTTTTAACCTATACTATTTTACAAATTATTGTAAAATCCGATATATAATTTTTCATTTATTGTGTCTTTCATCATACCATACTGTATATTAGGAGCGTATTCACTGCGATTATCTCCATAATATTCCACAGCGGGTATTTTCATTGCAAGCTGGATATTCTTAGCTTATAAGAGACACACTCCTGCCTGCGAATGATTGTATAATAAAACATATATCTAACATAAAAAGATAAATAAAAATCTTGTATGATACAATAATCAGTCCAACCATGTTCATCTAATGTTATCTTTTTTCCATTTTCCGTATATGTCATTCCTAATCTTATCCTTCGCCTTATCAATATACTTAAACATCCCAGGCACCAAAATAGCCAACAAGATACCAATAATAACAACAATCATCCCAACCAACGTAAATCCTTTTTTATCATTTTTAAGCTTTAGAAATAATCTCATAATACAATCCTTTCCTCTGAGATCAACAACAGTTACCCATTTCACGCTCTTACATTTTATCAATTACATTTGTTCAATAAAACTTTTTACCAAAAGCACCTACATAATACTGCCCGGCTACCAACTCACTTCAAAATAATCCCACTCAGTTCCTTTACCTATAATCAATAATATCAACTACCGCAAAACACCTGCAATTTCTTCCTGCAATAAAAAAATGCAAAAAGACATATCTAAACCCCCGTTAACTATACGTAGATATATCTTTTTGCATCAATCATTACAAGAGTTTTACCTTTTTACTAAATATAGTCTTATCGTAACTCTTTGTCAACAAATTCCACCGTCTTCTTCAACTTAAAATAAAATAGTCTATATCATTTTCTATACTAATATTTTAACAATTTTTATTTACTTTTCAGTCCACCAAAAATCTTCACTAAAATAAGTTCCACAGCCCAGGAATTTCGCTTATAATAAAAAAATGCTATAAAATGCCTCCTCATACTTGAAAACTGCAGTTTGGAAGCCCTTGAGGGATGCCGGGTGCGTTTCTTTGTCAACGCAATAGCTGTATCTCACGAAGACAGTGATGATGAGGAAATACTCTATACCGATTCCTCGGACGGCGTCATGAGCATCTGGCCTATGGAGATAACAAGGCTGATGAAGTACGAACAAAAGAAGAATTCCTTAATCTCATTATGAACTGCACTGTGACAAGCAAAAATGCAGAGGGAGATGGCGCCTATAATGGAGCTATACGGTAGAGTCCAATAGGATAAACAGTGATAGACAAAAGGAAATTTACAGGGGAAAAAACGGATTAAAAATAATCAAAAAGGATATACATAAATCGAACTAATAGTTACCTTTGTACTGCTGGGACTCCTCGTGGCCGCGGCAGCTTCAGTGCTGTCCCCATTTATTAGACTGCACTTAAATCAGATAAATATAGCTCACGCGCAGACATTGCCGATATCCTTCTTTCAAAAATAAGCGGGCAGCTGATTGATGCTGAAAAAATATTAGAGTTAAAAAACATAAAAACTGGTTACGAATATGAAACAAGTAAAATCATAAAATGCATTAATTTGAAAGACTAGACTTCCATTTTCCCTATTGACTTCCCCCACCTTCTCTTATATGCTGATGAAAGTACACACAAATTTCTAGGGGGAATTAACTTATGGAAAAAAGAGAAAAGTTCTCATCCCGGCTGGGATTTATCCTCATTTCAGCCGGCTGTGCCGTTGGTTTGGGAAACGTATGGCGTTTTCCCTACATTACCGGAAAATACGGCGGAGCCGCTTTCGTGCTCATCTATTTTGTCTTTCTTGTAATTCTCGGCCTTCCTATTATGGTAATGGAATTTTCGGTGGGCCGTGCCAGCCAGAAATCCGCTGCCCGCAGCTTCCACGTACTGGAGCCAAAGGGAAGCAAATGGCATTTCATGGCCATTATTGCTATTGCAGGCAACTATCTCCTCATGATGTTCTATACCACCGTAGGCGGCTGGATGCTCGCTTATGTAATTAAAATGATACGCGGAGAGTTCACCGGCCTCACACCGGATGAAGTGGGCGGCGTTTTTAACGGTATGCTCGGGCAGCCCAGATCCATGACCTTCTGGATGATCGTCACGGTAATCATCGGCTTCCTCGTATGCAGCCTCGGCCTGCAGAAGGGTGTGGAACGCGTAACCAAATTCATGATGGCATCCCTGTTTGTTATTCTGATCATCCTTTGTATCAGAAGCGTTACCCTGCCCGGCGCAGCCGAAGGCGTCCGCTTTTACCTGATACCTGACTTTCATAAAATAACTGAATATGGCCTGTTTGAGGTTGTCTTCGCTGCCATGGGACAGGCATTTTTTACCCTGAGCTTAGGCATCGGCGCCATGGCTATTTTCGGAAGCTATATTGCCAAGGAGCACACCCTTACCGGTGAGTCCATCCGTATCTGTACGCTGGATACCATCGTGGCCCTGCTGGCCGGGCTGATCATCTTCCCCGCCTGCTTCGCTTTCCAGGTAAATCCCGGAGAGGGCCCCGGACTGGTATTCGTAACCCTGCCCAATA
Source organism: Eisenbergiella porci (assembly GCF_009696275.1). Taxonomy (GTDB): domain Bacteria; phylum Bacillota; class Clostridia; order Lachnospirales; family Lachnospiraceae; genus Eisenbergiella; species Eisenbergiella porci. The sequence continues at coordinate 87,768 of NZ_VUMI01000013.1, forward strand.
TTTTTAACCAGATGGCCGGCGGACGCATTTTCGGCACCCTGTTCTTCATCTTCATGAGCTTCGCTGCCCTGTCCACCATCATAGCCGTATTCGAAAATATTTTAAGCTTCTCCATCGATTTGTTCGGATGGACCAGAAAAAAAGCTGTTGCGGTCAACTTCGTTGCGATCCTTCTACTCTCCCTGCCCTGTGTTTTCGGCTTCAATATCTGGAGCGCAATCGCTCCGCTGGGCGCAGGCTCCACGATTCAGGATCTGGAAGATTTCATCGTCTCCAATAACCTGCTTCCCCTAGGAAGTTTGGGATACCTGCTGTTCTGTACCAGCCGCTACGGCTGGGGCTGGAAGAGCTTCATTAAGGAAGCCGATTCCGGCAAGGGCGTGAAGTTCCCTCAGTGGTCGCGTATTTATGTAAGCTTCATCCTGCCCGCCATCGTATTGTTCATCTTTATCATGGGCTATGTACAGAAGTTTGTTAAATAACATTTGCTTAAAACATCATTCCGTTTATTATATTTGAGATCACAAAAGGAACAGGGCAGCCTGTTCCTTTTGTAATCAAAAACTTATTTTCAAATACCCATGTTGGTGATAATCTCACTATCCAAAACTATTACATTATCACAATAAATATATATACCGGAGGCAATAGCCCCCACATCTTCTTTGCACTTTGCTGTTTTTTAAATCACCAACATATAGGGTTTTTCCCAATGGTGCCAGTATTTTCAGTATCGTATCCCTAACTCCCATATGGCACCCTCTAAATGCTTCATATAAGGCTCTCCTGCTGTGGTTCCATATACACTTAAAATCTGTATATAATCACCAATTTTATTTAATCTAATGCGGCTGTCCTTAGACTTTTTTAAACTTAATGTTTGTATATAATCATATACCGGTTTAAGTTATTAAATCAAATTACCCCTGCCAATACAATACTCGCAATAATTCCCGCCGCCGTAGCCGTCAGCGCACCAGCCAGCGTATATCTCGTCTTCGTAACCTTTGCCGCCATAAAATACACACTCATAGTGTAAAAACAGGTTTCCGTACAGCTCATCAGAATAGATGTCATCATACCTATGTAAGAATCCGTACCATAATTTTTAAAAATATCCAGCACCAGTCCTGTTGCGGCCGAAGAGGAAAACAGTTTGACAAAAATCAGCGGCACAACAGGAGCAGGCAGCCCTATCGGCTCCGTAAGCTTTCCGACCAGTCCGCCGAAAAATTCCAGGAACCCGGATGCGCGCAAGATCCCCACCGCCATCATCAGTCCGATAAGTGTGGGCATAATCTGTATTACCGTTTTAAAGCCGTCCTCCGCTCCTCTGATAAAATCTTCATATACATTCGTATGGTGAATTACTCCATACGCCACAATATAAAATATCAATGCCGGAATAATAATATTTGACAGATTTGCCAGTACGTTCATCATAGACGGCATACCTCAGCAGTCATTTTCTAAACAATATATGCACCCTTTGGCCTGTTCATGATTCGTTGTTTATGCCTGCCGTACATATGACAATTCCCGCTTACTCTTTCCAGCCAGCCCCTGGTTATATGTCTGAAGTTCCTGGTTATATCATAAATAAAAATAACTATATCACCGATTAATGAACGACAGGTCATATATATTTACTATAATAATTCTTTCTCAAAATTTTCGGTATACGCATATTGGTTTAAACCATCTGAACCGACTTCAGCCGGAGAATGATGTCATTTCGGATAAGAATCCTTCCCATTTCATCCAGAATATCAGGATACGTATAACAAAAATACCGATTTTCGCTACATTCAGTATGCACTTTCCCCTCAAAGGAACTAGGTTGTACTATCTCATTTATCGGTAATATTGAAAATAACCGTGCCAAGCTTAACCTTTGCGTCCTGACATATTATGCAAAGCTCTGCAATGTGACCGTGGATTCTATTCTTGCCGCCGGAGAGTCCGATACGGACAGCCAAAAACACTCTGCCACCCGGGACGCCGAAGTAATTAACATCTTCCACCAATTTCCCCCGGAAGAGCAGGACAGAATTCTAAAGGTACTGAAATTCCCGAAAAATATTTGAGCAGAATCACCCGCTCCCCTTCCTCCCCCGGTCCATCACCTTAATAAAAATCACTCCCACTATCGTAGAAAATAAAGTGGCAATCATTCCCGGCATGATCACCGCCGTAGGGTTCACACTCCCGTACTGGCTCCTGTATGCAATAATCGACACCGGAATCAGCTGCAGGGATGAAATATTCAGAATAAGAAAGGAACACATTTCATTGCTCGCCGTATGCGGCGACCTCCCTGTTTTCCGGCACTCCTCCTCATTCAGCTTCTGCAGCTCCTCCATGGCCTTCAGGCCCGCAGGCGTGCAGGCCCAGCCCAGGCCCAGGATATTGGCAATAATGTTGGTGGAAATATACTCCCTTGCTGCATGGTTCCTGGGGAGCCTGGGAAACAAAAAGCTGACAAACGGCTGAATCCCCCTTGTCATAGAGGCAATCAGCCCTGAATTCTTGGCAATCTCCATCAGCCCCACCCAAAGCGCCATAATGCCCACCATGGTAATACACAACTGCACCGCCTCACCCGCGGACTCCAGGGCGCCGTTTGCCACCGCCTCAATATTGCCCGTCAGGGCCCCGTAAATAACCCCTATGGCAATCATAACCGCCCAAATATAATTCAGCATATAAACCCTTTTTTCACAGCTGTCCGTCGTCCGGGCAGCCGCCTTTTTTCTACCATTATATTTCCCCGAAGCATAAAAAATGCCTGCATAAGGCCCCGGCCTCCCGCCGGCATTTCCTTATACAGGCATCCATATTTACATAATCAGACTTTTTCATATTTAGACAATTAATAACCAGACAACTTCCTGTCCCGCCAAAGCGCCTGGCTACAGCCTACAGCACCTTGGAAAGGAACTCCCGCAGCCTTGGATTCTTCGGATTGTCAAAGAATTCCTTAGGCGCGCTCTCTTCCTTAATAATACCGTCATCCATAAACAGTACACGGCTTCCCACTTCTTTGGCAAAACCCATTTCATGCGTAACGATGACCATAGTCATGCCGTCCCTTGCCAGATCTGACATAACTCCCAGAACCTCTCCGACCATTTCCGGATCAAGCGCGCTGGTAGGCTCGTCAAACAGCATCACATCCGGATGCATGCACAGGGAACGCACGATGGCAATACGCTGCTTCTGCCCGCCGGACAGCTGGGAAGGATATGCATTGGCCTTTTCCGTCAGACCGACCCGCTCCAGAAGCTGCATGGCCTCCTGCTCGGCTTCCTTTTTCGGACGTTTCAGCAGCTGGATGGGCGCAAGCGTCATGTTCTGCAGAATCGTCTTGTGGGGAAACAGGTTAAAATGCTGGAATACCATACCGATATGCTGCCGGTACAGGTTAATATTGGCCTTGGGATCGGTGATGTCCTTTCCCTCGAAAAGAATCTGCCCTGCCGTAGGCTCCTCCAGCAGGTTCAGGGAGCGAAGAAAGGTGGATTTGCCGGAACCGGAGGGTCCCACAATCACCACTACCTCTCCCTGGGATATGGTGGTGCTGATATTTTTAAGGACCGAGATATCCCCGAAGGATTTGCAAAGGTCCCGGATCTCAAATAAAATCTGTCCGTCAGCGTTCATTTGTACGCAGCCTCCTTTCCAGTTTGGAAACACCTGCCGCCAGCAGGGATACGATTGCCAGGTAAATCACTGCAACGGCAATCAGGGGCATGAATGCGGAATAGGTCTGGCTCCGGATAACATTGCCGCCGTGGGTCAGATCCGTCAGGGCGATGTAACCGCTGATGGAGGTTTCCTTCAGGAGCACAATAATTTCATTTCCCAGCGCGGGAAGCACATTTTTCAGCGCCTGGGGAAGAATGATATGCCACATGGTTGCCGGATAGCCAAAGCCCAGGCTTCTGCCGGCTTCAAACTGCCCGATATCAATGGCCATAATGCCGGAACGCACGATTTCCGCCACATATGCGCCGGAGTTGATGCCGAAGGCCAGAATCGCCACCACCCTTTTATCTATGGTAACGCTTCCGAAAATTACATAATACATAATCAGCAGCTGAATCATCGTAGGCGTACCGCGGATTACCGTCAGGTAAAGCTGGCAGATAAAATCCACAAGCTTAAACAGATAATAGCCCAGCAGCTTCCTAAAATAAACACCCTTCTCCTTGATTTTCGCAGGCTTCTTTATCCCGCTCTTCACTGCGCTGGAACGGACAATCGCCACCAGAAAGCCCAGAACCAGACCCAGAATCACTGCAAAAAAAGTAATCAGCAGCGTAGTCTTCAGTCCGTCCGTCAGATATTTCCAACGGTCGTCCTTAATGAAATTCAGATAAAACTGATCCAAAAAATTTTGCATCTAAATACCCTCCGCCATTTCTCCTTAGTATATTTTTACTACCCGTCAAAAAACTGCACTAACTTGTACACCAGCCACGCGCTGTCAGACACGCTGATAAGGTCTGGCTGATGCGCAACAAACGGGCCCATGGTATTTCATGGGTCCGCCTGTATCATACACACTCTGCCCGGGAGAAAAAAACGCCTCTCAAATCATTACATTATATTATTATAAACTCAATTATAAGCTCAACGCATTTACCGCGCCAGGCTGTCATCACTCTTTTACAATAATAACCTGCTTGGAGCTTGCATAGGAATCAGTAAAATCAACGCTCTGCAGACGATCCTCGGTAACCGTGATGCCTGCAACCCCGATATCGGCCTTGCCGGACTGGATTGCATTGATAATGGAATCAAACTCCATGTCCTCAATCTTCAGCTCATAGCCCAGCACGTCGCATACGGCCTGTGCCATATCAGCATCAATTCCAACCACCTTGTCTCCCTGATAGAATTCATAAGGCTCAAAATAAGCGTTGGTTGCCATTACCAGAGTACCGTTGGAACGATCCACGTCAGCAGGAGATTCATAAGGGAACTGTCCCTTGGTGTCATCCCCGATATAGTTCTTTACAATATTATCCAGCGTTCCGTCGGCCTTCAGCTTCGCAAGCGCCTCATTAATGCTGGAGGTCAGCTCTGCGTTGTCCTTGGAAACACAGATGGCATAATCCTCTTCTGCGAAGGGCTCTTCCAGAATCTTCAGTCCTGTAGTATTGGCTACGAATGCCTTTGCGGGCTGCTCATCGATCATCACGCAGTCAATCTTTCCCTGCAGAAGCGCCTGGATAGCGTCGTTTCCTTTGTTGAAGCGTTCTATTGTGGAACCCTGTTCCTCGTAATCGGATGCAAAAATATCGCCTGTCGTTCCCAGCTGGACACCGATGGACTTTCCGGGAAGATCATCAACGCTTGCCACTGCGCCCTCTGCCGCTGTCGTCTCCGCTGCTGCGGTGGATTCCGGCGCCGTATCACTTGCCGCCTCTGTAGCTGTTGCTGCGCTGGAAGCCTCAGGTGCTACTTCGCTTGTAGTTGTAGTTCCCTGTGCGCTGCTTCCGCATGCGGCAAGAGATACCGTCATGCATACAGCCAGTGCTGTTGCTAAAAATTTTTTCATAATTACTCTCTCCTCCTCGCGCTTTTACGCGCCTTACAAAAATAAAACTGTATAAATATACATTAATTATAATTTATATTAACATATTTATCTTGAAACACAAGCGGTATTTTTCACAAAATAAAGGCAGGAAACGGAAAAGGTTTCTTTCAACTTTTCCATTTCCCGCCGCATCAACTGAATAGTTATAAATTTTATAACCGTTTTGCACCTTCGTCGTTATATTTTTTTACCACTCTATCACTGCTTACCACTCCATCACTGCTGTCCCCCAGGAAAGTCCGGCGCCGAAGCCGCAGAGCACGATTTTGTCCCCGCGGGAAAGGCAGCCCTTCCTGTTGATCTCATCCAGCAGGATTGGCACGCTGGCCGCGGAGATATTTCCACAATGATCCAGGCTTACCGGGAACTTATCCACAGAAATATGAAGTCTTTTCGCTACGGACTGGATAATCCGCAGATTCGCCTGGTGCAGGAAAAAATATTTGATATCCTCCGCCTGCAGCCCCGCCTGTTCCAGAGCCTTATGTATGGATACCGGAACCGTGGTCACCGCAAATTTATAGACCTCCTGACCGTCCATATGCACATAATCCGGTTCATTTCCGGTTACCACCAGCGGGTTGTTATTCCCTCTGCCGCGGCAGACCAACGCGCTTCCCCTGACGCCGTCGCAGCCCTGATCGAAGCTTAAAATCCCTGTTTTCTCCCGGGCAAGCACCACAGCGCCCGCGCCGTCTCCGAACAGGACGCAGGTGCTCCTGTCCGTCCAGTCCATAATTCTTGACAGAGTTTCCGCCCCCAGGACCAAAGCGTTCTGAAAACGCCCTGTTCCAAGAAATGCATCCGCAGTTTCCAGTGAAAACAAAAATCCGGAACACGCAGCGTTAATGTCAAAAGCCATAGCTTTTTTTGCCCCCAGACGCGCCTGCAGCTCACAGGCCGCGGAAGGAGTCACATGATCCGCCGTAATCGTGCCTACCACTATCAAATCCAGATCCTCCGGTGCGATTCCCGCCTGCTCCAGGGCCAGCCTGGAAGCCTGCTCCGCCATATCCGCAGTGGTTTCTTCCCTGACAAGCCGTCTCTCCCGTATCCCCGTCCGGCTGGTAATCCACTCATCCGAGGTGTCCATTCTTTCGGAAAGCCAGTCGTTGGTTATGATGGTTTCCGGAAGGCAGCTTCCCGTTCCTATTATTCTGCTCGTCATATCTGCTCCCATCTGCCCGACGCGGCGGGCATACGGCCGAAAGGGGCCATATTCCTGTCTGATATACCGTCAGTGTACCTGACAGTGTCAATCCATTTTATTCAAAAGCGGATGCAAGCTCCGCAAATATATCCGCCGTGGTTTCTATCCTTTGTGCCCTGTAAGCGTTGCTTCCGCAGAAAAGAAGGCCGTTATCCACATCTCCCTTTACCGCATTCACCAGCGCTTCCGTAATACAATAGGGCGTCTCCTGCGGTTTACAGGTTTTAATACAGCCATGGCATCTGCCATGGGGAACCGGCCCTTTTGCCGTTCTTTCCAAAAATGCATTGCGGATGGCGCGTCCCGGCATCCCCACCGGGCTCTTTACCAGCACGATATCTTCCTTTTCCGCGTTGATATAAGCCTGTTTAAAGGCAAGATGGGCGTCACATTCCACCGTCGTCACAAACCGGGTGGCCATCTGGACGCCGTCAAGTCCCATATCCAGCCATTTGCGGGCTTCTGCGCCCGTATAGACGCCTCCGGCCATTACCACCGGGATTTCCCTGTTTCCGGCCCTTCCAAAGGCTTTTACGGTCTCCAGGATGCGCATGACCTCTTCTTCATAATGCATCCCCTCGATATCCTCAAGCTGTTTCCTGTCAAAACCCAGATGGCCGCCGGCCAGAGGCCCTTCGATCACCACCAAATCCGGCAGGTAATTGTACTTTTTCATCCAGTATTTCATGATGACATTCGCCGACTTCACGCTGGAGACGATGGGAGAAAGCTTTGCCTGGCGGCTTTCCCCGTCCTCCCGCCGTACGCCGGAGGCGGCCTCCGGCAGCGTCACAGGCAGTCCGGCGCCGGAAATAATTAGATCCGCGCCGGCTTCCACAGCAGCCTTTACGTAATCCTCATAGCCTTTTGTGGCCACCATAATATTTACGCCCACAATACCGCCGGCCGCCAGCTCCTTAGCCCTCCGGATTTCCTTTTTTACCGCACGCAGATTGGCGGTATGGGGATTTACCTGGTAATCCGGCTCACGATAGCCGATCTGAGCCGTGGAGATGATGCCGATACCTCCCTGTGCGGCCACTGCGCCGGCCAGCCCCGAAAGGCTGACTCCCACGCCCATGCCACCCTGTATCACAGGAAACCGCGCCGTTAAATCCCCGATTTGCAATTGCTTGATCATTTTACTTTTCCGGTCCCTTCTCAGGCTTTTTCCGGCGCAGTGACAACAAAGGTCAGCTCCGCCTTTGCCACCAGCTTTCCGTTGACAGTGGCCTTTGCGCTGCCCACGCCCACCGGGCCTTTTACCTTGATAATTTCTGTTTCCAGCATGAGCACGTCACCCGGAACCACCTTGCCTTTGAAACGGGCGCCGTCAATGCCGCCAAACAGCACCAGTTTTCCCTTATTTTCAGGCTGGCTGAGTATCGCCACGGCTCCCGCCTGCGCCAGCGCTTCCATGATAAGCACTCCGGGCATCACCGGCTCCTTTGGAAAATGGCCCGCAAAAAAAGGCTCGTTATAGGTCACGCATTTTTTTCCCACCGCACGTACGCCCGGCTCCAGCTCCTCAATGGTATCCAGAAGCAGAAAAGGCTGTCTGTGGGGGATGATTTCCATAATTTGTTTTGTTGAAAGCTGCATAAGGCTTTCCTCCTACTCCACGAATTTTTTCACAAGAAGGCTCGCGTTGTGTCCTCCAAAGCCCAGGGAGTTGGTAAGCGCATAGGAAAATTCTTCCTCCACAGGCTCTTTACAATAATTGAGGTCACACTCTTCATCCGGTATCTGATACCCTACTGTAGCATGAATAAAGCCCTCCTGCAATTCCTTCACGCAGGTAATAAACTCAACTGCCCCGGCCGCGCCAAGCAGATGTCCTACCATGGATTTGGTGGAGTTGATACGGATGTGGGAGGCATGTTCCCTGAAGGCCAGCTTAATCGCCCTCGTTTCAAACAAATCATTCAGGTGGGTGCTTGTGCCGTGGGCATTGATATAGGTAATATCCGTCAGCGCCGCGCCTGCGTCCTGCACCGCGCATTCCATGGCCTTTGCCGCCCCGGCGCCGTCCTCCGCAGGGGAGGTGATATGAAATGCATCGGAAGAACAACCGTAGCCCACTACCTCCGCATAGATTCTGGCGCCTCTTTTCTTGGCATGCTCCAGCTCCTCCAGGATGACAACGCCCGCGCCCTCTCCCATAACAAAGCCGCTTCTTTCCTTGTCAAAGGGAATAGAACATCTGGAAGGATCCTCACAGCTACTTAGTGCTGTGAGCGCCGTAAAACCGGAAACGCCGATAGGGGAAATGCTGCTTTCCGCGCCTCCCGCCACCATAACGTCCGCATCCCCGTACTGGATGGTACGGAATGCTTCCCCGATGCAGTTGGTTCCCGTCGCACAGGCTGTAACCACATTGATGCTCTTGCCCTTCAGGCCGAACTGGATGGATACGTTTCCAGCCGCCATATTGCTGATCATCATGGGCACCAGAAAGGGATTCACACGGTTAGGCCCTTTCTCCAGCAGCTTGCTGTGCTCGCGCTCCATCGCCTGGAGGGAGCCGATGCCGGAGCCGACAGCCACGCCCACGCGCCAGGGATCCTCCTGCTGCATATCCAGTCCCGCATCCGCAATCGCTTCCTTGGATGCCGCCACCGCAAACTGGCAGAAAGCCTCCATTCTTTTGGCCGCCTTAAAATCCATATAATTCTTTGGGTCAAAATCCTTCACTTCCGCCGCCAGCTTACATTTATATTCCGATGCATCGAATTTCGTAATCGGTGCAAAGCCTGTTTTTCCTGATTTAACCGCTGCCCAGAACTCCTCTACGGACAGTCCGATGGGTGTAATCGCGCCCATTCCTGTTACCACTACTCTTCTGCTCATATCTGCTCCCAACCTCCCACTCCCGCGGGATTAAAAATAATTCAGATCGCCATTCCCCCGTCAACGGAAATGACCTGGCCGGTAATATAAGCGCCGCCCTCTCCCGCCAGAAAAGCTACCAAAGCCGCCACATCCTCCGGCCTTCCCACTCTTTTCAGAGGGATCTGTGATATTACCGCTTTTTTTGCATCCTCGCTCATTGCCGCAGTCATATCCGTTTCAATATATCCCGGAGCCACCGCATTTACCGTCACATTCCGGCTGGCCAGCTCCTTGGCAATGCTCTTGGTCAGGCCGATCACACCAGCCTTGCTGGCGGCATAGTTTGCCTGCCCCGCATTTCCCAGCACGCCGGAAACCGAGGAGAGATTAATAATCCTGCCGCTCTTCTGCTTCATAAAGTTACGGTACAAATGACGGATAGTATTGAAGGTTCCCTTCAAATTGGTATCAATTACCGCATCGAAATCCTCTTCCTTCATACCTATCACCAGATTGTCCCTGGTAATGCCCGCATTGTTCACCAGGATATCAATGTGCCCGAAAAGCTCCAGCGCTTTCTTCACCATATCCCCGCAGGCCTGGAAATCAGCCACGGAAGCCTGAAGCACCTCCGCCCTTCTTCCCAGTTTTCTGATTTCTTCTGCTGTTTTCTCCGCCTGTTCACAGCTTGCGTTACAGTTTACAATAACATCTGCGCCCTCTGCCGCAAGCGTCAGGGCAATCTGTCTTCCGATTCCCCGTCCCGCTCCGGTCACCAGCGCTGTTTTTCCTTCCAGCATTCTACTTTTCCCCGTCTTTCTTAGTTAACTGCAATAGCTTATCAGGATAGGAACTGTCCAGTTTCCTCACAGCTTCTCCAGATCTTCCTTTTTCTCTATATTAATAACGGTTACATCCCTGTTGATTTTACGCATAAAACCCGACAGGGATTTTCCCGGCCCGATTTCCACAAAGGTATCCACGCCGTCTGCAATCATGCGTTCCACGCACTGCTGCCATCTGACGGAATTTGATACCTGCTTTACCAAAAGTTCTTTTATCTGTGCCGTATCCGTAACATAATCCGCCGTCACGTTGGAAAGATAGGGCACCGCAATTTTCTTCAGCGTGATTTTTTCCAGAACCTCCCCCAGCTTCTCTCCCGCGCCGGAAAGCATTGGGGAATGGAACGGCCCGCTTACCTTCAGGGGCACGCAGCGCTTTGCTCCCATGGCTTTCAGCTTCTCTGCCGCCGCATTCACGGCCGCCTCTTCTCCGGTAATCACGGTCTGGCCGGGGCAGTTATAATTGGCAACGCTTACCATGCCATCAATTTCCCCGCAGGCCTGTGCAATGGTTTCACTGTCCAGCCCCAGAACCGCTGTCATGGCTCCGCCCGCAGGAACCGCCTCCTGCATGAAAATCCCTCTTTGGCGAACGCAGTAAAACAAATCCTTTAAGTCCATCACATCCGCTGCTGCCATGGCCGCGTACTCTCCCAGGCTCAGGCCTGCCGCCACATCCGGCCTGCGGCCCATCTCCTCCAGTACCTTCAGAATCGCCGTCTCCACGGTTAGCATGGCGATCTGTGTATATTCCGTAATGTTAATCTGTTCATTTTCTTCAAAACAAAGAGCCGCCACATCCAGCCCTGAAGCCTCTGAAGCCGCCTGAAATACATCTCTGGCTGCGGGGAATTGCTCATAAAAGTCTTTTCCCATGCCTATATACTGGGAACCCTGCCCCGGAAAAATAAATGCTGTCTTGCCCATATTCCCTTCCTCTCTTAGAAGGCCTGAATTTCTTGGGATCTTGGGGGGGGGTGGCCTCTCGGGAGTTTGTTGAACCGTCCCCTTGCCGGGCAGGGTTTGCTGTCTGGGCACGCTTGCGCTCGGTTAAAAACGCAGCGGTACTAACGCCGCAAAATACGCGGCGTAAGGACCGGCGTTTTTAAACGACCCTGACAGCAAACCCTGCCCGGCAAGGGGACGGTGCTCTACATACGAGAGAGGCATACGCCCCAAGATGTCTGCAAACCACATGATTCCATGAAAGATTCAGGCTGATATGTTATGTTTGTTGTCTATGTTTATGGCTAAAGTTATGGTAGTAAATTTAATATAATTAGAAGTTGGTGTTGTTGGAAAATATTTGCGGTATTATTTTGAAAGTCTTTTTATTTGATTTTCAAAATATTCAGTTGTAAAAAAAGACTGCCGGTGTCAGTTGTTTAAAAGCAGGGCTTTTGCGGTTATGTTTGCCGGGTAGCCTTTTTTGTATCTTTATTATTGCGGCTGTATGGCCGCTTTATTTTTAGGGTAGCTTTGTCGGAAAATCTCAAAATCATAAGTGGACTGTAATAAGTCTGTTTTTAACTTATTTATTCAGGAGGGCGCTGGCTTCCTGGATGATTTCCTGGATGATCTGGCGGCAGGTTTGTTCTTTGTTGACCATTCCTGCGCATTGGCCGGCCATGAGGGTTCCGTTTACTACGTCGCCTTCCATGACGGCTTTCCTGAGGGAACCAAGGGTCAGGTATTCCAATTCTTCAAAGGTAGCGCCTTCTTTTTCCAGCTTCAGGTATTCCCTTGTCATTTTGTTGCGGATCTGGCGGACCGGGTGTCCGGTGCTCATTCCGGTTACTTCTGAATCAATGTCCCTGGCTTTGATAACCTTCTGTTTATAGTTGTCGTGGACAATGGATTCTTTGGCCACCACGAAGCGGGTGCCCATCTGCACGCCCTGCGCCCCCAGCATAAATGCCGCTGCAAAGCCTCTGCCATCTGCGATGCCGCCGGCTGCTATTACCGGGATATTCACCGCATCCACGACCTGGGGAACCAGCGTCATGGTAGTGGCTGATCCGATATGTCCTCCGCTTTCCATGCCTTCGGCAACAACCGCGTCCGCTCCTGCGCGTTCCATCAGCTTCGCCATGGCAACACTGGCGACAACAGGGATTACCTTCACGCCTACGGCTTTCCACATTTCCATGAATTTGGCAGGGCTTCCGGCGCCGGTGGTAACCACCTCCACGCCTTCCTCCACGATCACCTTTGCCACTTCGTCTGCATTGGGATTGAGCAGCATGACATTGACCCCGATAGGCTTTGAGGTAAGCTCCCGCGCTTTGCGGATCTGCTCCCTCACAATGTCTGCCGGCGCGCTGGCGGCGCCGATGATGCCCAGTCCGCCTGCTTCAGAGACGGCGGCGGCCAAATGGTATTCTCCTACCCAGGCCATGCCGCCCTGAATGATCGGATACTCGATTCCGAGAAGTTCCGTGACTGCTGTCTTCATTAAGCTTCGATTCCCTGTGCTTTCAGATATTCTACAACTGAACCTACCGTTGTCAGTTTTTCCAGTTCCTCTGCAGGAATTTCAACACCATATTCTTCTTCTACTGCCATAACCAGTTCGAAAAGGTCCAGAGAATCAGCTCCCAGATCATCCTTGAAAGAGGAATCCTCTGTAATCGCAACGCCCTCCAGATTTAACTGCTCCTGAATAATCTCAATTACTTTTTCTAACATTTTGTTATCTCCTTTTTTTGTTTTTATAAAAAAGTTTGACATTCAAAGTATATTCTCTGTTCCTTTGTTTGTCAACTACTTCTTTCCTCATTTTTGATAAAATACTGATAAACATCCCTTTTGCTTATTCCTCTGTCCTTAGCTACCAGTTTCATGGCTTCTTTACGGTCCATTCCCTGGTCTTCATAGAACCTCATATGCTCTTCCATGGACATCTGCGCAAAGGAGGCTTCTTTTTCCCTGGCCTTTTCCTCTTGGCTCTTGCCCTCCAGTACCAGGACGTATTCTCCGCGGGGATCGTTGGTTTCGTAAAAATGCAGGGCGTCCTCCAGCGTGGTGGGCATTATTGTTTCAAATTTTTTAGTCAGCTCCCTGCACAGGGTAACTTTTCTGTTTCCCAGTTCTTCGTAGAGGCAGGACAGTGTGCGTACCAGGTGGTGGGGCGCTTCATAAAGGATTATGGTCCTGGATTCTTCTTTCAGTTCCTCCAGGATGGCTTTTTTCTCTTTTTTATCATCAAAGGGCAGGAAGCCTTCGAAACAGAATCTTCTCGTCGGAAGGCCCGAAAGCGTCAGAGCTGTTATACAGGCCGCCGGTCCGGGAAGTGAGGTCACAGTAATGCCCGCCTCCTGACACAGCTTCACCAAAACCTCACCCGGATCGGATATGGCCGGCGTCCCTGCATCGGTTATGAGCGCAATATCTTTTCCCGCATTCAGCTGGTTTATCAAATCATATGCTTTTTCAACTTTATTGTATTCGTGATAGCTGGTCATCGGCGTCCGGATATCAAAATGATTCAGCAGGCGGATACTGTTCCTTGTATCCTCCGCGGCTATCAAATCCACATCCCGCAGCGTTTCCAACACACGGGGCGTCATGTCCTTCAGATTTCCGATGGGTGTCGCACATAAATATAAAGTGCCTGCCATATCTTTCCTTTCCTGTGAGCTTTGCCTGGGCAAAACACATTCCCGTCCGGCTCTGCCAAACGCCGCTTATCTCCCGACGCCTTTAATCCGCCGGATTTTCCGCCGCCGGCCCTGCTGCCGTCTCCGCATTTCCCGGTGCCTGCGCAGTCTCTGCACTCTCCGCTTCCTCCGCGGGAAGCAGCCCTCCCTCTGTATACCGGTTGGAGGCATTCCAGAGTATCCATTCCTCATAGCCCGCGTCATACACAGCCTGAATCTGCGCCCGGATTTCCTCCGGGCCATATTTGATATGTCCGGGGACCCAGGATGCGGTAAAATCCTGCAGCCAGGGCCTGACATCCGCCCGGATCTCCTCCGCCGGCTCCATGTCCCGTGGGCTTAAAATCTCATTTCCGGAAATCTCATTCCCGGAAGTTCCACTACCAGGCATCTCATCTGCGGGTATCTCATTTGCAGAAACCGCATTCCCAGCATTACCGTTTGCAGGCGTCTCATTTCCGTCAATACCGTTTCCTGAGGCATCTCCCGCCTCGCCATCAGCAGATACTCCGCCTGCCGCTTCCCCGTCTGCAGAAGCATCATTGCCCGACACCTGCTGCCCGTTTGCATCCTTACGCATTCCCGCCAGGACCTCTCTGGAAGCGCCCATACTCCTGTATATCGTCTCATATGGCTGTGCATCCGGCACCGCCAGCCCCAGATTCCCCGGCCCGTAATGGGACGGATAGACCATCGGGCTGATATAATCCAGATACTTTGCCATCTCGTAATAATCCTGTCCTACAATGGACGCATCCAGCTCACTGTCAATGATGATGCCGTACACATCCGCCGATACCGGCACTCCCAGCTGATGCAGCGCCTGCGCCGCATACGCCGTAAATTCGGTAATCGTCCCTTCCTTGTCACGGCCTGCTGCCTCCGGGCCGAAATCCACCTTTGACATACCGCTGTCCGTAGAGAAGCGGATATAGTCAAACTGTATTTCATCAAATCCCACCGCCACCGCCTGTGCGGCAATTTCCATCAGGTATTCCCATACCTCACGGCTGTAGGGATTCACCCAGGCAAGTCCTGACTTATCGCGGAAAACACTGCCGTCCTGATTATGAAGCGCAAGCTCCGGGCAGTTCTCCGCCAGGAAGGGGTCTTTAAACGCCACAATCCGGCCAATCAGATAAATCCCGTGCTCTCTGCACTTCTTCACCAGGGCCGGCATATCCGCCACCAGCTTCTGTGCGGAGCCAAGCTCTGAAACCATAGGTGAATCCATCTGATAAACAACACGGCCTTCATCATTTTTAATATCTATCACCATGGTATTCAGCTCTGTCCTGTCCACCAGGGATATCAGGTTGTCCATATTGGAGGTTCCCGCCATATTTCCGGTGACATAGATCCCTTTGACCTTTACTCTGTCACCGATTGGCAGCTCTCCGCCGTATTCCTCTGTCTGCTCCGTTTCCGCAGCTTCCTGCGCCGATGTTTCAGGGACATCAATGTCGCCCTCCCCTTCGGTGCCGCCCTCAGTCTCCGCAAAGTCCTCAGAATTCCCGGAAACATCCGTTCCCTCCTGTATGGCCGCCACTTCCTGCGCATCCCGGCTTCTGCCTGCCAGATAAGCGCTCGTTGCCGCTATTACAAGAAGACAAAGCAATATGGCTGCGAATATTTTACTTATCTTCATTTTCCGTTCTTTCCGGATCTCCGGCGCAAAATGCTGCGTAAAACCCGGATATCACATATGTTTAAACCTAAAACCTCAGTTTTCCATCTATCTAAACTAAGATAATAACCGATACCGTAATAATTTTCAATAGCTTTTACGGCACATATCCCTTACAGCGTAACAATTCAGCCTTCGGCCGAACTGTTACTGCATCCGCCATTAAAAGTCGCCTGCGACGAGGGGGGGAGGATGCCTGCTGCCACTACGTTTTCTCACGGTCTGCGCAGTAAATGCGCAGACCTGCCTGAACTGTTGCCTTACAGCTGCCATTCTCCTGCATCAATACCCGTAAATATCATAAATTTCATCCGTATATACCCCCGGCTCCCGGTATACAATCAGAGGCTTCTCCACCTTCAGCCGGCTTCTGCCGCCCCGGTTTGCCTCAAGCAAAACCATATTCGGCTCCTTATCCGCAAACGGATATACCAGCTGCATACGTTTTGGCTCCAGTCTGTACCTTGCCAGGGTCACGATGATTTCCGCCAGCCGGAAGGGCCTGTGCACCAGGAAAAAATTGCCGCCCGGCTTCAGCAGCTTCGCGGCCTGCGCGGCCACATCCTCAAAGGTGCATTTCACCTCATGCCTGGCAATGGCCTTTGGCGCCTCCGGATTGGTCAGCCCATGCCCTCCCACCATATAAGGCGGATTGCAGGTAACAACGTCAAAAGAAGCAGCCGGAAACAAACCCGCTGCCTCTTTAATATCCCCTTCCACAATGGAGATTTTCTCCTCCAGGCCGTTCAGCGCCACACTGCGCCTGGCCATGTCCGCACTGTCCGGCTGAATTTCCAGCCCGGTCAGATGGGAGGCATTCGTCTTGGCCTCAAGAAGAATCGGGATAATTCCTGTCCCTGTACCCATATCCAGAACGCTTCCCCCGTCCTTTACGCGGGCAAAGCCGGAAAGAAGCACCGCATCCATACCAAAACAGAACCGTTCCTGGTCCTGGATAATCACATAGCCGTTCCTCTGCAGCTCATCCAGCCTTTCCCCTGGCTTTAATGAGATGCTATTCCAGTTTGGATTTTTCATCCTGCTTCTCCAGTTTTTCCAATTCCTTCAGCTCTTTTTCGCTGACCTCGTTTTTCTTATTCCGTCCGTGCCTTCTCTTGAAGCGGAGCTGATCCAGACGGTATTCCCTGATTTCCTTCTCATCCTCCACATTGACGATAACCTTTACCAGCTGGCGAAGCACATTGACGCTGGACACCTCGCCCTTCAGTCCGTCATCCGTGGTCACATAATCGCCCAGGTTGGGAAGCCTTCGGTTCAGATCCTCATAGGTTTCCTCCTCATGCTTCAGACAGCACATCAGCCTGCCGCAAACCCCGGAGATTTTCGTGGGATTTAAAGAAAGATTCTGTTCCTTCGCCATTTTAATGGAGACCGGCACGAATTCCGACAGATGGGCATGACAGCACAGCTGCCTTCCGCAGATACCGATGCCGCCGAGAATCTTGGTTTCATCCCTTACACCAATCTGACGCAGTTCAATCCTGGTCTTGAAAACACTGGCAAGATCCTTCACCAGCTCCCTGAAATCTATTCTTCCGTCCGCCGTAAAATAAAACAGCACCTTATTGTTGTCAAACGTATACTCCGCATCAATCAGCTTCATGTCCAGGCCATGCTTGGCAATCTTCTCCTGGCAGATACGGAAGGCATCCTTTTCCTTCACCTTATTCGCCGCTTCCTGCTCATCGTCCCTCTCGTTGGCAATACGCAGCACCGGCTTGAGCGGCTGAACCACCTTGCTGTCCTCCACCTCGCGGATACCGCCCACTACGGTTCCGTACTCTACGCCGCGTGCCGTTTCCACAATCACATGGTCACCCTTTTTTATTTCAAACCTGGACGGGTCAAAATAATATATCTTGCCCGCCGTACGGAATCTTACGCCTATCACTCTAGTCATCTATCAACCTCCTGCCATATTTCATGGCCCGGCAGATCACCTTCCCGATCCGCCCGCCGGCCCGTGCCGGCCATTTCGTATCCGAACCAATGCATCCTGAAACATGATTTCCTCTGCATTAATTCTCTTTCATCGTCAGAAACAGAAGCTCCATGGTCAGATCAAAATTTACATTGGCTGAAAGCCTGGACTTCGCTTTTTCCAGCGCATCCAGGATTATTTCAATCCCTTCGTAGCTTCTCTGATCCGCTTCCTTTCTAATATACTTTATTTCTTCCTTAAAGATCAAGTTATTTGCGTCATTGGTTGCCTTAAAAAGCAATACATCCCTGTACCAGATGGACAAAATATCCAGATAATCGGTCACATCCAGCTTATATTCGGAAATTTTCTTAATAGCGGCCACAATTTCCGAAATCTCCATATCACGAATATATTTTAAAAGCGTTACCGCCTCTTCCTTCACATTATCAAAATCCTCGCTGGAAGCCAGCATTTTAGCACGTCCGATATTTCCCCTGGCAAAAGCCACACATACATTTGCCTTATAATCCGGAATCTGCAGATCCTCCATCAGAAACTTTCGCACAATATCGTCACGCACCGGCTTCATATTCAGCACAACGCACCGGCTCACAATCGTGGGAAGCAGCGCCTCCACATTCGTTGTCAGAATCAGGATTACACCATATGCCGGAGGCTCCTCCAGCGTCTTTAAAAGCGCGTTCTGCGCCTGTACCGTCATCTTCTCCCCTTCATTGATAATATATATCTTATAGGGGCTGGAATAGGGCTTGATGACAATATCATTATTTACCTGGCTTCGGATATCCTCCACGCCGATGCTGTTCGGCTTTTCGTGGGTCACACGGATGATATCCGGCTGGTTGCCGCTCTCCGCCTGTTTGCAGGAATGGCATTCCCCGCACGGCTCAATCCCGCCCCTTTCACACTGAAGAGTCCTGGCAAAAATCCTGGCGATGAACTCCTTGCCGGAGTTCCTTTCTCCATTAATAATATATGCATGGGATACCTTGCCCAGCCTGATTGCGTTCTGCAGGTGCTCCTTCATAGCCTCCTGCCCGTAAATATCCTGAAAACCTGCCATAACTCCCTCGCTTTCCCACGGGTACGCCGTGCCTTACCGCACTCCGTCTCCCGACTGTACCCTGCGCGCCTGCCTGATATAATCCATAACCTCCTTCAGGCACGTCTCCATCTCACCATTATAGAATCTTCTGTCAATCCCCGCTTCAGCTATTCGTTCTTCACTGAAATCCTCAGAATCCGCAAGAAAACGCCTGCACATTTCCTCATACCTGGGATTTTCCTGCTTTTTTTCCCGGTCCAGCGCCCTCTGCAGGCGTTCCCCGTCTTCCACCTCAATATAGATGGGCACGATTTTTTCCTTCCCCACAAACCGTTTCACCGCCCTATAGGACTCCAGCGTCCCAATCAGCAAATAATCTTGTTTTTCCAAATCCAGCTGCCCATCATCCACCGTAAAATAATACCACGGCCCATAAAAGGTGCTGTACATTCTTTCCTCAATTATCTTTCCTTCTGCGCGCAGCCTTTCAAGCTCCGCCTCACCCGTAAAAAAATATTCCCTTCCGTTCTCCTCACCGTCCCGTATGGGCCGCGTCGTATAGGGAACCAGCGTTTCCAGCCGCAAATCCGTACAGTCCAGAAGCCTCCGGTAAATGGTGTCTTTACCGGAAGAGCTCTTTCCTGCAATATAAAATATTTTTCCCATCTGTTTCTGACTGCAAACGTTTGTCAGTCTTCCTCCTTAGCATAGGCAATCGCACACCGGACGGCGCGTTTCCAGCCTTTCAGCTTCTCCTGCCGCATTTCCTGCGTCATGAACGGAAGGAAGGTTTTTTCCAGGAACCAGTTTTTCCTGATATCCTCCTTATCCTTCCAGAAACCAGTGGCGATTCCCGCCAGATAAGCCGCTCCCAGCGCTGTGGTTTCAATGCACTCAGGCCTGAGCACCTCTTTATTCATAATATCCGCCTGGAACTGCATCAGGAAATCATTGGCGCTTGCGCCGCCGTCCACACGCAGGTTCTTAAGCGTGATGCCCGAATCCTTTTCCATGGCTTCCAGCACATCCTGCGTCTGGTAGGCAAGGGATTCCAGCGTGGCACGGATAAAATGCTCCTTCCTCGCCCCGCGGGTGAGCCCCACAATGGTTCCCCTGGCGTAAGGATTCCAATAAGGCGCGCCCAGCCCGGTAAAGGCCGGCACCACATATACCCCGTTGGTATCCTCCACATCCTGCGCATACTCCTGGGACTGCGGCGCATTTTTGATCATACGCAGTTCATCGCGCAGCCACTGTATGGCCGCTCCCGCCACGAACACGCTTCCTTCCAGCGCATAGCGGATTTCCCCCTCTGTGCTGGCCGCAATCGTGGTCAGCAGCCCATTTTGGGAGGCCACTGCCTTATCCCCCGTATTCATCAGGAGGAAACAGCCCGTACCATATGTATTCTTCGCTTCCCCGGCCTCAAAGCAGCACTGTCCGAACAGCGCCGCCTGCTGATCTCCCGCCGCGCCCGCAATGGGAATCACTCCGCCGATGACCGATTCATCCGTATAGCCGTAAATACAGCTGGACGGCTTCACCTGGGGCAGCATGGATCTGGGGATTCCCAGACGGTTCAGAATATCCTCATCCCATTCTCTCTTATGAATGTCAAAAAGCATGGTACGGGAAGCATTGGTGTAATCCGTTACAAAAACCTTTCCCTTGGTCAGGTTCCAGATAAGCCAGGTGTCCACCGTGCCGAACAGCAGCTCGCCCGACTCCGCCATTTCCCTGGCGCCCTCCACATTATCCAGGATCCACTTGATCTTGGTACCGGAAAAATAGGCATCCGGCACCAGCCCGGTCCGCTCCCTGATGATGCTGTCAAAGCCATCCTCCTTCAGCTGTTTGATAATATCCGCCGTCCTGCGGCACTGCCAGCAGATGGCATTGTACACCGGTTTTCCCGTTTTTTTACTGAAGCAGACGGTAGTCTCCCTCTGGTTGGTAATACCTATCGCCGCGATATCCTCAATCGCCGCGCCGATTTTTCCCATGGCCTCCACAGCCACACTCAGCTGGGAGGACCAGATTTCCAGAGGGTCATGCTCCACCCAGCCCGGTTTCGGATATATCTGGGTGAACTCCCTCTGCACTACAGAGCGCATATGCCCTGATTTGTCAAACAGAATACAGCGGGAACTGGTCGTTCCCTGATCAAGCGCCATCACATATTTTTTCATTCGTAATACCCCCGTTCTGACCCCAATTTAAAAATACTGAAATTTAAATTATTACTGCCGCTTACCCCTAAGCGCCGCTCTTCCCAGGCGGCCGTTTCCTTCTCTCCTGCCGTCTGTTTCCAGGCGGCTGTCTCCTACTGTGCGGCTCTTTACATGATACCGCAGCCGCCTGTTATACCTCAACTACCCGCAACTGATTGGTCTTTCCGGAAATTCCCAGAGGCATTCCCGCCGTAATGATAACCTTATCCCCTTTTTGAATATAACCAGCCTCCACAGCAGCGTCAATAGCCGCATGGAACAGATCCTCCGCCGTATTCTCCTCCTGGATCAGCAGCGGCATTACACCCCACTGCAGGTTCAGCTGACGCCATACCAGCCTCTTCACCGTGCAGCCGAAAATCGGGCAGCTGGGCTTAAACCGTGAAATCATGCTGGCAGTAAAGCCTGACATGGTTACGCAGATAATTCCCTTAACATCCAAATCCGCCGCCATCGTGCAGGTTGCATGGGAAATCGCCGTAGTAATATTGCCGTCGCCGGGCAGTTCGCGTTTTTTCAGACGGCCGGCGAAGTCGATATCCTCCTCGGTCCTCTCCGCAATGCGCGCCATGGTCTGTACGGCCTCCACAGGATACTGCCCCTGTGCGCTTTTCCCGGAAAGCATGATAGCTGTGGTCCCGTCATAAATAGCATTGGCAATATCCGTGGTCTCCGCTCTGGTGGGACGGGGATTGTGAATCATGGACTCCAGCATCTGTGTTGCCGTTATTACCTGTTTTCCTTTGGCAACCGCCTTTTTAATGATCTGCTTCTGAAGCACGGGAACCTCTTCCAGCGGAACTTCAACACCCATATCTCCTCTGGCAACCATAATACCATCGGATACATCAATAATTTCATCCAGATTCTTGATACCTTGCATATTCTCAATTTTAGCAACGATCATCATCTTGGAATTGTGCTCATCCAGAATCCGGCGTACCTCCAGCACGTCATCTTTATTACGCACAAAAGATGCCGCAATAATATCGAATCCCAGTTCAATACCGAACAAGATATCATTCCTGTCACTTTCGCTGATATAAGGCATGGAAAGCTCCGCGCCCGGCACATTCACGCCCTTGTGATTGGAAACAGGTCCGCCGTTTACAACATGACAGATAATATCGGTATCCGTAATTTCTTCCACCGTCATCTCAATCAGGCCGTCGTCGATGAGAATCGTGGTTCCCACACCGATATCATTAATCAGCTCCTTATAGGTAATGGAAGCCATTTTTTCCGTTCCCATCACTTCCCTGGTGGTCAGGGTGAATTTCTGTCCGGCCTCCAGATAAACCTTGCCGCCTTCAAAATCCCTCAGACGGATTTCCGGTCCCTTGGTATCCAGCAGCGCCGCAATAGGAAGATTCAGTTCCTTGCTCACCTTGCGCATTCTGTCATATTTTCCGTGCTGTTCTTCATGATCTCCATGCGAAAAATTAAAACGGGCCACATTCATGCCTGCCAGCATAAGCTCTCTCAGTTTTTCCTCACTTTGGGAAGCCGGTCCGATGGTGCAGATAATTTTGGTTTTTCTCATATTAACTCCTTCCGGTGCTTCAGACACCTGTCAATTAAGTATTGTTATTGTACAGTCTCCGGTCAACCCCACTCCTGTTTCCGCGGTCTCCACCCCCTGTACGTTCAGCCTCTGCCTCACGTACGTCTCTATTAACTTAATGACCTCCTCCGTTATTACCTCTCCCGGAACTACCAGAGGAATTCCCGGCGGATAAAGGTTCACATAAGTTCCTGCTGTCTTTCCCGCCGCCATACCAAGCGGACAGGAGTGCTTCTCTGCCGTCAGCGCCCGGTAAAGCGGCACCGACATCTCAAGCACCGGATACGGCTTCGGCTGCTGCGGGCAGTCCTGCGTCTCCAGGCCTTTATCAATTTCCAGCAGAGCATCCGCAAGCCGCCTTAAGCCCTCCTCCCTGTCCCAGGGAGTCACTATGGCGGTCACATAAGTATCGCAAGCCATCTCCATTTGAAGATAATAACGGTTCAGAAGCTCTTTGTAAAGCGTATTTCCCGTAATTTTTGTATTCTTTACAGATATCAGCAGTTTTCCCGCATCAAAAGCTTTCATACAGCCTTTTGCCAGAATATCCCTGTTCATCAGCCTGAGATGCTTTAATTCTTCCGTTTTCCCGTAAAAACGCGCCATCCGCTGTGAAAAACCGTCCCAGCACGCTCCCTCCTCCAGGAGCCTCACACAGGCATCCATACTGCCCATCAGCAGATAGGACGGACTGCTGGTCTGATAAATCCGTTCATACTCCCGCACAACGCTTCTGTCCACACGTGTCCCGTTAACATGCAGAAGCGCTGTCTGGGTCAGAGCAGGAAGCGTCTTATGAAGACTCTGAATAACCAGATCCGCTCCCTGACGCACCGGACTCTCCGGAAAAAACAGATCAAATCCAAAATGCGCCCCATGCGCTCCATCCACAATCAAAATGCCCCCCGCCCGGTGGACAATTTCCGCAATTTTTTCAATATCTGAAACTACCCCGTCATAGGTAGGGGAGGTGAGCACCACCGCCTTTGCCTCCGGATACTCCCTCAGGGCCGCTTCCACCTGCTCCGGCAGGATACAGTCCGCTATCCCGTAATCCGGCACCGTCCCCGGATAAAGAAAAACAGGCTCCAGCTCCCGCAGGAAGCAGGCATGATACACGGATTTATGGCAGTTCCGCGCCATGATAATCCTGCTGCCTCTTGGCGCCGCCGCCGAAACCGCGGTAAGGATCCCCGCCGTAGAACCATTTACCAGAAAAAAAGTTTCCTCCGCGCCGAAGACAACCGCCGCCTTTTCCTGCGCCTCCTTCAGAATCCCGTCCGGCGCATGCAGATCATCAAAACCCTCTATTTCCGTAATATCCAGCCCCGCAATTCCTTGCAGCGCCCCAATCTCCTCCGGCATGTTCCTTTTATGCCCGGGCATATGAAAGGGATAATACTGAGAAGCCCCGTATTCAGTTAATCTTGCAAGTAATCCTTCCATTTGCCTCCTGCATGCCATCGGTTTTATTTTTCTGCCGCCTTTATTTCTTCCGCTGCCAGCTCCCCGTTTTCCTGCGTCTTTGGCTCCTTTTCTTCGCCACCGCTTCTGCGGGGGAGTGTCGTCCAATGCCTGCCCAAATGCTTCACAGCCTTCAGCCGTGGCTCCACCGTTTCCAGAAATGAACAGTACTTATCCGCCGCCGTCACGATCCATGCCTCTCTGCATAAAGGCGGAACAATGGTAAGCGGCCACATATGCTTCTTGATAATATCCTGCTCCCTGGGAGATAGCCGGTACTCCCTTCCGGCATTTTTCAGCGCCGTCCTGGGATGGCTGAAGCCATGCATATTCCACAGTCCCCTGTCATGCTTATGATGATGCCAGTCATAAAGGAAATAATCGTGAAGCAGCGCTCCTCTGATAATATCCTTTTCCTCGCTCTTTATCCCCATTTTCTCCAGTTTTTCGTGAATTGCCAGGCTGCAGCCCGCCACGCTGATGCAATGGCTGTGCACGGAAATAGTCCCGTGCTGGATACTTCTGCGCGTACTCTTAAAATTATCGGACCGCAAAATATCCCCTCCATTTTCAGCAATTCTCTCCATAAATTTCCTGCGCCTTGCGATCCGGCGCTCCTGTTTTTCCCGCTGCCTGGGCGTCAATTCCTTATTTCTCATGATTTGTCCCCCAAACCAATTTCCTGTAATAGTTCAGACAACTGAACCGCTGTGATTCCATCTGACATTTTGCAGTTAATAATCTAACTGTCCAACACTTTCAAAGTTACTTAATAATAACAGATTACCGGAAAATTCCGTTCCATATATCCGTAAATTTCCTCCGCCTTATCACGCGGCAGATTGATACACCCATGAGAACCGTTCCTCATATAAATATCTCCGCCGAAGCTTCCTCTCCAGGATGCATCGTGCATACCGATATTCCCGTTAAAAGGCATCCAGTAATCCACATGCGACGCATAATTCTCACCGGTCAGCGTGGCATTCCTCTCCTTGTAGGTCAACCCGAAAACACCGGCCGGCGTGCCGTATCCCCTGGAAATATTCCCGGACACGAAATCACTTTCCAGAATCAGCTCCCCGTTCATATAAAGATATAAATGCTGGTTTCCCATATCAATTTCCACATAGGAAGCCCCAATATCTTCTCCCGGCGCCCCGGTGGCATAACCTCTGGCAAAATAAAGAGGCTCCTTCTCCACCTGCTCGCCTTTCCTGACAGACTCAAGAAGCGCGGCCGTCTCTCCCGCCCGGTCCGTCCACCAGCCGTAAGAACCGCTCTTCAGCAGAATAGTATTCCCCATTGTCGTGGTAAAATTACGATCCCTGCCATAAGTATCATGTTTTCTGGCCAGACCGTTCACATACTCCCGGGCCGCTTCTTCATCCAGCATCACATCGTCATCCGTAATCGTAATCCACTGGCTGATCACACTCCCATCAACCACTTCCCTTTCGCCGTTCCAATCATAAGTTATGACAGCGCCCACATACCGGTTTGCCTTCTCAAGCGCTTTCCTCAAAGCCTTATCATCCGACTTCACTGCCGCATTCTGGTAAAAACCGCCCGCATCCAGATCCAATGTTTCCTGAAGCCTTTCAAGCGCCTCTGCCACCGCATCCTTCACCCGGTCAAAATCCGCCACGGTACCCGGATACTCAGGAACAATTTCATATCCCCTGCCCTCAATATAACCGCTTATGTACGCATCCTCCGGAGGGTGGATATTGGCCTTCTTAAAAAACACCGTCTCACTCAGCCGCTCCGCCAATGCATCGTCACTGTACGTCACCGCCTTGGGAAGCTCAAAATCTCTCCCTCCAAAAAACATCATCGGCCACTTCAGCCCTGTAAGCTGTGCATTGATCCGATCCAGCGTATTATCATAAACATAGGTCATCCCCACCTGATCCGGCTTTACAATATCCTGCATATCCTCACGGCCATAAATCTGCAGCTCATAAGCAACGGAAGGATTCAGAATCTCCTCCCGCACCTGCTCTTTGGAACGAAAGCTGTAATCCGTCCCATCTATCTGTGTCCTCCAGTAATAATGCCCAGCAAAAAAGAAGGCGCCTGCAAGATAAGCAAGAGCAAGCACCGCCGCAGTTATTCCCACGGCAATCATTGCCCTTCCGTATGCAGTCCCCCCTCTTTCAACCTGCGTGTCATTCATTTTTCTTTTATTCATCCGACAAATTCCTTCGTATAATCTCTCTCCCCTATTGTATCACTTATCCGTCAAAAGAAAAATAGATAAATAATGTATCGGTTGAGAAATACAGGTAAAATCGCAACAGCCCGGATAGCCAGACTTCTGCCTGCAACCCGGTTACCATCCGAAGCCAACACAGGTCCCTTACTCAAACTGTGCCAGGTACATCTGTCTGTACAGGCCCTCCTGACATATCAGCTCATCATGAGTCCCCTGCTGAACCACGTCTCCGTCATTCACCACAAGAATTATGTCGGCATTCCGTATCGTAGATAATCTGTGGGCGATAATAAAACAGGTTTTCCCCTCCATCAGCCTGCGCATCGCCTCCTGGATTTTCATTTCGGTACGGGTATCCACGTTGGAAGTCGCCTCATCCAATATAAGCATCCTGGCCGGAAGAAGCATCGCCCGCGCAATCGTCAGCAGCTGCTTCTGCCCTTTGGAAATATTCGTCCCTTCATCGGTCAGTATCGTATCATAGCCCTGAGGAAGCCTGCGTATAAAACCATCAATTCCCGCAGCAGCAGCCGCTTCCCTGACCTTTTCCTCTATGGCTCCCTGCTCCATGCCGCTAAGGCTCCCATAAGCCAGATTTTCATAAATGCTTCCCTGGAACAGCCAGGTATCCTGCAGAACCATAGCATAAGACTGCCTCAGGCTCGCTCTCGTTATTCCTGAAATATCCGTCCCATCCACACTGATATTCCCACTCTGAATATCATAAAACCGCATCAGCAAATTGATTAACGTTGTCTTTCCTGCGCCCGTCGGCCCCACAACCGCTACCATTTTACCGGGTTTTACATGAAAACTCAAGTCATGGATAATAGTTTTAACACAATTGTAACCAAATTTTACATGGGACAGCTCCACATCCCCTTGTGCATCCTTCAGATCCACACAGCCCGGACTGTCCGCCGGCTCCTCCTCTTCATCCAGCAGCCGGAAAATCCGCTCCGCAGCAGCAATGGAGGACTGCAAATCACTGATGATATTCGCCGCCTCATTGATTGGCCCTGAAAACTTCCTAGAATACAGCACAAAGGAGGAAATATTGCCAATACTCATCTGCCCGAACAGATAAAGCACCGCACCAAACACGCTAATCAGAGAAAGCGAAAGATTATTCACAAAATTCACCATCGGCCCTACAATACTACCGTAATATTCCGCCCTGTAATATGCCTTCATGGCATTTTCATTTCTTTCCTCAAACCGATCAATCGTATTTTCCTCCTGACAGTACGCCTTCAGCGTCTTCTGCCCGGATACCATTTCCTCTACAAAACCGTTCAACGCTCCCAGCTTTGCGGATCTCTCCCGGAAAAGAGGCCTGGTTTTCCCCGTCAGATACCTGGTAATACAAACCGACAGCGGCAGCGTAAACGCAAATACCAGCACCAGCCTTGGTGAAATCAAAACCATCATAACAAAAGCGCCGCTCACCGTTATCACCGTCGTCAGCAGCTGTACCACATCATCTGAAAGCGATACATTTACCGTATCTATATCATAGGAAATCCGGCTGATGATATCCCCGCTCTGATGCACATCAAAATACCCCACCGGGAGTGAAAGCAGCTTCTCAAACACATCCTTCCTCATCCGATAAACCACCTTCCGGCTTATGGCAATCATCAGCACCTGCAGCATATAGGAAAAAATTGAAGAAACCACATAAAATCCCGCCATCCAGGCCGCAAAATAAAAAACCCTTCCAAAATTTACCTTTCCCGGCCCCGGTTCAATCGCATCTACTGCATACCCGGAAAGCATCGGCCCAATCAAGGCAAAAAGATTGCTTCCCACCGTAAGCACCAATGCCGCAGCCAGATACCATTTATAGTGAAGCAGATAACCCCCCAGACGGATCAGCGTACCTGCCTTCCCCTTTTCTTTTTTCATAACCTCCTCTTTCCCCCTCCTCTCCATGTCCGTATTCCACTCCAAGTCTGTGATCCGCTCCGGCTCCGTATTCCGTTCCAGATTTGTAATCTGCTCCGGTCTGTGAACGAATTATCTCCTGATAGATTTCACAGCTTTCCATCAGTTCCTCATGCGTTCCATATCCTATCATTTCCCCGTCCTCCAGCACCAGAATATGATCTGCATGCATCACCGAACTGATTCTCTGAGCTATCATAATAGTCGTAGTATCCCTGAAATGCTCCTTCAGCTGCCTGCGCAGTCTGCTGTCTGTCCTGTAGTCCAACGCACTGGAGGAATCATCCAATACCAGAAAATCCGGATGTGCCGCCAGTGCCCTGGCAATCAGAATACGCTGCTTCTGTCCGCCGCTCAGATTAGCCCCCTTAATGTCAAGCATAGCGCCCTCACTCTGCTCCTTCTCCCTGGTAAACTCATCTGCCTGCGCATATACAAGTGCCTTCTCAATATCCTCCTCATTCAGCTTCCGCCCCATCCTAACATTTTCAAAAATGGAGTCCTCAAAAATAGTATCATTCTGGAACACTACCCCGAACTTCTCTCTCAGCTCCTTTTTTTCAAAACTTCGCACATCCCGCCCATCAATCAGGATTCTTCCCTCATCCACATCAACCAGCCGCATCAGAAGTGCCGCCAACGTAGTTTTTCCCGAGCCCGTTGCCCCAATAACCCCAAGCATTTCCCCTTTTTTCACCGAAAAGGAGAGGTTCTTCAGGTTTGCTTCCGTTTTATTATAGGAAAAGGTAACCCTGTCAAATACAATTCCTTTATTCCCGGCCTCCGTTTCATTAACAGAAGCTGCCTTCATACCTTCCGTCACAGTAACCATATCATCTTCGCAGTCTAATACTTGCTGTATTCTGGCTCCGGATGCCACCGCCTTATTTATAATGACAAACATTCTGGAGATCGACATCATCGCATTCAAAATAATGGTGAAATAGGTCATAAACGCCAATATTTTTCCAACCTCAGACGTTCCCGCATTTACTCTGTAAGCCCCTGCCAAAATCACTCCGACAAGACCCAGATTCAGAAGCATGTTCATTGCGGGGTTCAGCACTGCCATTGTCTGCTCAGCGTTCCGTTCGCAGGTAATAACCATCTGATTGACGCCATCAAACTTATTTTTCTCATAATCCATCTTTGAAAGTGCCTTAATTACACGGATTCCCGCAATATCCTCCCTCACCAGACACACAAACTTATCCGCCGCTTCCTGCAGCTTCCGATATAAAGGCATTCCCTTCCTGGAAACCGCCGTCATAACAAAAGCCAATATCGGTATTACCAGTAAAAGCACCGAAGCCAGCACCGGATCCAACGCCATAGTAAAAATAATACCCCCCACAAGCAGAATCGGCGCCCTTACACCCAGTCTCTGGATTCTGCCTATCATCTGATTCACATTATAGGTATCTGTCGTCAGCCTGGATATCAATGACGGCTTTGTAAAAGAATCTGTCTGCCTGTCAGAAAGGTACATTGTTCTGGCAAATAAATCATGCCTTATAATCTGAGTCGCCTCACTGGCCACCCTGGATGCCATCCTGTTCGCAATAATATTAAAAGCCACCGCCAGCAAGGAACAGAAAACCATAACCCCGCCCCATAAATAAATCTGCTTCAGGCTCCCCGCCGGAATTACATTGTCAATTACATATGCCAGTACCCAAGGGATGCACAAGTCCATAACTGATCCAATAAACTTAATCGCAAACCCAATTCCCATTCGACCATAATAAGGCTTCAAATATATAGATATAATCTTTTTCATTTTTGTTCTTTTGCAAGCCCTTCCTCAATAAAGCTGTCCAATTTTTCAATTAAATACGGCTGAATATCAGGATACGTCCAAAACTCCCTCTCTTTCGGAAGCTCATCAAAGCACTTCACCTCTGCAATCTCATAATCCGGCAGAATGCCCAGACTCTCGATCTGCGCAAAATACAACATACCGAAGCTCGCTTCTCCTCCATTTCTCATACATGAGTAAGCACACACCGGATGCAGCACATACGTCTCCGCTCCTGTCTCTTCAAACAATTCTCTTTTTGCCGTATCTTCAATCCTTTCCCCAGCTTCTCTATGGCCGCCGGGACATTCCCATGTATTCCGTTTTCCGTGTCTGCATAAAACCCATTTGCCGTCCTTTTTCGCCCCTATTACTGCAAATTTATATACCGAATCCTCTGCCCGATCATAAAATGCTACCTGTACCATTTTGCTCCCCCCCTGGATTACACCAAATATTGCACCACTATTTCTCACATCGTTAATAAACTCAAAATCAGTACCCAAAAGCTCCTGTTAAAGACTCATCATTCTCTATCCATTCGCTCACCATAACCTCTCGAAATTCGTCCTTTGTATCCCTTAAATATACCTTTTCAATACCTGCATTAATCACCAAACGCTTACACATAGAACAACAGCACGAATTTTCAATATAAGAACCGCTGTCCACTTCAATTCCCACCAGATATAAACTACTTCCGATCATTTCATCCCTCGAGGCGCTGATTATGGCATTGGCCTCAGCATGAACACTCCTGCACAGCTCATACCTCTCGCCTCTCGGTATCTTCATCTTAGTCCGTATACATTCTCCTATATCGGAGCAATTCTTCCTTCCTCTGGGTGCCCCCACATACCCGGTTGATATCACCTCATCATTTTTTACGATAACCGCCCCATAATGTCTTCTGATACAGGTACACCTCTGTGATACAACCTCCGCCAAATCCAGATAATAGTTTACCTTATCCCGTCTTCCCATAAATGAATTCCCCCTTTTCTTCGCAATTACTTTAAATTATATAACACTTTTCTGCACTTGCAAAGTTCCATCAAAAGTTTCACATATAAAAAAAGACCTCAGTAATCATAACTGAGATCAAAAAATGAAGCACGGGGGATTCGAACCCATTATAATAGGTAGAAACACATCCCGTATTTACGGGGAATGGCGTAAATACGGGATGTAACGTTGCAATCGTTTGCATTAAACCGCATTGTAACGCACTGTTTTGTAGTGAATTACAATGTCATACAACACGAAATGCAACACGATATTATGATGTATGCATTCGTTCTTTCTCTCTTAAAAATATATACCAATACTTTAATAAATAATTGTCATTTACCTGCTTAAGTAATACATCGATGATAGATTTTATTTCAGTTTTATATTCTTCGTTTGACATCTCTTCTGTAGTATCATAGTTTGCACCCATAATATGTACCTCCTATATATATCGAACGTATGTTTGCTTTTATTTTACTTCATTTACCTATTTAGTACAATACTAAACTTCTAAACTTTAAATCTTAATTACTTGCAAGTATCTGTATAAAAGCACAATATCACATTAAATTAACCAGCACAACCCCCTATAATTCGGCACTTATCGACAATTTACTCGTTAAATTTTGCTTTATTTCACCAGCAATTTTAAGGGAAAATTGTCCTAGGAAGTCTTAGCGCATCCTAGCACATATCACAGCTAAAATGACAAGACTAAATAAATTGCAGTTTATCAGTGGGAATTTATAAATGTTAACATTTTATGAACACGTATAAATATACTATATTACACTTTTTTAAACAAATACTACATATATGTTATATTTATAAACAGATTATAATGAAATATTTACAATAAGTCATTGGTAAAATATGGTTATATTACTAATCAAACATCAATTTTGTTTAATTTGTATAACGTTTTGTCGATATGACCTCCAACTGCACACTTATGACCTTAAAATGTTATCTGATTACAAAAGAAGTGGTAATAAAATTGGCCTGCAGGTATCCCTCCCGCAGGCCGTACACATAAAGAAAAGCTTTTAAATAAACAACCGCCCCAGGTATTGGGGGACACCCAGAGTGGCTACGCCCTGTCTGGTTACTTATACAACACCAAACTACTTTTTTGCAAAAATCAGCATATATCGCCATATGCAGACAAAAACATATAAATTGTTAAAAATTTTAATAAATAGAAAAAAAAATTAATACACTATTCATTGATTTTTACATATGATGGGTTATAATAAGAATACAAAATAATATGCATTTTAGTAACATGTGTATTATTTATGGAAACGATGCTTGTAAAGGAGTGATTATATGAAAATCAAAATAAGCAAAAATTTCCTTGATGGGTATGTCAAAGTTCTAGATTTAGGTGGTGTTGGAAAAACATGGCCGGATCTTTCTGGTAATAAGCAAAAAGACTATGATGCACTAAGGAGTGATTGGGAAAATGTCGGAAACGCAATCCGAAAAGGCACAGGAAGTTTTAAGCAAGCCCGCAGCTGATATTAAACCGGAAGCCAGCCTTCAAGTAGATGCTGAAATGGAGGAGGAACAAAGAGAGCAGGTTCGCCAAGTTGTAACCAGTGTAATGAGTGAATTTAGTGGACCGCTGCCTCCTCCCAGTATCATGAAGGGATATGAGGATATTGTTCCTGGTTCAGCAGACAGAATATTATCAATGGCTGAAAATCAGGCAAAACATCGTCAGAGTATGGAAAAGAAAATAATAGATATAGAATCAAGAGATAGTCTATTAGGCATTTTATTCGCTTTTTTTCTAGGTGCAAGTTGTATAATTGCGGCTATAATTATTGTTATTCTTGTCCCTGAAAATAGTGGTGCAATATCTGGTTCAATACTTGGAATGGCTGGAATAAGTTCGGTTATTGCTACTTTTATTAAAGGTACACGTAGTGCACATACCAAAACATCTAAATCAATTTCTGAAAAGGATGATTAATCTACATAAAAAAGAGGGGAAACATCCCCTCTTTTATTTTAATTGTGTAGCATCGCACGTCATTCCAATATGTTTACTCGCCGGAGCTCCGTCCGTATCCCGCTCTGAGCCAGCATCTGTCCAAAATTAGATGCTTCCGTCCAGGTATAAGACAGTCCTGCGATATTGGCCCACAGGCTGCCATCCGGTTCCTGAGATGCAGCGCCGTCAAACCGGGTAAGGTTCCAGCGCTCTACCACTGCGCAGAGCTTGTTTACATAATCCAAGGATGATGCATATCCGCCATCTTTCAGAATCTGGAATGCTTGTCGGTAATCTCTGCAACCAACTACACCAGCATACCGCAGGTCACTTCCCGCCCTTGCCCCGGCCAGATAAGCGGAATGGTCAGCTAAGTATGCCGCCACCGATGGATAAGCCCGGAAGGCCGCCGTAACAGTGTAATAGCTGCCGTCCTCCCGCTGCTCCGCCGTATCCTTGATATAGGTACGGCCGTCCCAGGCAGAGGACCATGTATTGCCGGATAATTCCGCTTTCATGCCGCCCAGGTTCAGGGCATTCAAGGCCAATTCTGATTTCCCGTAGCCTGACTCCAGAATGGACTGTGCCGCCGTGACGCTTGCCAGAATACCGGATGTCTGCATATCCACGGCCGCCAGTTGGCCGATGTACTCCACAAACTCTTCACGGCTCATTGCCGCCAGCCTCGCCGCATCTGCCGTGGTCTCCGTAGCTTGTCCGGTTATCCCAGCTACAATAGCCGCAGCCATACGGTCAGCATTGTATATCGCCACATCGTCCGGATCATCCACAAAACAGCACTCAATCAGCAGTGCCGGCGCTTTGGTATGCTTGAGCACGTATAGTCCCGGCCGCTCCTTAATGCCGCGATTGCGATACCCCAGCGCCGCTATGTTATCCGCAATCTGCTGCGCCCAGGGGACCGCCGGTGAAGCATTGTCATACACCAATACTTCCGTTCCCGTTGTTTTCCCATCTGGCTGGCCTTGTGCGCCAGCATTGAAATGGATAGATACATCCAGATCCACCTCATGGGCATTACAGGCCGCCACTATCCGCTTGAGCACGTCCTGCTGGCTGGCGCCGTTATTACAGGTGCAGTCATGCACTGTATGTCCCATAG
>NZ_VUMI01000130.1 GCF_009696275.1 Eisenbergiella porci
CATTAAAACGGCATAAGAGGTCCGCATGTGCGACTTGGTTCAAAAGGAAAGTACTAAATCAGGGGCTTGAAGTTCATATCAAGCTCTTGATTTTGAGCCCCTGACTTAGAACTTTCCTAATCTATTGGCACAAATCCATATTGAGGTATATGATTATAAAGATAGGGAATGTGTCACCACTGGTGACACAAATATGGAATGATAGTAGAGGTGATAAAAACCATGAAAAATGTTATTCATATATATGGTGCAGCAAATTTGGATGAAAATTTTGAAAAAGTAAAATTAAGCATGTGAGCTAGAGGAGATGACTAGAGAAGAAGCTTGGATTTTGAAAAGTATCCAGACCAGCATTGCATCAAAAGTCAGGAGATACTTCGTGAATGTGGAGTAGATGGGGGAATCAACCATGCTACAGCAAGCCATGGTTACGCAATTACAGTAGATGTAAAGCTAGAACATGACATGGACAAGGTGCTTTATGCAGTAGATGAATTGACGGGATTAATTGTGCCAAGCACTAATCTTTTTTGAAATATCACTTAGAAAATGCAAAGAATCACGGTGCAACACAGAAAGAAATCGCAGCAATTATCACACATGTCGCTTTTTATGTAGGCTGGTGTTCGTGTAAAACGAAAGAGAAGCTGAGATAGAATTATCAAATTGGGAGGTGCGATAACGTATGTGTACAGCAATCGCATATAAAGGAAAAGACTTAATATATGGCTTCAATCTTGATATCGATTTGGCAGTTTGGAAGCACGATATTTACAAGACAAAAAACTACTTTACCGTTGGGATTACAGTTGGAAGCACCACCTATTTTACACACGGAATTACAAAAGATGGTGTGTTTGCAAATATTCCATATATGAATGGACCTACAGAAAAGTATCCAATTGGAACAAAGAAGCATCGCATTGACTTGGTAGTAAATAAAATCATTCGAGGGAAAATGTCATTGGCCGAAGTAAAAGAAATACAAAATACGGATGGTCAATGTATCGCAAGTCCAAAGAATCTAAGTTTTCATTCTCTATTTGGAGATTCTAATGGCGATGTATTTGTGCTTGAGCCAGGAATTGGCTACAAAGAAATACAGGAAAAATACGCGGTTCTCACAAATTTTCCAGTACTAAACCTGCTAATAAATTGCAAGCGTTTTTATTGAAAATATGCTATGTTTTTTTGGATATATATTTGGACATGGTAAATAAGGTCAAGCAATCCCCTGACCTTGAAAAATGGAGTATGCTGTTTAG
Source organism: Eisenbergiella porci (assembly GCF_009696275.1). Lineage (GTDB taxonomy): Bacteria > Bacillota > Clostridia > Lachnospirales > Lachnospiraceae > Eisenbergiella > Eisenbergiella porci. Next base: position 1,266 of record NZ_VUMI01000130.1, read on the forward strand.
AAGAGACTAGACTGCTGTTTCAGTCTCATTTAAAATACTCGAAACACGTGAGTGATAGATTCTAAGAAATTTATTGTACGCTGCAAACATAGCGGTACCGTAATGCTTTCCTTCTGCACGTTTTCTTAGAAAATATATGCAGACTGGATCATCGGCATAGAGTGACTGATGTTTATTGATAGAATCCATTACTTCATAGCCTAGTTTTCGCATTATTCTGGAACCACGTTTTGACATATGGCGTTCAGTACCTGTAAACTTTCCAGATTGAAATGGAGGAGCATCTATTCCAGCATAAGCTATTAAAGCTTTTGCGCTGTGAAAGCGTCTTGGATCTCCGATCTCAGCTATGAGTCTTGGACCTATCGATGCACCTACGCCTTTCATTGTCATAACGGTATCATATTCAGGTAACATCTTGGCTAATTCGTTCATGCGAGATAAAATATCGTATAAAGAGGCGTTTACTTCTTTAAGGACATTAGCAATCTCCTGGACAACCAATTTGGTGCTTGCAGTAGATTCGAGAGTGGGGATGCTTTCTTTAGCGATTTGATAAAGCTGGCCGGCTTCGGTATCACTAAAACGGTATCCTTTCCTCTTTGTCCAAGATTGATAACGTTCAATAAATTTATTCTTAGAGTATTTGACTATACAATCTCGGTGGTAGAAATCGTGGACAAAATCACAGAGTTTATCTTTGCCACTGTACCGATTAAATCCATCTAGAAGATTATATATGCCTGGATTGGTTCGATCTAAAAGGTTACATAGGGCAAGACAGCGATCTTGTCTTGTTTTAGAAAAACTGCAGTATTGTGTTCCTAAAAGTTTTAATTCAGTTCTGATATCTTCAATACTTGATTCATGACAAGGTCTGTACCAAAAATCAATACCATACTGTGCTATCATTAGGGCATCGATTTTGTCAGTTTTTGGGTTTCTTATACCTTGGCATCGATAACGTTTCATCTCAAGTGGATTGATGATGTAAGTGGTATATCCATGTGATTTTAGGTATTGGGAAACGGGAAGATGGTAAACACCAGTTGCTTCCATGGTGATATGAAGTTCTTCTTCATATTTGCTTAGTTTGTCCACCAGCTTTTTCATATCGCTTTGGGTATGAGTATAGTCTTGTGGGGACATTAGTATTTCTCCGTATGGCTTTAGAATGCATATGGTACTCTTGCCTTTAGAGACATCAATTCCTACACTAATCATTTGGTTCCTCCTAGTATAATAAGATGTTGGGGTCAAAAGAGTTTGTAAAAACTCTCTGACCTACCATATAGTACCTTGAAAATTTTACACAATTGGATTTTTATTGTTGTCCGGCAAATTAAATGATGTTCCATCCGGCAGATTATTTCGTGCCGATTTGGGATCTCTACAGATAGGTTAGTCATTTTAAAAGTAATTGTTTCTGCGAATTGTTTTCCTGACAGAA
>NZ_VUMI01000131.1 GCF_009696275.1 Eisenbergiella porci
GCACTCATCCGTAGGGTTTTTCCTTTCATAAGGATAAGGCTATTGTAAAAGAAAAAGAGCACCGTGGCAACGGTGCAGAGAAAAGATAAGAAAGGCTATTGCACAGCATGTGCGATTTGGTTCAAAACCAAAAGGATAAAATTAAATACCAAAGAAAATTTCCAGAAAGCCGGAGGGGGAGTTATGTTCAATTTATTGATTGTAGATGACGAGATTGAAATTTTAGAAGGATTACAGGAAATGTTTTTGTATGATTTTCCGGAAGAGCTGGAGGTATATACGGCAGTCTCGGGGAAAAAGGCATTGACTGTTTTGGATAAAGTAAAGTGTGATGTTGTATTAACGGATATTAAAATGCCAGGCATGAACGGGATGGAATTATATCAGCATATCAGGGAAAATTGGCCCAGGGCAAAAGTTGTTTTTTTGACGGGGTTTCGCGATCATGAAGTGCTTTACGAAGTAATTCAGAACAAGGAAATCAGATATCTCCTGAAAACGGAAGAGGATCAGAAAATTAAAGATACGGTTTTGGATGCTCTGATAGAGATTCGAAGGGAAAAGGAGGAATTCCGGTTAGAAGAATATCGCAGCGAATTGTTTAAAAAGGCAAAATACTGGCTGCAGAAAGAATTTTTAGAGCGAATCATTTTTGGAAAGATGGAGCAGGAGACTGATCAGGATATTTTAGAGGAATTGGAAATAGAAATAGAGGGGAAGGATCCGTTCTATTTGTTTGTGGGACGGATTGATCAAAAGTTTCCGATAATAGAGATGGATATTTTGGAAAAGATGATTCTAATCATTAGGCAGACCATGCCCAGAATATTAAAAATACATATATGCGTATTGGAGCATTGCTATTTGTCTCTTATGATCCAACCTCGTTTGATTGATGATTATACAGACTGGAATCGTATTTTTTATATTTCTTCAGGAGCATTAGAGGAAATACAAAGTATCTTCATGACACAGCTTCAGATAAAGGTTCCGTTTGCGATTTCTAAAAAGGAAATATTGTTTGGACAATTGCGGGAACAGTATTATTTTTTGAAAGAAAACCTGAGTACAATTATTCAGGAAGAAGAGCCAGGCATTCTAACGGTGAATGAGAAGGAAAAAGTTGGAAGGCAAATGGATAATAAAGCAGCGTTGATGAAACTGCCTTTATTAAATAGCTATCTGGAGCAGGAAAAGAAGCATGAATTTCAAGTGGTATTGAAAGAAATTATAACTCCCTTGCTTTCAGGAGCCAGTAAGCATGATATTGGGGCATTGGAATTATATTATAATGTTGCAATGGTATTTTTGAGATATATCAACATGAATGAATTGGGTGAAAAACTGCCGTTTCATATTGCCCTCTATAAACTGACAAACGCAGAAGATTTTTATGATTGGAATGAAGCTTATTGTTATCTGAAGCAATTGACGGAGTTTCTTTTTCAGATAAAAACAGAAAATAGCGGATATTATAGAGATGAGGTTGTGTTGCGGGTAGAAGCGTATATCAGGTCCCATTTGAATTCGGATCTGTCATTGACAGCGCTTGCAGACATCGGCGGATTTAATGCATCGTATCTTTCTCGTATTTTTAAACAGAAAAATCACTGCAACTTATCAGAATATATTGTAAATGAACGGATAAAAGCGGCTAAAAGGCTGTTGCTGGAAACAAATGAAAAAATCAATCGAATTGGAGAAGAGGTAGGATATTTTACACCGCATTCGTTTACCAGAGTATTTAAGAACAGTGAGGGAATTTCACCTGTCGAATTCAGAATCAGATATAAAAAATAGCAGGAAGCAGTATCAACGGGAAAAAAGTAATATTCGGGTAAAAAAGTACAAATATGTACATAGGAACTGTATTTATATAGGGATATACTGTTCTTAGGATGTAAGTCTGTAAAGCAGCGTTGATGGGGAAAGGAAAAAGAGATGGGATTTTTATTCAGGCAGGCAAAACCGGTGTGGGAGTCAGGAAAAACAACAGAAATGAATTACTCACTGGGATTTTGGGGAATATTTGAATGGGAGCCAGAGGAAGAACAACAAGAGAATGAAAGGACAGTACCGGAATTAAGGATAACAGGAACGTCTGTTTACCGTGTTTATTTAAATGGGAATATGATTTTTCATGGACCGGCAAGAGCAGCGCATGATTACTACAGAGTAGACCGGATTTTTCTGCCGGCGCAGTACTTGAACCGGAGAAATGCGCTTGCGATAGAAGTGGTTTCCTTTTGTGTAAGCAGTTTCTATACATTGAATCAGCCGGGGTTTTTGCAGGCCGAAGTTATCTGGTTAAACAACATTTTGTTGTCTACGCAAGAATCAAAAGCGGATGGTAATATCTTTAAAGTAAAGCATATCTCAGAGAGGATACAAAAAGTTCAAAGATACAGTTATCAAAGAGTATTTACAGAAGCCTATCGATTATCAGAAGACAGCAACAGTTGGATCGAGTAGATTAGGAAAGTTCTAAGTCAGGGGCTCAAAATCAAGAGCTTGATATGAACTTCAAGCCCCTGATTTAGTACTTTCCTTTTGAACCAAGTCGCACATGCGGACCTCTTATGCCGTTTTAATGATG
>NZ_VUMI01000132.1 GCF_009696275.1 Eisenbergiella porci
CCAATATCCTTTTCAATAAACTAACGAAAGTTTAAATATAGAAAAAACGCCCCGGCGCGCCAACGCCAGGGCAAAACCAAATGAATACTATACAGGCCTGGAGGCCGGTAAAGCATCCCTATCACAAAGATATTTTACCACAAACCTCCGGCACCTGTACAGGTGTTATTTTTTTACGCAAAATAAGGAGGTATATCTATGCCAACAGCAAAAAAATTACCATCCGGTTCCTGGCGCTGCCAGGTATATGATTACACAGATGACAATGGCAAAAGGCATTACGAATCGTTTACCACGGATACAAAAAAAGATGCGGAATTCATGGCCGCCCAATTCTCGCTTGAAAAAGAACAGCGCCGGCATATGTCCTCAAGCTCTTTGCGCAATGCAATCGACGTATACATAGAAACATCCGATGCTATACTGTCACCCACAACCATCCAGGGATACCGTAAAATCCAGAAGAATGCATTTCCGGATATTATGGAACTTCCGCTCAAGAAACTAACCCGTCAGAGCCTTCAGGACGCTGTTAATCTGGAAGCAAAACGTCCCAACGCAAAACGCAAGGACAAGGCCCCTATCTCCGCCAAAACGGTCCATAATGAGTATGGCCTTATAACCGCCGTCCTCAATAAATATATCCCATCCCTGGACTGCACAGTGCGCCTTCCGCAGGTCGAAACACACATTAAGGACTTACCCCTGCCTGATGAGATTTACGCCGCTGTAAAAGGCTCAGAAGTAGAACTGGCTGTCATGCTCGCCATGTGGCTTTCCTTTTCCATGTCTGAGGTCCGCGGGCTGACAAAGTCAAAGTCTATCCGCGGCAATTACCTGGTGGTGGAAGAGGTTGTTGTTGACGTTGATAACCAGTCTATCGTCAAACGGAAGGGTAAGACAAAGACACGGACCCGTATGCACCGCATGCCGGTCTACATCCAGGAATTGATATCCCGGACGGATCCGCGAGAGGATCGTCTTGTCCCTATGACACGGTCGCAGGTGTATTTTCGATTCGTGAAGTTGATTGAAAAGGCCGGCTTGAAGCCGATGACTTATCATGACCTCAGACACGTCAATGCATCCGTCATGGCCCTCCTGCAGGTGCCAGATAAGTATGCTCAGGAGCGGGGCGGCTGGAAAACTGATGCTGTCATGAAAAAGGTATATACCCATACCTTCGGCCAGGAACGGCAGCGGGTGGATAATATGATAGATGAATACTTTGAGGAACAGATTGGAATAACAGAACCAGACATTCCGGAAGGATATATGGCGTGGCTGCGTAATATTGGGCGCCAAGACACCTTGGAATTAAGAGAGAAATATGCGGCATTTATGGCAGAGATATCAGAAACATGCAACACGAAATGCAACACGCAATAAAAAAAGCCTTGTAAAATCAAGGCTTTTGAACTGAAGCACGGGGGATTCGAACCCCCGACAACCTGATTAAAAGTCAGGTGCTCTACCGACTGAGCTAGTGCTCCATACATAATATTTAATTTGTGACAGTAAGAAATGCCCAGAACCGGAATCGAACCAGTGACACGAGGATTTTCAGTCCTCTGCTCTACCAACTGAGCTATCTGGGCATTTGAGTAGCGGGGACAGGATTTGAACCTATGACCTTCGGGTTATGAGCCCGACGAGCTTCCAGACTGCTCCACCCCGCGTTAACATATTATATTGTAACACCAAATTGGTATCACTTGCAACTTTTATTTGATAAAAAATGGATGGAGGTGGATTCGAACCACCGAAGCAATTTGCAGCAGATTTACAGTCTGTCCCCTTTGGCCACTCGGGAATCCATCCAGAATATTTAATATTAAGCCGATGATCGGACTCGAACCGATAACCTGCTGATTACAAATCAGCTGCTCTGCCAATTGAGCCACATCGGCGTATTATAAATCCGAACAATCGGTATTTTTTTACGTAAGAAATGGGACCTATAGGGCTCGAACCTATGACCCTCTGCTTGTAAGGCAGATGCTCTCCCAGCTGAGCTAAGATCCCATACCTTATATCAGATTCCCTAAGGAATCAACGACCCAGATCGGACTCGAACCGACGACCTCCGCCGTGACAGGGCGGCGCTCTAACCAACTGAGCCACTAGGCCGAATGAAACTTTCGTTTCAATAGGATATATCTTATAAATATACCCTCAAAACCGAACATTGAATCTAATCTCTTTTCTCTCCAAAACCTGCTTCTTTCAGGATAAGCCCTCGACCGATTAGTACTGGTCAGCTGCATACATTGCTGCACTTCCACCTCCAGCCTAT
>NZ_VUMI01000133.1 GCF_009696275.1 Eisenbergiella porci
TACGGATTCATGATGCCACTTATTTGTGCTTGAAAAGGCAGAACTTACACTGATTTATATGCTGTCTAAAACGAAGAAAGTTATTACAACTCCTCCTCCCGTGCTTTGTAGTGTAGCTTCTCACAAAGTACAGTTTACAAGGGACTACACAGGGTAACGGTCTGACGGGAGGATTACCGCCCGTCAGATTTTCCATGTAATGTTCAAGCTGTCGCTTGTGGCGGCAACGGTGGTAATCATCAAATCCACCACCCGCCGCTTGTCGTCAAAGGATACATCGTCCCATGTGTCGAGGTAGCCGGAAATCTGGTTGACCTGTCCCGGGCTGATGGTTTCCACCGTCAGCTCGGCTATCTGCTTCACAAGTTCCTGCTTGCGCCCGTCCAGTTCCGCTATCTTCACATTCACATAGGAGAGCAGGACATTGTTCGCGCCCGTCAGACTGTCCACCAGCTTTTCAATCTCGCTGTCCACATGGAGAAGCTCTACTTGCAGGGCGGCGATTTTGGGATTGGCCTTTGCCGCTTTCTTCCTGCCCGTCAGCGTCTTGTGCTTTTCCAGCTTCTTCACCATCTGCTGGTAAACCACCGCTTCCAGTTCGGAAGTGATGATTTTCCCACAGCCCGGACAGCTTTTATTGTCCAGCCGTTTCGTACAGCGGAGATATTGCCTGCCGGACGGATTGAAGATACTCATAAGCGCATATCCGCAGTTCCCGCACTTGATTTTCCCCGCCAGCCATGTGTGGGTGGCTTTTCGGGCGGACTGGATTTTCATGTTGTTCATCAGCTTCTTGCGGCAAGCCAGCCATATATCCGCCGGAACAATGCCCTCATGGGGAGCCAGCACCAGCATTTGGTCTTTCAAGTCGTTTTTCTTGCTGGGCTTCACATCCCGCCCCTGATACAGATAACAGCCGTTTGTCCCCGTAAAGTCGGCGGCGTCATTGACGATAACCGTACCCTGGCTTTTGAAAAATTCGTACACATCCAAGTCCGCCTGCACATAGACGGGATTGCGTAACATCTGCGCCAGTGTGGGGCGTATCAGTTCCTTGCCGTAGAACAAAATCCCCTGTTCGGCAAAGTACCGGGTAATGTCCCCGTAAGAGGTTGTGGGCTGGGCGTACATCTCAAATATCAGCCGGATATTGGCCGCTTCGTCCGGGTTTACCACCAGCTTCTTTGTGTTGATACCGTCCATTTTGATAGGCTCGGTGTGGAAGCCGTAAGGGGCTTTCCCGCCCATCTTGAAGCCCCGCTGACTGCGGGAGTAGTAAGCGTCTGTCACCCGCTTCTGTATCGTTTCCCGTTCAAGCTGGGCGAACACGATACAGATATTCAGCATAGCCCGCCCCATCGGGGTGGAGGTATCAAACTTCTCCGTAGAGGACACAAACTCCACATCGTACTGCTGGAACAGTTCCATCATGTTGGCAAAGTCCAGAATGGAACGGCTGATACGGTCAAGTTTGTAAACAATGACCTTTGCAATCAAGCCCCGCTTAATATCCCGCACCAGTTCCTGAAACTTCGGGCGGTCTGTGTTCTTGCCGCTGTACCCTTTGTCTGTGTATTCCTTACAGTTCCCGCCTTTCAATTCGTATTTGCAAAACTCAATCTGGCTTTCAATGGAAATGCTGTCCTTTTTGTCTACCGATTGCCTTGCATAGATCGCGTCTATCCTGTTATTCATTTTGTCGCTCCTTTTCTTAAAAAGAAACGGAGCTGCTGACAGTTCTATTATACCGCCAGCAGCCCCGCAAATCAACGATGGCTTCGGGATTTATGCCCCGGCTTCCTCTTTCTGCCGCTTATCGGCATATTTGCGGAACACCTCATAAAGCTGCTGCTCCAGTTCCCGGCGTTTGGTCGCTTCCTGCTCCGGCGTGAACACCGGGGAGAGGTTTTCCAGCGTGATTTCCTTTCCCTGAAAAGTCACGACTTCTGTTTCCTTTTTGTATCTGATATTGTTACTTATAAAATCACCTTTCCTTTCCATACTGCCGCTGCTGCCGTTTCAGTTCCGCCAGTATATCCGGCGGGATACGGTCAACCAGCCTTTGCATATCGTGCAGTTCGCTTTCCAGCTTTGCCCGCTCCATGCGGTCTTTGATTTTGCCGCTCTCGCTGGCTCTGGCTCGTGCTTCCAGCTTCTCATTTTCTGCCAGCAGGTCATTGATTGTGACCTTGTACTTTTTCAACTGCCCGGAG
>NZ_VUMI01000134.1 GCF_009696275.1 Eisenbergiella porci
CGGGCAAAGCTGAAAAGCGAACTGGACAATTTACAGCGGCTGGTTGACCGTATCCCGCCGGATATACTGGCGGAACTGAAACGTCAGCAGCGGCACACGGTAAAGGAAAGGTGATAGATATAAGCAGAAATTTTCGCCGCCTCTGTGCGGCATTGTACCTTGAAAACTGAATATGGAGGACACTGGATGGCAAAAAGTGAAAGCGATATTTTTACACCCCGAACAGGGCAGGTTATACAAGCAGAGAACGGCACGCAGTATTTTGTATGTGGGAACAACCGTATAAAAATCTCCGAACACTTCGCCGCAGGCGGGAAGCCCCTCGGTGATCTGATTGTAGATGTGGTGCGGCATACCGCAGAAAAAGCCGCTTCAACCTGATAGCTCATCATTGATAACACGCCCACGCTTATGATATAATTGCCATAGAGCAAAAGTATTGTAAGCGTGGGTTGTTTCTTTAGAAGGAGGATTTTTACGGTGAAACAACCTTACAATACTACGATTTACAACACGGCGCTTTATATGAGATTGAGCCGGGACGATGAACTGCAAGGAGAAAGCGGGAGTATTCAGACACAACGCATGATGCTCCGGCAATATGCCGCCGAGCATGGCCTGAATGTCATAGATGAATATATCGACGATGGATGGTCTGGAACGAACTTTGACAGGCCGGATTTTCAGAGAATGATTGATGACATTGAGGACGGGAAAATCAACTGCGTTGTTACGAAGGATTTATCCCGCTTAGGCAGAAACTACATTCTGACCGGCCAGTACACGGAAATCTACTTTCCCAGCAAAGGCGTCCGCTATATCGCTGTCAATGACAATGTGGACACCATCAACGGAGAGAATGAGCTTGCCCCATTCCTCAACATTCTGAATGAAATGCACGCCCGCCAGACCAGCAAAAAGGTAAAGGCGGCCATGCGGACACGGTTCGCAAATGGCGCACACTATGGAGCCTATGCTCCGCTTGGCTATGTCAAAGACCCAGATAAGAAAGGCCATCTTCTGATTGACCCGGAAACAAGGTGGATTATCGAAAAGATTTTTGACCTTGCCGTTCATGGCCGGGGAGCCGCCAGCATTACACGGATTTTGGTCGAAGAAAAAGTACCTACTCCCGGCTGGCTGAATTTCCAGAGATACGGCACTTTCGCAAATATCTATGCCGGAGCGCCGGAGGAAAAAGCCTATGCGTGGACGATAGCGCAGGTGAAAAGTATTCTGAAAGAGGAAACCTATATCGGACACAGCGTCCACAATAAGCAGACCAACATTTCATTCAAAAACAAGAAGAAAGTACGCAAGCCAAAAGAGGAATGGTATCGTGTGGAGAACACCCACGAAGCGATTATTTCCGAAGATGTGTTCCGTCAAGTACAGGAGCAGATTTGCAACAGGCGCAGACGGCAGAAGAACGGCACAACACAGATATTTTCCGGGCTGGTAAAATGTGCGGACTGCGGCTGGTCGCTGGCCTATGGTATGAACAGCCAGAACAAAAATCCCTATGCCCACTACCATTGTAGCAAGTACGGGCAAGGATTGCACCAGTGTTCCATGCACTATATCCGCTATGATGTGCTTTACGCCTATGTCCTTTCCCGTCTGCAATACTGGTCTGTGCTGGCACAGCAGGATGGGGACAAACTTCTGAAACGGCTACTTAACGCCAGCGACAAGGAACGCAATACTGCAAGGAAGCGGCAGACAGCCGAACTGAAAAAGGCGGAAAAGCGCAAAGCAGAAGTAGACACCCTGTTTGCAAAAATGTATGAGGACTGGTCTGCCGGACGCATTACAGAATACAATTTCAATATGCTGTCCGAAAAGTATCAGGGCGAACAGCGAGAATTGGACGTAAAAATTGAACGGCTTCACGAAGCGATGGAGACCGCCGCCCAGACAGCGGTTGACGCTGAAAAGTGGATAGGTCTGATGAAACAGTATGTCAATCCCACAGAATTGACGGCTGAACTTCTGAATACGCTGATTGAAAAAATCCTTGTCCATGAAGCGGTCAAAAGTGAGGACGGAAGCCGGGAACAGGAAGTGGAAATCTTCTACCGCTTTATCGGCAAAATCGAATGACACATCTTGAGATACCCAACAATATCTTTAACTAAGGGAAACGGG
>NZ_VUMI01000135.1 GCF_009696275.1 Eisenbergiella porci
CGCCCGAATGGGTTTTAGAGGGCGATATTAAAGGCTGTTTTGATAATATCAGCCACGACTGGTTAATGGAAAATATTCCTATGGACAAATCCGTACTGAAACAATTCCTGAAAGCAGGATTCGTTTTCAAAGGAGAATTGTTCCCGACAGAGGACGGTACTCCACAGGGCGGCGTTATATCGCCGATTCTTGCAAACATGGCGTTAGACGGTATGCAGAAAGTATTATCGGACAGATTCCATACAAACAGACTTGGGAAAGTTGATATTCGGTTCAAGAACGCCCATAAGGTCAATCTGGTACGTTACGCCGATGATTTCATCGTCACAGCGGCAACGGAGGAAATCACCTTAGAAGCAAAAGAACTGATAAAAGATTTCCTGAAAACAAGAGGTCTGGAATTATCTGACGAGAAAACAGTAGTCACCCACATCAATGACGGATTCGATATGTTAGGCTGGACATTCCGAAAATGGGGAGGAAAGCTGATTGTGAAGCCGTCGAAGAAATCAGTACAGGCAATCGTGCGGAACTTATCCGATACGATACTAAAACGTGGAAAAGCATGGAATCAGGAAGTGTTGATTATGAAGCTAAACCAGCAAATCCGAGGATGGACGAATTATCACCAGTCCGTATGTGCAAACGAAGCATTTGCTCATTTGGATTATATTCTCTACGAATTATTGTGGAGATGGGCGAAAAGACGGCATCCGAAGAAAGGACAATGGTGGATTTCTACGAAGTATTGGCACCGCAGAGGAACTCAAAACTGGGTATTCTCTACGGATACAAAAGAGCTGATACGGGTAGACCACACGCCGATTGTCCGACACACAAAAGTAAGAGAAACAGCCAACCCGTTCCTTGATACGGAATATTTCAAAGAACGTAAATTCAATCAGGGAATGAAGAAACTTTCAGGACGTTTCAAACTAATCTGGAAGAATCAGGGCGGCTGTTGCTATCACTGCGGAATGCCACTGGACATTTCGGACGAGAGGGAAATCTTCTTCAAAGTTCCGAAGTCATGTGGCGGAAAAGGGGAAGTGGCAAACATGGCGTATGTTCACGCTGACTGCCAAAGAATCTATCTTGAGAGCCGCTCGAAAGAGTGATGAAATGCTTGAGCCGTATGAGTGGAAACGCTCACGTACGGTTCTTAGGCGAGAACGGGCGAGCAATCGCCCCGACTTAGCCGACTATTTTTCCCTTGTGCAGCGGCTTGACGGGCAGGTGATACGCTTATCCCCTACGGGCAGGGGCATTGACGGGAAGCCCCAGTATGTGAACCCTATGGATATTAACTTGAATTATTCCGAGGACGACAGCCCGCTTGCGCTGAAATCCGACTTTATCCTTTCCCTCTGCGAGCTTGTCATAGGCGGCAAGGAGGGCTTGCAGCCCGTCGATAAGACCGTCATTGACCGCGCCGTTAGGAATGTGTACCGCCCTTTCCTTGCAGACCCCGACCCGGAGAAAATGCCTATCTTGGGCGACCTCTACAACGAGCTTTTGAAGCAGCCGGAGCCGGAAGCGGCGCGTATCGCGGCGGCATTGGAGCTGTATGTTTCCGGGAGCCTTAACGTCTTTAACCACCGTACCAACGTGGAACTGAATAACCGCCTTGTCTGCTTTGACATCAAGCAGCTTGGGAAGCAGCTCAAAAAGTTAGGTATGCTCATTGTGCAGGACCAGGTATGGAACCGCGTCACCGTCAACCGGGCAGAAAGGAAATCCACGCGGTACTACATGGACGAATTTCATCTTCTCTTGAAAGAGGAACAGACCGCCGCCTATTCCGTCGAAATCTGGAAGCGTTTCAGAAAATGGGGCGGCATACCCACAGCCATAACGCAGAATGTCAAAGACCTTTTGGCAAGCCGGGAAGTGGAGAATATCTTTGGTGCGACACGTTGACGCACAAACATCACGCTATGAGGGTAATACTTCATAGACTTATGGCCATGTGATGCTAAAAGCGTCGGGCTTATCTCGGCAGGGATGAGCAACAACTGATAACCCG
>NZ_VUMI01000136.1 GCF_009696275.1 Eisenbergiella porci
GGAGCTTCCTGTATAATTCAAATATAGGGAATTCCGAGAAAGAGGGTTGAGAAAAAAATACCTCAGAGTAAAATAAGATTACTGACTTTGCGGGTTAGTAAAAAATCTTATTAAAACAGTGAGGTATCTAAAATGAATTGTAACACACAAAACGCAAAAATTGCATCTATAACTGAAAAAACTTTGATCGTTGGTATTGATGTTGGAAGTGAAACTCATTTTGCCAGAGCATTTGACTGGCGGAATTACGAGTACACAAAGAAACCACTAGAATTCAGTAATACTGAGGCTGGGTTCCTGACCTTCAAAGCATGGGTGGAAGATATCGCAGAAAAACAAGGCAAAACCGCTGTGATCCCCGGCATGGAGCCGACCGGACACTACTGGTTTGCACTGGGGAAATTCCTGCAGGACAATGGGATGAAGCCGGTACATGTGAATCCACATCATGTTAAGAAGTCGAAGGAACTGGACGACAACAATCCCAACAAGAATGACCGCAAGGATCCAAAGACGATCGCGGCTCTGGTCAATGAAGGACGCTTTTCCTATCCCTACATACCAACCGGTATCTATGCGGAGATCAGGAGCCTGTCAAACCTTCGTTTCCAGACGCAGGAGGAGCTTACGCGGATCAAGAACCGGATCGCCAGATGGTTTGCTATCTACTTCCCTGAATATAAAGACGTTTATGGGGATTTGAAGGCAGTCAGTGGACGGATGGTATTGAAGGTGGCACCGTTGCCGGAAGACATTGGGAAACTTGGTGTGGAAGGTGTGAACCAAATATGGAGGAGCGCAAAGCTGAGAGGCGCCGGAATAAAGAGGGCAAAGACCCTGGTATCCGCAGCAGAGCATAGCGTTGGAAGCAAGGAAGCACCGGAAGCGGCACGGATGGAATTAAAAAATCTGCTGGATGACATGGATGTATATGTGTCAAGACTGGATGAGCTACTTGTGAACATAGAGGAAAAGCTGAAAGAGATTCCGTATGTGGATAAGCTGATGGAGATCAAGGGGATCGGTCTGGTAACGGTCAGTGGTTTCATTGCAGAGGTGGGAGACATTGGACGTTTTGATAATCCAAAACAGCTGCAGAAGTTAGCAGGATATGCAATCGTGGCAAATGATTCCGGGAAGCATAACGGCGAAAGCCGGATCAGCTACAGAGGCAGGAAGCGCCTGCGGTATGTATTGTATGAAGCAGCGATATCTCTTATCGGGAAGAATGCGGAGTTCAAGTCGATCCATGAATACTACCGGACACGCAAAGAAAATCCATTAAAAAAGATGCAGTCTGTAGTAGCAGTGGCATGTAAGATCCTAAGGGTATTTTACACAATACTGACAAAAGGTGTGGATTATGACCCGGTAAAGCTTCTAGGAGACATTAAGAGACCGCAGCTTCAGGTAGCATAGCAGACAGGAACCAAAACAAGTAATGCCCTGTCACGGTTGAACCCCACCTTTAACATTGCGTGTTAAAAGTTGAATTCAGCTGTGACAGGAAGGCTGAAAGGTATGAGGAACGAGTCGGGAAAACGTCCACCGGAAGGTGCCGTCAAGAAAGCATGCCCCAAAGGTCAGTAAGACTTAATACAAAGAATGAGCCAGTAGTCGGCAGGAATATTTTCCATAGGGCATGACCCTGTAAAGGAGCTAAGCTGACACCCTGGTTATGGACAGGCGGGACGAAGGAAGTTAGGACCCAGCAGAGATGCAGGTGATCCTGGTAGATACGGGAGGTTCGCTGCCGTAGATGGATGGGTATACACAAGGCCATGTAGAACGAAATACAATGACGTTTTACTTCGTGTACCCAAAACCCTCTATTTTCGTACCAGATACAGAGAAATGTCCATCCTCTTGGCTCATTTATCTGAGATATGAAATTAAAAATTTCTTGAAAAATAAGGAAAAAACACTTGACTAAATAGGGAGG
>NZ_VUMI01000137.1 GCF_009696275.1 Eisenbergiella porci
GGAAAGCAAAATGGAGGGAACGCATGAGAGATAACCCCTATAAAGACTTGCCGCCGCTGGAACGCAGGCCGGACGGTTCCCTTTACCGCATGACACCGGCGCAGAAGAAACAGGCGGCCAGCCTGATACGCCGGGAGTGCTGTTGCTGTGAGGACGGCAACTGCATTGTCCTTGACGATGGGGACGCCTGCACCTGCCCGCAGACGGTTTCTTTCTCGGTCTGCTGTAAGTGGTTCCGCTGGGCGGTCTTGCCGCTGGACGGGACGCTGAAAGCGGAGATTTTCCGGGATAAGGACATGAAACGCTGTGCGGTTTGCGGCGGCGTGTTCGTCCCCAAATCCAACCGGGCTAAATACTGCCCGGACTGCGCCGCCAGAGTTCACAGGCGGCAGAAAACAGAAAGTGAACGGAAAAGGAGGTCTGCTGTGGACAGTTAGGAGCGGAAAAGCCTTGATTTATAAGGCTTCGCAGGCCCCAAACCGGGGCAGGTGGTATAAAGTATCGCCCGCCCCGGAAAACGGGCTTCTAACCGTCCACAAAACACGATATGACAAACACGATTTACATTCACCAGCCGGAACAGGCGTTCAGCTTCACCCGGCTCCCGAATTTTCTCTTTGAAGCCCCTACATTCAAGCCCCTGTCCAACGAGGCAAAGGTGTTGTACGCCTTTATCCTGCGCCGGACAGAGTTATCCCGCAAGAATGGGTGGGCGGACGAGTACGGGCGGATTTACCTGTACTATCCCATCTGCGAGGTAGTTGACCTGCTCCGCTGTGGGCGGCAGAAAGCGGTAAATACCATGCGGGAACTGCAATATGCCGGACTGGTGGAGATCCAGAAGCAGGGCTGTGGAAAACCCAACCGCATTTTCCCAAAATCCTATGAAGCGGTTCCGAACACCGACTTCAAGAAATCCCGTTCTGGTACGCCGGAGGGCTGAAAACCGTACCCATGAAGTACGGAAATCACTCCTGAGAAGTACGAAAACCGGACGGTATATAGAAATACAAAGATTAAAAAGATTGATTTATATTCTATCCATTCCAATCCTATCCGAGCTATTTTCTGCGGGATTTTCCCTGTGGAAAACCCCGGATAGGAAAGGAATGGGGAAAGGAGCAGAATGGCACAGCACGCAATTTTGCGTTTTGAGAAGCACAAGGGCAACCCGGCAAGGCCGCTGGAAGCCCATCACGAACGGCAGAAAGACCAATACGCCAGCAACCCTGATATTGACACCAGCCGGAGCAAATACAACTTCCATATCGTCAAGCCGGAGGGACGCTATTACCACTTCATTCAGAGCCGGATTGAGCAGGCCGGGTGCCGAACCCGCAAGGACAGCACACGGTTTGTCGATACGCTGATAACCGCCAGCCCGGAGTTTTTCAAGGGGAAATCCCCAAAGGAGATACAGGCGTTTTTCCAGAGGGCGGCGGATTTCCTCACCCACCGGGTAGGGCGGGAAAATATCGTGTCGGCGGTGGTACACATGGACGAGAAAACGCCCCACCTGCATTTGACCTTTGTTCCGCTGACAAAGGACAACCGCCTGTGCGCTAAGGAGATTATCGGCAACCGGGCAAACCTGACGAAGTGGCAGGATGATTTTCACGCCTACATGGTGGAGAAATATCCCGACTTGGAGCGTGGGGAAAGCGCCAGCAAGACAGGCCGGAAGCATATCCCCACCCGGCTTTTCAAACAGGCGGTTTCCCTCTCCCGGCAGGCAAGAGCCATTGAAGCCACACTGGACGGCATTAACCCGCTGAACGCCGGAAAGAAAAAAGAGGAA
>NZ_VUMI01000138.1 GCF_009696275.1 Eisenbergiella porci
AGTGAGCATGGTTATCGTCCTAAGCCAGTCAGGCGAAAGGAGATACCGAAGCCATACGACCCGAGCAAGACAAGACCCTTAGGCATTCCATGCATCTGGGACAGGTTAATCCAACAATGTATTAAGCAGGTAATGGAGCCGGTATGTGAAGCTAAGTTCAGTGAGAACAGCTATGGCTTTAGACCGAACCATTCCGTAGAAAACGCTATTGCCAGAAGTTATAAACTGTTACAGCAAGCAAACCTGCACTATGTCATTGAATTCGATATTAAAGGATTTTTTGACAATGTGAACCATGCAAAGCTGATTCGGCAGATTTGGGCAATGGGGATTCACGATAAGGCGCTTATATTTGTGCTTCGGAGAATACTGACAGCACAGATAAAACTTGAGGACGGAACATTTATTACGCCTGATAAGGGAACACCACAGGGTGGAATCATTTCTCCACTCCTTGCAAACATCGTTCTTAACGAACTCGACCACTGGGTTGAAAGCCAATGGCAATGGAGTCCGATATGCAAAAGAAATGTCAGACCTGAAAACGGGTACAGACAGGCGAAAAAGTCCAACCTCAAAGAGATGTTCATTGTTCGATATGCGGACGACTTTCGGATTTACTGTAGAACGAAAGATACTGCTGAACGGACAATGCACGCAGTTATACAGTGGTTAAGAGAAAGGCTGAAACTGGAAATCTCAGAAAAGAAAACAAGGATTATCAATGTCAGAAATCATTACTCAGACTTCCTTGGGTTCAAGATGAAAGTTCACAGGAAAGGCAACAAGCTGGTGGTAATTTCATACATCGCTGATAAGAATTTTGACCACAAGCGCCAGAAGCTGAAAACACAGGCAAAACGGATTGTCCATCCCCGAAAAATCTATGGAGAACAGGGTGAAATCAGGCTCTATAACAGTATGGTCACAGGAATGCAGAATTATTACTGCATTGCCACCCATATCAACCATGATTGCGCAATACTAAATCGTGCAGTTATGACACTGCTCACAAATAGGCTTAGTACCCGTAACGGGAATCGATTGGTTAAAACCGGACGGGAATTGACTGAGTTTGAAAGAAGCCGATTTGGAAAATCCAAAATGATGCGATATGTTGCAGGCACAAATGAGCCAGTATATCCTATTGGCTACACGCAACACAAGAATCCTTTATTCCGTAAAAAAACATGGAATTACTACACTCCAGAGGGGCGGGAAGGCATTCACAATAACCTACGAATCAATATGGCCATTCTGCTCTCGCTTATGCGGAAGCCACCCTATGGCTATAGCGCGGAATATGCAGATAACAGAATATCACTATTCTCTGCTCAATGGGGAAAATGTGCTGTTACCGGTGAAGAATTCTCAAGTACACATGAGATTCACTGTCATCACAAACTGCCCCGGTATCTTGGAGGCGATGATTCCTATGGGAATCTTATTTTAGTGAAGGATTCTGTACACAAGTTGATTCATGCCATCAATGCAGATACAATCGCAAAATATTTGGAACTCCTACAGCTTGACAAGAGCCAGCTCAAAAAGGTAAATACGCTCCGTGAGTTGGCGTCTCTGCCGTTAATCTAATCTCTCACTAATCAACACAACACAGTATTTCTATGACAGGTTTGATTGTTTAGACAACGAAATCTACTAACCGATGGAACGCCGTGTGCGGTGAAAGTCGCATGCACGGTGTGAAGTGGGGGAAAAGCCTGAGATGATATCAGGGGCTTACCTATCACTATA
>NZ_VUMI01000139.1 GCF_009696275.1 Eisenbergiella porci
AAACCTGTTCTTCTATGCTGCCTATCTCATTTTCATGAATAATTGTTTCCTCAGGAGCTGTACTTTCTTCGTTATATTGAGTGGTTTCAGATTCAGCATTAACTGAAATAGAAGAAACCTCCTTTGGATCAGCACTTGTAGAAGAACTACATGCGGTAAGCATAGCGCTTAATAACAAAACTGGAATAATAGATTTTTTCATTTGATTTTCCCCCTTAGTCAATTTTTTTATTGGTAGTAATGCTGTTGAGAACTTTCATGTATTTACGTATCGCCCCCTTAGTGAGAAACATATTTTATTAAAATGCCTTTTGGCTATTTTAACCATTTCAGTTCAAGTAGGTTTTTCTGATATCCAAGAGCATTTGCAGCCTGCTCAAGGGTACAATCGTGATATTCAAGAATAACATCATCTGGTACAAGCAGTTCGATAGCAAATTTGTTAGCCTCATTCTCATATACAGATGTATTAAAATGCGTTCTTGTATCCATAAAAACAGTATTTGATTTTTTATGGATAAGCATATGGGCAAGTTCATGTGCGCATACCCATACCTGCTCTTGATATGGAAGATTCTGATCAATGTAGATTAAATTATTTCGTTGGAAGTATTGATAAAATCCACGCACACCAATTAAATCAGAAGGTATTAATATGACATTCATTCCTTTAATTATTTCGAAAGGATTTCTTGTACCGAATTTTTTTGCCAGTTTGTTCGCCAATACCTTTTCCTTCATCTAAATCAGTCCTTTTTGTACTTTTTCGGAGTGTACTTCTCCCTGTTCTTTTCTTTAGCCATTTCCATACCAACACGCATTGCAGATATAATAGAATCAATTGCTTCCTGGCTTGCAGGATTCCCATCAAACATAAGGCCTTCCTGCCTCAACATCTGTTCTGTACTTGAAAGAATATCTTCTATATCTTTCTGCGCTTTTCTGCTTAAGCGATTACTTTCAGATGTTGAAGGCTCTTTCCCTGTCATAAGATATTCAATGCTTACACCAAAAAAATCAGCTATCTTCTGAAGTTTATCAGCTTTGGGCTTGCTTTTACCTCTTTTCCATTCACTGAATACCGTCTGACTTATGCCTGTAGCTTTTGCCACGTCTGAAGCTTTTACATTTCGCTCATTTAAAAGTTTTAAGAAAATATCATACATTAATGTGACCTCCTTAGGGCACTTAGAAAATTCTAAAAAATGGTGTTGACAATTAGAGTATTCTAAGATATACTAAGGACAGTTAGAAAATCCGAAGTTAAGAATACTCAATATAATACGTTTGTGGTAATTCATATTATATAGGATTTTCTAACTATTTGCAATAAAAAACTTAGAAAAGGAGGAAAATCATGTTTTCTTACAAAAAGTTTGTTGCCCTTTTGTCTAAAAATAATGTTACAGCTTATAAAGTGGCAAAAGATACCGGGCTGTATCCTACGTTATTTTCAGACTGGAAGTCAGGAAAAAGTTGTCCTAAAGCCGATAAAATAAATATTTTGGCTGACTACTTTGACGTGCCAATCACTTATTTCATTGAGTAGCATAGCAAAAAGCCTGTCCTATAAATAGGACTTTTGCAACTGATGTGTGGTTAATAACGCAAGGAGGAAAAGAGAGTATGAAGGT
>NZ_VUMI01000014.1 GCF_009696275.1 Eisenbergiella porci
AAAACCTTATTTGATTTTTTAATGATTCCTGTTTTCTCTCGATGGGAGAGGTAGGACTCAGCACTGTCTTTGAAACTGTCAGGAAAAGTGTATGCTCTTTTATCCATAACAAGATATAGAGTCACATTTCCTGAATGTTGGTATTCTGCTAAAGCATTAATACAACGGGAATAGGTTGCACACCATTTCTTCTGCTCGATTTTAGATGACATGGAATAATGGTCTTCTAAAAACTGCAATCCAAAATCCATACTGAAAGATTCCGTGTTATGTTCTTTTGCGTAGAGCAAAAGTTGCTTTGTAAGAGTTTTAAATACGTTTTGGTAATAGTTGGATGCACCAGCTTCAATGAGTGCCTCCTTGGTTTGGTTGATTAGTTGCTGCAAAGTTAAATTTTCCACCTTGTTTTCCTCCTTAAGTGCTTTGATAAAAATACACTTAAATCGTGATGGATTATGAAAAGTAAATCAACCAAAGAATCCTTTATTTATAAGGTTTTCTATCGCCTACTTTGCATAATGTGTAGCTTTTCATAACCTACGCCACCCTTAAGGTTGATAATGCTAATTACTTTCATGTGTTCCGCCTTTCTTTCGCTCCGTTGAACCTAGCGAATATAATTTATTTTTTACGCCTGCTGCCAGGTCGTAATTTACGTTGCTGGTAATAATGTGTCCTGGTCTGCGTATGTAGCTGCTGGCTTTAATACGTCCTGCCTATTTTTTAATTCCAGGTAGTAGGTACCTTCCTTTGGCGTGCTTTTGGTCTTAAGCGGCTGCGCTTCCGGCTCCGCTCCGTCCAGGTATACGCTTAATGTCTGTACTGCTGCCTGCCAGCCTACACATACCAGGGCTAAATATCCCTGCCCTTCTACGGCCTGTAAAAAATCTACTTGCGACTGTTCCAGTTTTCCGCCGGGTGCCTTTAGTTCCACGTATAAGCCGTGGTACCCGCAGCGTGCTACTGGTAAAACCAGGTCGGATATGCCAGCCTTTACGCCCTGGCGTTTTAATGCCCTGGCTGTGGCTGCGTCCCGCTTCCCGCCGTTTGGTACATGGTACAGTAATTCTAATTCCGGGTACCTGTTCCGGTTGTAATCGCACCAGCTAAATATTGCTTCCTGGTGTCCGCTTTCGTCTGATACTCTAAAGTTCCGCATTGTCCTGGTTCTCCTTCTCTTTTTCCAGGTTTTCGTTAAACTCTATAGCCTGGTTAATCCCTTCTTTGATTGTGTACGCCCCCGCATACGCCAGGGCACCCACGCATAACGCAAACGCTATAACTGTAATAACGTATCCCATGCCTTTATACTCCCTTCTATTCATTCCAGCCGCACCATTCTGTAGCTTAAAAAGCCGTACCCGTAAAATTCTTCGCTATGTACGCCTACCCTTACGCTGTCCTGGTCTATGTAGTAACCCTTTAATGGCTTTGGCTCTGTGTAATACTGGTTCCGGTCTTTTATTATCCTGTATTCCGGTTCCGGTCTTCGTAGGTTCTTGCTACAGTTCCAGCGCTTACCCTGTAACGCTTCGTCTGTACCTACGGTCTTATCGGTGTATTTTATGAGATATGCAGCCAGGCGGCTGTAATCCCCGTTCGTGTCTAACGGGTGGAAGTGTATTTTACTGTTTTGTGGGTATGCCTTCTTCCAGGCTGCTTGTATTAACCTGGTGTCTATGTAATTAACTACTAAATGGTGGTGCCTGCTGCCCTTTTCTCCCACTTCCATAACGTGTACGTACTTTAGTTCCTGGCCTTGCTGCTTATAAACCTTTCGCAACTCCCTTAAAAATACGTCTGCGTCTTTTCTCATTTCTTCCCTGGTTCTGTATGGCTCCCCTTTTTTACGGATATAGCCAAAATCTATGTGTAAATCCCCGTCCTGGTAATTTTCAGCCAGTAACAGGCGTAATGTTCGTTCTGCTTTCCTGGTGTTGGCCTTCTTTTGGGCTTCATTCGTTGGCCGTACCTTGTCGCCCCTTTTAATACCTGCCTTATGGTAACGGCTGGTATAGTAGCGGTCTACCTCTATGGTCTTACCCGCCTTTGTTACCCTTTCTACGTATGGCATTGTCTATAACCCCTTTATGTCGGTTCGTTAATACTTTTATCAAGTGTTAAATGCGGGCTGGAACCCGCAGAATTATTGACAAAACGCCACTTTTTCGGTATAATATTTATGCTTTTATAAATACCGTATTTTTTAGCCCCGGCAGTCGTCCAAACTGCTGGGGCGTTTTCGTTTTGTCTATTTCTTCCTGCTTTCAAAGTACATTAGAACGCGTCGCCGCATTTCTTCCGGCATTATGTTTAATTCTGCTTCTATTTGCTCGTCCGGCATTGCTGCCAATTCTTCTAACCAGGGCTGGTATTTATTTATCCAGGCTACTGCTTCCGTGTCCCTGGCGTCCGCCTTTGCAATTAGCCTACGTATTGCCTGGCGCTGTTCATGCGTTAGCATGGTTGCAGGCCTGCGCCTAAATTCTGCATATTCTACGGCCGTTAAGGCTATACAGTCTTTGTATACGTCTACTAAATGCTGCTGCCCGCACTTTATACAGGTGTATATTTCGTCGTCCTTCAATGGCTTTTCTATTGCCTGGCAGCAGTTAAGGCATTTTCTGTACTTCTTCGTGTACCTGGGTATAATCCGTTTTACTGCCATTTTCTCCGCAACCCTTCTAATTCTTCCTGGCGCGCCGCTGCTGCCATGCAGGCCGCGTACGCTATTTCCTTGTTTGCTGTCTTTTCTTCGATAACGTCCATATTTACCAACGCATAGGCATAGCCGTTAATACGGGCTACGTGTTCGTCTATTTGTTCCTGGGTTTTCATGTTATTAAACTGCCCTATTAAGTCGCCCAGGCCTGCCATAGCTGCGGCAACCTGTTTAGCGTTGTGCGGTGTTACTTTTGCTTTTATCTGAATATTTTTTATTGACATTGTTTTATTCCCCTTCTTCTATCATTTCGTAATGCTGGCAGCTTTCCCGGTAGCATTTTTCCAGTTCTTCCGCCTTGTTTTCCTGCGGTGCGTCCGAAGGATACCCGCTACAGCCTGCTAACATACAGTCCGCAGCACAATGCGGGCACGCGCAGCCGCTACAGTCTTTTTCTACGGCTTGCAGTTTGTTGGCGCTTATTTCCCAGGTTGTTAATACGCTGCTTTCTTCTCCGTTCTTTTTCACATAATCGCGGCTTTGTATCCTACCTTCTAAATACACTTCCTGGCCTTCCTGTAATCCCGCTGCCTGTTCGGCCAGCTTTTCCCAGGTAATGCAAGGTATATAACTGTAAAATCCCGGAGTAAACGCCGAAGGAATACGTACGGTAATATCCGTAATGCGCTTTCCTTTTGGTGTTTCTCTATATGTGGGCTGCTTTGCAATGGTACCCATAACATAAGCAATATTAAGCTGCTGGCTATGTTCGCTTACGTTCGCCAGGTACAAGCCCCATATAAATAACTGGGTGCGCCCGGTGTCTTTGTCTTTGTAGGTCTGTACGGTTCCTGTAGCTTCTACCCTGCTGCCTTCTTTAATCAGCGAAGCCAGGGCGCCCGGTTCCATGTAGTCACTAGGTAATGCCCCGTATGTTTCCCCGTTTATCTTGTCTTCCTGGAATAGCACTAATACGCGGTCTGCTACGCCGCTGTCCCTGGAAATATCCAGCCATAACGCGTATACGTTTTCCCTGCCGTATAAATTGCGGTGCTTTTCCGGTGCTGCTGCCGCTATTCCTGCTACCCCTGCGGTGTTAATATCCATGCTTCTATATCCCCCTTTTACTCGTAGAACGTGTCCGTATTCGGCGCCGCGTCATATTCTGTCACTAAATCTATTGCCTTTACGTGGCTGTCCTGGTGGTGTACTTCCTTTACATCAAACCCCAGGCGGCCGTAATGCCTTTTTATAAGTTCTTTGGCGTCGTCCAGGTCTTCCGGGTGTTCTTCCGGGAATGGTACCACTATAAAGCCGTCCGTTTCTTCGTTGTTTCTGCGGTCACGTAACAATACATCAAAACCCAGTAAAAATAATAAATACTTTTCTTCCATTGTTTTGCCCTCTCTTTCTCTATTTCTCTGTATTTCTGATATAAGCAAATAAATACTGCTGCATTACACCTTGATACCCTGCGTATTTTTCCTGTGGGAACCTTCCGCCGTAGTATCGTTCTTCTATTTTCTTTACCCAGGTATCCACCGGGAAGGCTTCTAATTTGTGAAGGGCGAATAAACATATACAATCTGCTACCTTTTCGCCTATTCCCAGGAAATTAGTTAAAATCAGCTTCGCAGTGCTGTATTCTTCCACTTCCAGGCGTTCTATATCTATGCAGCCGCTTGCTGCTATCTTGGCTGCTGCCGCTATGTACTTGTCCCGGTATCCCAGGCCTAACCCTTGCAGCTTGTCTACGTCTGCCAGGGCTTCCGGTTCCGGGAATGTGTAATACTGCTGCCCGCCTGGCGCTGTCATTTTTCGCCCGAAGCGTTCGCATAGCTTTTCTATGGTCGCTTTAATCCTGGGAATATTATTATTTTGACTTACCAGGAAGGTTATTATAGTTTCAAATACTGGCTGCCTTAAAATGCGGATACCGTAGCCCTGTATAGCCGCTTCATATAACCGGGCGTCGCCCTGGCAGGCCATTAGCTGTATTGCTTCGTAATCTGTCCTTAAATCAAAATAGCGCTCCCATGTTTCCAGGTAATCCGCTTCGGTACAGTCCAATAAAACGGACTTTGTACCCGTCTGCGTGGCTTCCAGGTACTTGCCATACGCTACAATGCTATAGCTGTGGCCGCTTTCGTCTAACTGGTTCCACCGGAACGCCTGGCCGCTTTCCGCAATCTGTTGCAGGTTTATGTTATCTGCCTTAATTTTTACCATGCTGTTACTTCTCCTTTGCTTTATTCTTTCGCGCGAATAGGGCAGGCGGGAATTGAACCCGCTTTAGTGGCTTATAAGGCCACCGTACTAACCGTTGTACTACTGCCCTTTATGCCGGGCGTTTATCCCAACGCCCTGGCTAACAAATCTTCGTACAACCTCTTATATATTTCTGCTTCACGCTCTGCCATTGCCAGGCACTTGCGTAATTCGCTTTCTTCTACCGCAGCTATGTAATTGCTGCCGTTCTTTTTCTTCTTTTCTTCTTCCAGCGCTGCCACGCGGTTGGCGGCCGCTTCCAGTTCTTCCGCCTGGTTGTCTATTTCTTCCTGGGCTTTTGCCAGGTCTTCCCGTAATATAACTGCTTCCTGGTGTGCCGCTTCCAGGGCTGCGCTGTACGCGTCGCCCCCGTCGCTTGTATCTATGTTTAAGGCGTTTGCTATACCCTGGCGTAATGCCTGGTATTCTGTGTCTGATAATGTCCGTACAAAATCTACCATTTTGTCATAGAATACATAGCCCAGGCGCCCAGCGTCGGCGTACATAATGTCGCGCGCTCTAACTTCTACTGCGCTGCTGCCTGGTAATTGGTCTTGCAGCATTACCGTGGCTGCGTATCTCTCAAAACAGGCAAGTACAACAACCAGCCTACTACTGCCGTTATTGTCTACTTCCCAAATTTCGCCCTTGTTAATCTCGTAATTATTCATATTTCCGGTACCCCCACTTTGTAATATGGCCTTATAGGCCGTAATATCTTTTACACCGGAACCGTTGTATAGTAGTTCCTTATCCATGCTTAAGCCCTTTGCTTTCGTAATGTCTGTAATTCCCCGTCTATGTTACGGCCTACGTATTCCGCCAGCCTGTCCCGGCTTATGTTATAAGTCCAAATAGACGACATTTTAACCGCTGCGCCTATAGGAAGCTGCCCCGTTTGCATACCAACGCGTACAAACTGCGGGGAAGCGCCAATAATGGCCGCTGCTTCTGTCGGTAATATTTTGTCTGCTTTCATGCCCTGCGCCTTCCTTCTTCTTCACTTTTCGCCCGCTCTAAAAGGCTTTTAACCTGGTCTGCTGCCTGTTCGTATGCGTCTGCGTCGTTTTCCTGGGTTACTTTTAATACTCGTTCGCCCTTCTTTTCTCCGTGGTACCTATAGGCTTCTATTAACGTGTCGTCGTATATGCTGCTATGGGTATGCAGGCGTAAATTGTCGTATTTCTGTAATTCCCGGTACAGCGTATAAAATCTATGTATAGCCGCTGTCCTTCTTTCGTCCTCTGTCATATTTTGCCTTCCTGGTGGCGGTCGTTCCTTTTTCATGGTTCCGCCTTCTTTCCTGGCTACGTATATCGTGTTGCTGCTTTTCGCATTAAAAACCAGCGAAAACCTGTTGACCGTCCATACGCTCTCTAGCTGGCGTAACCGCTGCTATTTTTTCACGATACCCAGGCGGCCAGCTTTTTGCCTGCTGCCGTCCGCGTTGCAGGTGCCACCCTGCCACTATTGCGCCCTGTCGGTACTGCCCCGACTGCTCCGTAAGCCAATACGGCACTTTACTTTTAAGCTAAAGGCGCATAACCGGGCGGGCTGTCCCGCCCTTTATTAAATTGCTGCCTTATTTCTCTCGTTCATGCCTGCCGCTGCTGCTACATAGCCCTGCACAAAAAAGGTCAATTTTTCCTGCTGCTGCGGTGCCAGGGTTGCTACTTTCTCCATGAGTTCCGCAAAGTCCTGGTTTTTCTCTGTTACTGGTCTTTCTACTGTTGTGTTGTTCATATTTTCACTTCCTTTCTGATTATCTAAAGGCAAATTCCCATTTTATAAATTCGTCTAATAACCTTTCCGGGTATCCGGTATTATGCAGCGTAAACGCTTCTTCTCTTATTCTGTTTACCGTTTCCGGGCTGCCGCCGTGTTTCTCTAGTCTTCTTGCCATTCTAAACAGCTTCATACTTTCGGCTTTTGCCATGTCCTGTAACTGGTTTTTGATTTTTCTTAATTCTTTATTCATGTTTTCGCTTCTCCTTTTGCAATGTACGGGGCGGTTCGTCCGCCCCTCGGTTGTTACACTCTGTATTTTGCTGTCTGTGGGCTATATCTAAAGTAGCTTATAGCATTTTGCACATTTGTTACGTTGTGCCCCTGGTCATAAAGTCTAACCAGGTCGCCGCCCAAAATATTGTTAAGCCCTTTGCTTAATACTAACTGTTTAACTGCTGCTTTTGTTTCTTTATAATTCTTCATACTTTTGTTTCTCCTTTTGTAATGTTCCTGGAAAGTTTGGCGCCTTCCCAGGTGGTTTATGTGGCTTATGTAGCCCCTCGCTTCTTGACTATGTCATAATTATAATTGACTATGGTAAGTATGTCAATACTTTTTTGCATATTTTCTTGACTATGGTAAGATTTTAATATATGATTATGGTACAAACTTTAAGAAAGGGGCGGAAAACATGAACGAACGTATAAAATTCTTACGTAATGATGTTCTTCACTTGTCGCAGGACGCGTTAGGCAAAAGATTGGGCGTTACTGGTGCCGCTATATCTCGTATGGAAGCTGGCGGCCGCGCTGTAACCGACCAAATGGTACTTGCAATTTGTAGGGAATTTAACGTAAACGAAGAATGGTTAAGAAATGGTACCGGGGAAATGTTTAATACTTTATCCCAGGACGAAGAATTAGCCTACATAGTCGGCCAGGCATTACCGCAGGCGGACGACTTCGTAAAAAATACCTTTATTGCTCTTGGCCGTTTGTCCCAGGAATTTACCGCGGAAGAATGGCAGGTAGTAAAGAAATTCGTAGACGCATTGGCCGGGAAGGACAAATAAAAAAACAGCCTACTTATGGCTGCTTTTTATCCCCCTTATAAATTGGTATATCATTTTAAGGGTTTCCAGGTCGTCTATGGCCTGTATCATTTTAATTATGCTGCGGCGTAGTTCTTGCATTGTATACCCCCTTCCTGGTCGGTAACTGCAATTATATGTAATACTGCTGCCGCCCGCAATACTTTGCGTTGCTGTTTCCTATATATCGGAAATAGGCGCCGCAAGTAGTGACTAATTCCCGGAATTTGTTATACTGCTTTTGTAAAGGTCGCAGATATTAACGCCCAGGCCTGCCGCCAGGCTTTCCAATGTATCCAGGCGCGGGCTTACCTTCCCGTTTTCTATGGCGTTTATCTCGCTTTTGCTTATTCCGGTAATTTCGGCCAGTTGTACCAGGGTGTAATTTTTCCCGGTGCGCTGCTGCCATAACAATATTTCCATGCTATACCCCCTTTTCTTTTGTGGCATAGCATAATTTTAACTTTACGAAAGGAAGCGAACTTATGAAAGCAAAAACTATTATATTATTTGTTCTTGGTGTAGTATTTGTTTTTGGTATTCCGTCTTATGAAAGCGTCGGCGCCACGCTGGTAGGTATTGGCCTGGCTGCATTGTGCTTTTACTTCGGCTGGCGTTCCATGAAAAATACAAAGAAGGTTA
Organism: Eisenbergiella porci; assembly: GCF_009696275.1. Lineage (GTDB taxonomy): Bacteria > Bacillota > Clostridia > Lachnospirales > Lachnospiraceae > Eisenbergiella > Eisenbergiella porci. The sequence goes on from NZ_VUMI01000014.1 coordinate 8,391, forward strand.
AGCCTTCCGCGCCTGCTGCCGTACAGGTTCCGAACGATATGCCAGTACAGGAAGCGCCAAAAGACGAAGCATACGAATTTTTACGTATAAAGCTGGCAGGCGTTACCTTTAAGAATGGCCGCAAGTCCAGGCAGTCAATATTACGTGCTATAAAATTCCGTGACGGCGAATTTTCGGACGGCGTAGAACTGGAATTAAAACCATACGAATGGGAAGGGCAGCCCGCATACGGTGTATATGCCAACGGCCAGCAAATTGGTAATATTCCAGCCGATAAAGTAGCGTATATTACAGAAAACAAAGACCGCATAGTAGATTTTTCCGCCATAGAAGTATACGGCGGTGGACGTGATGAAGAAGGCCAGGTTAAAAACTTCGGCTGTGAAGTGGTTTTAAGATTAAATAAATAAAAAAGCAGGCCGCCCCATGTTGGCGCATGGAACGGCCGGAAAGATACCCCACAACCCCGCAGGTTTATGTAGTACCCTCGCAAGTATGATTATACCATAAGCCTGCTTGTTTTAGTAGGCTTATTTTTTATGCCTGCGTTTAGAAAGTAGGTGCATTTTATGAAATTACCAAACGGTTACGGCTCTGTTTATAAGCTATCCGGGAACCGTCGGAAGCCCTGGGCGGCCAGGGTAACGGACGGCTGGGTAAACGATAACAAAACGAAGAAAAGTAAACAGAAATATAAATTTATTGGCTTCTATGAAACGCGCAAGGAAGCATTATTAGCCCTGGCGGATTATAACGCGAACCCGTACAATATCGACACGGCTAACATTACCTTCCAGGAAGTATACGAACGCTGGAACGCCGAACACTTCCCGACGGTATCGGAAAGTAACGTAAAAGGTTATAAAGCTGCCTTCCTGCTTTGCGCTCCGATTGCTGGCCGCAGGTTCGTAGATGTGAAATTAGACGACTTGCAGGCCTGCGCCGATAACTCCGGGAAGAACTACCCGACGTTACGCAAATATAAGGTGCTGTTAGGCCTTATGTATAAATACGCTGTCATACATGAGATAATACCGAAGGAACGTAATACCGTGGAATATATCAATATCAAGAAAGCCGGGAACCCGAACGCATACAACCGGGAACCGTTCAGCGCTGCCGAAGTCGCCCGCGTGTGGGACGTTAAGGACACAAATATATATTATACCGTCGTCCTGCTGCTTATTTATACCGGGTGCCGTATATCAGAACTGTTAGACTTGAAAAAGACAGAAATAGACTTACCAGGGCGCTGCTTTAAGATACTGGAAGCAAAGACGGCCGCAGGTATACGTACGGTACCTATTGCCGAAAAGGTCGTACCGTTCTTTGAATACTGGTTAAATCTTAACGACTGCGAATACCTGTTAAGCACACCGGACGGCCGCCACTTTGAATACAGAAATTATTATGATAGTTACTGGACGCCACTAATAGAAGCGTTAAGCATGAACCACCGCCCGCATGATACGCGCCATACTTGCATATCCCTTTTGGCTGCTGCCGGAGTGGACGAACGCGTTATTAAAAAGATAGTCGGCCATAAAGGCCAGGGCGTTACGGAAACGGTATATACGCACTTTGAACTTGCGGAACTTAAGGACGCCATAAACAAAATATAGGCCTAAAATAGTGTTACTTACGTGTTTCTTACGTGTTACTTACCGTTAAAATTTCATACTTTTTTATACTGTTTGAGAAAATACCCAAAAACGAAGAAAAACCCCGGAAATACTGAATATTTCCGGGGTTGTGCGTTTCTGTAGTTTCTCTGTGTAATTATCTCTTGCTGAACTGAGGCGCGCGACGAGCTGCTTTGAGACCGTACTTCTTTCTTTCTTTCATACGAGGGTCACGTGTCAGGAAGCCTGCTTTCTTCAGAGTAGGTCTGAATTCTGTATCAGCTTCAAGAAGCGCTCTTGCGATGCCGTGTCTGATGGCGCCAGCCTGTCCTGTGTATCCGCCGCCCTTTACGTTAACCAGAACGTCAAATTTGCCGTCTGTTTCCGTAGCTGTCAGGGGCTGACGAACGATAACCTTCAGAGTCTCCAGTCCGAAGTACTCATCGATGGGTCTTTTATTAATAGTAATATCACCTTTTCCAGGTACAAGATATACTCTTGCGATAGATTTTTTTCTTCTGCCAGTTCCGTAATATTTTGCTGCGTTAGCCATTTTCTATTTCCTCCTTAATAGATTCCTTTGGATTAAAATGTCAGTACTTCAGGTTTCTGAGCTTCATGCTTGTGCTCCGGTCCTGCATATACGTGAAGTTTCGTGTACATCTGTCTTCCTAAAGGTCCCTTGGGGAGCATACCCTTAACAGCCAGTTCGATAACCTGTTCAGGTTTCTTAGCCATTTTCTCTTTCAGGGTAACTTCTTTCATTCCGCCTACGTAATCGGAATGATGATAGTAAACCTTCTGATCCATCTTCTTTCCGGTTACCTGAATCTTCTCTGCATTGATTACGATTACGTAATCTCCTGTATCAACATGAGGAGTGAACTCCGGTTTGTTCTTTCCTCTTAAAACCTTGGCAATTTCGGATGCAAGGCGGCCCAGTGTCTGGCCTTCTGCATCAACAACATACCATTTTCTATCAATCTTAGCCGGATTAGCCATAAATGTCTTCATAGTATACCTCCATCGATTTGTACGGATTTGGACCCTTTGGTCCGTATGACTGGCTCACATGGTATCGCTCTGGGAATTGGAGCTTTCCACGTATTATTTATATATCAAAATGTCTTTCCGGGGCTTTGGTAAGACATTTTTCAACATCGTCACATTGAGTTATTATATTATACGGATCCGCGCGTGTCAATATCTTTTCTTAAGAAAATTCGCAGAAAATTGGCCTTTTTGCGCCTAAAACAGGGCATTTCCGGGTTCGTCGGTCCTACCCTGGGCTCCCAGGACCGTGTTTCTTATTTTTCCGATGGAAATATACCGCTCCAGGACCGCTTCCATATCCGTTCCGGGCGCCGCCGCTTTGGACGGGATCCCACAGACGGAAAGCTGCAGACCTCCCTCCGGGCCTTCCTCCACCAGATAATTATCCATATAAAACTGTGTTTTCTCCGGGATACGGTTTTCACGGATTCCCCGAAGCTCCCGCAAGGGGCAACCGGGAAAATTCACATTCCATATTTCATCCGGCGCACAGCCCGCTTCCAGCAATTTTTCGGCCACTGACAGAAGGCAGGCATCCGCCGCCTCGCTCGTCCCGCCCCGTTCTTCGGAAAAAGCGATGGCCGGAATCCCGTTCAGCAACGCCTCCATGGCTGCTCCCACTGTTCCCGAGTATAAAATATCCACGCCCACATTGTACCCGCAGTTGATTCCTGAAAATACCACATCAGGCCTGTCCTGCATAAGGTGGCGGATTCCCACCTTCACACAGTCGGCGGGGGTTCCCGCCACGCTGTAGGCCATGACACCCGGTACCGGGAAATCCTCCTGCCTGATTTGCAGGCTTCCCCGCACCGTAATGCAGTGGGACATGGCGCTGCACTGCTGTCCGGGCGCCACCACCCACACCTCTCCCAGGTTCTTTGCCGCTGCCGCCAGCCTGACAATTCCTTCGGCTCCTATGCCGTCATCATTTACCACAAGTATCCTTCTCATACCGTTTTCTCCGATTTTTCTTCAGCCGCCTGCTCCCCGGTCTTCTCCTTCAGCACGGGAAATTCATAGGAAATCAGCGTCAGCCCTCTGGCAGGTGCCGTGGGGCCTGCCGCCGCCCTGTTCTTAGCCTCCAGCATTTCCTTTACCGCTTCCGGGGGATGTTTGCCGCTGCCGATTTCCATCAGCGTCCCCGCAATGATGCGTACCATATTATATAGGAAGCCCGCCCCCGAAATGCGGATGATAAGCTCCGTCCCTTCCCGCGCCACATCACAGCTGTAAATAGTGCGCACCGTGGATTCCACCTGGGCGTTGACGCTGCAGAAGCTTTTGAAATCATGCTCTCCCACAAACAGAAGCGCCGCTTCCCGCATTCTTTTTTCATCCAGCGGGATATAAGTAAAATAGCTGTAAAGCCGCTTCACCGGATTGGGAAATTCTTCATTCAGGATGCGGTATTCATAGGTTTTTATGCTGTCCGTTTTTCTGGGATGGAAATCCGCGGGCACCTCCCTGGAATCCCGGATGCGGATATCCTCCGGAAGACGCTGGTTCAATGCATAGGAAAACTTTTCCCCGGGCATGCGCGCCTGCGTGTCAAATACCGCAATATTCCCCCAGGCGTGCACGCCTGCGTCCGTCCGGCTGGCTCCTATGACCTGCACAGGCTCCTTCAAAAGCTGCGTCAGGCAGCAGTTTAAAACCTCTTCAATGCTGATTCCATTGGACTGCAGCTGCCATCCGTGATAGTTCGTACCGTCGTAGGCAACCGTCAGCATCACTCTTTTCATAGCAAAATCCTTCCTATTACAACAGCGGCCGTCAGGTAAAGCGCCAATATACCATAGGCGGTATAATCCCTCTTTTTATAAATCAGGGGCTTCATCTTCGTCCTGCCGTCCCCGCCCCGGTAGCAGCGCGCTTCCATCGCCATGGCAAGGTCATTGGCACGCCGGAAGGCGGAAATAAAAAGCGGCACAAGAAGAGGCACCATGCTTTTGGCCTTTTTAATCAGATTCCCGCTCTCAAAGTCTGCTCCCCTGGCAATCTGGGCTTTCATGATTTTATCCGTTTCCTCCAAAAGGATGGGGATAAAACGAAGGGCGATGGACATCATCATGGAAATTTCGTGAACCGGCACATGGATTCTCTTCAGCGGATGAAGCAGGCTTTCCATTCCGTCCGTAAGATTATTCGGCGTTGTTGTCAGCGTCATGACGGAGGAGCCGATAATCAGAAAGCTCAGACGCACTGCCATTTTAATTGCCGTTATCAGGCCCTCTTTTGTAATAGTCAGCTTCCACAGCGTAATCAGCGGTTCTCCCGGCGTCAGAAAAAGATTGAATACCACGGTCAGGATCAGCAGAAGCAATATCGCCTTCATGCCCTTGACCATGAATTTAAAGGGGACATGGGAAAGGCGGATAACGAGCGCCAGGAACCCTGCCGCCAGCAGATAGCCCCAGAAATTATTCACCACAAACAACGATATAATAAAAATCACCGTGGCCATCAGCTTGACCCTTGGATCCAGCCGGTGCACCACCGATTCGGTCTGATAATACTGCCCTAATGTAATGTCTCTTAACATAGCCTATTTTTCCTTCCCGCAGCCGCAGGCAGCCAGAATGGCATCCCTGGCCTCCGTCAGCGTGGTTGCGTCCGTTTCCACCGCAAGCCCCGCTTCCTTCAGCGTATGCATGATATAAGTCACCGAAGGGGCAGCAAGTCCCACCGCTTCCAACTCTTTTACGTGGCGGAACACCTTTTTCGGTTCATCGTCATACATCACGCTGCCCTTGTTCATCACAATAATACGGTTTACATAATTAGCAACATCCTCCATACTGTGGGATACCAGCACAATCGTCATTCCTGTTTTTTCACGCAGTTCTGAGATCTCCCCCAGTATCTCATCCCTTCCCTTCGGGTCCAGCCCTGCGGTAGGCTCGTCCAGGACAAGCACATCCGGCTTCATGGCAAGCACGCCCGCAATGGCCACTCTTCTTTTCTGCCCGCCGGACAGGTCAAAGGGTGACTGCTGATAATATTCCTCACCGATCCCCACAAGCTCCAGCGCTTCCCTGGCCCGGCCTTCCGCCTCTTCCCTGGAAAGCCCCAGGTTCTTCGGTCCGAAGCATACATCGGTAAAAACATCGATTTCAAAAAGCTGATGTTCCGGGTACTGGAATACCAGCCCCACCTTGCTGCGCAGCTCCTTCATATTATAATCTTTGTCGTAAATATTCTTTCCATTATAATAGATCGCGCCGTCCGTTGCCTTCAGCAGGCCGTTCAGATGCTGCACCAGCGTGGATTTCCCGGAACCGGTATGTCCGATAAGCCCGATAAACTGCCCGTCCTCTATGGAAATGCATACATCCTTCAGCGCCGCCACAGACAGCTCGGTGTCCGCGTCATATATATAATTCACATGCTCCAGTTTAATCGCCATTTTGTTTCTCCGTAATTTTAAGCAGTTCCCTTTTCAGTTCTTCCGTGGTAAGGATTCCATCAGGCAACAAAAGCCCTTTCTTTTTCAGTTCATAGGCAAGCAGCGTCACCTGCGGCACATCCAGCCGGAGATTCTTCAGCTCCTCCACTCTGGAAAAAACCTCCCGCGGCGTTCCTTCCATAACCACCTGTCCCTCATCCATGACAAAAACCTTATCCGCATGAATGACCTCTTCCATATAGTGGGTGATGAGAATAACCGTCACATTTTCCACATCGTTCAGCGCCCGTGCCGCGCGTATTACTTCCCTGCGGCCGCTGGGATCCAGCATGGCCGTAGGCTCATCCAGCACGATGCACTTGGGATGCATGGCCAGGACACCCGCAATGGATACTCTCTGCTTCTGTCCGCCGGAAAGCTTATTGGGCGAATACTTCCTGTATTCGTACATTCCCACTGCCTTCAGGCTTTCCTCCACGCGTTCCCATATTTCCTTTGTGGGGACTCCCATGTTCTCCGGTCCGAAGCCCACATCCTCCTCCACCACCTGCCCGATGATCTGGTTGTCCGGATTCTGGAACACCATGCCCGCCGTCTGCCTGATATCCCAGACATTGCTTTCTTCAGCGGTTACCCTGCCGTCCACCCAGACGGTTCCCGAGGTGGGCACCAGCAGCGCATTGATGTGCTTTGCCAGCGTGGACTTGCCGGAACCATTGTGCCCCAGGATGGCGATAAAATCACCCTGCTTCACCTCCAGGCTCACATTGTCCACAGCCCGGATTGTCCCGTCCTCGTTTCCTTCCTCATCGTGCCTGATATAATCGAAGGTTAATTCTTTTGTTTTTATAATCTCTTTTACCGCTTCGTTTTCCATATGCTATCCTGTATCTGAAAATTGGTGCAGCCATAGGTATACAACTGCAAATATTGGTTTCAATTACGGCCACCTTCCTATTTTACTAGAGTCTATAAAGAATTACAAGAGTAACAGTTCAGGCAGGTTCAGGCAGGTTTGCGCATTCACTGCACAAACCGTGAGAAAACGTGGAAGAAGCAGGCATCCGCCCCTCGCCGGAGGCGACTTATCGTGGGTGGATACAGTAACAATTCGGTCCGGCCGGAGGCTGGACTGTTAATTACAAGAAAACGGTGATAATAATTCTTGCAGTTGGCGGCACAGTTGGTTATAATCTATAGCTGGTGTAGAAAATTCTTTCTACGCCAATTTATCCATCAGGGGGGAGCTATGAAAACACAAAAGAAGCATGTCAATGATTTTGGAAATGATTCCGTACCAGGACTGGTACTCAGGGTATCCGTCCCGTTTATGTTCGCTCAGTTCGTCAACGTTATGTACAGCATCGTAGACCGCATTTATATAGGCAATATTCCGGCTGCCGGGGCCGATTCCCTGGCAGGGGCCGGCGTATGCGCGCCCATCATCACCCTTCTGTCCTCCTTTGCCACGCTCATCGGCATCGGCGGATCCATACTCTTTTCCATGCGTCTCGGACAGAATGATAAAAAAGATGCGGAAAAAATACTGGGGAACTGTTTTTCCACGCTGATTCTGTTTTCTGCGGCGCTGACCCTGATTTTCCTGCTCAGCAAGGGAATGCTTCTTCATTGGTTCGGCGCCAGTGATGTGACCTATCCTTATGCCAATACCTATCTGACCATATATACCTGCGGCACCTTTTTTGCACTGCTTTCCATGGGAATGAATTACTTTATTACCGCCCAGGGGTATCCGCTCTTAGGCATGGTGACGACGCTCATCGGCGCCATCCTGAACATTATACTGGACCCGCTGTTTATCTTTGTTTTCCATATGGATATCGCAGGGGCCGCGGTGGCCACGGTGCTTGCCCAGCTGGCTTCCTGCATTTTCGTCCTCTGCGTCCTTTACAGGAAAAGCATGCCGGTCCCCCTCCATCTGCGCAGGCCCGATCCTGTACTTGTCAAAAGGATCCTGGCTCTGGGTTTTTCCCCTTTCCTGATTCTGGCCACCGACAGCATTATCATCATTGCGATGAATGCGGTCCTGCAGTATCACGGCGGGCCGGGCTACGGGGATACGCTCATCACCTGCGCCACCATCGTCCAGAGCTATATGATGCTGATTACCTCCCCCATGCTGGGGATTACCGGCGGTTCCCAGCCGCTTATCAGCTTTAATTACGGTGCGAACAAGCCGGAGCGTATCCGGAAAATCGTGTTCTGCGTGCTTATGCTGTGTATCGGCTTCACTTCCTTTATGTTTCTGGTTTCCCGGTTCCTGCCCGCGGCATTTGCAGGTATTTTTACCAATAATGCAGAATACATAGAGCTTTCCGTCTGGGGCATACGCGCCTTTACCATGATGATAATCCCCTTAAGCCTGCAGTATACCTTCGTGGATTCCCTTACTGCACTGGGAATGACCGGACTTTCCCTGTTCCTGTCGCTGTTCCGCAAGACCACCTATTTTGTGGCCACCTGCCTGCTGCCCTTCGCTTTTACCGCGGCAAGCGCATTCTATGCGGAGCCGATTGCGGACGGCATTGCGGCGCTCACCTCAACCACCGCCTTTGTCATTGTGTACATGAAATATCTGAAAGGGACCGGCAGCCTGATGGAAATTGGCACCGGACGCGGACAGGCGGCGTAAAAGCCCACGTTTTCCTTTTCTCATAAAAAAAGCGTAATCAGAAAGGTTCGGCCCCTTCCGGCCGCCCTGCTGTTTACGCTTTTGTTGTTTTTATGTTTCCGGCCTACGCCTCATCCCACAGCCTCTCCATAAACTCCCTGGCTGCCACTGCGTTCTCCGGCACGGTATCCTCCAGCGTCGCATGGATATAAGGCTTATCCTTTTTCATAAAATGAATGAGATCGCTGTAGTCCATAATTCCCTGCCCTGCCGCCATGGAAATCACCTTTCCATCCTTCACGGTAAAGTCCTTGACATGGATCACCGCCACATCCTCTCCCAGAATATCAATGGCGTTCTTTACCACATCCTTCTGATTTGCAGCGTTTGATCCATCCAGAAGATTCACCGGATCCAAAATGATCTGCAGGTTCGGGGAAGCAATGGCACGAAGCACCTGCCTCGCCCGTTCCGGGCTGTATACAATGTGCTGGCACACCGGCTCAATCGCCACCACCACACCCATTTTTTCCGCATACTCCACCACGTAGGACAGATTCTTAATGAAAAAATTCAAAGCCTCCCGGGTACGCGCGGCCGGGTCCGGCGCATAGAACACATTGGGGTTCCCCGTCTCAGTCCCCACCACGCCCGCTCCCAGCCAGGAAGCGAAACGGATCTGCGCTTTGTAGGTTTCTATTGTTTTCGCAAGCTCCGTACTGTCCGGTGTGGCCAGGTTCAAATAACAGCCCAATACGGCCACATCCAGATCATTTTCGGCAAACAGCCTTTTCAGATACATGGCAAAGCCCGGTGTCAGTGTTGTGTTCTTTATGGGGAAATCATCAATCACCTTTCCCAGGGCCACATGGGCGCAGGTAAAGCCCTGCTCCCTGGTATGCGCCAGCCTCTGGGGAAGCGCCATTTTTACTGTATCATGCAAACGGATTCCTATCTGCATCGCATTATCTCCTCTGCGGTAACAGCCCGGTTAACCGAACTGTTACCTTTTTAATCAGATATTCAGCATCTTCGTCGCGTAAGGCTCCAGCTGCGTCTCCACATTGCCCTTCTGCGTCCGCACCACTGCGGCCTGCGGCTGATCACTGTTGTTGATAACCACCAGACGGCCGCTTCCCGGATAATAAGCGCATTCCGTATTCGCATTATCCGTCAGGTAAAGACCGTTCAAATCCTCCCGTCCCGCCAGCAAAATCAGGTTCAGGAGCAATCTGGTATTTTCAATCGTCTTTTCAAAGGAAGCCAGATAAATTCCAAGGCCTTTTCCAAATTCATTGATTGTAAACACAGGCACGCCGCCGTCCTCTGCCAGAACCTTTGCTTTTCCGTCGGTGAGATAAGGAATTCCCTTGCGGTAATCTCCTTTCTTCTTTACGAAGCTGCCTTCCGGCATCAGGCCTTCTATGTTTTCTACGGCAAACTGCCATTTACCATGGCAGATACGCGCGCCGGTATCCTCATCCACACCCAGCACAGGCGCCATACGGAAAAATGTATCATAGTCTTCCACCGCGGAAGGTTCATTCACGCCGATAAACGCGCCCCCTTCATAAACGAAACGTGTCAGCTTCTCCACAACCGCAGGGTTCTTCCACACATCGCCGCCGCTCCATGCACTGCCTGCAAAGCCCGCATTAATAACTACGTCCACATCCTCAAGCGCGCCGTTTAACACGTCCTCAAAGCTGATAAAGGATACATCCACCGGCAGGCCGGACAACGCTTCATTGATATGTATCAAATCGTTCATATAGGTTTCATGGAAGTGTCCGGAAAGCGTCCAGGAACGCAGTTTTCCCCAATAATGCAGCACCGCCGCCTTAGTCCTGATACTGTAAGGCTTTCCTTCCTCATGGAAGCTGCCAAAGGTGCGGAATTCATCCCCCACCTGTTCTATATAATCGCAGAAATCCGGATAATCCTGCACCAGATGCAGATATCCTCCCAGGCTGATCCGCTGTATCGGCTCACGCAGAAGCGCCCTTCTCACGCTGTTCCAGTACTTTTTCGCCTCCAGCGTGGGATCTCCGCCCTCCATAAAGGTAGGCGCGCCGCCAAGCCCCACAGGGAACAGATAAGGATGCAGGCGAAGCTCATGGGTATCCACCTTAACCCCCGCGCACAGCCTTGCTTCATAGCCTGAAAAAACACACTTAATCAATCCGTCAAAGCCGAACTCCTGGAACCTGCCGTTATAAGGCTCGATTCCCACCCAGCTGTCGTCGTAGAATACATATGCCTTTTTACCGTACTCATGCACCATATCAATCAGCTTACGGCCAAAGGAAATCACGAAATCATTGATAAACTCCATCCAATCGGCCTTATGCTGATTTCCCGGCATATGAGTCACATGCAGCTTGCCCTGATTGACAAAATCCTCTGCCGTAAGCTCATATCCGTATTTATCCGCAAATGCGTTAAGCGCCCTCTCACTCACCGTGAAATCATAAGAGCCCCAGTCCGTATACAGATTCCTGTCTCTTACATCGCTTCCCCAAATCCATACGAAATTATAGAACATGGAGGTAAAACGCACTACCGTTGTCGCCGGATGCGTCTCGCACCACTCCTTCATCCAGCCCGTTAAAAACTCCTGCGTCTCCGGATACATGGGATCGATCTGCATCAGATGTTCCTTATCCCAGTTGTTTGTCGTATGGTTATACATGGAGATTTCTTCCCAGATACGATAAGCCATAAAGCTCACCGTATAGGAATGAAAGGCTGCAGGCTCATTGACCGTCACACTGCCGGCCGCCTTGTCGTAACTCCACTTCTCCCGCGGTACAAGCGTATCCGTGGTCCTGTCATATACCTGCCAGTAACGCATGGCATTTTCACTGTCATTAATACGGAACTGCTCCTCAAAAAAACCTTCCATCAGGCAGACAGTCAGCTTACCTTCCACTGCCACCGCCGGGCTGGTCATAAGGAAACACTGCTGCAGCTTATCCTGATTCTCCCTGCCCCATTCATTATGATCCCTTATCATGCAAATGGTGGAATAAATTCCATAGCCTGCATCTAAAATTTCATCTGACAGCACCGTTCCGTCACTGTCCCGGATCACATCCGCCCCCCATTTTTCCGCCAGCTCCAACGTCAGCTTCTCATAGCCTGCCTCACCGGGCAGGGTAAAATTCCCTTTTCTTTTCACTTCACACATCTTTTTACACTCCTGTCTGATTATAAAGCGCCGTCCTTCGCCGCATCATTGGCCGTAAGCAGCCCCGAGAAAAATGCCAGAGCCAGTCCCTGGCCCCAACCCTGAATCCAGCGTTTGGAAATCTCTCTGTAACCGTCCCGATCCTTCATTACTGCCGTACCGCCGGATACATTCATCACCTTGCCGTCCTTGCTCACATTGGCAAGAAGTCCCTTGATTGCCTTGTTGATATACTTGGAATGGAGGGGATTTCCTTTTTCCAGCATAGCCGCAGCTATTCCCGCGGAAGCAGAAACCTCTTCATAAGACTCCTCATCATCCAGAATGGTCCTCCACAGGCCATTTTCCGTCTGTAAAAGCTTCAGCGCCGCCAGCTGCTCATTCAGCGAACCCGTCACCTCCAGGAACTTCGGATACAGATAAGCCTCCGGAAGAATTGCCCCTACCTGAGACATGGTATACGCCGCCCAGGCATTCGCCCTGCCCCAGTAAAAACCGGACATATGATCCCCCGTTATATTATTGTAGCCATGATAATACAGCCCCGTTTCCGGATTCTGCAGATAATGGATATGCCAGTAATACTGATTCAGCGCATCCTCAATAATCTCCTCATCCTTCAACTTCACGCCCACTCTGAGCAGGAAAAACGCCGCCATAAAAAGCGTATCGGCCCAGGCCTGCTCCGGGAAATCATTATTTGCGGAAACCGTATGCTGCAGCACATGGTCCCCAAACCGCAGCGCATCCTTACGCAGATAAGCCACCTTGCTCATCGCCACGTCCCAATACTTCTCATCCCCGGTCGCTTCATACAGCGTGATCAGGCAATGCCCCATAGCGCACGTATTCACCGTCCACTGCGGCGGCAGCCCCAGCTCCATATACTCATCCACCCTGTTTTTCAGAAGTTCCAGATACTCCTCATTCTTCGTAACCTCCCACGCCTTTGCGATTCCATAATAAGCCACACCGCAAGGCCAGTCCCAGGTCAGGTCCATATTCATTGTCTTATGGACAATCCTGTCAATAACCTCCACTATCTCTTTCCTGTCAAAATCCAGCTTCAGCATCCCTGCACTCTCCTTCTCCGGATATCCCCGGTTTTATTATGTAAATAGGTAACTGTTCCATCTCACTACAGCTACTCCCACTTATTCTGCCATCTTCTCCAGCCTGTCTCTATCATAAATGATAATCCCCTCCATTTCTATTTATTTTCAATAATATACTTTGCAATTTCAACCATTTATGCTATCCTGATTTTAGATTCCGCGCAATATTTCATTCTTTTTTAGAGCTTTTAAAAATCAAAACCGTTAAAATGCTTATTTTTCAGGAAGACAGACAATTTTTATGGTTTTTCTACACAATTTATAGCATATCCTGTTCGTTATTTTTTTGCCAAAGTGGTTGTAATTAGTATCTTTTTATTCACATAGCCTTATTAGAGAATTGTAACCCCTATAGAAAATTTGAATTTATTGAAAGGTTGAATTGAGAGATGATAGCATTAATTGTAGCCCGTTCCCGAAATAATGTAATTGGAAGGAACGGTCAGATACCTTGGAAAATTAAAGGAGAACAGGCGCAGTTTAGAAAATTAACTACTGGTAATGTTGTTGTTATGGGACGTAGATCTTATGAAGAAATTGGTCATCCTCTTCCAAATAGAATGAATATCATAGTTTCCCTTAGTGCTAATTATTCAGGCGAAAATCTAGTAACAGTGAGTTCTCTTCAAGAGGCAATTGAAGCTGCTGGAGATGCTAATATTTATGTATGTGGTGGGTATGGTTTATTCATGGAAGCAATTCCTATAGTAGAAAAGATGTATATCACTGAGATAGACATTGAATTAAAGGATGGAGATGTGTTTTTCCCTGAATTCAATAAGGATGACCGCCGCACCAGATAGAATACCCAAAAAGAGGAACTCATCATGCCGAAACAAAAAAATTCCGTCATGGAATACCGCAATTACTACCTTCCCGTTGACTTCCCCGTCCTGATTCTAAGCGGGGAGCATTGGAAAATATCCGATATTCCCAGCAGCCGCCTGCACTTCCACAACTGCCTGGAAATCGGCCTCTGCCATTCCTGCAGCGGCACCATGAAGTTCTACAGCGAACCCATGACCTTCAAAGCGGGGGATGTCACATGCATCCCCCGTAATATTCCCCATACCACCTATTCGGACAAGGGCACGGAAAGCCGCTGGTCCTATATCATGTTTGATCCTGCCGAGCTGTTCCGCGCTCTGCTTCCGGCTTCCGAATCCGGCCCGGATCTTTCTCTGTTTTCCTATCGGAATTACAGACATATCCTGCCCCGGGCGGAATATCCCCATATCCATTACCTGACCCAATCCATCATAGATGAAATGGAGAACACACGCCCTAACTACCAATCCTGTGTAAAAGGGCTGCTGCTCGCCCTTTCCATTGAACTGAACCGCATCCAGGAGCAGGCCAATGCCCCGGAAAGTACCTGCGGCAGGCCAACCTCTTCCTCCGGGCCGGATGCAGTCCACTCCATCCCGGAAAATGCCCTGGTCATCTCACCGGCCCTGGATTATATCGAGGATCACTACAGTTCCCAGTTCCCCATCGAGGTACTGGCCGATCTTTGCCACATGAGCCTCACCCATTTCCGGCGCGTTTTCCATTCCATCATGCAGACCAACCCGCTGGATTACTTAAACAGCACCCGCATCATGAAGGCCTGCAACCTGCTGCGCAGCACGGAGGAATCCATTCTTTCCATTTCAGAAATGGCGGGCTTCGCCTCCGTTTCCAACTTCAACCGGCATTTTCACGCGGTGATCCACATGACGCCCCGGGAATACCGCAATCAGATGCTTTTTGCCCGCCAAAAGGAAGGGACCGATATCCGCCATACCATCCTGGAATTCTCCGGCTGGATGGAACCGGAAAGCGATCCCCTCTGATATTCCTGTGAAACAGTTCAGCAGAGCCGGACTGTTTCGCTTTTTTCATTCATCCTTATAATACTCCGCCAGAGCTTCCTTTACGGCATAATAAGCCGGCTTGGGACGGCACTCACGATCGTTAATAAACGCAAAAAGACATCCGCCAACGGAATTTTCTTCCGCGGCGGATGCCTCTTTTTTCAGGAAAGCAAAATGCTCTCTGCTATTTTTATTCCATAGCCGGCAGAACCGGCCTATGGAAATATGGATTTGACTTATACAAGCTCCAGAACAACTTCCATTGCTCCATCGCCCTTTCTCTGGCCAATCTTGATGATACGTGTATAGCCGCCCTTGCGGTCAGCATACTTGGGAGCGATTTCATCAAAAATCTTAGCAGGCATATCAACCTTCTTGGTACCTTTCTTACGTCCGGCTGCAGTTGTCGGAACTTCGGTAATAGGGTACAGAACTTTCAGCATCTGTCTTCTGGCATGAAGTCTGCTGGGCATATCCTTCTTGATTTCCTTCTCCACCTCATCATATACGGTAACCTTCTTGCCGTCTACAACTTCCTTTACTCTCTTGCCGTCTTTGTCTTTTCTGGCAACCTTGGCAGTAACCTTAACGGTTTCGTAGTTATCTCTTTCCTTTACGCCCATTGCAATGATGCCTTCAGCGATCTTGCGAACTTCTTTAGCTCTTGCTTCAGTGGTAACGATTTTTCCGTGATATAACAGATTGGTTACCTGGTTTCTCAGCAGAGCCTTTCTCTGATCTGAGGTTTTTCCTAATTTTCTGTACTTTGCCATTTTTCTATTCTCTCTTTCATTCTTGGTACATCCGGCCACGCTCTTTGGACTTACTTACCGAATGCTGTGTAAAGCCAAAGCCACCCTGCGGACAGCTTTGACCGCCAATCATGTGACAGGCATCCTAAGGGATGCCGTGACGCCTACCGTGCCGTTCGGACTTACCGGGAAACGCTGGAACTTTTATTCAGAATTATGCATTCACGTCATCGCTGGGGTTCAGCTGAAGACCGAGTTCCTTTAATTTAGCAAGAACCTCTTCCAGAGACTTGCGGCCCAGGTTACGAACCTTCATCATATCTTCAGAAGTCTTGTTAGTTAATTCTTCTACCGTATTGATACCAGCACGCTTTAAGCAGTTATAGGAACGAACGGACAGCTCAAGCTCGTCAATGCTCATTTCCAATACTTTTTCTTTCTCATCATCTTCTTTTTCCACCATAACCTCTGCGGTCTTGGCGTTTTCAGAAAGATCGATGAAAAGGCTTAAATGTTCGCTGAGTACTTTTGCAGCAAGGCTGACAGCTTCGTCCGGAGCCAGAGTGCCATTGGTATAAACATCCAGTGTCAGTTTATCAAAGTCAGTTACCTGACCAACACGGGTATTGGCTACAGTCATGTTTACTCTTTCTACCGGGGTATAGATGGAATCAACAGCGATTACGCCGATAGGCAGGTCTTCGCTCTTGTTCTTCTCTGCGCTGACATATCCACGTCCCTTGGTAATGGTCAGTTCCATGTACAGCTTGCTTTCCTTGCCGCCGCTTAAGGTAGCAATTACCAGGTCGGGATTAAGAATCTCAATATCCTGGTCTGCCTGAATATCTGAAGCCCGGACAACACCTTCGCCCTCGTATTCGATATAAGCGGTCTTAGGTTCATTGGTTTCGCTGTTATTCTTGATTGCCAGACTCTTGATGTTCATGATGATTTCAGTCACATCTTCCTTGACACCAGGAATAGAGCTGAATTCATGCAGCACGCCTTCAATCTTGACCTGGCTCACAGCCGCACCCGGCAGGGAAGAAAGCATGATTCTTCTCAGTGAATTGCCAAGGGTGATACCGTAACCTCTTTCCAGCGGTTCTACAACAAATTTGCCGTATTTCTTGTCCTCAGAGATTTCAGCAACCTCGATATTGGGTCTTTCAAAATCAAACACTGCAAATACCCTCCTTTACGAACGAAAAGTTTCTTAATTGAAACGTTCACGCCAGTTACAAGAAATTACTTGGAATACAATTCGACGATAAGCATTTCGTCTACAGGTACATCAATCATTTCCCTGGTCGGAAGTTCCTTAATCGTTCCTTTGAAGTTTTCCTGATCTACATCCATCCACTCCGGAACAAGTCTTCCTGCTGTAACTTCGAGGATATCTTTATATCTCTGCATTCCTTTTGCTTTTTCCTTGATTTCAACCACATCTCCTGCTTTTACCAGGTAAGAAGGAATGTTGATGCACTTTCCGTTTACCAGTACATGCTTGTGATCTACTACCTGTCTAGCTTCTCTTCTGGTTCTTGCAAAGCCCATTCTGAAAACAACGCTGTCCAGTCTGCTCTCAAGAAGAGTCATCAGGTTTTCACCTGTCATACCCTTCATTTTATCGGCTTTCTTATAGTAGTTTCTGAAAGGTTTTTCCAGAACGCCGTAAATAAATTTGGCTTTCTGTTTTTCTCTCAGCTGTGTGCCGTATTCGCTGACCTTCTTACCAGCTCTTGCGCTGGTTCTGTTGGACTTTTTATCGTATCCCAGGTACATGGGTTCAAGACCAAGGGTTCTGCATCTTTTTAAAACAGGGGTTCTGTTTACTGCCATTTAAAATTTCCTCCAAATATTGTTTACAGTACGCTCCGCCGGTCCTGCCGGCGAAAAGCCGTTTCCTCATGAAACAGCCGCACTCACTGTGCCGTACTTTCTTCCAACGTTTTCTCAATTTATTATTTACGCAACCATCCGTTCCCGGATGAAAATCACAAAATGCTGATTAAACTCTACGACGCTTGGGCGGGCGGCATCCGTTGTGGGGAACGGGAGTAACATCCTTAATGCTGGTTACTTCCAGACCACATGCAGAGAGTGCACGGATAGCAGCTTCACGTCCTGAACCAGGACCCTTTACAAAAACGTCCACAGTCTTCAGGCCGTGCGGAATAGCAGCCTTTGCAGCAGTTTCTGCAGCCATCTGTGCTGCGTACGGAGTAGATTTCCTTGAACCTCTAAATCCCAGACCGCCGGCGCTTGCCCAGCTTAAAGCATTTCCTTCAGTATCTGTCAGGGTAACAATTGTGTTATTGAAAGATGACTGAATATGTGCCTGTCCGCGTTCAACGTTTTTTCTGACACGTTTCTTTGTTACTTTTTTCGCAACTTTCTTAGCCATTTAAACTAACCTACTTTCCTCAATAAATTGATATTATTTCTTCTTGTTTGCAACCGTTCTCTTAGGACCTTTTCTTGTTCTGGCATTGTTCTTGGTATTCTGGCCGCGAACCGGAAGTCCTTTTCTGTGACGGATACCCCTATAGCATCCGATTTCCTGTAATCTCTTGATGTTCAGAGCGATTTCTCTTCTCAGATCACCTTCAACAGTCATTGTTTCATCAATAACAGCGCTGAGTCTCTTTACCTCATCGTCTGTCAGTTCCCTTACACGGGTGTCAGGGTTGACATTTGCCTTTTCGCAGATTTTTGTTGCGCTCGGTCTACCGATACCATAGATATAGGTAAGTCCGATTTCCACACGTTTTTCTCTTGGTAAGTCAATACCTGCAATACGAGCCATTTACGTTTCCTCCGTTTTCTTTCGCGCAATTTCCACCCGGAAGGCTCCGGGCCGCGCGTTTCTTCACTGCGCAGTCAAATAACCGGTCTTTATTTCCGCAGCCGGCAGCTCTGAGCCATCCCTGGCCCCGCCCTCCGCCGCGGTCGTCAAATCCCTGCAGGCTTCCGCATATACCATCAGATATCTGCATTCCCTTACAGTTCTTCAACTAAGTATTTAACGCGCAACGAGCACATGGCAGACTATCCCCTTCCACGTTCCACACGCTTCCGAGTGTATCACACCCTGTGCATACTAAAAAATAGTTACTAATTGACTGGGGTACTCCCATGAATCTCCCTTCCAGCGATAACCAAAAGTTCCCGTCAGCCATTTCTGGCCTCCAACAACTCTCTCTATCTCTCCCGGGAATCCAATAGGAAAAACAAAGCAAATCGGAGATTTGTTTTGTTTTTCGAGCGACTGCCCCGCAGTCGCTTACCCAGCCGGACATCCATCCGGCCTTTCCGATACTCCGGTATTCTCACGAATACTGAGGACGCTGTGCATCCTAATTTTCGGTATCAAAAAGTAATCTCCCGTAAACCCATGTAAGATTTTCTGCGGCTCTGCCGAAACATCGCCGCATCCCAACACGAATTGTCTTACGTTCAATTATCTACAAGCACCTTTTTTATAATTGGTGCTGATGCCGCCTGAATGGAGCGACAAGGATCAACCCTGTCTCTGTTTGTGCTTCGGGTTCTCGCAGATGATTCTGATAGCACCCTTTCTCTTGATGACTTTGCATTTTTCGCAAATCGGTTTTACTGATGATCTAACTTTCATGTTAAACCTCCTTTCAAAAAAGACCGTTTTAAATTATAACATGGGGCAACGGTTTATGCAAGCTGTTTTCACGAAATTAACCCGGTTTTTCCTGAAAAATCCGGTAATTTCCTGACAGCCGGCTGTAAGGACCTGAAACTCATTCATTCCAGTGTCCGGTTACACGGATTATTTATCTCTCCAGATAATACGTCCTTTGGACAGATCATAAGGAGAAAGCTCCAGAGTCACTTTATCACCGGGAAGGATACGGATAAAATTCTGTCTTAATTTTCCGCTGATATGTGCAAGCACTCTGTGTCCATTCTCCAACTCCACCTGGAACATGGTGTTGGGCAGCTTTTCAACTACGGTTCCTTCGATTTCAATTACATCTGCTTTTGACATATTTTGCTTCCTTTCTGTTTACAATCATTATCAATTTACTCAGGTTTCATTCTGCGGTTAAATAGCTCTATCCTCTCTCTGATTTGAGTGTCGGCCCAGGCAGAATTTTGGAAGAAGCGTTCCAGCTCTTCTTCGGAAACACCTTCGTGTATCACCTGAATATGCCTTCGGTTCTTCTTCTTCGGATTCAGCAGACCGCGTTTACGTCCGTCCGCCAGATATACCGTATCCTGCTCTTCCTTTACAATCAGATAAAGCTTATCTTTGTCATGCCCCGCTTTTGAGAGCGCCAGTTTTCCAGTCATAGATTTCCTCATTTCAGCAGATTGTGAGAATCTCCGGCTCGCCTTCCGTTATCAGAATTGTATTCTCATAATGTGCGGAAAGGGAACCATCCCTTGTCACAACAGTCCATCCGTCATCCAGAAACTCCACCGGCCAGCCGCCCATATTGATCATGGGCTCTATTGCCAGGGTCATGCCGGCCTGCAGTCTTACGCCCCTGCGTTTCTGCCTGAAATTGGGGATCTGAGGATCCTCATGAAGCTGGGTGCCAATGCCATGACCAACTAAATCACGGACAATCCCATACCCAAATCCGCTCACATAATCATCAATCGCTTCGGATATATCATGAAGGTGGTTTCCTGCTTTCGCGAGTTTAATTCCTTCAAAAAAGCTCTGCCTGGTCACCGCAATCAGCTTTTTGGCATCTTCGCTGATATTGCCCACCGCATGGGTTCTTGCCGCATCGGAATGATACCCCTTGTAAATAAGTCCCGCATCCAGGCTGACAATGTCACCCTCCTCCAGGATATGGTTCCTGTTGGGGATTCCATGTACCACCTCATTGTTGACCGATACACAGATAGACGCCGGATACCCGTTGTAATTCAGAAAGTTGGGTGTACAGCCGTAGCTGCGTATTAATTTCTCGCCCAGCATATCAATGTCCAGCGTGGAAATGCCGGGACGGATAAAAGCACCGAGTTCTTCGTGGACCTCTGCCAGTATCCTTCCGGCCTCCCGCATAAATTCAATTTCTCTTGCAGATTTAATGGTCACTGCCATACAAATAACCTCCGAAGGCCGCTATCCTTAACCAAGGATTTTTACAATTGCATCAAAGACTTCTTCCATCGGAAGAGTGCCGTCAACTGTTCTCAGCACACCTTTGCCTGTATAATACTCAATCAGAGGCTGTGTCTGCTCATGATAAACCTTAAGACGGTTCTTTACTGTCTCAGGCTGATCATCATCCCTCAGCACCAGTTCGCTGCCGCATACATCGCAGATACCTTCTTTTTTGGGCGGTATGTTCACAATGTGGTAGGTAGCGCCGCAGTTAAGGCATGCACGTCTGCCGGACATTCTTCTGATAATATTCTCGTCGGGTACATCCACGTCAACTGCAAAATCAACGCTGTCACCCAACTTGGTCAGTTCCTTGTCAAGAACCTCAGCCTGAGGAATCGTTCTCGGGAATCCATCCAGAACATAACCGTTTTTGCAGTCAACCTGGGCAACTCTGTCCAGAAGAAGGCGTACGGTGAGTTCATCCGGAACAAGGAGTCCCTTATCCATATATTCCTTGGCCTCTTTACCAAGCTCGGTACCGTTTTTAATATTAGCCCTGAAAATATCTCCTGTTGAGATATGGGGAACGCCGTATTTTTCAGCAATCAGTTTCGCCTGAGTTCCTTTTCCGGCGCCAGGAGCACCTAACATAATAATTTTCATAGCATTTTCTCCACTTTGAGGATGCGTTTCTCCGGTAACTGTTTCTTGCCTGCACAGTTACCTCCTCTGTTCTATATCGCATTTTGGGACAAAACAAATGTTCTGTCCCAATTATCATTAGTATATATGATTAGTCATTCAAAAAGCCTTTGTAGTTACGCACAAGCATCAGGGATTCAATCTGCTTTAATGTTTCAAGAACTACGCTGACAACGATGATAAGGCTCGTTCCGCCAAAGGAAACGCTTGCGCCGAAGATACCGTTGAATACAAAGGGCAGTACACAGACAATTGTCAGGCCGCATGCACCGATGAAAATAATGTAGTTCAGGATTCCGTTCAGATAATCACTGGTGGGCTTGCCGGGCCTGATACCGGGAATGAATCCGCCCTGCTTCTTCATATTGTTTGCAATCTCAAGGGGATTGAAGGTAATCGATGTATAGAAATAAGCAAAAAAGATTACCAGAACAATATATACAACAAGGCCGATAGAATATACCGGCTCACTGGGCTTGCACCAGCTACTTGAGCTTAATCCCTTCAGAATATGGCTCCATACGCCTGTTCCCTTATAGCCCAGCAGCTGAGCGATAATTACCGGGAACTGCATGATGGAGGATGCAAAAATTACGGGGATAACGCCTGCAGTATTCACCTTCAGCGGGATATTGGAGGACTGGCCGCCCACCATTTTCCTTCCCTGAACCTTCTTTGCATACTGGACCGGGATTTTCCGGGTTGCATCATTCAGGATTATAACCAGAATAACCATGGCAACAATAATAGCCAGAATAATAAGAGCCGCTAAAACAGCGGTTGCCACAGGTTTGCCCTTTACAAACTGATTATAAAGGCTTGCCAGATCCTGAGGCATTCTGGATACGATGTTGATGGTCAGGACTATTGAAATACCGTTGCCCACACCATTTTCCGTAATTCTCTCACCAATCCACATCAGGAATGCACTTCCTGCTGTAAGGGCAGCGATAACAGTAATTACGTTCAATGCATTGAAGTCTTCCAGCAGTCCGCTTCTGCCGAAGCCGATTGCCATAGCGGTTGATTCAATCAAAGCCAGACCAACAGTAACATATCTGGTGATTGCGGTCAGCTTCTTACGGCCGTCCTCACCGTCCTTCTGCATTTCTTCCAGCTTAGGGATGGCAATGGTCAAGAGCTGTATAATGATGGAGGATGTAATATACGGCGTAATGTTCAGGGCGAACAATGACATGTTCAGGAAAGAACCGCCGGTAAACGCATCAAAAAAATTGAATGCGTCACCGGTCTGCGCCGCAAACCATCTGGAAAAATAAGTTCTGTCAACCCCAGGCACAGGCAGCTGTGATCCTAAGCGGATCACAACCAACATGGCGAAGGTGTAGAAAATCTTCTTCCGGAGCTCTTTCATTTTAAATGCATTTTTAAGTGTTGTAAGCATTACATCACCTCTGCTGTTCCACCAAGTGCTTCGATTTTTTCTTTTGCGGATGCGCTGAACGCATCAGCCTTAACATCGAGCTTTTTGGTCAATTCTCCGTTTCCGAGGATTTTTACTCCATCTTTGGGATTTTTAACAATGCCCTTTTCAATTAAGGTTTCTACGGTAACGGTAGTTCCGTTCTCAAAAACCTCCAGAGCGCTTAAGTTAATGCCTACGATAACCTTAGAGTTTCTGTTAGTGAAGCCTCTCTTGGGAATACGTCTGTATAAAGGCATCTGACCGCCTTCAAAGCCCGGCCTGGGAGCTCCTGAACGAGCTTTCTGACCTTTATGTCCCTTACCAGCTGTTTTGCCGTTTCCTGAACCATGGCCACGGCCTCTTCTGAAGTTATCGCTGTGCTTGGAACCTTCTGCAGGCTGTAAGTTTGATAATTCCATTCCTGACACCTCCTGTTCTTACGCTTCTTCTACTTTGAGCATGTAACCGACCTGCTGAATCATGCCTCTTATGGATTCATTGTCGGGCAGCTCAACTGTTTTGTGCATTTTGGTAAGTCCCATTGCCTTTACGGTAGCTTTATGCTTCGGAACCGCACCGATAGGGGACTTTACCAACGTGATTTTTAAAGTTTTCTCTGCCATTTTAAATTTCCTCCTTAAGCCATGATTTCGTCAACAGATTTACCACGGTTAGCTGCTACTTCTTCAGGAGTCTTTAACTGGCTTAAGCCTTCGATGGTAGCAAGTACGACGTTCTGCTTGTTATTGGATCCAAGAGATTTCGTACGGATATTTTTAATGCCTGCAAGTTCGCATACGTTACGAACAGGGCCGCCGGCGATAACACCGGTACCATCAGGAGCTTTCTTGAGAAGAACGGTTGCAGAACCGAACTTGCCCAGGAAGTCATGGGTAATACTGTTGTTTTCATCCAGTGCAACGCTTACCAGATTCTTGGCAGCGTCTTCTTTTCCTTTGCGGATAGCTTCCGGAATTTCAGTTGCTTTTCCAAGGCCTACACCTACGTGTCCCGCGCCGTCGCCTACTACGACTAAAGCTGTGAAACGGAAGTTACGACCACCCTTTACAACCTTAGTTACACGTTTGATGGAAACTACTTTTTCAGTGAGTTCCAGATTGCTTGTGTCAATGATTGTATGTCTCATTTACGATGTGTTCTCCCTTCCTAGAATTCCAGGCCAGCTTCTCTGGCCGCATCAGCTAATGCTGCGATCTTACCCTGGTATATAAAGCCGCCTCTGTCAAAGACAACCGCTTTGATTCCTTTTTCCAGAGCCCTCTTTGCAATTACAGTTCCCAGGTATGCTGCCGCATCAACGTTATTGGTTTTTTCCAGTTCAGCCTTTACGTCTTTTTCAACGGTGGAGGCTGCAACAAGTGTATTTCCAACTGTATCGTCGATAATTTGAGCATACATATGATTATTGCTTCTGAACACAGCAAGACGCGGTCTTTCAGCAGTGCCGCTAAAACGGTTACGCAGTTTTCTATGCTTGTTCAAACGAACTTCTTGTCTTGATTTCTTACTAACCATTTTTACACTCTCCTTATCTATTTCTTACCAGTCTTACCAACTTTACGTCTGATTGTTTCATCAGCATACTTGATACCCTTGCCCTTGTAAGGTTCCGGTCTTCTCTTGTCTCTGATTTCAGCTGCGAATTGGCCAACTTTTTCTTTATCGATACCTTTTACGATGATGATGTTCTGTCCTTCCATCACTGTTTCAATGCCTTCGGGATCTTCCATCTCCACCGGGTGGGAATAACCTAAAGATAAGGTTAATTTATTGCCGGACTTTGCTGCTCTGTAACCTACACCGTTTACTTCCAGCTTCTTCTCGTAGCCCTGGGTAACACCAACAACCATGTTGTTGATCAGTGTTCTGGTCAGACCATGCAGGGATTTCATTTTCTTTAAATCATTAGGTCTGGAAACCACGATTTCGGTTCCTTCCATCTTGATTTCCATCTCAGCAGGGAGCACTCTTTCAAGTGTGCCCTTGGGACCTTTTACAGTCACTTTATTATTTTCTGCAATCTCTACAGTAACGCCTGCAGGAACTGCGATTGGCATTCTTCCTATACGTGACATGCCCGTACCTCCTATAATTTATTCAAAGCCAGCCCAGCATCCGGTTGATTACCAAACGAATGCCAGTACCTCGCCGCCTACCTGAAGTTCTCTTGCTTTCTTGTCTGTGATAACGCCCTGGTTGGTAGAGATGATAGCAATACCAAGTCCGCCCAGTACCTTGGGAAGTTCTTCCTTGCCTGCGTATACGCGGAGGCCGGGTTTGGAAATTCTCTTTAAGCCTGTGATGATCTTATGGTTCTTGTCTTCACCATATTTCAGGGTGATATGGATGGTCTTGAAAGCACCGTCATCCAGAATGTCATATTTCTTGATATATCCCTCGTCCAGCAGAATCTGCGCGATAGCCAGTTTCATTTTGGATGAAGGTACATCTACTGTATCATGTTTTGCAGTATTTGCATTACGGATTCTTGTAAGCATATCTGCAATCGGATCGCTCATTGTCATTTGAATTGCCTCCTTCT
Source organism: Eisenbergiella porci (assembly GCF_009696275.1). GTDB lineage: Bacteria > Bacillota > Clostridia > Lachnospirales > Lachnospiraceae > Eisenbergiella > Eisenbergiella porci. Next base: position 33,812 of record NZ_VUMI01000014.1, read on the forward strand.
TACCAACTTGCTTTCTTTACGCCGGGGATCTGTCCTTTATATGCCAGTTCACGGAAGCAGATTCTGCAGATTCCGTATTTTCTTAACACTGAATGTGGACGACCACAGATTTTGCAACGAGTATATTCTCTTGTGGAGAATTTAGGTTTGCGCTGCTGTTTAATCTTCATTGCTGTCTTAGCCATGAATGAACCTCCTTATTTCTCAAAAGGCATGTTGAATAATCTCAGTAATTCACGTGCCTCTTCGTCAGTCTTTGCAGTAGTAACGATGATAACGTCCATACCTCTTACTTTCTCTACCTTATCGTATTCGATTTCGGGGAAAATAAGCTGTTCCTTGATGCCCAGTGCGTAGTTTCCTCTTCCGTCGAATGCATCAGGGTTTACACCTCTGAAGTCACGTACACGGGGAAGCGCAAGGTTTACAAGACGGTCAAGAAAATCATACATTTTCTCACCGCGGAGGGTTGTTTTACATCCGATTGCCATACCTTCTCTGATTTTGAAGTTAGCGATGGAGTTTTTAGCCCTTGTAAGTACTACATGCTGTCCTGTGATTGTTTCAAGGTCCTTCACGGCAGATTCCAGAGCCTTTGCATTATCTTTTGCTTCGCCAACACCCATGTTGATGACGATTTTATCCAGCTTCGGAACTTCCATAACATTTTTATATCCGAACTTTTTGGTCATTGCTTCTACAATCGTATCATTGTATAAGTCTTTCAGTCTACTCACGTTTACGGCCTCCTTCCTTAGAATTAATCAATTACGTCGCCGGTTGATTTAGCGAAACGTACTTTCTTGTCATTTTCAACTTTGAAACCGATTCTAGTCGGTTTTCCTTTGTAAACGTACATTACGTTCGATACATCAAGCGCAGCTTCTTTTTGAATAATTCCGCCGTTCTGGTTTGCAGCAGACGGTTTTGCATGCTTTGTTACCATGTTCACGCCTTCAACAACCACTTTGCCGTTCTTCTTATCTACGGAAAGAACTTTTCCTTCTTTGTCCTTATCCTTACCAGCGATTACTTTAACAGTATCGCCCTTCTTAATTTTCATTGTCGACATAAGGCACCTCCTATAATACTTCGGGAGCCAGAGATACAATTTTCATAAACTGTTTCTCACGAAGCTCTCTTGCTACCGGTCCAAAGATACGGGTTCCTCTGGGAGTCTTGTCATCTTTGATGATTACAGCAGCATTTTCGTCAAATTTGATATAAGAACCGTCTTTACGACGAGCGCCTTTTACAGTACGTACAACAACAGCTTTTACTACGTCGCCTTTTTTTACAACGCCGCCTGGTGTTGCATCTTTGACGCTGGCAACGATAACATCGCCGATATTCGCATACCTTCTTGTAGAGCCACCCATAACTCTGATGCACAGGAGCTCTTTTGCACCGGTATTATCAGCAACTTTCAATCTGCTTTCCTGTTGAATCATGCTAATTCTCCTTCCGCCAGGTTCACCCTGATTTAGCTGGGCGCAGAACCTGTATTCCTATTATTTCAAACGTTTGAATTAACGTTAATTATTTTGCTCTTTCAATGATTTCCACAAGTCTCCATCTCTTGTCTTTGGACAGAGGTCTTGTTTCCATTACTTTAACGGTATCGCCGATGTTGCAATCGTTGTTCTCGTCATGAGCTTTCAGCTTGTAGGTTCTCTTAACGATTTTACCATAAAGAGGGTGTCTTACATGGTCTTCTACAGCAACAACGATAGTTTTCTGCATTTTATTACTAACGACTTTACCAGTACGTGTTTTTCTCAGATTTCTTTCTTCCACGTCGATGTGCTCCTTTCTGGAATGTTAACGGCTTACTGAGCAGCCTTGGCTTTTTCAGTAATGAGGGTCTGGATTCTTGCGATATTCTTCCGAACCTCTTTGATTCTTGCCGTGTTATCAAGCTGATTTGTTGCGTTCTGGAATCTCAAATTGAAAAGTTCTTTTTTAGCATTTACCAGTTCCTGTGCTAAATCAGCGTCGGATTTTTTCTTTAAATCTTCAACAAACTGTTTAGTTTTCATTTGATACACCGCCTTCCAAATCTGCTTTAGAAACAACTTTACATTTACATGGAAGCTTATGCATAGCAAGACGTAATGCTTCTTTTGCGGATTCCTCAGGAACACCTGCAATTTCAAACATTACACGTCCGGGCTTAACAACCGCTACCCAGTATTCCAGAGTACCTTTACCGGAACCCATACGTGTTTCTGCTGGTTTTGCTGTTACTGGTTTGTCAGGGAAAATCTTAATCCATACCTTACCACTACGCTTTGTATAACGTGTCAGCGCGATACGGGCTGCTTCAATCTGATTGGACTTGATCCAGCACGGCTCTGTTGCTACCAGACCGTACTCACCATAAGTAATGGTGTTGCCGCGCATTGCTTTGCCTGCCATAGAACCGCGGAACTGTTTACGACGTTTAACTCTTTTAGGCATTAACATTATTTATCGCTCCCTTCCTTGTTTCCTTTCGCAGGAAGTATTTCGCCCTTGTAGATCCATACTTTGACACCAACTTTACCGTATGTGGTATCTGCTTCTGCAAATCCATAATCGATATCAGCTCTCAGTGTCTGAAGCGGGATGGTTCCTTCACTGTAGAATTCGGTACGAGCCATATCAGCTCCGCCAAGACGGCCTGCACATGCAGCCTTGATACCCAGCGCGCCGGCCTTCATGGTTCTGCCCATGCAGGATTTCATAGCTCTTCTGAAAGACACACGGTTTTCCAGCTGCTGAGCGATGTTCTCTGCAACCAGCTGTGCATCCCTGTCAGGTCTCTTGATTTCTTTGATGTCAACAAGAACCTTTTTGTCTGTCAGCTTGGACAGCTCTTTCTTGGTAACCTCGATTTCCGCACCGCCCTTACCGATAACAACACCCGGCTTCGCAGTGTAGATGATAACCTTTACTCTGTCGGATGCTCTTTCGATTTCAATCTTGGAAACACCGGCACTGTAAAGTTTTTTCTTTAAATATTTTCTGATATTGTAATCTTCTACTAAAAAGTCTGAAAACTCAGCGTCCGCATACCATCTGGAATCCCAATCTTTGATGACGCCGACTCTTAAGCCATGAGGATTAACTTTCTGTCCCATATTTTCTCCTTTCACGTTTGCCCCGTCCGGGACAATTCCTTCCTCGGATTATTTCTCATCCAGCACTAAGGTGATGTGGCTCATTCTCTTTTCGATTCTGTAAGCCCTTCCCTGTGCTCTGGGGTGTACTCTCTTCATTGTGGGTCCCTTATTTGCATAACACTGCGCAACATACAGGTTGTCTTTGTTCATACCGTTGTTGTTTTCTGCGTTTGCAATTGCAGATTCGAGTAATTTCTTAATCAGGCTGGATGCATATCTGGGATTGTATTCCAGGATAGCCAGTGCTATCGTAACGTCTTTGCCTCTGATGGCATCCAGTACGAAGCATGCTTTCTGTACAGAAACCCTTGCGTAAGATAACTTTGCAGAAGGTCTTGTATCTTTATTTGCATTTCTTTCTCTCTTAATTTGAGTTCTGTGTCCTCTTGCCATGGATAAAACCTCCTTTCAATTATCTCAGTTTGGATTTCTTTTCGTCTTTTCCATGTCCTCTATAGGTTCTGGTTGCTACAAACTCTCCGAGCTTATGTCCAACCATATCTTCCGTTACATATACAGGCACATGTTTTCTTCCGTCATGGACAGCAATTGTGTGTCCAACAAAGGACGGGAAGATTGTGGAACGGCGGGACCAGGTTTTGATAACCTGTTTCTGTCCGGCAGCGTTCAGTGCATCTACTTTTTTGAGGATGCTTGCGTCAGCAAACGGTCCTTTTTTCAGTGATCTAGCCATTGATTCTTTCCTCCTTATTTAATAGCCTTACCGTCTCTTCTTCTTACAATCAGCTTGTTGGACGCTTTTTTCTTCTTACGTGTCTTCAAGCCGAGTGCAGGTTTGCCCCAAGGAGTACTCGGGCCCGGACGGCCGATACCGGTCTTACCTTCACCACCACCATGAGGATGGTCGTTAGGGTTCATGACGGAACCGCGGACTGTCGGGCGGATGCCCATGTGACGCTTACGTCCTGCTTTACCGATGTTGATCAGGTTGTGGTCTCCGTTGCCTACAACACCTACGGTTGCGCGGCAGATTACGGGCACCATTCTCATTTCACCGGAGGGAAGTCTCAATGTTGCATATTTTCCTTCTTTAGCCATCAGCTGTGCGCCGTTTCCAGCGGAACGAACCAGCTGACCGCCCTTGCCGGGATATAATTCAACGTTGTGTACCTGAGTACCAACAGGAATTTCAGATAAAGGAAGGCAGTTTCCGATTCTTACTTCTGCGTGAGGGCCATTCATGATTTTCATGCCATCCTTCAGTCCTTCAGGAGCAAGGATGTAAGCCTTCTCACCGTCTGCATAGCAGATTAATGCGATGTTAGCAGTTCTGTTCGGGTCGTATTCGATGCCGATTACAGTTGCAGGAACATCATCTTTGTATCTCTTGAAATCGATTATTCTGTATTTTCTTCTGTTTCCGCCGCCGCGATGTCTCACGGTAATCTTGCCCTGATTGTTACGGCCTGCATTCTTATTCAGAGAAACGCAAAGGCTCTTCTCAGGAGTGGACTTTGTAATCTCAGAGAAATCAGAACCAGTCATATTTCTTCTGGAAGGTGTATATGGGTTATATGTCTTAATTCCCATGATTTTTTCTCCTTTTCTTCATCATTTATTGTCGTGCTTGATTTGCACTTAAGTGGAGGCCGGAGCGGTTAAACCGTACCGTGTGTCTCCTGATGCAAGTACAGAAACGTGCCTGCACCCGCGCTTCTTACAGACCAGCGAAGATTTCGATATCTTTGCTTTCTGCTGTCAGCTGAACGATTGCTTTCTTGGTCTTGGCAGTTTTGCCCACTACCATGCCGCGTCTTCTGTTCTTGCCTTCGCAGTTCTGTGTGTTCACGCTCTTAACCTTGGTTCCTTCGAACATTTTTTCCACAGCTTCTTTAATCTGGGATTTGGTTGCTTCGGGATGAACAAGGAAAGTATATTTCTTATCTCCCATACCAGCCATACTCTTCTCAGTGATGACGGGTTTGAGGATGACATCATAATATTTTACGTCAGCCATTATGCGTACACCTCCTCGATAGTCTTAACAGCATCCTTGGTAAGAACTACGGTGCCGGCTTTCATTATATCATATACATTCAGTGTGCTTGTCAGAGTTGTATTGACTTTAGCCAGGTTCTTAGCGCTCATTACCACGTTCTTGTCATTTTCATTGATAACAACAAGGCCTTTTACAACCTTCAGGTTATCCATAACCTGCTTGAAGTTCTTAGTCTTGATTTCATCAAATTTCAGTTCATCTACAACGATGAGTTTGTTTTCCTGTACTCTGCTTGTTAATGCAGATTTGAGAGCCGCTCTCTTTTCCTTCTTGTTCAGCTTGAAGGAATAGTCTCTCGGAACGGGAGCAAATACCACACCGCCGCCGGTCCACTGGGGAGCTCTTGTTGAACCCTGTCTTGCATGACCGGTTCCTTTCTGTCTCCAAGGTTTTCTTCCGCCGCCGGAAACTTCAGAACGGGTCTTCGCTTTCTGTGTTCCCTGACGCTTATTGGCAAGCTGCTGAACGACTGCCATGTGTACCAGGTGTTCATTTACTTCAACGCCGAATACTGCATCGCTTAAGTCGATTGTTCCGACTTCCTTGCCTTCCATATTATAAACAGCTACGTTAGCCATTGTTAGTTCCTCCTTTCACCCCTAATTTAAGCATCCATTCTTGTGGTTTCTTTGATTGTTACCATTGCTTTCTTAGGGCCCGGTACTGCGCCTTTCACCAAAAGCAGATTCTTTTCTGCGTCAACCCTTACAACTTCCAGGTTTTGAACTGTAACCTTTACGCAGCCCATATGTCCAGGCATTCCTTTTCCTTTGAATACACGGCTCGGTGAGGAGCATGCACCATTGGAACCCTGATGACGGTGGAATTTGGAACCGTGAGCCATGGGGCCTCTGTGCTGGCCATGTCTCTTGATGGCGCCCTGGAATCCTTTACCTTTGGAAACAGCGGTTGCATCCACTTTATCTCCGGCAGCAAAGATATCAGCTTTGATTTCCTGAGCCAGTGCATATTCGGACGCATTGTCAAATTTGAATTCCCTTACATATCTCTTGCAGGAAACTCCGGCTTTATCGAAGTGGCCTTTTTCAGCCTTGTTAACACCATGTCTGTGAATAACTTCTTTCTTACCGCCCTTGTCTTTGTTGACAATCTTTTCTTTCTTGTCTACGAATCCAACCTGTACTGCGCTGTAACCGTCGTTCTCAACTGTCTTAATCTGGGTTACCACACAGGGGCCGGCCTGAAGTACGGTTACCGGAATCAGGGAACCATCTTCATTGAAAATCTGAGTCATTCCGACTTTGGTAGCTAAAATCGCTTTGTTCATGATTTTTACCTCCTTGTTGTCTACATAGCGGAACAGCGTCTATCCCCCAGTTCTGCCCTCACCTTCAATACTTTATAAAGAAGAAAGATGAAGTCCTGCGAAATAAGACATTGTTCATACGTCTTTGTAGAGGTTTCGTTGTGTTGAATTATTTGGTTTTCATTTTGATGTCGATGTAAACACCGGCAGGCATTTCCAGTCTCTGAAGAGCATCTACCGTCTTGTTGGTAGGAGCTATGATGTCGATCAGTCTCTTGTGGGTTCTCTGCTCGAACTGTTCTCTGGAGTCTTTGTACTTGTGTACGGCTCTCAGAATTGTAACAACTTCCTTCTTAGTAGGAAGCGGTACAGGTCCGCTCACCTGTGCTCCGTTCTTCTTGACTGTTTCGATGATTTTCTTGGCAGACGCATCAACCAGCTGATGGTCATAAGCTTTCAATGTAATTCTCATTACCTGATTTGCCATAAAAAAAGTCGCCTCCTTTTCGCACTTTTTGTTGAAGTACGACAAGCGGTGACTGTACACTCTCCCGTGTGTGTCCTAATTGTTAACGTGTTTAAACGCTTTGCGACTATCGGAACCTCATCAAGTTCCATTTGGACTTTTCACTCGGTTGTTTCTGTTTATTAACAGACTTCATTGCTTGTACAGTGACTTGTCGTCAGTTTCCTAACTTGACATTCGCTCCACGGAAAACCTGCCACAGTGGGCAGCAACCTCACGCTTCATTGCTATCATGTCACAGCATTTGTTATTATACTTATATTCTGCCAAAGATGCAAGCTTTTTTTCTAAAAAAATCAAGTTTTTTTCGTTGATGACAAAAATTATGTTTTTTTGTGCAAAAACCGGAGGAAAAAGGCATTTCTGCCCCTTTCCTCCGGAGGTTTTCCGCCGCAAAAATACCCTTATCAGCGGCGGCGGCTCTTACTAAGCCTGGATTTTGGCGGCCTTCCCCGCGCGTCATTCGGATAATCCTGGTTCGGGCCGCAGCGTCTTTCTTCCTATATAAAAGGAAATGTAAAAACTAATCCGTTGCCCGGTTCGTCTGCATCCCCCTGATTACCAGCAGCACAATAATGAGCAGGGCCAGTCCGATGGGAAGCGTAATCCACGCATTCTGTACAAAGCCCGCCAGCAGGTACGTCACAAAAGAGACTGCCGCCACAGTGATAACATAAGGAAGCTGGGTGGTCACATGATTCACATGATCGCACTGCGCTCCTGCCGAAGCCATAATCGTGGTATCCGATATGGGCGAGCAGTGATCGCCGCACACCGCCCCCGCCATACAAGCGGCAATGGAGATAATCATCAGCTTCGGATCGGATTTTTCAAAAACAGCGACAACAATGGGGATCAGGATTCCGAAGGTCCCCCAGCTTGTCCCTGTAGCGAAGGCAAGGAAACAACCTACCAGGAAAATGATAGCCGGAAGCAGGTACATCAGGCCTCCCGCTGCCTTCTCCATCGCGGCCGCAACGAAAGCCGCCGCACCCAGGCTGTCCGTCATCGCTTTCAGCGTCCATGCGAAGGTCAGTATCAGGATGGCAGGCACCATAGCCTTAAAGCCGTTCGGCAGGCATGCCATGCAGTCCGTAAAGCCCAGCACTCTGCGTACGCAGTAAAAAAGGATGGTGAGCACCATGGCAAAGAAGCTTCCCAAAGCAAGGCCCACCGAAGCATCACTGTTGGAAAAAGCCGTGACGAAATCAGCGCCGGAGAAGAAACCGCCAGTATAAATCATCCCCACAATACAGCAGATAATCAGCACAAGAATGGGCACTACCAGATCCACCACACGGCCTCTGGGATTTGCAGTTTCCACTTCCACCTCTTTTTCATCCTTTTTCCCGGAAGAAAAAAGATCTCCGTTCTGCGCATTTTTTTCATGAGCTGCCATCGGTCCGAAATCAAACTTCATCACCACCAGGCAAACCATCATGGCAATCGTCAGAAGCGCGTAAAAATTATAGGGAATCGCCTGAATGAAGATGGAAAATCCATCCTCTCCTTCCACAAAGCCCGTTACCGCTGCGGCCCAGGAGGAGATCGGCGCTATGATGCAGACAGGCGCAGCCGTTGCATCAATGAGATACGCCAGTTTCGAGCGGGATACATTATGTCTGTCCGTTACCGGACGCATTACGCTTCCCACTGTCAGGCAGTTAAAATAATCATCGATAAAAATCAAAACGCCCAAAACAATTGTAGCCAGCTGCGCACCGGCCCGGCTCCTGATTTTTTCTTTTGCCCAGCGTCCGAAAGCCGCCGATCCTCCCGCCCGGTTCATCAGGCTAACCATGGCGCCCAGAATAACAAGGAACATCAGAATGCCCACATTATAGCCGTCAGACAGCACCGCAACAAATCCATCCTGAAAAATATGGGTAACCGTGCCCTCAAACCGGAATCCTGAATAAAAAAGGCCGCCTACAAGAATCCCTATAAAAAGAGAGCTGTAAACCTCCTTGGTAATCAGGGCCAGGACAATTGCCACTACGGGCGGAATCAATGATGCAACAGTGGCATACAATGCAGGCTCGGGCGCATCCGTTCCCGCAGCCAGCACGGTCACAGAGCAGAAGGCCGCCAGCAGGAATATCAGCCCCAGCCCTCCGGCCAGTTTCTTTCCATGTCTTTTCATATGTAAAATCCTCTCTTTCCCCTCAGCCGCTTTGTGCAGCTATTTTACGTACGCAAAAAAAGAACCGTGAACATAAGGCTGTGCGCACTCCCATTCACGGTTCCTGTCCTGATCTTTTCAGCAGTAAATTACAGATAGCGCTCCACATCCTTGTGACAGTCCGCAGCATATTCTGCTGCGCCCCAGAAAAGCTTCCCCGGACCGGGAAACAATTCTTCGGCGGTCTTTCCTTTCCCATATGGACGGCTGTCCTGTTCCTTTGCCCAAATGGTACTGATAAAGCCCGCGCCTCTATCATATCTATTCTATTTTCTGTACGTATACAGGCATTTTACCACCCTTGTCTGTAAAAAACAAGATAAAACCTCATTTTTCCACAGGCGGTGGTTGCAGACCACAATTCATTCGTGTATAGTGTTATCAGATACTGTCCGGGCAGGATTTTATTTTTGCCCGGTCATGGATGACAGAGAAATATTATTACGAAAAGGAATGGAGCAAACATATGTGGAAAGCTGAAAACTGGAAGGATTATGAGGTGCTGGATACCGGAAACGGTGAAAAGCTGGAGCGTTGGGGGGATTTCCTGCTTGTCCGCCCGGATCCTCAGGTAATCTGGACTTCTCCCCGCAGGCACCCGGGCTGGTCAAAAAAGAACGGACATTATCACCGCAGCAGCAAGGGCGGCGGCGAATGGGAATTTTTTAATCTTCCCCAGGAATGGAGCATCCATTACCGTGATCTCACCTTCCGGCTGAAGCCATTTAGTTTCAAGCATACGGGACTATTTCCCGAACAGGCGGTAAACTGGGACTGGTTTACGGACATCATCCGTAAGTCCGGCCGGCCTTTGAAGGTACTGAATCTGTTCGCCTATACCGGAGGCGCAACGCTCAGTGCCGCTAAAGCCGGGGCCAGAGTCACCCACGTGGACGCGTCCAAGGGCATGGTTTCCTGGGCAAAGGAAAATGCGGCGGCCTCCGGTCTTTCAGATGCTCCCATCCGCTGGCTGGTAGACGACTGTGTCAAATTCGTGGAACGTGAAATCCGCCGAGGGAATACTTATGACGGCATAATTATGGATCCTCCCTCCTACGGAAGAGGCCCCAAAGGGGAAATCTGGAAAATCGAGGAGAGCATATTCCCTTTTGTACAGCTGTGCACCCAGCTGCTGTCCAGGGACGCCCGTTTCTTTCTTATAAATTCCTACACTACCGGCCTGCAGCCCGCCGTATTGTCCTATATGATGAACCTATGTATCGTCCCGGTTCTGGGAGGACATGTGGATGCGGAAGAAATCGGCCTTCCGGTAACGGAAAGCGGCCTGATTCTTCCCTGCGGCGCATCAGGGCGCTGGAACAGCTGAAGGCTGCAGCTTTAAAAGGCTGTAACATAATTGCCGGATTGGTTAACCCAATCCGGCAATTACACCTGCTACTATGACCATATATAAAATAAATCCAAGTGCGGCCACCACCGCTGTCCAAATCAGTGCCGCCTTGCAGAAATTAGCTTTGCTACGGTTTTCCGTCGTGCCAAAGCCCCATATAAAAAGCATGATGATATTCACACAGGGAATGGCAAGCACCAGCAAGGTGAGAACCCAGTCGGATACCTTCATCGGCGGTTCCGGGGCCTCCTGGCTGATAGGAGCAATCGGCGCTCCCTGATAAGGACTTTCCTGATAGGCTCCGCCATACGGATAACCGTTTTGCCCATTTGGACGGCCATAACCGTTTCCGTTCCCATATACATTTGCATTCGTATATGTATTATTGGGCGCGCCATTGCCGCCCTGCTGAAAGAAATTGGGCTTCTGATAGGTATTGGTGTTCTGGTTTCCATAGGAGGGTCCGTTCTGATAACCGACAGAATTCTGATAACCAGTAGGATTCTGATAACCAGCAGGATTCTGGTAACCAGCCTGGCTTTGATACATATTGGTGCCATAACGGATATTGACATCCTGATAACCGCTTCCGTTCTGTCCGGCCGCATTCTGATATACGTTATTATTGCTGCCTCCGGCATTCTGAAATGCATTATCCGTTCCCGCATTTCCCTGACTGCCAATGGCCTCTTCCGCCGTCTTCCAAGCTGACGGCCCCTGTGTCGCAGACTCCTGCGCTGTTTTTTCCTGCGCCATACCTTCCTGAGCTGCTGCATCCCCGGCCGTCGGCATATCTTCCTGAGCTGCCGCTTCCACGGCCGCCGGCATACCTTCCTGAGCCGCTGCATCCTCTGCCGCCGACATATCTTCCTTTACCGACTGAGCTTGCATGGACCGCGGCATCCCGTCATTTACCGGCTGTACTTCTATGGTTCCTGCCGTCTCTTCATTTATGATATCAGTTGTTCCGCCCTCCGGGCTCTCCGCTGTATTCTGCATTTGATTTATATCCTTGTCGCTCATGCAAACCTCCTGTCTACGCCGTACGGCGTCCTGTTTTTATTTTATCCACAGTTTTTCTCTCCAGAGCTACTTTTATTCTATCATATTCCAAACAGATGCCGCAAGAAATCATTATAAAAGGGAAATATCCGATTCAGAATATTATCCCGTCTGAAGGTCATCGGCGAATATCCGGGAAATTCCGTAACCATACGATATATATAAACAAGGAGCATAAGCGCCGCAGCCGCAGCCAGAATTTCCATGGCATACTTTACCTCTTTCCCCTTCACATACCGCATATAAACAAAATATACCCCAAACAGAACCATCAAAAAAGCGCATGGATTCAGCTGCCACGCTCTTCCGAACTGTCCCCGAAAAATATAAATAAGCGCCCTTGTGGTGCCGCAGCCCGGACAGGGCAGCCCCGTCAGGATAAGAAGAGGACAAAACGCATGGAAAACCGCTTTTACCACAATATAATAAATCAGGAAAGCTGCCCCCGCCCATTTATACTGTCTGATATCCCTTCCTATACGTTTCAGGATCACCCCCACATTTTTCTTCATATACACTCAATTTCCTTAATGAAAAAATCCCGTCCGCTGATAATTTTCATATTCCTGCTTCCGCAGTCCGGACAGACTCCCCCGCACACAGTGGCATGAAATTCTCTGCCGCAGTCCAGGCATCTTCCATTAGCCGGCAGTATCTCAATTTCCAGCGCCGCATCCTTCAGCATACTGCCCTCTACCGCGGCAGGATACACCTTTTTCATATATTCCGGTATCACGGATGATATTTCCCCAATCTGCAGAACAAGCTTTTCGATCCTGCCGACCTTATTTTCCACAGCGAATTTTTCAACTGTTTTAACAATTTCCATTAATAAACCTAATTCATGCAAAACAGCTTACTCCTTCCACGCCCGGACCTGCTCCCGCAGCCACTCTGCCCATTCCTCCAGACCTTCGCCGTTTCTTGCAGAAACAGGTATAATCTTTATATCCGGATTTATTTTCCTTGCCCTTTCCATGCAGGCCTCCACATCAAAATCAAAATAAGGCAGTACATCTATCTTATTTATCAGAAGGACATCGCAGATGGAAAACATCAGCGGATATTTCAAAGGCTTATCATCCCCTTCCGGTATACTCAGAATCATGGCATTCCTGGATGCGCCTGTATCGAATTCCGCCGGACATACCAGATTTCCCACATTTTCAAGAATTGCCAGATCAATGCCTTCCGTTTCCAGCCCCTCAAGCCCCTGCTTTGTCATCTCTGCATCCAGATGGCACATTCCTCCGGTATGCAGCTGAATAACCTTTACTCCCGTTTCCGATATGGCGGCCGCATCCACATCAGAATCAATATCCGCCTCCATAACGCCTATTTTCATCTCATCCTTCAGCATGTCAATGGTTCTTTTCAGCGTTGTCGTTTTTCCTGAACCGGGGGATGACATCAGATTGAGCAGAAAGGTCTTCTGCATCTTCAATGCCTTCCTCAGTTCGTCCGCTTCCCTGTCGTTATCCTCAAATACGCTTTTTTTAATCTCAAGAATTTTATAATCCTTCATACCTCTTCTCCTTTGTTGAAAAATCAATTTACATGAAAGCCCCTGCCTTCCCCTGCAAGCACGCGCAGGGTTATCTTTTTGGCAGATTTCTCCCGCAGGCTTCAAAACTGCTTATATAAACGTAACACTCCCTTGGAATAAAGTCAACGCATGTAAAGCAAAGAAGGAAGCGGAAAATACCCGCTCCCTCTCATATATTCCTTACCTTTCCGAATCCGAATTCTTATTCATATTCCGCAAACTCGGAGAATTCCTTCCAGATATTACAGATCCATGTTTTCCCCTGGTTAAAAATGATTTCATTGCCATCTTCATCATAGAATTTAGGCGGAACGCCATCGCCCTCCATACGGGACCAGGTACCCTTTATTGCCTTGCCGCCGGTGAATACAATGGCATCCCCCTCACCGTGAACGCCAAAAGCCAGATAATCCTTAGCATCACGCACCTCACCATGGCAATACTGGAAAACCACGTTGGAAACAGCAAGCTGCTCATTATTCATCTCATCAATCTGTTTCTTCCCGTCCTGATAACGGTAATAGAGCTGGTCCTCCTCATTATACTCAAAATAAGGATTGTATGCACCGTAGCCGCCTGAGTTAGCACCGGTTCCGCCGGGACGGACAATTACAGCATCCTCCGCATCTTTATACTCCGCCCGGTAATCCTCTGCCGCAAAAGTAAACTGCGGCACATAATCATCATCATATTCCCAGTCATATTTCAAACGTTCCACCGCATCCTTCAGACCGTCAATAAACAGATATCCCGTAAATTCCAGTTTATACCCGGGACGTTTGATTCTTCCATAGGCCTCGTCAGCAGGCTTGTAAATTCCTTCCACTCCTGCGCTGATGTTTTGCACTGTATCTCTGTTAATCAGCTCCTCCACATAAGGTCTGGCAAGGCCCCAGTTACAGTAAACAGCCTCATAGCCCATCGCTGTATACACAAAATAATCCCGGCTGCTGCGCACCGGCCCGATATGATCCAAATCATCAAAATCTTCAAATATCGCCATCAGCCTGGTAATTCTCCCTTCCACAGGCGCTTCGTAAATAACACTTGCCTGGGAAATCCCGTACTGAGGCATCGCCTGGGAATTATTCGGTATCATAACCGCAATCGGCCTTCTGGTTACAACCTCTTCATCCTTCCATTCTCCGGTCAGATAGCTCTGCATTTTTCCATCCACCGTACTGCGTTCTTCGATAACCGGAACGGTGGTTGCCTCTGTTTCCGTTTCCGTCTCCGTTTCACTTTGCGTCTCTGTCTCAACAATCTGCGTTTCAGTTGACGCCGCTGTCTCTTCCACCATGGTTTCCTGCTTTTTCCCGCAGGCCGTTAATGCCAATGCCGCAGCCATTACCGAAGCAGCGGCCAATATTATTCTTTTCCGTTTCATCATTTGTTCTTTCCTTTATGCAAAAATAAAATCGGGTTTTCAGTAACTTAAAACATTATATAATAGACAACGTCCTTTTGTCCATGTGAAACGGCAGATTCCTGCCCTGTCCCATAAATTACCTGAGAGCGAATTAGGCACAATATCATTCTACGTTGTAATAAAAGAAAAGGGCTCTCCGAAAATCGGAAAGCCCTTAAAAATCTAAAAATACTAATTACTCGATGATGGTAGCAACACGGCCTGATCCTACAGTACGTCCACCTTCACGGATAGCGAAAGTAAGACCCTGCTCCATAGCGATAGGATGAATCAGTTCGATGCTCATTTCTACGTTATCACCAGGCATGCACATCTCTACACCTTCAGGAAGGTTGCAGACACCTGTTACGTCAGTTGTTCTGAAGTAGAACTGAGGTCTGTAGTTGTTGAAGAAAGGAGTATGACGTCCACCTTCATCTTTGGTCAGAACGTATACCTGAGCGGTAAACTTTCTGTGGCAGGTAACTGTGCCGGGTTTTGCAAGAACCTGTCCTCTTTCGATTTCAGTTCTCTGAACACCACGAAGCAGTGCGCCGATGTTATCACCAGCCTGAGCTTCATCCAGCATCTTACGGAACATTTCGATACCGGTAACAACAGTCTTCTTGGTCTCTTCTTTGATACCAACGATTTCAACTTCTTCATTCAGATGAAGTGTTCCACGCTCTACTCTACCGGTTGCAACAGTACCACGGCCGGTAATTGTGAATACGTCTTCTACAGGCATAAGGAAAGGCTTGTCTGTGTCACGCTGAGGATCCGGAATATAAGAGTCAACAGCTGCCATCAGCTCAAGGATCTTATCGCCCCATTCGCTCTGAGGATCTTCCAGAGCTTTCAGAGCGGAACCCTGGATAATCGGAGTGTCATCTCCGGGGAATTCATACTCGTTCAGCAGGTCTCTGATTTCCATTTCAACCAGCTCAAGCAGTTCCGGATCGTCTACCATATCACATTTGTTCATGAATACAACGATATAAGGAACGCCTACCTGACGGGACAGCAGGATGTGTTCTTTGGTCTGAGCCATAACACCATCGGTAGCTGCAACAACCAGGATAGCACCATCCATCTGAGCTGCACCAGTGATCATGTTCTTTACATAGTCAGCATGGCCAGGGCAGTCAACGTGTGCGTAATGTCTGTTTTCTGTTTCATACTCTACGTGAGCTGTGGAAATGGTGATACCACGTTCTCTTTCTTCCGGAGCCTTGTCGATCATATCGAAAGCTACAGCTTCACCAGTTCCAAGTCTTGTATTCAGAGTCTTGGTAATAGCTGCTGTCAGAGTTGTTTTACCATGGTCAACGTGGCCAATGGTACCAATGTTACAATGCGGCTTTTTTCTTTCAAATTTAGCTTTAGCCATTTTTGATAATCCTCCTTAAAATCAATAGAAATCAATTGTTTCTTTTTCTAATCGGCTAATTCTGATTATATTAGATTATACCGATATTTTCAAGCTTTATTTAGCTTATTTTGCCTTTGCTGCAAGTACTTTTTACACAGGAAAAAGTTCACTACTGTTATTTCGCTTTTGCAGCAAGCACTTTTTACACAGGAAAAAGTTCACTACTTTTATTTTGCCTTTGCAGCAAGCACTTTTTACACAGGAAAAAGTTCACTACTTTTATTTTGCCTTTGCAGCAAGCACTTTTTCCTGTACGTTCTTCGGTACCTGCTCATATTTCTCAAAGAACATGGAATAGTTGCCACGTCCCTGAGTCTTGGAACGCAGGTCTGTGGAATAGCCGAACATTTCAGCAAGCGGTACATATGCTCTTACCAGCTTGCCTCCGCCGATGTCATCCATACCTTCGATACGTCCGCGGCGGGAGTTGATATCACCGATAACATCACCCATATAGTCTTCAGGCATGGTAACTTCAACCTTCATGATAGGCTCAAGCAGTACCGGGTTAGCCTTGGACATAGCATCCTTGAATGCCAGGGAACCGGCAATGTGAAATGCCATTTCGGAAGAGTCAACTTCATGGTAGGAACCATCGTATACGGTAGCGTGAACACCCAGTACAGGGAATCCGCCGAGGATACCGGCCTTGGATGCTTCCTCAATACCTTCACCAACTGCCGGAATATATTCCTTAGGAATAGAACCGCCGACAACTGCGGTATCGAACTTGAATGTCTCTTCGCCGTTAGGATCCATGGGCTCGAACTTAACCTTACAATGTCCGTACTGTCCACGTCCACCGGACTGTTTTGCGTATTTGCTGTCAACATCAACAGGCTTGGTAAAGGTTTCCTTGTATGCAACCTGAGGAGCACCAACGTTTGCTTCCACCTTGAACTCACGCAGAAGTCTGTCTACGATAATTTCCAGATGGAGCTCGCCCATACCAGCGATAATTGTCTGTCCTGTTTCCTGATCCGTATGGGCACGGAAGGTCGGGTCTTCTTCTGCCAGTTTGGAAAGAGCTTCACCCAGTTTACCCTGGCCTGCTTTGGTCTTGGGCTCAATAGCAAGCTCAATAACCGGTTCAGGGAATTCCATGGATTCCAGAATTACCGGATGCTGATCGTCACAGATGGTATCACCGGTTGTGGTGAACTTAAAGCCAACTGCTGCAGCGATATCGCCGGCAAATACCTTATCCAGCTCCTGTCTCTTGTTAGCATGCATCTGCAGGATACGTCCAACACGTTCCTTCTTATCCTTTGTTGCATTCAGCACATAAGAACCGGAGTTCATAGTTCCAGAATACACACGGAAGAATGCAAGCTTACCAACAAACGGGTCAGCCATAATCTTGAATGCCAGAGCGGAAAAAGGTTCCTCGTCAGAAGAATGTCTTTCCACTTCGTTTCCATCCAGATCAGTTCCCTTAATAGAAGGGATGTCCGTAGGAGAAGGCATATACTCAAGCACTGCATCCAGAAGCTTCTGTACACCCTTGTTCCTGTATGCGGAACCGCAGCAAACCGGGATAGCTGCACATTCGCATGTAGCTTTTCTCAGAACTGCCTTAAGTTCTTCAACAGAAGGTTCTTCCCCTTCCAGATACATCATCATTAAATCATCATCTAATTCACAGATTTTCTCGATCAGCTCTGAACGATACAGCTCTGCATCATCCTGCATATCCCCAAGATCTTCTGTTACTGTAATATCTTCGCCCTTATCGTCGTTAAAGATATAGGCTTTCATTTCAAACAGGTCGATGATTCCCTTGAATTCATCTTCCTTGCCGATAGGCAGCTGCAGGATGATGGCATTCTTGCCAAGCCTTGTCCTGATCTGGTCTACGGCACCGTAAAAGTTTGCGCCAAGGATGTCCATCTTATTGATGAAAGCCATTCTCGGTACATTGTAGGTGTCTGCCTGACGCCATACGTTTTCTGACTGAGGCTCAACGCCGCCCTTCGCACAGAATACGCCGACAGCGCCATCTAGTACACGAAGAGAACGCTCAACTTCCACTGTGAAGTCAACGTGGCCGGGAGTATCGATAATATTGATACGGTACTCAGGCTCATTGGGATCAACCTTGCATTCATGATGCTTGGTCCAGTGGCATGTGGTAGCGGCTGATGTGATGGTGATACCTCTTTCCTGTTCCTGCTCCATCCAGTCCATGGTCGCAGTACCTTCATGAGTATCCCCGATCTTATAGTTAACACCGGTGTAGTACAGAATACGCTCTGTCAGAGTAGTCTTACCTGCATCGATGTGAGCCATAATACCAATGTTTCTGGTTCTCTCTAATGGATATTCTCTTCCAGCCAAAGGTTTTTCCTCCTTAATTTTGTATCCCGGGCCTAAGCCGCAAGGACGCGCCCACCCAGATTAAAATCTGTAGTGAGAAAACGCCTTGTTTGCTTCTGCCATTTTGTGCATGTCTTCTTTTCTTTTAACTGCGGATCCGGTGTTATTGGATGCGTCAAGAATTTCGTTTGCCAGTCTTTCTTCCATGGTCTTCTCGCCTCTCTTGCGTGAGAAGGTTACAAGCCATCTTAAGCCCAGCGCCTGGCGTCTGTCAGGTCTTACTTCGATAGGCACCTGATAGGTAGCACCACCGATACGCCTAGCCTTTACTTCGAGAACAGGCATGATATTGTTCATCGCTTCCTCGAATACTTCAAGAGCCGGCTTTCCAGCCTTTGCTTCAACTCTGTTGAACGCACCGTATACAATCTTCTGGGCAACGCCTCTCTTACCATCCAGCATGATGTTGTTGATAAGTTTGGTGACTACCTTGTCGTTGTATAAGGGGTCCGCCAGTACGTCTCTTTTCTGAATATGTCCTTTACGTGGCACGGTTCTTCCCTCCTTAATTATAATCTGTAATTAAATCATCGGTACTCACATGTGTCTGATACACGGCCGCATGCGGCCGGGCAAACGTCTGTCCGGAAACAAAACGTTACTAATTACACCCAATGTGTTCGTGCGGTCTATCTGTTCGCTTAGAAAGTGAAAATCAGAATCCCAACACTAAATTAGTTCTTTCTGTGGTACATGGAAAATAATGAATTATTTTCCTGCCTTAGGTCTCTTAGCACCGTATTTGGAACGGGCCTGACGTCTGTTTGCAACGCCTGCGGTATCCAGTGTACCTCTGATGATGTGGTATCTGGTACCGGGAAGGTCCTTAACACGGCCGCCTCTGATCAGAACAACGCTGTGTTCCTGCAGATTGTGTCCTTCACCGGGAATGTAGCTTGTTACTTCGATTCCGTTGGAAAGACGAACTCTGGCGATCTTTCTAAGAGCTGAGTTAGGTTTCTTAGGAGTAGCTGTCTTAACAGCGGTGCAGACACCTCTCTTCTGAGGAGCGGAAGCATCCGTAGCTTTCTTGTGAAGGGAGTTGTATCCTTTCTGGAGAGCCGGTGCGGTAGACTTCTTTACAGATGTCTGACGTCCTTTTCTGACTAACTGGTTAAATGTTGGCATTCTTTTTCACCTCCTGCGGTATAGGTTAATGTGTCGTTATATGCATGCATAAGAAAAAAATGCATTCAAATGCACGCTAGAATAGTATACGTGCTTCAGAATGCATTGTCAATAGATTTTCTTTAAATTTACAGGTATTTTATGGTAAATGAGCGACTTTTACGCCTAATTCTCAAAAATTTTACGCAAACGTGCCTCCTTCACTTTCTTACGGTCAGCACGAAGCGCTGTCCTGCGCAGCCAATAGCGCGGATCTGACTGGACTGTAACACTCTGCTTGCTTTTCATTTCCTGAGGAATAACACGCGTCGCTGTAAACGCAGACAGGCATAGAAAATTCTCCATGCCTGTCTGGGTACGTTTACATTATAAATGAGACAGCTTCTCATTCTTAATCAGCTAATTACTCATTATCCTCTGCAACAGAAACTGCCAGATCCTCATCTTCATCGATTTCTTCCGTTTCTTCTGCAGTTATGATATCCTCTTCCTCATCCGGAAGGACGTCTTCCTCCACGCCTTCGTCAAAATCGAATTCATCGTCCATATCCAGCATGTCATTCAGCGTGTCGTCGGTGCTCAGATGCACGTCGCGGTAGCGCTTCATACCGGTTCCGGCAGGAATCAGCTTACCGATAATTACGTTTTCCTTCAGACCGATCAGAGGGTCAACCTTTCCTTTGATTGCAGCTTCGGTAAGAACCTTGGTAGTTTCCTGGAAGGATGCTGCCGACAGGAAGGAGTTGGTTGCAAGAGCCGCCTTGGTAATACCAAGAAGAATCTGCTTGCCGTCCGCCGGCTGTCTGCCAGCTGCCACAAGTTCTTCATTCAGGTCTTCGTAATCCAGAGCATCCACAAGTGTGCCGGGCAGATATTCGGTATCACCGCTGTCTTCCACACGCACCTTCTTCAGCATCTGACGAACGATAACCTCGATATGCTTATCGCTGATATCAACACCCTGGAGGCGGTATACACGCTGTACTTCACGGAGCATGTAATCCTGCACTGCACGGATACCCTTGATCTTCAACAGATCGTGGGGGTTAACGCTACCTTCGGTCAGTTCATCACCAGCCTCAAGTATCTGGCCGTCCATAACCTTGATTCTGGAACCGTAAGGGATCAGATAGGCTTTGGATTCGCCTGTTTCACTGTTGGTTATGATAACTTCACGTTTTTTCTTTGTATCCTTAATGGCCGCCACACCGCCGAACTCTGCGATAATCGCAAGTCCCTTGGGCTTTCTGGCTTCAAAGAGCTCCTCGACACGGGGAAGACCCTGTGTGATATCATCACCGGCAACACCGCCCGTATGGAAGGTACGCATGGTCAGCTGGGTGCCGGGCTCACCAATTGACTGTGCAGCGATGATTCCGACTGCTTCACCAACCTGCACCGCTTCACCGGTAGCCATGTTGGCTCCGTAGCACTTGGCGCAGATTCCGTTTCTGGAACGGCAGCTTAATATAGTACGGATTTTCACGCTTTCCACAGGTTCACCCTTATCATTTACGCCAACGCTGAGAATTCTCTCCGCACGGCTGGGAGTGATCATGTGGTTCTTCTTAACAATGACATTACCATCGCGATCCTTGATTTCCTCACAGGAAACCCTGCCGGTAATTCTGTCCTTCAGGCCTTCGATGGTTTCTTTTCCATCCATGAAAGCCTTAACTTCCATGCCTGGAATTTCCGGTCTGTCTTCACAGCAGTCCAGTTCACGGATAATCAGCTCCTGTGATACGTCAACCATACGTCTGGTCAGGTATCCGGAGTCAGCGGTACGCAGAGCCGTATCGGACAGACCCTTACGTGCGCCGTGCGCGGACATGAAGTATTCCAGTACGTCCAGACCTTCACGGAAGTTTGATTTGATGGGCAGCTCGATGGTACGGCCGGTTGTATCGGCCATCAGTCCACGCATACCTGCCAGCTGCTTGATCTGCTGGTTGGAACCACGGGCACCTGAGTCGGCCATCATGAAAATATTGTTGTATTTATCCAGTCCTGCAAGCAGAACGTCCGTCAGCTCTTTATCCGTTTCATTCCAGGTCTCCACAACCGCACGGTAACGCTCTTCCTCTGTGATAAGGCCGCGGCGGAAGTTCTGTGAAATACGGTCAACGGTAGCCTGCGCTTCTGCCAGCATTTCCGGCTTCTTTTCAGGAACGGTCATGTCGGAAATGGAAACTGTCATGGCTGCCCTTGTAGAATATTTGTAGCCGGTTGCCTTGATATCATCCAGCACCTCAGCCATTCTGGAGGAACCATGGATATTGATAACCTTTTCCAGAATCTGCTTCAGCCCCTTCTTGCTTACGTGGAAGTCAACCTCCAGCTTCAGAGCATTTTCCGGAACGCTTCTGTCCACAAAGCCCAGATCCTGAGGAAGGACTTCATTGAAAATAAAACGGCCCAGCGTAGATTCTACGATATCAGACATTTCAGTGCCGTCAGGCATCTGCTTTGTAATTTTAACTTTAATTCTTGAATGCAGGGTCAGCGCCTGGTTTTCATAAGCCAGAATTGCTTCATTCAGGCTCTTAAAGCACTTTCCTTCGCCCTTGGCTCCGGGTCTTTCCTGTGTCAGGTAATAGATACCAAGTACCATATCCTGGGAAGGGACGGCAACAGGGCCGCCATCGGAGGGCTTCAGCAGGTTATTGGGTGAAAGGAGCATAAAACGGCACTCTGCCTGCGCTTCCACGGAAAGAGGAAGATGCACAGCCATCTGGTCACCGTCGAAGTCCGCATTGAAAGCCGTACAAACAAGCGGATGCAGCTTGATAGCCTTACCTTCCACCAGGATGGGTTCAAATGCCTGAATACCCAGTCTGTGCAGTGTAGGGGCGCGGTTCAGCATAACGGGATGCTCTTTGATAACATCCTCCAGAACGTCCCATACCTGAGAATCCAGTCTTTCCACCAGCTTCTTGGCATTTTTAATATTCTGGGAAATGCCTCTGGCCACCAGTTCCTTCATAACGAAGGGCTTAAACAGCTCGATTGCCATCTCCTTAGGCAGACCGCACTGATAAATTTTCAGTTCGGGACCTACGACAATAACGCTTCGTCCGGAATAGTCAACACGCTTGCCCAACAGGTTCTGACGGAAACGGCCGGACTTACCTTTAAGCATGTCGGAAAGGGATTTGAGCGCCCTGTTTCCGGGTCCTGTTACCGGACGGCCTCTTCTGCCGTTGTCGATCAGGGCATCAACTGCTTCCTGAAGCATTCTCTTTTCATTACGGACGATAATATCCGGAGCGCCAAGCTCCAGCAGTCTTTTCAGACGGTTATTTCTGTTGATAATCCTGCGGTACAGGTCGTTTAAGTCGGAGGTCGCAAAACGTCCGCCGTCCAGCTGTACCATAGGACGAAGATCCGGAGGAATTACCGGGATGGCATCCAGAATCATCCACTCCGGACGGTTGCCGGATTCGCGGAAAGCTTCCACAACCTCAAGACGCTTGATTATTCTCGCACGCTTCTGGCCGGTAGACTCATTCAGCCCTGTTTTCAGTTCTTCGGATTCTTTTTCAAGGTCAATAGCTTCCAGCAGCTCTTTGATGGACTCGGCGCCCATGCCCGCCCGGAATTTATTTCCCCAGGTTTCCCTTGCGTCCTGGTATTCCTTTTCGGAAAGCACCTGCTTGTATTCCAGGTTGCTTTCGCCACGGTCAAGTACGATATAGGAAGCAAAGTAAAGTACCTTTTCCAGCACTCTGGGGGAAAGATCCAGAATCAGTCCCATACGGCTGGGGATACCTTTAAAATACCAGATATGGGAAACCGGCGCAGCCAGTTCGATATGTCCCATACGCTCACGGCGGACGCTGGACTTGGTAACCTCAACACCGCATCTGTCGCAGACAACACCTTTGTATCTGATTTTCTTGTATTTACCGCAGTGACATTCCCAGTCCTTGGTAGGCCCGAAAATTCGTTCACAGAACAGTCCGTCTCTTTCCGGCTTCAGCGTTCTGTAGTTGATGGTTTCGGGCTTCTGTACCTCACCTCTGGACCAGTCCCTGATCTTTTCAGGAGAAGCCAGGCCGATTTTGATGGCATCGAACGTCATCGGCTGATATACTTCATTTTTTGTAGTTGTTTCAGACATTGTGCACTCCTTCCAAAACTATTCCGGATGAACGGGCCTGCCCTGCGCAGGCCGTTCATTTTCCATACAGATGCAGATTATTCTTCGATTTCCTCGAAATTCTCATCTATATCGAATTCCAGGTCATCTTCAGGCTCCTCTTCTTCAGCAGTCACCAGTTCTCCGCTCTTATCGTCGAATTCCTGATGCTGGTAACCGAGTTCGCCAAGAGAATCTTTTTCATACTTCTCATAACCTTTGGAGTCACCTTCGATTTCGTAGCGGTAATCCGTATCACCGTAGTCCACCGTTTCCATGATTTCCACTTCCGTATTGTCCTCACGCAGAACCTTAACATCCAGCGCAAGAGACTGCAGCTCCTTCAGCAGAACCTTGAAGGATTCCGGAATGCCGGGCTCAGGGATATTTTCACCCTTGATAATGGCTTCGTAAGTCTTCACACGTCCCACGACATCGTCGGACTTCACTGTCAGGATTTCCTGCAGAGTGTAAGCAGCGCCGTATGCTTCCAGCGCCCAAACTTCCATTTCCCCGAAACGCTGGCCGCCGAACTGCGCTTTACCGCCCAGAGGCTGCTGTGTTACAAGGGAATAAGGGCCGGTGGAACGCGCATGGATCTTATCGTCTACTAGATGGTGCAGCTTCAGGTAATGCATGTGTCCGATTGTTACCGGGCTGTCAAAATACTCTCCGGTACGGCCGTCACGAAGCCTTACCTTTCCGTCCCTGCTGATGGGCACGCCCTTCCAGAGTTCTCTGTGATCTCTGTTCAGAGACAGGTACTGGAATACTTCAGGACGCAGCTCATCTTTATGCTTTGCTTCAAATTCTTCCCATTCCAGGTTCACGTAATCGTTTGCCAGGTCAAGGGTATCCATAATATCATTTTCATTGGCGCCGTCAAATACCGGTGTTGCCACGTTAAAGCCCAGTGCCTTGGCTGCCAGGGACAGATGGATTTCCAGTACCTGTCCGATATTCATACGGGAAGGCACGCCCAGAGGATTCAGTACGATATCAAGCGGGCGTCCGTTGGGCAGGTAAGGCATATCCTCCACGGGAAGCACACGGGAAACAACACCCTTGTTGCCGTGACGGCCTGCCATCTTGTCACCTACGGAAATCTTTCTCTTCTGTGCGATGTAAATACGCACTGCCTGATTCACACCGGGAGAAAGCTCATCGCCGTTTTCCCTCGTAAATACCTTGGCATCCACAATGATACCGTATTCGCCGTGAGGCACCTTCAGGGACGTATCCCTTACTTCTCTTGCCTTCTCACCGAAAATGGCACGCAGAAGCCTTTCTTCAGCCGTCAGTTCGGTTTCTCCCTTGGGAGTTACCTTGCCCACAAGGATATCGCCTGCACGGACCTCTGCACCGATGCGGATAATTCCTCTGTCGTCCAGATCCTTCAGGGCTTCATCACCCACACCGGGAACGTCTCTTGTGATTTCTTCCGGCCCCAACTTTGTATCTCTGGCTTCCGCTTCGTATTCTTCAATATGGACGGATGTATATACATCCTCCTGTACCAGTCTCTCACTTAAAAGAACAGCATCCTCGTAATTGTAACCTTCCCAGGTCATGAAACCGATGAGAGGGTTCTTGCCCAGCGCCAGCTCGCCTTCTGAAGTGGAAGGGCCGTCTGCGATTACCTGGCCCGCGGAAACATGGTTGCCCTTGAATACGATGGGTCTCTGGTTGTAGCAGTTGCTCTGGTTGCTTCGTGAAAACTTTGTAAGATGGTATTCAACCTTCTCACCGTCATCACAGGTCATCTTGATCAGGTTGGAGGATACATAGTCGATAATACCGGGCTTTCTGGCAACAACGCAGACACCTGAGTCAACGGCTGCCTTCACTTCCATACCGGTTCCTACCGCCGGCGCTTCCGTGGTGAGCAGCGGCACCGCCTGACGCTGCATGTTGGATCCCATCAGCGCACGGTTGGCATCGTCGTTTTCCAGGAAAGGAATGAGGGCTGTAGCTACGGAGAACACCATCTTGGGAGATACATCCATGTAATCAAACATGGTCTTGGGATATTCCTGCGTCTCTTCACGGTAACGGCCGGATACGGTATTTCTCACGAAATGCCCTTCCGCATCCAGGGCCTCGTTCGCCTGTGCCACATGGTAATTATCTTCTTCATCAGCTGTCATATAGACAACATCCTCGGTAACCCTGGGATTCATCGGGTCCGTTTTATCAATCTTACGGTAGGGTGCTTCCACGAAACCGTATTCGTTAATTCTTGCATAACATGCCAGAGAGTTGATCAGACCGATGTTGGGTCCTTCAGGCGTCTCGATAGGGCACATCCTTCCGTAATGGGAGTAATGTACGTCACGTACCTCGAATCCGGCACGGTCACGGCTCAAACCGCCGGGTCCCAAAGCGGACAGACGTCTCTTATGGGTCAGCTCGCCCAGCGGGTTGTTCTGATCCATGAACTGGGACAGCTGGGAGGAACCGAAGAATTCCTTCACGGCAGCCTGTACCGGTTTAATGTTGATCAGAACCTGCGGAGAAATTTCTTCCGCATCATGCGTGGTCATTCTTTCACGGACCACTCTTTCCATTCTGGACAGACCGATACGGTACTGGTTCTGGAGCAGCTCGCCCACAGCCCTGATACGCCTGTTGCCCAGATGGTCGATATCGTCATCGTTGCCGATGCCGTATTCCAGATGGATGTTATAGTTAATGGAAGCGATGATATCTTCCTTCGTAATATGCTTCGGGATCAGCTCATGGATGTTCTTCCGGATGGCCTCTGCCAGCTCTTCCGGATCCGCAGAATACTCTTCCAGGATCTGCGCCAGGACAGGATAATATACCAGCTCGGTAACGCCCAGTTCTTTTGGATCACAGTCCACATAATGTGTGATGTCAACCATCATGCTGGAGAGCACCTTTACATTGCGCTCCTCTGTCTCAATATATACAAAAGGAACCGCACTGTTCTGGATGGTGTCCGCCAGTTCAGCCGTCACCTTGGTTCCCGCTGCGGCAAGAAGCTCCCCTGTTGTGGTGTCAATCACATCCTCAGCCAGGATATGGCCGCGGATTCTGTTTCTGAGCATCAGCTTCTTATTGAATTTATATCTGCCGACTTTCGCCAAATCATATCTTCTGGGGTCGAAGAACATGGCATTGATTAAGCTCTCCGCGCTTTCCACGCTGAGAGGCTCGCCGGGACGTATTTTCTTATATAACTCTAACAGACCCTCCTGATAATTCTCAGCAGTGTCCTTGGCAAAACTCGCTTCAATCTTGGGTTCATCACCAAACAGTTCTCTGATTTCATCATTGGTACCGACACCCAGCGCACGAATCAGAACCGTGATCGGGACTTTCCTCGTCCTGTCCACACGAACGTAGAAAACGTCGTTGGAATCCGTCTCGTATTCCAGCCACGCACCACGGTTGGGGATCACCGTACAGCTGTAAAGCCTCTTACCGATCTTATCATGGCCGATTCCATAATAAATGCCAGGGGAACGAACAAGCTGGCTGACGATAACACGTTCTGCGCCGTTAATAACGAAGGTTCCTGTCTCAGTCATCAAGGGCAGATCGCCCATGAAGATTTCATGCTCTGTAATCTCTTCTTTTTCTTTATTGTAAAGACGTACCTTAACCTTTAAGGGGGCCGCAAATGTGGCGTCTCTTTCCTTACATTTCTCGATAGAATACTTCACATCGTCTTCGCACAGTTCGAAATCCACGAATTCCAGGCTTAAATGGCCACTGTAATCTTCTATTGGAGAGATATCGTCAAAGACCTCTTTCAGGCCTTCATCGAGGAACCACTGATAGGAATTCTTCTGAACTTCAATCAGGTTCGGCATCTCCAAAACTTCCTTCTGCCGTGAATAACTCATACGCATATTCTTGCCGGTGGCAATTGGACGTATTCTGTTCTTTTCCATTGACATTTCACCCCGTTCTTATGATTTGTTTGCCATTCGTTCCCAAGGAGGCACTTCTTTACCGCAGAAAAACCTGATGTCACACCCTCTGAATGGCAAACGAATAGGCGGCCGCAGGCAGTAATGTAACCCGCCAACAGGCAGCTTGATATTAGTTTATCGGTTTTACGCACAAAAATAGCATAACTTACCACAATAGTGCACTATCCATTCTACTACAAGAAAAATGGGAAGTCAACCAAAATTTTTGTAATATTGTGGATAAATAAAAAGAAACCTCTGCCGTGCTGGCATAAAGCAGCAGGCAAAGGTTCCTGACAAGTCATTTCGTTTTCGAAAGATACTCCGATTATTTAAGAGTAACTTTAGCGCCTTCAGCTTCCAGTTTAGCTTTGATGTCATCAGCATCCTGCTTGGAAGCAGCTTCCTTAACAACCTTGGGAGCGCCGTCAACAACGTCCTTAGCTTCTTTCAGGCCAAGACCGGTTACTTCACGAACAACTTTGATAACCTTAACCTTGTTAGGGCCAACTTCTGTCAGCTCTACGTCGAATTCTGTCTTCTCTTCAGCTGCTTCAGCTGCGCCGGCACCTGCTGCTGCAACTACAACGCCTGCTGCTGCGGATACACCGAATTCTTCTTCACATGCTTTTACAAGATCATTTAATTCTAATACGGATAATTCTTTGATTGCATCAATAATTTCCTGAGTGGATAATTTAGCCATTTTATTTTACCTCCATTTAATTTGTTTAAAATTGATTTATCTGCTAATGTACTGATTATTCAGCAGTTTCAGGTGCAGCTTCTGCTGCGGGTGCCTCTGCTGCTTCTTCCTGTGCTACGGGTGCTTCGCATGCTCCGGCGCCGCCTTTTTCAGCCAGCTGCTTCATAACGCGTGCAAAGTTGGTAATAGGAGACTGGATGCTTCCAAGCAGTTTGGAGAGCAGTTCGTCTCTGGAAGGAATCAGGGAGATTTCCGCCATTCCCTTCGCATCATACATAGTGCCTTCTACTACGCCGGCTTTGATTTCAAGCTTGTTTGCAGTCTTTGCGAATTTAGCAAGTTCTCTGGCGGGTGCGGTAGCATCCGTATTGGAAATTGCAATTGCGCTGGGTCCTTCCAGGAAAGGTGCCAGTGCTTCAAAGTCTGTTCCCTTGAAAGCAAAGTTCATCATTGTGTTCTTGTAAACTTTGTAGTTGATTCCCGCTTCACGAAGCTGTTTACGAAGAGCTGTATCCTGTTCTACGGTAAGTCCGCGGTAGTCAACCAGTACGACTGACTGCGCATCCTTAATCGCTTCGGAAATCTCTGCAACTACAGGTGCTTTAAGTTCAACCTTTGCCATTTCTTTACCTCCTTATAGATTTTTCTGAAAACAAGTTCAGTGCCGAAAAGGAGTTTACGCCGGTGCCGTCAGCCTGAGCTGCAGCCGGATATAAAAAAACCTCTCTGCGAAGACACAGAGAGGATAAGTTACGGATAAACCGTTACAATCGTCAACTCTTTTCCTCGGCAGGCGCTGTTTTCTTATACCGGAATACCGGTACCTGCTGTCTTCGGCATGGCCGCTTGCGACCTTTCTCAGACTATCACATGCTGTAATGTTTGTCAACATTTTTTTGTGTTTTATATTGACACTTTTTTTGAATACATTGATTGTGCTTTATTTTTCCATCAGCTTCAGACAACAGGGGCCTCAGGCATAAGGCCGGTGGCTTTTTCAAAAGCCTGCGCCCATTCGGCAGTGCGGTAAAATACAAGCGCTCCCTGCCCGTTATCCCCGATGACATAAAAACGCTCCGCCGCATCCGTCTGTTCCAGCAACCCGTTGAATACCCCAAGGATATCCGGATCGATCCAGTCATACTCCACATCCATATCCCAGGAGCAGCTACGCCCTTTCCACAGAAGCTTAACCGTTATGCTTCCGCTGCCGGCTTCCCAATCCATATTTTCGGTATCCTCCGAGATCTCCGTCACATCCTCCAGCGGGCTGTCCCCGGCAAGCGCCAGCATTCCCTCCAGCACCTCCGTATAATCGTTGCTGATATCCCAGCCTTCAAAATCAAACCAGAACACCTCCTCCGGATAACCGGAAACCCGGCCGTTTTCATCCCTGGAAGGCACGCCCAGCTCAGTCAGAAGCCAGGTATAGGGATAGCCTTCCACATACACACGCGTCATGTCATCCTCCATCACCCCACGCACCCTGTCCGCCAGCTGATCCGTGATGGAAAATCCAAGGGAACGAAGCGTCTCTACCTGTCCGTCCAGCGGCACATAATCAGGATAGTCCGCAGGGTCAAAGGCTTCCGTCCATTCATTATCCGCATAGGCGGCCGCTTCTTTCTGCGCTTCCGCCCGCTGTCTGTCTCTGGCAAAGCCGCTCCAGATCCCGACCGCAAACATGGCCAGCAGCACAAAGGCCAGGCCAACGTAAAAAAACCAGCCCGGCAGATATTTCATGCGTTTTGACGGCAGGCCGGCAATCCCCCTGCTTTCACAGAACCTGCACATGGCTTCCGCCTGCTGATAGCTTTGAATCCCTTCCTTCAGAATCGGTATGAACTGAACTTTATTCTTCTTAAACAGAAAAAATTCTTCATCTGTTTCCACCAGCCAGCCGAATTCCTCCCACTTTAGGAAGCTCCTGCTCCGGCCCGCCATGATCTGTATGACGCCTTCCTCCATTAAATGAAGTTCCCAGACGCCGTAAATATCGTTCTGCAGGGTACCGTTCCTCACCTGTTTGCGGATAGTTTTTTCCGGGTCCGACTTCCACCGAAACAGCATGAGGAAAACAAGCATGAGAAACAGCGCCGCCGGAAACACTGGCGTATGGTCGCCAGACCTGAAAAACCAGAACAAGCCTGCCACGACAAATACAACGCCATATACGCCAAGAAAGGTCTTCATATTCTGCGGGAAGCCAAGCGTTCCGGAATTGATGGTCATTAAGGCATTCTTATAAATGGAAATCCACTTTTCCTCATCCACCGGAAATGTAAAGGAAAACACAGCGCCTGTCTGCGGCTGCCGCCCCATTCCGGCGCTCCAGCCTGCGGCGGGGTTTTCCGGTTTTCCGAAAAGCTCCCGGAACCGCTCCAGCTCCCCGGCGTTTTCAAACACACGCAAAGGCAGGGGATACCATACAATCTGCCTTTTCGACTGGGAATACCCCAGCATGAGAAGGTTTTTGCTTTTTACTATAATATTGATGCGGCTGCAGGGTATTTCCCCTGCGCCGCACGCACTGCTTTTCAGCAGGCCGTCCTCCACCCACAGAATCCGTTTTTCCAGGAAATGTTCCTTTTCCAGGAAGCGGCAGGTGCGAAACATATCAACTCCCAGCGCCGCCGCAAACAAAAACAGGATAACAACGCTGAAGGCCGGGCTGATAAACGCTTCCAGCACGCAAAGCAGCAGGAGAATCACCCAGACACGGCCCCGTCTGCGATATTGCTCCAGAACCGCCCGTATGGAAAATTCCTTCAGTTCTTTTTTGGTGAAACAAAAAGTATATCGGTTCATCCGGCCTCCTGTACTGTCAGTTAAAAACTGGTGTTATTCCCGAAATACGGATCTGCCTGCTCTGCGTTAATGGCAGGATTATACTTAAGATTCAGGAATTCAGTAAAATTTTTCTGGAAACTGGTTTCCAGCTCCTTGGTATAGCCCACGATCATATGCGGCTGTTCCTCGGCATAGTATTTCAGTGCCTCATGCGCTTCATCCTCAGAAAGATTGATGGAGATCATTTTCTTTGCCATATTAAAAACGCGGAGCTGGCTGACGCTGTATTTTCCCGTCTGCTTGAAATAATAGCCCCATACCAGGTCCCTGTTGGCCAGTATGTTCGCCTTGGGCCCCTCTACGTAAACCGTCCATTTTCTGCCAACCCATGTATTCTTTCCTATCGGATGGGCCTGGGCAAAATCCGCTTCAATTGCAGCCAGGGATACGGAAGGGTTATTGTGCAGGTAGGTATTGATTTTGCCAGCATACCTGTTGCTGAAAATACCAACAACATTAACGATGAAATAAATCAGAAGGAGGAGCGCCGCCGCCATGCATACCCAGAAGAATACCACCGACTGTCCTCCGATTTTGGCGGTGTCAATTGTATAAAGGTAAACCACGTCATAGCTGCTTTCCTCGATGCCCATCTCAGTTAATGTTTCTTTGTAATACCTCTCAAGCTGTGATTCCAGCTTCGTCCATGTACCGGTTACCTTCAGCGTTGCCGGAGGAGCCACCGTATTGGTTTCATCGCCCCAGTAATTCCAGGTATCGTCAATCAGGTCATAAAGCTCGTTTTTCTGGCTCTTTTTCATATAAATACTATAGTAATACCAGATGGAAGAATTGTTTTCATAATCATCAACCGCATTGAAAACAATATAGCTGTTTCCATCCACCGAAGTGCTTTTGGAACCGGTTTTGGTATTTGTCGTTGTGGTGGTGTGCTCCACATAATCCGTAAGGAAATTTTCCACCTCAATCGTTACGTATTTCCCCTCATACTGCTCAGGATCGGCGGTTACGTCAAGTTCGGCGGGACCGGTAATCACATCAAAAACAGCGAATTTAGTCAGGGCCAGAAGGCCGATGACAACAACGATAGATATAATAGCTCTTATCGTCAAGGATTTTCTTGACTTTTTCTTCAGTATGTCCAACATTTTCTCTTCCCTCGTATTTCTCTAGTTTTCCGGAACAGCAACATAGCCTTCCTCATCTATCTGCACCTTTGGTGACAGGCTGCGCATATGGCCGATGACTCTGGCTTTTTCTGTTCCCTCGTGTATTGTTGTCCTGCAGTCCTTCTGCAGAGCCGGGATAAACTGGAAGCTTTTCAGGCTGCCCGATTCCTCATCCAGGATCGCCCTTACAAGACAGGTGTCCTGTGTTTTGGAGTTAAAAAGGAAATTGCCCAGGCTGTAGATAACCGGCGTATTCCCGATATAGTCTATCCCCTGAAGGACATGGGGATGGTCGCCTATAATCAAATCTGCCCCGGCAGCCGCAATCCGGGGCGCCTGTTCCTTTTGCGCCCAGTCCAGCTCGGTGGTGCTTTCCGTTCCCCAGTGAATGTAGACAACCACAAAATCGCTGTTTGCTTTTGCTTCCGAAACAGCCTGAAGCAGCATGTCCACATCCCTGCACCGGAATACACCGGGAGAGGTTTCCGTGGCCCCTTTGGTGTCGGGGTTGTCCACTCTTTCTATCTGTGTTGCGGAAAGAAAGGCAATTTTTAAATCTCCGGCGATATAGTAGACGGGCCGCACCGCCTCCGCCAGATTCCTGCCCGCCCCTGCATAGGGCATCCCGATGGACTGCAGCGTATCAAGCGTATCCGTCAGGGAAACCTCGCCGTAATCGTAGGCGTGGTTGTTGGCAAGGGACACCAGATCCACCCCCATGTCATGCAGAAGCGACGCATGGGCCGGATCGGCCCGGAAGGTGAAGGCCTTTCCCGGAGTGGGCGCGCCTCTTTTGGTATAGGTAAATTCATTGTTCACCATAAAAATATCCGTGTCCCGCATCACTCCCAGCAGTCCGGAATCAATGCTTCCTTCAATCCCCTGTCCTCTGCTCTTCATTTTGGCCATAATGCTGTAGCCGTCATCAAACAGAATATCGCCGGCAAAAACAAGGGATACCTCGCCTTCAGCCGCAGGCGTTATAGTATAGATGTTCTGCTGTGCCATAAGCTCCGGGTTATTGAGGATATCCGCATACTTCCCCTGTTCTGTTTCTGCGGCCGTTTCCGTTTCCGCGTCATTTCCGCCGAACAGCGAGAACACTTCACCCTCCACGGTCACAGCCGCCAGAACCATTCCCCTGTTTCCCAGGAAAGCCCAGCTCACAAGCAATACCACGCTGCCCACGGCAATGGTGATGAGCATAGTCAGCAAAAAGATGCTTACTCTCCCGTTCTTTCTTCTCTTTCTTTTCCCTGCCATGTCCATCACCTTCTTTCTTTTCTGCAGTACAATCCCCCTCTGTACCTCAGTCTTTCTTTCCATGCTATTATTATCAGGGGTAAACGCCATTACGTCAAGCCTGTAAAATTCTGCCGCACATATTTCTCCAGGAACAAAAAAAGCGCAGCCGTTCAATCCGGCTGCGCCTGTTTCTTCATCTATAAAATTAATATTTAGCAACAGATACCTTTACGCCAGGGCCCATTGTGGAAGCCAGGGTGATGCTTCTTAAATACTGTCCCTTCAGAGCTGAAGGTTTTGCCTTTACGATAGCATCCATAAGAGCGTTGAAGTTCTCTTCCAGCTTTTCTTCTGTGAAGGAAGCTTTTCCGATCGGCACATGAACGATGTTGGACTTATCAAGTCTGTATTCGATCTTACCGGCTTTGATATCGTTGATAGCTTTGGTAACGTCCATTGTTACGGTACCGGCCTTCGGGTTGGGCATTAAGCCTTTCGGTCCGAGAACCTTACCAAGACGTCCAACTACACCCATCATATCAGGAGTAGCTACAACAACGTCAAAATCAAGCCAGCCTTCATTCTGAATTCTGGGGATGAGCTCATCGCCGCCAACATAATCTGCGCCGGCAGCTTCTGCTTCGTTTACTTTATCTCCTTTGGCGAATACCAGAACCTTAACGGTTTTACCGGTTCCGTTAGGAAGCACAACAGCACCACGGATCTGCTGCTCAGCATGACGTCCGTCACAGCCTGTTCTGATATGAACTTCGATGGTCTCATCAAATTTGGCTGTTGCTGTTTTCTTTGCTAATGCGATGGCATCGGTGGGTTCATAAGCGGTAGCGCGGTCTACTAATTTAGCAGCTTCGCTGTATTTTTTACCATGTTTCATTTTCAATTCCTCCGTTGGTTATTAACGCAGTACTTTTGTTTTCGGCGCGGAAGGCTCCGGGCCGGAATACTGCTCCCAATTAATCAGTTTTAGTCTTCTACTACAATACCCATGCTTCTTGCCGTACCGGCGATCATGCTCATAGCTGATTCCAGAGAGGCAGCATTGAGGTCAGGCATCTTCATTTCTGCGATTTCCTTAACCTTGTCCTTGGAGATAGTTGCAACTTTGGTCTTGTTCGGCGCACCGGAACCGGACTTCAGATTGCATGCTTTCTTCAGCAGTACTGCAGCAGGCGGAGTCTTTGTTACAAAGCTGAAGCTTCTGTCTGCGTAAACAGTAATTACAACAGGGATGATTAAATCTCCCTTATCTGCTGTTCTTGCATTGAACTGCTTGGTAAATTCAACGATATTAACACCGTGCTGTCCAAGAGCAGGACCAACCGGGGGAGCTGGTGTCGCTTTACCAGCAGGAATCTGTAACTTGATGTATCCTGTAACTTTCTTTGCCATGTCAGGCACCTCCTAAATATAATGTGGTATGGCGCAGCCATAATGCACGCGTTTCAAACGCGCGGCCCGTCCCCTTCCGGGAAACCTCCGGCGGAGCCAGGGCACTGCTTCCACAGTTTAACGGATTTCTCCATTAAACGTCAGACTATTGTAATTTACGAACCTCTGCAAAGCTGATTTCCACAGGGGTTTCCCTTCCGAACAGCTCTACATTTATCGTAGCGGTCTGCTTGCCGTAGTCAATTCTCTGCACAAGCCCGACCGTATCCTTCCATGCTCCTGCAACAACGACGATGGTATCGCCCTCTGCAAAATCAATGGAAACATTCTCCGTTTTAATGCCAAGCGGCTTCATTTCCGCTTCTGTAAGCGGCACCGGTTTGCTTCCCGGTCCTACAAACCCTGTCACGCCTCTGGTATTACGTACGACATACCAGGTATCATCATTCATGACCATGTTAATCAGGACATAGCCGGGGAACATCTTCTTCTGGACTGTTTTCTTAGCTCCGTTCTTCATCTCCACAACATCCTGCATGGGGACACGGACCTCCAGAATTTCTTCTTCCAGGTGCCTGTTCTCAATTGTCTTTTCAATGTTGGCCTTTACCTTATTCTCATATCCGGAATAAGTGTGGACCACATACCAGTTTGCTTCTGCCATACGTTCACCCCACTGTTATTTTACAAGGAAATCAACTGCATACTGAAGGATCATGTCCAAAACGGCAATGATGCCTCCGAGTACAATTGAAATTCCTACAACAGCGGCGGACTGTTTCAACAGCAGTTCTCTGTCCGGCCATGTGACTTTCTTGAATTCTGCTTTCACACCATCAAAGAATTTCGGCTTGGACGTCTTTTCTTCACTTGAGGAATTTCCCATTACCTGCACCTCTCTGTCCGTCTGGCTGATTATTTGGTTTCTTTGTGCGTTGTGTGCTTCTTGCAGAATCTGCAGTACTTGCTTGTTTCCATTCTGTCAGGATGTGTCTTCTTATCCTTTGTTGTGTTGTAGTTACGCTGCTTGCACTCTGTACATGCCAATGTGATTCTTGTACGCATGGTATTCCACCTCCACCTTTTTCTCTGTTAACCTATATTGTCTCACGTAAGCTTCTCGTCTTGATTCATTCTCTGAACGCCGACAACCGCCCGTGGTCAACACCCTCACGGGCTATTGACATAACTGGTCTTTTCGGAATTTTAAGCATAAAAAAAAGACCTAAATCTCATCTCGCCTTATGACTATAGCACACAGTACCGCCGAAAGTCAAGCTTTTTTAGAGGAGGGAGGGAGGATTTTGTATGAGGCTTGGGCGGCGGAGCGGTGGCGGGGCAGGGGGCGGACGGGGGAAGGGCGGGGGCCGGGTTTTTCATGGGCCAGTCAGGCCGGGCATTGCGATGAGCCTTGGGCGAAAAATTGTGTCAGGGTCCTTCCACAATTTTTAAGTCTCATCTCCATGGCCTGAAGATGGTCCCATGAAAAACCCGGCCCCCGCCCTTCCCCCGTCCGCCCCCTGCCCCGCCACCGCTCCGCCGCCCAAGCCTCATACAAAATCCCGGCCGCCCTGAACTTATGTGATATGCTGGGCGCTCGCAGAGATGCCTGTGTCCGGCCGATTGTGTCACTCACTGCGTTTCGTAATGAATTATGACGTTGTCGATGCGGGGGGCGCAGAGGGAGAGGCTGTAGTCTGGATGGAAGGGGATGGATTTTAGTTGGGCGCCGTTGATTTCGGCGGCGGGGGCGGTTGGGGCGGCGGCGGTGAAGGAGGCGAAGTTTTCGTCGATGCCCTGGCCGGTGTATTTGACGTAGCTTTCTTTGGCGGCCCAGATGTCGAAAAAGTCACGGTAGGCGCAGCGTCGGAGGTATTCGTTTTCCTGGGGGTGGAAAAAACGGGAGGATATGCGTTCTTTTCTTCCTTTGGTGTGGAGCTGGAGATCCAGGCCCACTTCAGTGGGAGCCATGGCGCAGGCCCAGTATTCGCCGCTGTGGCTGATGGAAAAGTGGAGCCAGGGGCAGTCGGGGAAGTAGGGCTTGCCATGGCTGCCTTTTTGTGTGCGCCAGGATGGGGCGGGCGGCTGGCCGGGGGCAAATGAAAGGCAGGCGGGGCTGTGCTGCGTCAGGTAGTGGGTGGCTGCGCGGGCGAGGAGGGCAGAGGAAAGGAGCTTTGCCTGTTGTTTGGGCGTATCCTCTGCCAGTATTTTGCCGGAGGCTCCGTTTTCATTTTTATTTTCGTTTTTGTTTCCTTTTATATGGTAGATATAGAGGACGATTTCCCCTTTTTGTGTTTCCATTTATACTTCAAGTCCTCTTTCCTGCATGTAGGCGATGACGTCCTTTACCTGATGCAGCTTCCAGACGTCCCGGGTGGGTATCGTCGTATCAAAATATTCCTCAAATGCGCTTACAATATTCATAAGTTCAAAAGAATTCAGGCCCAGATCCTGGACGAAGTCCGTTTCATAGTTGAGATTCGTTTTTCCGGTAACGTGGAAAACAATCTTCTGAATGAGTTCCAGCACGATAAATCTCCTTTCAGACCATATGTCTTTTTATTTTTTTTGATGCTGTCTTTGAAAATTCCTGCTCCCTGATATTTACCATCTGGATCTGCTGGTAAATGGGCAGGTGTTCGTTTATGCTGTTGATTTCCGCCTGGAGCTGTTCCAGTATTTCATAGGAAGAAAGGCCCTTGGCGCGTTCCGGATCAGGGTATATGCTGGCGGCCAGCTTTACGTCGTCGGCGGATGCACCGCTGGCGGCCCCGTAAACGAGAACATCCTTTACCAAAGGGATCACGCTGATTTTTTCTTCCAGCTTTTCGGGGGAAACTTTCTTGCCGTTTTTAAAAACTATAAGGTTTTTCTTGCGGCCGGTAATATAAAGGAAGCCTTCCCTGCTCAGATGGCCCAGGTCGCCGGTACGGAACCATTCGCCTTCCATAACCTCGGCGGTAAGCTCAGGAGCCTTGTAGTAGCCGTTCATAACGGATTTTCCGCGGACCCAGATTTCCTCATCCACGATTTTCACCTCGCAGCATGGCAGCACGTAGCCTACGGAGTCCATATCGTAAGAATAGTTGCTGTTTACCGCCACCAGGGGGGAGCATTCGGTGATTCCGTAGCCCTGGAGGACGAGAATTCCCAGCAGGAGGAATTCTTCTGCTATTTCCCGGCTCAGGTGGGCGCCTCCGCATATGATGATGTGCAGGGAGCCAACGCATTTTTCACGGATCTCATCCAGGATTTTACTGCACTTATGGATGCCGACCCTGCGCAGGATTTTATGGATTTTGAGCAGGCGGCGCAGGCCGTCGGCCTTGCCTTCCTTCTCCGCATTCAGCCACAGCTGGTTATGGATGGCTTCGATCATGAGGGGGACGGTGAGCATGGAGTCGGCATGGGCCAGATGGAGATCGCGCATGACTGTTTTCAGATCACCGTTGATGATTAGCTGGGCCCCTCTGACCATAGTGGCCAGCACCGCGCAGGTCATGCCATAGGTATGGTAAAAGGGCAGGGAGGAGAAAACCCGCTGTTCTGCGGAAACATATACGCTGGAATCGCTGGCATTATGCAGGATGGCCTGATGGCTGAGCATAACCGGCTTGGAAGCGCTGGTGGTTCCTGAGGTGAAAACAATGGCTGCGGTCTGTCTTGCTTCAATATCCATACAGCGCCATGGCTGCTTTCCGTCTGCCAGGAGCGCCCTGCCTTCCTCCCGCAGGCTGCGGCAGGTTAGCGCACTGCTGCCCTTCTGCTCGCCCAGCATGGCAAACAGCCGGATTCTTTCTTTTCCTTCGGGAATGCTTTCACAGATGGGAAGGCAGACATCGGAGGCAAATACGGCCTCAGCCTCGGCCATCTGCATCATCTGCCAGATGCTGTCGTCCGCCTGTTCCGCGTCTATGCATACCGCAATTCCGCCGGATGCGGCGACGGCGAGGTAGGTGATGATCCAGTCATAGCTGTTTTCCCCTACCAGGGCGATATTTTTACCGGCCAGGCCGCGGTGGTAAAGGGCCTCCTTCAGCTGTCTCACATCCTCCGCAGTCTCACGGAAGCTGCGGCACATTTCCGTTTTATTTCTCAGGAACCAGGAAATCGCGGGTCTGTCACCGAACTCTTTTTCTATTCCCTCCATAAAGGCATCGAAGGTATCATAATGGGTTACCTGATTGCGCGGGAAATTTTTCATTCATTTTCTCCTTCTTCTTCTTCTTCAACTGCTTTGCCGGTTCCGTATTTCTCCATTGCTTTTTCCTCACCCATTTCATCCAGCATTTCCAGGAAGGCGTCCACCACCTCGGGTGAAAACTGTGTCCCTTTTCCCCGCCGCAGTTCGTCCAGGGCCTGTGCCAGGGACAGATTGCTTCGGTAATGCCGGTGGGATGTCATGGCGTCAAAGGAATCCGCAACGGCAATAATTTTGGATTCCTCGGGTATTGCATCCCCCTTCAGTCCATCCGGATATCCTCTGCCGTCAATCCATTCGTGATGGGAACGGACAATGGGCACCACATCGTTGAACAGGGTTATGGCGGAAAGGATTTTTGCGCCCTTGCCGGAATGCTTTTTGATGTTCGCATATTCCTCTTCGTTCAGCTTGTCCGGCTTTAAGAGAATTTTATCCGAAATGCCGACCTTACCGATGTCATGGAACAGGCCGGCCAGACGGATTCTCTCTATGGTATGTTTATCCTTTTTCATCTGTCCCGCAATATCTGCCGCAATGGCGGAAACCCTGTCGGAATGGCCTCTGGTGTAAATATCTCTTTCATCCACGATGGTTCGCATGGCATTGATGATTTCCACATAGCTTTCGTTCAGCTGCTCGTAAGCCTTGGTCAGTTCTTCATTCTTGGTGCTGACCAGCCGGTGGAGCTGGCTGTTATGCAGTGCTGAGGATATCTGGCGGATATAGATTTCCATCATCTGCACCTGGACGTATTCCGGGGATACGCCCGGATCGGTTCCCAGGATTCCTATGATTTTATGCTCCTCATCCTCGATGGGCGCAAGCAGCATATCAGCAAGGGTGATAACCTTCTGCCCGTCAAAATGTGCGTTTTTTACAATATCCCTCACTTCCTCCTCAGTGATATCTCCCAGGATGTGCAGTTCATTTTCCCCTTGGGAGGCTGTAAAATCCGATATCATGAAAAAGCTTCTGTCTCCCTGGAAAATATTCAGGGTGATACTGAGAATGCTTTCATAAATGGAACGGGTGTTGTCCAGATCATAAATCTGGGGCAGGGCCTCCATCATGAGGGACAGGCCGTTTTTATAATTCTGTATGATACGCATCTGGGAAATGGATTTTACGCAGGACTCCACAAGCAGCTCCAGCTGGTCAAAGCGGTCGCTTTTCTCGTAGTAGCCCTGTATATCCAGGTCACGGATGGTTTTAATTGGCGGTGCCATGCTTTTATGTCCGGTCAGCAGTATGATGTAGATTTCTTTGTTGAATCTTCTGATTTCCTCCACCACCTGATCTCCGCAAACGGGAGACATCAGGAAATCCAGCAGCAGGATATCGTATTTTCCGTTTCTTACCTGTTCAATTGCCTGATAAGGGTCATTCACCACATCTACGTAATAGCCGGAGCGCTGGAAATAGGCCTGCAGCGTGGATGTCATGATATAATCGTCATCCAGCGTCAGGATTCGGAAATCTTTATGCAGCGTTCTCCTGTTTTTTCTCATTTTCCTACAGTTTCCCCCTTTGTTATGTTCTCTTCCTGTACTTCACTCTGCGGAATGGAAACGCCCACGACAGCGCCGCCTGCCGGATTGTCCTCTGTCCACATGGTTCCGCCGAATTTTCCTCTGACTACTGCATCGGAAATATAGAGTCCCAGCCCTGTGCCGTAGATACCTTTGCTGGTGACCATTTCTTTAAAGAGCCTTTCACGCACCCTTGCGCTGATGCCCGGCCCTGTATCCCTCACAAAAATCTTCAGTACTTTTTCGTCCCTTTTCACACCTATGGTTATGGTACCGCCTCCCACCTGCTTCTGCGCATAAATGGCGTTAGAGAGCAGATTGTTGAGCACCTGGACCAGATTGTTGATATCTCCCCGTATCACATAGATGCGTCCGTCTTCAATTTCCGTTGCCACACTGCAGCCGCTGCTCATCAGCTCATGCCGCATGAGGAGCATGCTGCGTTTTATCAATTCTTCTGTAGTAAAAGTGACCTCATCGCTGGTGCTGACGCTGGCCGCCTGCCCCTTTATCGCCGTGATGATATCCGACATGTAGGAGGAGGATTCCCGGACCTTTTCAAACCATTCCTCCATCTCCCCATATATTTCCCGGTAATCGTCCGCCGTCACATCCGGGTCTTCCAGGTTGTCCCTGCATTCCTCAACCAGGTTTTCCACCGCCGAAATACAGCCGGATATGCTCATGATGGGTGTTTTCAGGTTATGGGCAAGTCCGCCTATCATCTGGCCCAGCGAAGCAAGCCGTTCCTGCTCCATCATTCTGGCCTGGCTGTCCTGCAGCTGCTGCATGCTTTTTTTCAGCTGGGTCACATCCTTGAAAATCGCCACATAGCCGGAAAGGATCTCCTTAATATACAGGGGCGTCACATCCACCACGTAATAATTTTTCCTGGTGCCCTCACCGAAATCAATGGTGATCGCCTGTTCGTAGGTGATGGTGGAGCCGCTTTCCTGGCAGGAGGAAACGGCTGTAAGGAGGTTGTAGATTGCCGTCTTTTTATAGACATCCTCCTTTTTCACACAGTCGCTCAAATACCTGCTTTCCGTAATGCCGTAGCCTGAGGCCAGGATTTTTTCAAAGGGCTTGTTATAGCTGATGACCACGCCGCTTTCACTGAGCACCAAATAACAATCGGAAATCCAGTCCAGCACCCGCTGCATGGCGATTGGCCTGATATCCAGAATATGCAGCTGGTATATGGCGATGCCGTTTAACACAATGGTGACGATAAAGCTCAGAGGCGTGGCCGTTATGGACAGGGTGCTTGTGACCGTAGCCACCACGCTCACCGTCAGCGGGCACAGGCAGCCGATGGTAAACATCAGGCACTGCAGCATATAAAGCCTGCTCTTGTTATGCAGTGCGAAATTAATCATCAGCGTCAGGCTGACCAGCTGGCAGAGCCAGCTGTAAAGCCCTGTCACCGCAATATACGGCCCGAACACTATCTCGCTTCTAATGGTGGAGAAAACCCGGTAATGCAGGTGGTGCAGCGGGTTGGTCCACACCACAAGAATGGTAAGCAGCGGGATAAAAAAGAGCCACATGCTTTTCCTTGGCATCTGCTCCCAGCCCTTGACAAAAATCAGGGCAATGCAGAGGCAGAATACCGGCATCAGCGCTCCCATAGTATTGGTCCAGGCATCCCAGAACATGAGCGCTAACGTATTATCCGGCTTCGTCAGCTTCATCCCCAGCAGGGCAATAACGCACAGTCCGTAGGAGCCAGCCAGCATGAGGTAAAATTTATGGATTAGCTGAAGCCTTTTTACTTTAAAACTCCAGATAAAAAATAATATGATTGCAATCAGCGCCGTTAAAAAGATGGCGGCAGAAAAATCAGATATCATTTTTGCTCCCATCTGCCCGCTTTGGCGGGCATATTATTCAGGGAGGGTGAAATGCATTTCACCTTTGCTCCCATCTGCCCTCTTTAGTGGGCATTTTATTCACCGGAAAAAGTCCGGCAAAGCCTTCAATCAGATAAGACGCATCGGGAAGCTTTCTGTCAAAGCCTGCCTTTTTCAGCATCTCCTGCGTTATTTTGCATTCTACACGGACCGCGGCGCCGGAGGTTTTCATACGGTTGACATAATCCAAAAGCGGCGCCAGGATATCCCTGTTTTCATCATTCATCCGCTGCAGGAGCAATCCGCCGTAAGCCTCATCCGGCACGATTTCCAGATCTGGCACAAGAAGCTGTGCCACCTGGGACATGGAGGGCGGGCAGGGATTCATCAGATGCAGTGCTGTGGCTTCCGTGTCCCACAGAGCCAGCACCGCGGCCGCGCACCAGTCCACCGGCGTCAGATCAACCGCCAGGCAGGACATGGAGCGGGATATTGCCCCCACGCAGTGGATCGCCCTCATAAGAAGGAACGCCGCATTGCTTTCCGGGTTCTTCTGGAATACATGATCCGAGCAGCGTCCCGTAATTCTGCCCAGCCGGTAGACCCGTGCATTCAGTCCTTCCCTCATGGCACGGTAAACCGCCGCCTCCGACAGGAACTTGCTCCGGATATAAACATTATCCTCCCAGTTCTGTCCGATGTAAAAATCCGCTTCCGTAAAGACCGCGTCCTCCCCCGGATGCTCCCGCAGGAAATCCCCGCCGATGCTGGCTGTGGATATATGATAAAATACGGCTTCCGCCTCTTTTGCCAGCGCAAGCAGCGTTTCCGTGCCTCCCACATTGGTATCCAGAAAGGCCTGCTCATTGGCAGTATAGTGCCTCACGTCCGCCGCGCAGTGGTATACGGCCCGGATTTCCCCCGCCAGCCGGTTCCATTCCGGACGCTCCATTCCCAAAAGGGACCTGGATAAATCCCCTGCCGCAACCCGGATGCGTCCCATCTGGGCCGCCGTCCAGCCGGCGCCGAAATACCAGGACAGTGTCTCCCGCAGTCTGGCAATATCCCCGTTCCTTATAAGGCATATAATCCTTGTTCCGCTCTGTGAAAGCAGCGCCTTCAGCAAATGCGCACCGAAAAAGCCTGTGGCTCCGGTGAGAAGCACCGCCTTTTCTTCCCAACCGGGCGGGCCGGGCAAAATCGCCGGGGCCGCAGGAACCTGCGCGGGATATTCCGCCTCCCGCTCCCTGTCGTCCCTGTGCAGCCCGCTCCCGGATAGCAGCTTCGCCTGGGCTGCCGCCGTGGGGTTTTCATAAAACTGGGCCATCGTCATTTCCATGCCCTCATTGAAATATCTGCTCAGCACACTGAGCGCCCCAAGAGAGGTTCCGCCCTGTTCAAAAAAGGATTTTTCCGCACAAATGTCATTTCTTCCCAGAATAGCCGACCAGATTTGCAGGATTTTCTCCTCTGTTTCAGGTTTCACCGACATTTTCCCCGCCTGCTCCGCAGAAGATCCTGCCGGATATGTTTCAGAAAATTTAACGGAAGCCTCCTCAGACGGAAGCTTTTCCGCTGCAGCTGTCCTTTCTTCGGTAAACGCGCCTTTTTCCCACTCCCGCTTTAAAAGCAGCAGATCCGTCTTCCCATTATCTGTTATAGGAAGACTTTCCAGCCGGCAGAAAGAGGAAGGCACCATATAATCCGGCAGGCAGCCGCGCAGCCACCGACGCAAGCGTTCCGCATCCCCGCCGCCATCCTCCGCTTCCGTATAAAAAGCGATCAGCTCCGACGCCCCGTCCGGTTTTTCCACGGGAATCACCGCCGCCCGGGCAGCCGCCCCCGATTCCAGCATGGCGTTGGCAATTTCACTCAGCTCCACTCTCTGGCCGTTGATTTTTACCTGCCCGTCCCTGCGGCCAAGGAAAACAACCCTTCCGTCCGCGCGCAGCCGACCCAGGTCACCTGTTTTGTACATCCGCTGCTGCGGGAAGTAAATATCCGGGAAAAAGGCCGCCTCCGTCAAATCCTCACGTCCGATATAGCCTTCCGAAATACCTTCCCCGGCCAGGTACAGTTCTCCTTCCGCAGTGGGCATCACCGGGTTTCGCTCCTCATCCAGCAGATATACCCTGCAGTTGGAAAGGGGACGGCCGATGGTGATTTCTTTTCCCGGCGCCACCTCCTCCACAGTGGCGCATACCGCCGCCTCCGTAGGGCCGTACATATTCAGCAGCCGGCTTTCCGGGCAAATCCGAAAGAACTGCTCCGCCAGCGTTTCCGTCAACGGTTCCCCGCCTGAAATTACCAGCTTCAGGCCAGACGCCGCGTTCCGGAACGCTTCATTTCCAAGGCACAGCTGCAGCCGTGAGGCCGTCAGCTGCATAAACTTTGCTCCGGTGGCGCCAATAAGCTCCGCCAGCCGCCAGGGAAGCACCATCTCCTCTTCA
This sequence comes from Eisenbergiella porci, assembly GCF_009696275.1. Classification (GTDB taxonomy): domain Bacteria; phylum Bacillota; class Clostridia; order Lachnospirales; family Lachnospiraceae; genus Eisenbergiella; species Eisenbergiella porci. The sequence continues at coordinate 78,733 of NZ_VUMI01000014.1, forward strand.
TCCGCCATGACCACAGGATTCCCCATCGCCAGCGGGAACAGGCTTTCCACAATAAAAATGTCAAACATCATGTTGGCGGTACACAGCACCGGCCCTTTCACATCCGCCATGAGCATTTTCATGTTGGCAAACAGATTGGACAGGCTGCGGTGGCGCAGCATGACTCCCTTTGGCCTGCCGGTGGAGCCTGAGGTAAATAGAACATGGATCAAATCCTCCCCGTTCACGCCCGTTTCCTCCCAGGAACCACTGTCCATCTGAGAAGAAACAAGCACGGGAAGCACGGTTTTATTAACAAGGCTTTCCCTGCTTTCCTGATCACAGAGCACAAACGCCGCGCCCGCCGTTTCCAGGATATAGTCCGTCCGTTTTGCCGGAAGGGACGGGGACAGAGGCACATAAGCGCAGCCGGCCTTAAGAATTCCCAGCATACCGGCCAGAAGCTCAGGCGTCCTTCCAAAACAAAGCCCTATCCGGTCACCTCTGCTTACCCCGGCTGCATGCAGCCCGCAGGCAACGGAGCCAGCACGCCTGTCCAGCTCCTGACAGGTTATTTTTTCCCCATGCCAGATCACCGCCGTTTCCGACGGATACATTCTGGCGCGGTTGCGTATCATCTGATGGATGGGCTGGTTCAGATACGGCATATACCTGTAATTGGGAATTTCAAAAAGCTCCATCCGATCGGCCACATCCACTATGGGCACCTCACGGATTTTTTCCGCGCTTCCGTCCGTAAGCCCCCTTACAATGCTTTCCATGCCTCTGCCATACAGCCGTATGGTTTCCTCCTCAAACAGAGAAGAGGCGTACTCAAACTGCAGCTGGTATTCTTCTTTTTCAAAAACCAGTTCTACGAACAGCTCTGTCTTTGCCGCTCCCGTAAACAGCGGCACATATTCCACTGCCTCTCCCGCCAGCGTCAGACTGCCGGTCTCAAAGGGACGCATGGAAAAGGCCGCCTGATACAGCGGGTTTTCGGATAAGGTCCTGGGAAGCCCGAGCATGGAGATCATTTCCTCCAGGGAACAGTCCGGATGCTCCAGCATCCCTGTTACCTCCTGCCTGATCTGCTGCAGATACCTGCCGGTTTCCTCCTCTGCGTCCACCCGCAGACGCAAAGGCATGGTACTGATAAACGGTCCGCAGATTTCCTGCAGCTGCCTTTGATTCCTGCCCGCCACCGGCGTTCCCACAAGCAGCTCCTTTTTCCCCGCAGCCGCGGAAAGCAGGATACCGTATGCTCCCAGGAACAGCATGTAGGGCGAAATGCCGTTCTGCCTGCACCACTGCGTGCACTGGCCGCTCAATTCCCGGGAAATGCGGTGCGCATAATTTTTCCCCTGATAATCAAACTGCGATGGACGTGTTTTATCCGCAGGCAGAAGCAAAGGCTCCGGCAGAGGAGACAAATGCTCCCTCCAGTAGTCCCTGTCAGTGGTTTTTTCTTCCATTCTGTCCCGGGACTGCCAATAAGCGTAATCCAGATAATCCACGTCTCCCGAAACAGCTTCCCCGCCCTCATAGCAGCGGTTCAGCCTCTCCAGCATCAGGGGCGTGCTCATCCCGTCCCCGATAATATGATGCACATCCAGGAAAAGGAACTGCGTGCCCTCCCCGTCCCGCCACAGGCCCGCCCTCAGCAGGGGCGCTTTTTCCAGGGAAAACGGCCGGATAAACAGCGATGCCGCCTGCTCCAGGGTATCCCCTTCAAGCTGTGCAAGCGTAAAAGCCGCCTCCGGCATTACCTTTGCAAAAATACCGTCATCCTCCTGGACAAAGGCCGTACGGAAAATCCGTTCCCCGGCAATCAGCCTTTCAAATGCCTGCGCCAGCCTTCCGGCATCCACAGGCTTCTTAAGACAAAAGGCTCCCGGCATGTGATAGGTGAAGCTCTCCGGCGCCATGCAGGACTGGACATAAATTCCCTGCTGGATGGGAGTCAGAGGATAACGGTCCAGGCCGGGCGCGGGCTGCAGCTGCCACACCGGCTTTTTCACCGCTTCCTTTTCCCCGCCGATGTACCGGGCCAGACGTCCTGCCGTACGGCAGGCATACAGATCGGAAATCCGCAGCCGCCTTCCCACAGCATCTTCCACTCCGGCAAGCACCTCCATGGCATTCAGGGAATTCCCGCCGCACAGAAAATAGTCGCTTTCGATTCCCATCTCCGGCTGCGCCAGCACCTCCCGGAAAATCTCCAGGATCTGCAATGAAAGCCCGTCTTGCGTCCCATCCATGGCTTCCGTCTTTTCCTCCGGCGCAGGCAGCCTGTCCTCGTCCACCTTTCCCCTGGAGGTGAGCGGGATTTCCTCCAGACGGATCACACAGGAGGGAATCATGTATTTCGGCAGCCGGGAAGCGGCAAACGCCAGCAGCTCCACCTCCGGGATTTCCTCCGGCGCACAGTAATAGGCGGCCAGGATCAGCTGGCCGTTCAGTTCCAGCACCTTCGCCGCCGCTTCCCTCACTCCCGGGTAAGAGGCAATGCAGTCCACCGTCTCCTGCGGCTCGATGCGCAGTCCGCGCAGCTTCACCTGGCGGTCCAGCCTTCCGGACAGCATAATTTCCCCTTCCGCCGTCCAGCAGGCGATATCCCCTGTGGCATACATCCGCTCCCCTGCTTCAAATGGATTCTCCAGGAAGCTTTTTTCCGTAAGCTCCGGTGCGTTCCTGTAGCCTCTTCCCACACAGACGCCGCCGATAAACAGCTGTCCGTAAACGCCTGTCGGCAGTGGATTCATCCACCGATCCAGCACATACATGCGACAGCCGGGAAGCGGCCCGCCGACGGTAATTAAGGACGCTTCCCCCAGTTCCTTCATGCTCACCGCCACCGTGGTTTCCGAAGGACCATACTGATTGTAGATTCTGGCATTGGTACAATTTTTCAAAAGCTTCAGAAGCTCCCCGGTAAAAGCTTCCCCGCCGCATATAATCCGTTCCATCTGTCTCATGGCCCGGCAAAAGGAGGGATCCCTTAAAAAAGCGGTCAGGCGGGAGGGCGTTATGGACAGAAAGCCCACCCCATAGCCGGCAATCAGCTCCGCCAACCGGCGCGGGGATTCCTGCTCCTCCTCTCCCGGCAGCACCACCGTCCTGCCGTTTAAAAGGGCGGCCGTGCTTTCCAGGGTAAACGCGTCAAAGCCCACATTGCAGACGGAAAGAACCGCTCCCTTTCCGTAAACAGGCCCCATGGCCTTTACAAGGTTAAACAGGCTGCGCTGGGTGATTTCCACACCCTTAGGCTCCCCGGTGCTTCCGGAGGTATATACCACATAAGCCAGATCCTCCGGCTTTGCCCGAAACGGCGCTTCCTCCTCCCCGTCAGGATAAAAACGCCCCTCTTCCAGATCCTCCATCAGCAGAAGCCGCATATCCTCCGCCTCTGTGCCAAGCCGTCCCGCCTGCGTCCCATGCGTAATAAGCACGCCCGCGCCGCTCCTGCGGTAAATATCCCCAATCCGCCCAGCCGGAAGCTCCGTGGACAGCAGCAGATACGCATTCCCCGAACGCAGAGCTCCCATCAATGCGGCAAACAGCGCAAAGGTGCGGGGAAGCAGAATGGCCGCCACCCCTTTTTCTTCCCCGAAAATACGGTTCAGCCCCCGGGAAACAACGCCCGCCTGCTCTGCCAGCCCGGAATAGGTCAGCTTTTTCCCACCACAAATAGCCGCAACACGCTGCGGATAATCAGAAACCGTCTGTTCAAAGACCTGATATAGATCTTTTTCTTCCAGATATTTTTCCGTATTATTAAAGGTATAGAGAACCTTTTCCCGTTCCTCCCTGCCAAGCACGGCCAGGCGGCACAGGGGCCTGTCGGGATTATGCAGGGCCTCCATAAGAATATTCACCAGGCTTTCATGGAGCCCGGCAATCTCCTCTCCCGTAAAAAACTGGGACAGATAATCGTAATCCACACAATACTGCTTATGGCTTTCCATATTGCTCAGATGGATGCACAGCTGCTCCGCCTGGCAGCCGCTGTAGTGCCACCTTCCGGAAAATACCACAGAAGCATCCCTGCTCTCATATACCTTGCTGTCCTGGTAAGAGAGCGCAACTGAAAAAAGCCTGTCCGTCCCGTCTCCTTTTTCCCGGGCAAGCTCCAGGATATGGGAAAAGGGAAAGCGCTGATGGCGCAGCAGTTCAAACCACGCCTCCATCAGTTCTTCGTTAAACTGGTTAAACGTCCATTCGTCCTGTATTTCATTAAAAAAGGGAAGGGTATTTACGAACATCCCCGTACTCTGCTTAAATTCATAGCTGGTACGGTTGAAAATAGGAACGCCGATGGTAAACCGGGAAGCCCCGCCGATACGCCGGAAATAGATTGCCAGCGCCATATAGAATACGGCAAAGGGCGCCACCCTGTTGTTCAGGCAGTACAGATAAACGGCATGATTAAGCACCTGCGGCAGGCGGAAGCTCATTCTGCGCCCCACAGGGCTGACCGCGGCACTTTTTACAGACTTGATAACGGAAGGTTCTCCGGCCTTTTCCACCTGTTCCTTCCAATATTCCAAATCCCTCTTGTAAGCTCTGCCCGAAAGGTAATCCTCTTCCTCCCTCACATGCAGCTCATAGTCCGGGATCTGGTAAGGCTCCGGCCTCTCTCCCGCAAGCAGCTTCAGGTAAGTCTCCGCGATCCGGTTGCACACCAGCATCTGGGACCAGCCGTCCGAAATGATATGATGAATTTTCAGGAAGATGCCGCCTTTATTTTCCCCTGCCCCAAACAGGGCAAAACGATACAGGGGGGCATCCAATACCGGAAGCGCCTCCCTGCTCATCGCAGTTTCCCAGCTTTCAATTCCTTCCTGATCCGTATGGGAAAAATCATAGATATCAAAACGCTCTTCACCGCAGGGGGCAAAATACTGCACAGGCTTTCCGTCCTGAAGCGTGATCCGGGTCCGCAGCGTAGCGTCCGCCTTCAAAACAAGCCGGATGCTCTCCTGTAAAAGCGCGAAGTCGATCCTGCCCCGAATACTTACTGTCGTACTGATATGATTGATTGATGTCCCTGGATAAGCCTGTTCCAGATTCCAGATATTCTGCTGGCTTCTGGACAGGGCAAATACTTTATGTTTCTCTGAATCCAATGCTTTTCCCGTCCTTTTTAACCAGTGCCGGAAAAACCGGGCACCAGTCACTCCTCTGTCCCCCGCAGGGAGACGCTATCTATTATGCACACATTATATTTATACCGTTTTTTCTGCATAAAAGCAACGTAATTCGCTATATTGTGGGAAAACGCGCTGTATAATAAAAAGAAATATCTTACTTAATACTGTAATATCATTCCTGCCCGAATGTTATCCTTACAGAGGGATATTGCCGTGCTTTTTCTTCGGGTCCTCTTCCTTCTTTCCCCGGAAGGCCTTCAGTGCGCACAGCAGCTTTTCCCTTGTCTCCTCCGGCTTAATCACCTCATCCACAAAGCCTCTGGCCGCCGCCACATAGGGGTTCAAAAAACGTTCCTCATATTCCCTGATGCACTGCGCGCGCATGGCCTCCGGATCGGAAGCGGACTTTATTTTCCGTTTGAAGGCGATGTTGACCGCGCCTTCCGCGCCCATAACCGCAATCTCCGCAATGGGCCAGGCATAGACATAGTCCGCGCCCATTTCCCTGGAGTTCATGGCAATGTAAGCGCCGCCGTAGGCTTTTCTCATAATCAGTGAAATCTTGGGCACAGTAGCTTCGGAATACGCATACAGCACCTTCGCTCCGTGGCGGATGATTCCGCTGTGTTCCTGCGCGGTTCCCGGCAAAAAGGCGGGCACATCCACCAGCGTCAGAATGGGCAGGCCGAAGCAGTCGCAGAAACGGATGAAGCGGGCAATTTTATCGGAAGCATGGTAATCCAGGGAGCCGCCCATGACCGCAGGCTGGTTCGCCACAAAGCCCACAGTTTCCCCCTCCATCCTGGCAAAGCCCACCACTGCATTGGGAGCGAATTCCTGCTGCACCTCAAAGAAGCTGTTCCGGTCCGCAACACATGCAATGACTTCCTTTACATCATAGGAACGCCTGGAATTATCCGGCACAATCTCTTCCAGCCCGGCGCAGGGATTCTCCGTCCCCTTTTTCCCGCTGTGGATGCGCCGGCCCAGTTGCCCCACATGCTCCAGCACTTTATTTACGTTCTTTGCCAGCGCCTTTTTTTCCTCCGGACGGATGACCGGCGCTTTTTCTTCAAAATTGGAAGGCAGGTAGTTCAGGAGCTTTCGCACTCCCATCAGGCACTCCCCTTCCGTATCATAGGTAAAATGGGAAACGCCGCTCTTCCTGGCATGCACCTGCGCACCGCCCAGCTCTTCTACCGTTGTTTCCTCATTGATAACCGTCTTCACCACATTCGGCCCGGTAATGAACATCTTGGAGGTCTCCCTCACCATGAAAATAAAATCGCAGATAGCGGGCGCATAGCAGGCGCCGCCGGAGCAGGGGCCAAGAATCACCGCAATCTGGGGAATCACGCCGGAGGCCTTGGTATGACGCAGGAACATGCCCGCATAGCCGCTTAAGGAGCTGATGCCTTCCTCAATTCTGGCTCCGCCGCTGTCATTGATGCATACAAGCGGGGCCTTCATCTCCATCGCCATATCCTGCAGACGGCAGATTTTCATGGAATGATATTCGCCCAACGTTCCGCCGATTACCGTAAAGTCTTCACTGGCTGCGAAAACAAGCCTTCCGTCCACATAACCGTAGCCGGTCACCACGCCGTCCCCCGGCACCCTTCTTTTATCCAGATCAAAGTCATCAATCCTGGATTCGATAAAAGCGTCTGTTTCCACAAAGCTTCCCTGATCAAATAAAAGCTCCAGCCTCTCCCGCGCGGTGAGCTTTCCTCCCGCATGCTGTTTATCTATCTTAGACTGTCCGCCGCCCAGCAGCGCCTTCTGTCTTCTTTCTTCCAGATTCCGGTTCGCCTGTTCCCAATTCATGTGCAGTCCTCCTGAATTTCTTGTTAATCTAAATATTTGAATATTTAATAGTTTGATATTCAAATTATTTAAATAATATTATAGCACGGCGTGAAAAAAGTGCAATCTTTTTTTCAGCCGTGCTTATACTTTTATCCTTACAGTCCGAAAAACAGCCTATTCGTAACCGGGATTTATTCTGCCGCAAGCTCACTGCGAACCATATCCAGCGCCGCCCGTATGACCTTATCCATATCATAATAACGGTACTGCCCCAGCCTGCCGCCGAACAGCACATTTTTTTCTTTTCCAGCCAGTTCCAGGTATCCGGCATACAGCTTTGTATTCTTTTCATCATTTACCGGATAATATGGTTCGTCCCCTCTGCGCCACTCTGCAGGGTATTCCCTGGTAATCACCGTACCGGGTTGTGTCCCGAATTCAAAATGCTTATGCTCAATAATCCGGGTGTAGGGGACCTCCCGTTCCGTATAATTGACCACTGCATTTCCCTGGAAGTTATCCACATCAGGAAGCTCCTGTGTTTCAAACCGGAGGGAACGGTATTCCAAAGCGCCCAGGCAATAATCAAAATATTCATCTATCATTCCTGTATAGAGAGCCTTGTCCCAGGTGCACGGCTGCGCGCTTTCTTCGTTTTCCTTCAGGAAATCCCGGTAGGTAATGCCGGTGCGCACGTCGCTGCCCGCCAGCATTTTCTCCACAATGGCGGTATAGCCGCCCTTGGGTATTCCCTGATAAGGATCATTGAAATAATTATTATCATAACGGAACCTCAGGGGCACCCGCTTGATAATAAACGCAGGAAGCTGGGTACAGTCCCTCCCCCACTGCTTCTCTGTATATCCTTTAATCAGCTTCTCGTAGACGTCCCTGCCCGCCAGGGAAAGAGCCTGTTCTTCCAGGTTCTTCGGTTCTCCGATATGCAGATCGCTGATCTGCTCCGCAATGATGGCCTTGGCATCTGCGGGCGTCCGGATTCCCCACATCCTACTGAATGTATTCATATTAAAAGGCAGGTTATAAAGCTCATCCTTATACACTGCCAGGGGTGAATTAATGTAATTGTTGAACTCCGCGAACTGTCCTACATAATCCCATATCTCCTTATCGGAGGTATGAAAAATATGGGCACCGTACTTATGTACCTGGATGCCCATACTTTCTTCCGTGTAGATGTTCCCGGCAATATGCTCTCTTTTGTCGATCAGCAGACAGGTCTTGCGCTCCCGCTGCATCTCGTATGCAAAACAGGCGCCAAACAGCCCTGTTCCGACAATCAGATAATCATAATGCATGGATAATCTCCCTCATTATTTTGCTTTGTATTTCTTGATCTGTACAAAGTCGTCCATCAGGCCGAGAATCTTGTCCCTTCCCTCCTGATTCAGCTTCACGTAGTACTGCATAACGCGGTTCTCAAGAAGCTGCTCACTAATGGTAGTATCTCTTTCCAGAGAACTGAAGTCTACCGGATTCAGGTTAAGCTTGTTGCACATTTTGATGACTGTGCCGTAAGCCATTCCGTCAATCCCTCTCTCCAGCGCCGTAACCAGAGTACTATAAGGGATCTGCATTTCTAATGCAAACTGCCTTACGCTTCTGTACTGGCTTAGAATTTCTTTTTTTAAGATCTGTGCTTTGGTCATTTCAATCCCTCCATTATCTTTTAGCCCTTAGGTTTTGCATTGATTATTGTACACTATCTCCCTTTCATTTTGCAACATTTCTTTTGAAAAATAAACAAAATTTCGAATATTTTAATAAATTGGTCATAATTTGCTATAAAATGGCCCTGAAGAGGCAAAAACTGTAACTGTTCTGACTGATTTTCGCCACCGTCCGTAAAATTTTTCGCATTTCATACATCTTCAATATAATTTTTCCACCACCGATTGGGATGTTGCTTCATTATTTCGTTTACATTCCCTGAAATTTCTTTCATAATATTCCTGATACAGCAGATCAATGAGATAAAGCTGGCTCATTTTGGCCTGCATGGATCCACCCTCAAGCGGGCCTTCATTGGAGCCGCACAGCAATATGGAATCACAGTAAGCAGTCAGGGGAGATTTTTTAAAATGGGTAATACAGGCAATGCGGGTGCCGGACTCCTTCGCCACCTTGGCTACATGGATATTGTCCTTGGTCGCCCCGGAATAGGAAATAATCACAATCAAATCTTCCTTGCCGCAGAGGGAGGCCGCCATGGACTGCATATGGGGATCCGTAATGCAGCTTACCTTGTTGGTAACGCGGAGGAATTTATTCCTGGCTTCCTCTGCCGTCAGAAGGCTGTCGCCGATCCCGAAAAAATGAACCCGCTCCGCCTTTTCAAACATATCCAGCGTTTTTTCAAAATTATCCCTGTCAAGAAGCATGTAGGTTTCCTTAATCGCTTCCATATGAAGCTCCATAATCTTCTCAGCCATGCTTCCCAGATTGTCATACGGCGCCTGCGGGGAAGGCTTTGCCGGCGCTGCCGCCGCCTGGCTTAAGGACATTTTCATCTTAAATTCCTGATAGCCCTGGAGCTTCATGGTACGGCAAAACCGGTACACACTGGTGTCGCCCACCCTGCATGCATCCGCCAAATCCGTAATCGACATATACAGCACACCGCTCTGGTTTGCTATGACGTAATCAGCCACCTTTTTTTCCGCCTTGGTGAACTGATTGTAGGATGCCTTAATCTGTAGGATAAAATTGTCGCTGTTCACACTGCCCCTCACTTTCCATGCAGAGTATCCGCTCCTTCCGCGCATTTGCCCGCTCCCAGCAAGCCGGCTGTATTCTTAAGCTGCGCAGGCAGGATGACCACATCCCGGAAGCTGGGCATAATCTGCTTTCCCAGTTTTTTCCGGATCTCTTCTATAATATATGTCTGGCTCATCACACCGCCTCCCAGTATTACGCAGGGAGGGTTGAAAATATGTATTAAGGTTATCAGCCCGTAAAGGATTTCATCAATCCAGCTGTCCACGGTTTCCCGGATCTGTGGTTCCCCAATCCTGGCAAAAATATGCCGGCCGTCCGTCAGTGAAGCGTCCAGCTTCCCCGCGGCATTAACCAGCGCCGTGACGGACGCGTACCGTTCGTAGCAGCCGCTGAAAATATCAGCTTCCGCATCACGTTGCCCGCCATGAACCACCATGCCGCCCACTTCTCCTGCCGAAAAGCTGCCGCCGGTATAAATGCCGCCGTCCATAACCACCGCGCCGCCCACGCCTGTTCCATAGGTGAGCATCAGAAAATCCCGGAAGCTCTGTCCAGCGCCGAATGCCGCTTCTCCCAGTGCCGCGGCGTTCACATCATTCTCCACGGCCACCGGCACCCGGAATTCCTTTTCCATTATATCCCGAATCCGTGTCCCTGTATACCCCGGGATATTGGAATTGGCGAAGCGTATCACCCCCGCGGAAGAATCCACCTGCCCCGCCGTACTGATTCCTATCCGTTCAAAACCGCAGCAGCCCTTCAGAATCCCTATCGCTTTCCTCATGACGCTTTCCCCACCCAGGTACGCATCCGTAGCAAATTCCCTGCAATCCCTGAGACTGCCGTTTTCATATGTACCCGCCTTTATAGAAGTTCCCCCGATATCCAGCACCGCAATTTTCATATTTGCTCCCATCCCCACGCTTTTGCGCAGTTATACCCTTACCTTTATCACGCATTTTTTCAAACGGCCCGGTTCTCCTGCCGCCACACCCGGTTTATGCGGTTCTCCCGCCATGCACAGAATAAACCGGCCCCGGCCCAGGAGACAGGCCGCTTTCTTTTCACACAATACGGTGCCAAAATCCATTTCTTCTGAGTAGGGAAATTTTTCCACCTCTGTGGTTCCTCCGATCTGGATTTCTTCCATTCCCTCAAGATCAATCTGGATATCCATATATTTTCTGTGGACTTCAAAATCCGCCTGCGTTTCCTCCTTTGTCACCGTCTCCATTACGTTGATGAAGCAGTCCGTTCCCGCTATTTCCGTTCTGCCGGACGGAAGCCTCTCCATATCCGTATTTTCCAGAAAATCTATAGCTCTGTCAAGCCACTTTCCCATCCCTCTGTATTCTCCGATTCTGTCCAGTGTATCATAAATCACAGTCTTCCTCCGTTTCCGCCCCGCTAAATGGCTCCGGTCAAAAAAGAACTGCAGGAAAAGGCCGGACAGCCTTCTGCCATACAGTTCCAGTCCATTGTTACATTTCTGAAAAAAGGTTCCGTCACTTTGCCTCTCTCATGGCAATCGCCTGTACAAAACGTCTTGTTATCTCCCTGGGCCTTGTCACCGCCGTACCCACCACTGCCGCAAAAGCGCCTGTGTCAAGCGCCCTGCCCAGATCCTCAGGACACCAGATGCCGCCTTCCGCAATCACAGGTCTGCCGCATTCCTCCGCCAGCGTTTTCATCATGGAATAATCGGGCAGCCGGATCCCTTTCGTATAGGAGGTATAGCCGCTCAGTGTGGTGCCAATAAAATCAAAGCCGAGCTGAGCCGCGTGCATTCCTTCCTCTATTGTGGAGCAGTCAGCCATAAAAAGCTGAGCCGGATATTTCTTCCGTACTTCATTAAAAAATTCATCCAGGGTTTTCCCGTCCGGCCGAAGCCGCATCGTAGCATCCGCGGCAATAATTTCACAGCCACAGGAAGCCAGCGCATCCACCTCTTTCATTGTCGGTGTTATGTAGATTTCGCAGCCGGGATAAACTTCTTTTATTATACCGATCACAGGAAGCGTTACCGTCTTTTTAATTGCCGTAATATCTTCCACGGTATTTGCCCTGATTCCGGCCGCCCCTCCTTCCATGGCCGCATATGCCATACGTGACATAATGTAGGAGCTGTACAGAGGTTCTTCCTTTAACGCCTGGCAGGATACAATCAGCTTACCATGAATCTGAACCATAATTTCCTGTTGTGTCATCTTTACTCCCATCTGCGCCCTGAGGCGCGCATACAAATCAGAGCCTTTGATGCTGTCCGGTTAAGCTTCCATGGTTTTGGACGTATCGTCCTGATTTGCAGTTGATATTTTTTTGTGTTTTCGTATAAACCGACTATAGCATATACGGAAAATTTTTTCAATATTATACGAATGAAAGAAAAATCTTTTATTTTGTTGTTTTCACCATATCATAATGCTATAATTTCCTCATCTGAAAAAAGCCATAAAATTGAATAACAGGTAACTGCCAGGTTACTGAACAATTTACACAGGCAAAAAGAAAAGAGGGAAAAATTCATGTCAAAATACGATGTATCACGCTTCCGCAATGTAACCGTAGCGCTCAACACCCCTTTCACCAAATCCGGCGAGGTGGATTTGGCCGCCGCCAGAAGGCTTACCCGCTACTATATTAATAAAGGCATTAAGAGCCTTTATGTATGCGGAAGCACAGGCGAGGGTTTTCTGCTGGACAGCCGGGAAAGAATGGCTGTAGTGGAAGCGGTTAAAGAAGAGGCCGGAGAGCAAATGGCCGTTATAGTCCATGTGGGCTGTCCTGACACCAGGCATGCGGCGGAGCTGGCAAGGCATGCGCAGAAGGCCGGCGCGGATGCAACCAGCGCGGTGCCCTGCGTTTACTATCATCTGGGCGAGGAAAGCGTATACCGCCACTGGACGGTAATTACGGAAGCCGCCGACCTGCCCTTTTTCATTTATAATATACCGCAGCTGACCAGTTTTAATCTTTCCATGGAACTTTTTGAACGGATGCTTGCCAACGAGCGGGTTGCAGGCGTAAAATGTTCCTCAGAACCCTGCCATGACATCCTCCGCTTCAAACAGGCCGGCGGTGAGGATTTCATTGTTTTCAACGGCCCGGACGAGCAGTATCTCGCCGGAAGGCTGATGGGTGCGGATGCGGGAATCGGCGGAACCTACGGTTCCATGCCAGAGCTGTACCTGAAGCTGGAAGATCTGATCCGCAGAGGGGAAATTGCAAAGGCGCAGCAGCTGCAGATTAAGATAACACAATTTATTTACCGGCTGTGCTCCTTCCCTTCCATGCACGGCGCATGCAAGACCATTATCCGGCTGGACGGCGTGGACATCGGTGATCCCAGGCTCCCTTTCCTGCCTGTTGACGAAAAGGATCCGGCGATTATCAGCCTCTATCAGGATATACGCAACGCTGTGGAGGAAACAAAAAAATGGTAGGCAGATCTGATATTTAATACTGGAACAGACTGATGAAGTATCGCAGTCAGATATCCGATATGCAGGAGGGAAAGATGAAAAAGACCATTGTCGCTTTTGGCGACTCCAATACGCATGGCTACTGTTCGCAGACCGGAGGCCGGTTCAGTGAGGAGGAACGCTGGACCTGTCTGCTGGAGCAGTACCTTGGAAATGAATACCGGGTGATGGAGGAGGGACTGAGCGGCAGGACTACCGTTTTTGACGATCCCCTGTTCGAAGGTTTGAACGGCCTGTCCGCCATTACCCAGTGTCTGCTGACACATGAGCCGGTGGATCTGCTGATTATCATGCTGGGGACAAATGACACGAAAGCCCGCTTCTGTTGCAATGCAGAGAACATCGCCAAAGGGCTGGAACGCCTGGCAGGCAAAGCCATGTCCACCACGGGCGCCTTCCGGAGCGGCCCCAGGCTGCTGCTTATCGCTCCCGCCCCGATTGAGGAGGGCTACGCATCAACCTCCGCCGCCAATGAAATGGGGCCGGGCTGTGTGGAGAAATCAAGGCAGCTGGCCTTCTGGTACGAAGACCTGGCAAAACGGATTGGCTGCGGCTTCCTGGACGCCGGCGCCATTGACGGGATACGGATGCATCCCAATGATTATATGCATCTGGATAAAAAAAGCCATGAGCTTCTGGCGCGTGCGCTGGCTGAGCTGATCCCATCCATTATTTGAAAGCATCCCCTGTCACTGTCTCCCCTCACAGTGACTGCCAGAATCCTTCCTTAATTGCCTTCGGCGATGGATTTTAGCACTTCTGAATCACTTTTTTAAGGTCATTATCACAAAAAACAGTGCCATGCAGCTTTGCGGTTCTCAACCGGCTTTGTGCGTGACACTGTTTTTTTCAGGGCTTTGCCTGATTTCTGTTATTTATCCACAGCCTGCCCCTGATGTCAGTCTCTTATCCCCAGACCTTAACCCGGTTGAAGCCTTCCTTCAGCTCCTCCAGCGGTCCTGCCGGAGAGCCTGCTTTTCTGGTTTTTCCAAGATAATCCTTATTCAGTACAATCGGATTTCCATCAGGATCGTCAAACGACGCTTCCACAAGGCGGACCATTCCCAGTTTTTCCGTATCAATAATTTCCGTAGGGATGGAAAGCATATCCTTTTCCACATTCATTTCCAGGTAAACGCTGTCTCCCTCCACCGAAATTTTAACCTGCGGATCGCCATCGCTCAGGTAATTGTCTTCCTCCCTGGCAAAGGCCGGCGCTCCCTTAAGATAAGCGTTGCCATTGATAAATACCGGCTGGTTTACCTTTTCAAACATTTCCACATCCCCGTTGCCAAGGGCGGTTACCTCTTCCACATATTCCTCAAGGGAAACGGGGGAGCCGTCATAGCCCGCGGTCCCGTTCAGGGACTGTTCCGTGTAGGTCTTAGTGCCTCCCAGGAAAATATTCTGATACAGCCTGTCGTCCCCGCCATAAACAAGCGTGGTTCCCGCTACCTGCGTGGTATGAGGGAAATGGTAAGGCGTGGAACGGTTCAGTACCGGCTCCCTGCGCATGGTGCCGCAGCACAGGTTATTCACATACGCGCCGCCCTGGGCAATGTTGTCAAAGTTATAATCAGAGGCAAAAATGTTATTATCAACCATGTAAGGGCCATGGGAAACCTCTACCATCAGATCCCTATCATTTTCATAGAACAGATTGCTGCTGACCCTCGTGCCCTGTGCCTGCCAGTCAAACCAGGCGCCCAGCGTGCAGTTGTGGATGTGGTTATGGCATACCTGCACATCAATGGCAGCGTGAAGCTTAATTCCCGCGATTTCATAACCGAAATATTCATGCTTTACGGCAATATTGTATATGTGGTTATTGGTAATCTCACTGAATACACAGCCCATATGGCCCACCACGCCGTTCTGTCCACAATCGTAAATCTCGTTGTTACGGATGATATGGGAGCCGATTTTTTCCTTGCTCCAGCCAATCTGCAGCGCGCGGAATACGGCCTCCATCTGGTACTGATAGCCCGGCTTGCGGTGCCTTCTGGTGCACAGGTTATGTCCTGTGGAGGCTTCCTTGCCGATACTGATGCCGCTGCACTTGGCATCGTGGATAATATTGTTTTCAATGATCCAGCCCTTGCTCCAGTGAGTTCCAAGAAGGCCGGGCTGATCCGCCGTAGGCGGCGTCCAGGGGCAGGCGGCCTGTTCCATTTCAAAGCCGCGTACCGTAATATAGTTCATCCCCGGCTTTTCCGGGTAAAAGCAGCATTTCCTCACATTGATTTCCACCAGCTCCCGGTTGGGATCCGCGCCCTGGAAATTAGCGTAAATTGTGGTATTTTCCTCATCTACCTGCGCATACCACTGGTAAACGGTATCCTCCGGATGCAGGATAGGCTCCGTCCTTTTTGTCCACGGGGGATTGTAGCCTTCCGTACGAATCACAGGATTCTTCACATCCTCCAGGCTCTTTGCCTCAAAAAATGATTTCCCGTTCAGATATACATCCCCCGTATGGATACAGTATCCCTCCGGTCCATCCGCACAGGGATAAAGGAACCAGTCCCCTCCCAGAATCTCCTGGTAGGGATTATAGTCACCGAAAAGCGTATTGGGCACAACGGCCTTCCAAACCGTCCCTTCCATCTGCTCCCAGTTCTGAATCCTTTCGGATCCCTTGATGACTACCTTTTCTCCTTCAGCCGCTTCATAGGTGATACGGCTGATATTACTGTAGCCGGTATGGGCAGGCTTCACCCATTCTCTGTAAACGCCCTCATGGACGATGACTCTGTCGCCGGTTTCCGCTATGGCCGCCGCTCTGGAGATTGTCCGAAACGGATTTTCCCTGCTCCCCTCAGCACGGTCGCATCCGTTTACCGATACATGATATTCTATGTTCATTATTTCCTCCATTCTGCCGCACCGCGGCAATTTTTCTGCTGACTATAGCATACAGGAGGAAGAGGCGCCCGTCCACGCAATTACTGCGGGAGACCTGTCACTTTTTGCTATACACGGGCGGAAGTATCAGGAGGGCTGTTGCATCCACCATTGTCCATAGTTATTGATAAACAATGAAAACCTCGTGCCATCCTTCAGATAAATATTCATTATATTATCATCATCCAGGAATAGATTCTACACCGGTAAATTATCTGTTTCATTTATTGCATCAAATAATTGGTCCAATAACTCAATCAGTTCCATGAAAGAAAAAGTAAAATCATAAAAAAGACACTCTCAGATTTTCTCCTGAAAGTGTCCTTAAAAGCATATAAACCTGTCATACTGAAATTCTTCCGGCATCAGTTGGAACGCTGAATCTCCAGTACCTTATATGTGATGGTGCCTGCCTGCGTTTCCACTTCTACAATATCCCCTACCTTAGCGCCGATAAGAGCCTTGCCTACGGGAGATTCGTTGGAGATCTTTCCCTTCAGGCTGTTTGCCTCGGTGGAACCGACAATCTTGTATTCCATTTCTTCATTATATTCCATGTCCAGAATTCTAACGCGGCAGCCGATGTTGATCTTCTCCAGATCCACTTCGTCTTCCACGACCACTTCCGCATTCTTCAGAAGCTTCTCCAGCTCTTCAATTCTTGCTTCGATATCGCGCTGCTCGTCCTTTGCAGCATCATATTCCGCATTTTCGGAGAGGTCGCCCTGCTCTCTTGCCTCTTTGATCTTCTGAGCCACTTCCTGTCTCTTAACCACCTTCAAGTTGTGCAGCTCATCCTCATACTTGCGAAGTCCTTCATAGGTAAGGATATTTTTCTTCTCTTCCATGTTTCTCTCCCTTTCTTATTCCTGCAGATTCCTTTTCCCGCCCGCGCTCCTGCCGGAACGGACATACTATAATTTACGGTCAGCATTAGAATATGGCAGTGCCTTCACATAAGCATTGCCATATCCGTTCCGCCTGCCTCATCTAGTCTTCAATTTAACTGTCTGACCATATTCCGCGTTCCGCAGTCTGTAAAAACGTTTCTACTTATACGGCTGATTATCATCAGACTCCTGGTAACGGTTCGTATTATACCTTTTTCTCACATAAGTGTCAAGAATATTCAAAGCACTCACATAAGAAATATCCTTTCTTTTGGCACAAAGCAGCCGTTCCTTCTCCGCCTCCGAGGTCATATCCAGATAGATCGTATTTTCCGGCAGACGGCGGAACGCAATCCTGTAACCGGGCCGCATATCAATACATATGCTTCCCCGGGAACCCGCAACAGCCGGGCTGCCCGCGCAGATGACCGGGAGTCCCGTATCCTGATAGATATGGCTGTAGTAAGGGACTTCCTCCTCCAGGGAGATCTGCAGGCCGCCCTCCAGCGCCCGGCTGACCAGCAAAAGGCCGTTCAGCCCGTCATAATCACCTTCCAGAAATTCCCTGACAAGCTCCGCCTCCGCTTCTATTTCCTCATAAAAGTCTTCCTTCCCGAAATCAGGCATAATTATGGTCATATACGGAAAGAATCCCTGCTGCTTCCAGAGAAGGCGCATTAACGCAGGCTCCGGAACAGGCAGGGAACTAAATACCGCACCGGCCTTAGTTTTTCCCAGGATATTCCTAAGCTCCGGCGCCATCCAGATCTGATTTCCTCCCGCAGCTTCGGCCACAGCCTCCAACAGCCGTCCGCAGAGCTTTTCTGTCTTTTTCATCCAGCCTTCGGGAAGCATGTGAAACCTGAACTGTATTTCCTCCTCTAAAACGGTCCACTCCAATGGCCTGTTTCCCATGATCCGCCGCCGGATAAATCCCTTCCCGGTATGCCGGGCTCTTTTTGCCATATCCCTGTCCCAGGGTAAAAAAGCATCTATATATACCATGGTTAAGGGTATGCCGTTCGCCCTGTTTTCATGCAGCGATTTTTTATTTTCAAAAAGCGATTTTTAAAAGACAGCTTTCGGAAGATGGCTTTGCACAGGCTCAGCCGCGGATGACCTCCTCCAGATCCTGCATTGTCTCCATTTCATTGATGCGTTCCCTCAGCCTGGCGGAATGAGGATAGCCGGCCGTATACCAGCAGACATGCTTGCGCATTTCCCGGATAGCCGTATATTCTCCCTTATACTCCGTCAAAAGGGCGGCATGCCTCAGCATCATCTCCCGCACCTCCTCTATTGGTGGACTGGGCGGCAGCTCCCCGGTATCCAGATAGTGAATGGTTCGGTGGAAAATCCATGGGTTTCCTCTGGCAGCCCGTCCGATAAGCACCGCATCGCAGCCTGTTTCCTTCAGCATGCGCTCCGCCGCTTCCGGTCCGGTCACATCACCGTTTCCGATTACCGGTATGCTTACCGCCGCCTTTACCCGGGCAATGATGTCCCAATCCGCTTGTCCGGCGTAATACTGCTCTCTTGTCCTGCCATGCACCGCTACAGCGGCGGCGCCGCTTTCCTGGGCAATACGGGCGATTTCCACCGCATTGACGCAGCTGTCGTCAAAGCCCTTCCTGATTTTAACGGTTACGGGCTTATGAAGCGCTCCGGCCACGGCCGAAATAATTTTTCCTGCAAGAAGAGGATCTTTCATGAGGGCGGAACCTTCTCCATTATTTACAACCTTGGGTACGGGGCAGCCCATATTGATATCCAGAATGGAAAAAGGCCTTTCTTCAATTCTTTTTGCCATTTCCGCCATCAGTTCCGGATCGGAGCCGAAGAGCTGAAGAGATACAGGGCGTTCTTTTTCATCGATTTCCAAAAGGCTTTCCGTATTCTTGTTTTTATAATATATGGCTTTGGCGCTCACCATTTCGCTGCATACGAGGCCGGTTCCCATTTCGCGGCAGAGCAGACGAAATGGCAGGTCGGTTACGCCTGCCATTGGTGCCAGAAATACCTGGTTTTCCAAAGTCACATTGCCAATTTGCACTTTTGCCATCTTTACATTCCTTTCATGAGAGGGATGACGCCCCAGAATATTGTCCCGTCTGGCTGCTTCGGAATCCGATAATCCGTGAAGCTATCTGCGGTTCTTTTCGTAAATATAACGCAGGCCTTCCATGGTAAGGGCGGCGTCGTAGATATCTATGACGTCCGTTTCGTCGGCAATAATACGGCCCAGGCCGCCGGTAGCCACTACCTTCATATCCGGCAAGCCGGTTTCCTTTTTCACGGCATTGACGATATATTCGGTCTGTCCTATCTGGCCATAGACAAGGCCTGCCTGCATACTGGAGATGGTTTCCTGGGCCAGGATGCTTTTGGGCTTCTTAATTTCCACTACAGGGAGCCTGGCCGTATCTTCCCAGAGGGCTTTGGCAGAAATACGGATGCCGGGAGCCGTAATGCCCGCAGCAAAGCAGCCGTCTGCAGTGACATAGTCATAGGTGGTTGCCGTCCCGAAGTCAAGAACAAGGACGGGGCCGCCGTACTTTTCATAGGCTGCCACTGCGTCTACAATACGGTCGGGGCCGATTTCCTTGGGGCTTTCGGTGATGATGCGGATACCGGTCTTTGTGCCTGCTCCTACAATGAGGGGCGGGGTTCCCAGGTAGCGCGTAATGCCGCCCACAAGGGAATGCATGATATTGGGGACCACGCTTGCCAGGATGGTTCCCTCAATCTGCTCTTTGGAGATTCCGTCAAACATCAGAAGCTGCCTGATGCTCATTCCGTATTCGTCCGAGGTGTGGGGCAGCTTGGACATCATGCGGAAGGTGGTGACTAATTTTTTCCCTTCGTATACGCCGAAGGTAATATTGGTATTGCCTACATCAATTACTAATATCATGCTGTTCTCCTGTTCTATTCTTCTTCATCCAGAAAATCCGCTACGTTTTCATGGAGCACCATGGCTCTGTAATAAAGGCTGAGGGACTCAAGAAGTTCCCTTCTTTTTCTTCTGATTTCACCCAGAAGAAGCCCGCTGCTCACCTCATCATAGAGGAAATCCTCTTCAGCAGCCGTGGTTTCCAGGGTCACGCCGCCGTCCGGTTCAAAGAGTATGGTAAAAATACCGCCCACTTCCTCAGTATAAAGCACGCACAGAATATGCAGCTCGTCCTGAACGGACTGGGGCAGTTTGTTAAAATCAGGGTTAAAATAATATTTCTGCTCATAGGAGTTGGCGCCGCACAGGAGCATGCGCCCGTCCTCCGTTCTGCCGGTTTTCCATCTTTCTTCCATGTTCTGTCCGCCTGTCTTTTATAATCTGTTACTTCACGCATTATAGTAACTGTCCGGGAGGGCGCATCTTCTTGAATGGCTCTGCCATTCAAAAAGCATCGGATGTTCATCCGATGTAAATATTGGTGCATAAATGGTCTTATAAGCAGGCTTAACGCCCGCTTATGCACCAATATTCCCGCCGTCCTGAGCTGTTACCAAATATTACACGTAGCCGTACACGCCGCGTACGGAAACTTCGCCGGCGTATACCCTGGCAAGCTCCCCGTCTTCTTTTTCCACAAGAAGCTCCCCTGCTTCGTTAATGCCTCTGGCCGTGCCACAGAATTCGCCTTTCGGGTCAAGGACCCGCACCCGGGCATCCTTATTCAGAAGATAGCTGTGATATGCGGGGAGCAGGGCCGTGAGATTCCAGGTTTCCCGAAATTTATTATAAGCCCTTTCGAAATGCTCCATGATGGACAAAAGCAGGGCGGAACGGGTGATCCTTTCCCCTTTTTCCAGGGCAAGGGACGTTGCAGTTGCCCTGATTTCCTCCGGGAAATCCATCTGATTGACGTTGATGCCGCAGCCTATGACCACGTAATGGATGTAGTCAGGCTCCGCGCTCATTTCCGTCAGGATGCCGCAGACCTTTTTGCCGTGCACTACAATATCGTTGGGCCATTTAATGCCAGCTTTAATGCCAAGCTCCTCCACAGCCTCCGCCGCGGCAAGAGCCATAACAAGGGTGAGCATGCAGGCCTGCTCCGGCTTGCATTCAGGGCGCAGCAGGAGGGTAAAATAGAGATTGCATCCCTTAGGGGAGGCCCAGCTTCGTCCCCTCCGGCCGCGGCCCGTATTCTGGCAGTCCGTCACCACCAGCGTTCCCTCCGGCGCACCTTCCTCAGCCGCCTTTTTGGCATCGATATTCGTAGAACCCGTTTCCGGGAAATACATCAGGCGGCATCCCGCCCAATGACCTTCTCCCCGGTTCTCAAAACGGCTTTTGATTTCATTTTCCCCCACCACATCCGGGGAGGCCTTCAGACGGTAGCCTTTGTTCTGTACCGCTTCTATCTCATAGCCCTCCGCCTTCAGCTGGTTCATCACCTTCCATACAGCGGTGCGGGAAACGCCGAACCGGCTGCAAAGCTCCTGTCCCGATATATATTCCTGGCTTCCGTCCTGTGCATTCCCCCTGCGCATTCCTTCTCTCAGCAGGGTGAGTATTTCCGATTTCATATATCCGTCAGCGCTCCTTTGAGGTTTTTGGCCTGCCTGTTATTTTCAGAATTCATAACCAAGTGAGGCCGCCATGACCGCCTTGATAGTATGCATCCTGTTTTCCGCTTCATCAAATACCACGGAGGCAGGGGATTCAAACACCTCGTTGGTAACCTCCATTTCACTGATGCCGAATTTTTCCCCTATCTCTTTTCCGATCCTCGTATTCAGATCATGGAACGCAGGAAGGCAATGCATGAAAATAGCATTTGCCGCATTGTCCATAATCGCTTTATTCACCTGATACGGGGAAAGCAGGCTGATCCTCTCCTCCCATACATAGTCCGGTTCACCCATGGATACCCATACGTCGGTGCAGATGACATCCGCATCCCTGGTTCCCGCCATGGCATCCTCGGTCAGGGTGATGCTTCCGCCGTTTTCCGATGCAATAACCTTACACTGGTTCACCAGCTCCTGGGACGGGAAGTATGCCTTCGGCGCGCAGGCAGTAAAATGCATGCCCATTTTCGCACAGGCCACCATATAGGAATTGCCCATATTATAGCGGGCATCGCCCATGTATACAAGCTTTACGCCCTTAATACGGCCCAGATGCTCTCTGATGGTCAGAAGATCCGCCAACATCTGGGTGGGATGGAATTCATTGGTCAGGCCATTCCATACAGGAACTCCCGCATTAGCGGCCAGCTCTTCCACAATCGCCTGTCCGAAGCCGCGGTATTCAATTCCTTCATACATTCTTCCCAGCACCCTGGCAGTATCGGCAATGCTTTCCTTCTTGCCAATCTGGGAGCCTGAAGGATCCAGATAGGTGGTTCCCAGGCCCAGATCATGGGCGGCAACCTCAAAGGAGCATCTGGTCCTGGTGCTTGTTTTTTCAAAAATCAGGGCTACGTTCTTCCCCTGGAAACAATTGACCGGAATGCCTTTTTTCTTCTTGTCCTTCAAATCAGCAGCCAGATCCAGCAGGTATGTAATCTCCTCCGGCGTATAATCCATTAATTTCAAAAAGTGACGTCCTTTTAAGTCCATAGCAGTCTCTCCTCTCTTTCTCCATTCCTTCTGACGAAAAAGTCCCACATCCTGATCGTCTTTGATGTGAGACTTATCCATGTCTTTTATATAGTTACCGGTTTATTCCCGCGTACAACGAACCGGACGGACGCGTCAACGCGCCCACCCGGCGGCTGCACGGGGTTCAAATGCCCCGCTTCTTACGCGGGGTATTTGCTGTCAGCTATTGAGCACTTCCTTGGCAGAGGCCAGCATTCCTGCAAGTCCCTGGATTTCGGATGGGATAATGATCTTGGTCGCCTTGCCGTCAGCTGCCTTTTCAAAGGCCTCCAGGCTCTTGATCTTGAGCACCGCATCATCCGCTCCTGCTTCTTTGATAAAACGGATACCGTCAGCTGCGGCCTGCTGTACCTTCAGGATAGCTTCCGCTTCACCTTCCGCTTCCCGAATCATCTTCTCCTTCTCAGCTTCCGCATGAAGGATGGCAGACTGCTTCTCGCCTTCCGCTTCCAGAATCGCGGACTGCTTCTTACCTTCCGCTACAAGGATGGTGGACTTCTTCTCACCTTCCGCCCGGAGGATGGACTCACGTCTTTCACGTTCCGCCTTCATCTGCTTCTCCATGGCGTCCTGGATGGCCGCCGGAGGTATGATATTCTTCAGTTCGACTCTGGTTACTTTAATTCCCCAGGGGTCGGTGGCAACGTCCAGGGACGCGCGCATTTTGGTATTGATGGTCTCTCTGGAGGTCAGGGTCTGATCCAGCTCCAGGTCGCCGATGATATTACGAAGCGTGGTAGCCGTCAGGTTCTCAATAGCCATGATGGGATTTTCCACGCCATAGGTATACAGCTTGGGATCGGTAATCTGGAAAAATACTACCGTATCTATCCGCATAGTAACGTTGTCCTTGGTGATAACCGGCTGGGGAGCGAAATCAACCACCTGCTCCTTCAGGTTCACCTTTCTGGCAATCTTATCAATAAAAGGCATTTTTAATTTCAGGCCCACACTCCAGGTCCCCTGGTAGGCGCCCAGCCTTTCCACAACATATGCCTGAGCCTGCGGTACAATCTTGATACATGATGCCAGCAGGATGATGATAAGTACAAGAATAATTAACAGCACAATTGCTCCAGCCATACTACATTCCCTCATTTCTTTCTTCTACGATTAGTTTGACCCCGCTGATGGCGCGTATAATCACGATGGTTCCCCTGGGAAGCTTCACACCGTCCATCACATTCCTGGCGGTCCATTCCTGTCCATCCACGCTTACCGTGCCGGCGGCCATCAGGTTATCCACTTCCTCTGTGACAATAGCCTGCTTGCCTATCAGGCTTTCCGCGTTGGTCTTGATCCTGTCTCTGTTAAAATACTTCATTGCGATCGGTCTTGTGAAAAGCAGAAGCACCACCGACACGCTCAGAAACAACGTTATCTGCACATACAACGGTGCGTCGAAAGCCGCTGCTATGATTGCGACGAATGCTCCGCCCGCAAACCAGATGGTGGTAAGACCCATAGTTGCAATCTCAATGGCAACCAGAATAATAAGCAAAATCAGCCAGAATACAACCTGGTTCATACAAATCCCTCCTTTTCGGCTTTCCTACATAATACTATATAATAAAAAGATATTCAATCATTTGTTTCAGGCCGATGGACGCAATGCTGCAGTCCCGTTACTGTTCACACCCTGTTCGTGTCCCTGCTTGGGCGGTTGCCGCCGCCTTTTATACAAAGCATCCTTTACCAGAATACATGATTGCCGATAACAATGCCTTCCCGGCTGCCTGCACGTCTGAAATGGGTGGCGGTTCCCACATTTGTGGAGCCTGCCAGAGCCTCGTTGGCCGCCTGGAGGCAGCTGGCTTTAATATTTCCGCTCTGGATGAGCCTGGCTACCTTGCCGGTTCCCGCAGGGCCGAACTGTCCGGATGCATAGATAACCCCGGAAACACTGTTGGGGTAGGAACCGCTTTTCACCCGGTTGATTACCACCGCGCCTACCGCAAGCTGTCCTTCATAAATTTCGCTTCCCGCTTCACATTGGATCAGCGCCGCCAGCAGAACAGCATCGCTGGTCCCTGCAGGCACTGCGCCTGAGTTTTCTATATTTCTGCCGCCTGTACGTCCTGCTTTTTCCAATGCCTTCCCATCCCGCGCCTGAAGCAGGGTCTGGGCCTGGGCTTCCTTCTGTGCAGCTTCCCTTGCCGCTATTTCCTCCAGAGTCTCACCCTCGTCCAGTTCGAAATCCACAGTGATGTAGTCTGCAGACACATAACCGGTGCGGCCTTCGTAGTCCACGGCCGCCCAATCTGCATTCAGCCGGATGCCGTCGCTGAATTCCAGCTCTCCCGCATCCACTATCCGGAAAATTTCTCCTCTTGCAGCCAGATCGTATACCGCCGCATCGGCCGCAGGCTCCTTACGGATACGCAGAGTATCTCCGGTAACCGTGGCTACCGTTCTCCCCACCTTCTTAGCCTCCTCCAGCGCTTTCTGTCCGAACAAAAGGAATTCGTCCTTGGCCCAGCCGGTAAGGTCACCTGATTTCAGCTTCGTCCAGCCATTCTTTCTTTCCAGTACCGTCCCGCCGCAGTCCGCGTAAAGGTAGCCTACCTTCTTCGCTTCCTCGTCCGGCTCCTGTCTTACATTCAGCGTATTGGACACGTTGGCCATAACCAGATCGCAATCCGTATCCGCCGCTTCCTCCACGGCCTTTTCTCCGCCAGGTATTCTGTCGGTAATCACCGCTTCTCCCACGGTGCCTGTCTGCAGGGCTTCGGCAATAAGGATATCCTTTTCCCCGTCCTTCTCCGTAGCATCCGTATCCGCGTTCTGTAAATCGGGTACATCCGCTTCCTCATCCAGGATCTCCGCAACGCCCGCCCCCAGCCGCTCTCCGCTGCTTCCCTGCGCGCTGGACTGTATCCCTGCCATGAGCATACATACGGCGGCAAACAGCAGCGTCCGCCTCATAAAAAATGCAATGCTGTGTTTTCTCAATACTTTCATAGTATAACCCCTGTAAAGTGTTTTACACTTCCCCTCATGCCGCCTCTGCGGCACAGATAAGATATTGAAAAATAGCTGTTCCATAATTCCCGCCGCGGGACAGCCTTCTAATTCCGCTCCGCTTCCCGCCAGATATTACAAACATGTTAACAATTGTTGCAAAATTTGTCAAGTTTTGTAAAAAAACAGACATATTAGCAGTAACAACACCAGGGAGTTCAACTGTTATTGTTGATAACTTATTTTTCATATGCCGCCTGTGGCAGGTAAGAAAAAAAGACGGCTGGATAATATATACTCCAACCGCCTTTTGCTCTTTTGTCTGTTTCGTTTTATCCAATGTAACAGTTCAGAACATCCAATATTTTCGCCCTACTGAACAGTTACTATTCAATTAATAAAAAACATGATTGCCGATGACCTGCCCATGTCTTCCGTTTACCCTTCGGAAATAAAGCTTATCTCCTACAGGCTCGGAACCTGCAAGCGCTTCAATGGCCGCCTGTCTGCAGGACTGACTGATATCGCCGGTGGAAAGGGTTCTGGAAAGGCTTCCGTTCCTTACCGGGCTGAACTGGCCGGCCGCATAGATAACATCCGGAATACTGCTTGGATGTTCTGCAGCTTCCACACGGTTCATAACCACGCTGCCAACCGCAACCTGGCCCACATAGGGCTCGCCGCCGGCTTCACACTGGATGAGCGCTGCAAGCAGCTCCACATCCTGGGGGGTAACGCCCGACTGCGCGATAACCGCCTGCTGTGCCGCCTGAACCGCGGCTGCCTGCGCCTGCTCGGCTGCGATTCTTGCCGCTTCTTCGGCCGCCTTCTGTGCTTCCTCAGCTGCGATTCTTGCCGCTTCTTCCGCGGCCTTCTGTGCTTCCTCGGCTGCGATTCTTGCCGCTTCTTCCGCGGCCTTTTGCGCTTCCTCGGCTGCTTTCCTTGCCGCTTCTTCAGCCGCGAAGTTATCCTTAGCCGCAGAATCGGTTCCGTTCGAACTGCTCTCAGACATTCTGTCCTGAGCGGCTGTGTCGGCGGGATGGGTCTCTTCTGTCTGTAAATCCTGTGTCTGTTCTGTCTGCTCTTCCGTATCGCCCGGATTCTGTGTTTCCTCCGGGTTTACCGGCGCGATATCATCTAATGTATCACTGCCGTCTGTCAGGTGCTCGCTTTCCACCCAGCCGGTGATATCACCGACCTGTACCTTCATCCATCTGCCGCTGTTCTCAAGGACCTTAGCCTGTGTCCCGGATAACGTTGCCAGCACCGGAGAGGTATCATCAGCTTCTGCATGGACATCTGCCACACTGGCCGTTTCAACCAGCATCACACCATTTGCCATAGCGGTTGTTCCGCATGCGGAGCTGAGCACCATAATACCTGTCAGCCATCCGGCAGCATGCTTCCACAACCTTCTGCCATTTGTGTTCATAAATAACCTCCAATTTCAGCGTTCCCTGGGTCAGTGGGAACTTTTTCACAATTGTTACAAAGTTGTTAACAAATGTTACGTCTGATATCATATCAACATTATGCCCATTTGTCAACCCCTCAATACAATCCGCTAAAACTCAGGGTTTTCGACCACTTTTGCGCTTTAAATCAATATTATAAGGAAGTAAAATTTATGTTTTAACAATTATTTTTTATATTATTTCGACATAGTTTTTACATATTATTCTTTTTTTCTTAATATTTTATTGCAAAAAAGTTGCTCCCGCGTACTTTTTTCTACGCAGGGAGCAACTTTTCTTAAGATTTTCTTCAGAAGATTATCTAATTGTTACAATTATTACATTTTTCTCGATTTTTCCACACAGGTAATGACCGCATCCATTACTGTGCCGCGGAAATTATTTTTCTCCAGCATCTTTATCCCCTGAATGGTCGTGCCTCCGGGAGAGCATACCATATCCTTCAGTTCTCCGGGGTGGCTGCCGGTTTCCAGAACCAGCTTCGCGCTTCCAAGCACCGCCTGGGCCGCGAATTCATAGGCCTGCGCCCGGGGCATTCCTTCCGCTACCGCCCCGTCCGCAAGGGCCTCGATAAACAGGAAAACAAAGGCCGGGGAACTTCCGCTGACTGCGCCCACCACATCCATCATTTTCTCAGAAACCTCCACCGCCTTTCCGAAGCTTCCGAGAATCTCCAGCACCGTATCCCGGGCCTTTGAACCGACCTCCGGTGAGGCGCAGACGCCCGTACAGCCTTCCCCTACCAGCGCAGGCGTATTGGGCATGCATCTGACCACAGGAAGCCTCTGTCCGAATTTTTCCTGAAGCCATGCTATGGTTTTTCCCGGCGCCAGGCTGATTATCGTTTTGCCTTCCCAGGAAATACCTTTTATTTCTTCAATGACTTCTTCAAAAAACTGGGGCTTTACCGCAAGCACAAGTATTTCCGCCTGTTCCGCCACTTCCCTGTTGCAGGATGCGGTACGGATTTTACAGCTGTCCTCCATTTTTTTTCTGGTAGCTTCCGTTTTCGCACTGCCGCAGATGTCCTCCGGCTTTACGATACCCTTGTCCAGCATGCCGCCGATGACGGCCCGGGCCATATTTCCAAGTCCGATGAATCCTATTGTCATATTCGCTCCTTCCTGATTGCTTCCGCTTTCTGTCCTTTTTCCCGGTGCATTGTTTTCATCCTCCGCGGCGCTGCCTTGCCGCCTCATACATGAGAATCCCTGATGCCATGGCGGCGTTGAGAGATTCCACGCGACCCTCCATGGGGATTTTGATATAGGTATCGGCCAGCGCGGCGGTTTCCTCCCGCAGGCCGTTTCCTTCATTGCCGATCAAAAAGGCGCTGCCCTTCCGGTAATCTTCGCCGTCGTACCAGCTTTTTCCCTTCAGATGTGCCGCAAACAGACGGATTCCCGCTGCCTTCAGCTGCACTGACGTCTCCTCCAGGGAGGAAACATAGACGAACGGCACCCGGTAAATGCTTCCCATGGTGGAACGTATGGTTTTGGGATTATAAATATCCGCCGTTTCCCGGCTCATGATAACGCCTCCGATTCCGGCGCCCTCCCCGGTGCGCAATATGGTCCCCAGATTGCCCGGATCCTGGATATCCTCCAGAATCATGAGCAGCGGGTTCTTTGCTGCAAGAAGGTCTGCAAGCGCATATTTTTTCTGCCGCATTACGCACAGGATTCCCTGCGGCGCCGCGGTATCACTCATCCTGCGGAAGACCTCCTCCGACACGGTTTCAAAGGGACGTCCGGCCAGCTTCTCCATACAGGCCGCATTCTGAAAGCCTTCCATGGCATATATTTCTTCAATTTCTTTTTCCGGCGCTTCCAGAAACATTTTCACGCCTTCCACCACGTATTTGCCCTCCTGCCTGCGCTCCTTTGCCTTCTGGTTCAGCGCGGCCACTTTTTTAACACGGGTGTTGGATGCCGATGTAATCATTAACTGTTCCTGCCTTTCTGCGGCCTACAGCTGCTTTAACAGCTTTCTGGCAGTCTCGTGGGAAGCAAGCACAATCAGATGCTCCCCATCCTCTATGAAATCATCCGCAGAGGGCATGATGTGGGATTCGCAGCCTTCCTTCTTAATCCCGATGATCGTAACGCGGTAGCGCGCCGCAATGTTAGATTCCCGGATGGATTTGCCCACCCATTCCTTCAACGGGCTGATTTCATAAATACCGTATTTGGAAGAGATTTCAATATAATCAAACACATTATCCATGCTGAACCTGGCCGCACAGCGCTCGGCAATATCCTTTTCCGGATAAATAACCTCGTCCGCGCCGTTGCGCAGCAGGAATTTGGCCTGAATATCCCTGGTCGCCTTGCTCACCACATGCTTTCCGCCCATTTCCTTTACCAGGCTGGTAATTTCCAGGCTGCTCTGGAAGTTCGTGCCGATACAGATAAAAATCACGTCAAAATTGCCGATTCCAAGGCTGCGCAGCACTTCAGGATTCGTGCAGTCCCCGATTTTGGAGCTGGTAGCGTAGGGAACAAGGCCTTCCAGCTTCCTTTCATCACTGTCAATTATCATGACATCATTTCCCAGGTCGAGAAGGTTGGAGGCAAGATGCTGCCCAAAACGCCCCAAACCGATAACAAGCATAGATTTCATAGTAATTATTTATCCTCCTTAGAATTATCCCACCACAATTTTTTCCACCGGCTGCTTCACCGGAGGCTCCGGCTTGCTTCTGGCAAAAACAAGGGTAAAGGTCAGGCTTCCCAGCCTGCCGCAGTACATGAGCAAAATGATGACGATACGGGACAACGGCACCAGTTCCCTGGTAATTCCCGTTGTCATTCCCACCGTCCCAATGGCGGAAAACACCTCAAACAGCGCGTCCGAAAGCTTCAGCGGCTGCGCCGACATGATAATGAGGGCCGCTGCCACGGCCAGTCCCAGGTCGATGGTAACAATGGCGCTGGCTCTCTTTACCGCGCTCTCCTCCAGACGTCTGTCCAGAATATTGACTCCATGGGTCCCCCGCACCATGGCTATGGTGGAAAGAACCATGACGACCGCAGTGGTCACTTTCACGCCGCCCGCCGTAGAACCGGGGCTGCCGCCGATAAACATAAGAACCATCGTTAAAAATTTGCTGGAATCCTTCAGCGCGGCGGTGTCCACACTGTTAAAGCCCGCAGTCCTGGGCGTTACCGAGCTGAACAGGGAGCCCAAAATCCTCTCCCTGACATTCATTCCGGCCAGCACATTGTCCTTTTCCATCAGGTAAAAAAGCAGGGCTCCGCCGAAAATCAGGATCCCTGTGGTAATCAGTACGATCTTGGTGTGCAGAAGATATTTTTTGAAATTCAGTCTGTTTCTGTGGATATCATCCCAGACAAGGAAGCCTGCCCCGCCGATTATAATCAAGGCCATAATGGTCAGATTCACCAGGATATCCCCTTCATACGCCACCAGCGAGCTGTAAGCCTCATTTCTGCCCATCAGGTCAAAGCCGGCGTTGCAGAAAGCTGAAATCGCATGGAAAATCCCCATATAACAGCCTCTCCAGAACCCATACTGCGGCACAAAGCGGATGGATAGCAGCAGGGCGCCTGTCAGCTCAAAGGCAAAGGTGCCCATCACAATCTTGCGGACCAGCTTTACCACGCCGGCCAGTTCAATGGTGCTCACGCTTTCATGGATGGCCTCCCTTTCCTTCAGCCCGATTTTCTTTTTCAAAAGGACCGCGATATAGCTGCCGATAGTGATGAAGCCCAGGCCTCCGATCTGTATCAGGGTCAAAATGACCAGCTGTCCGAACAGGCTCCAGTTCTGATAGGTATCCGCCACCACCAGACCGGTCACGCAGGTGGCCGAGGTAGCCGTAAACAGGGCGTCCAGAAAGGGCATCCATTCCCTGCTGCGGGTGGAAACCGGGAGGCATAAAAGAAGCGCTCCCATCAGTATAATGAGGGCAAAGCCCAGGGCAAGCATTCTGGTATACGGCATTTTCTGTTTTTTCTTAGTCAGCATAATTAATCTTCCATCGTAACTGTTTAAGTCCCGCACAGTTACCTTCTGTTAAGTCCCCGTAAACAGGCCGCGGGAATAAACAGGAAGGCGCCGGTTCACACCGGACGCCTTTATTTCCTTTCTGATTCAGCATTCTTAAATTGCAAGCAGCTTGCTGATTCTGTATTCGTATTCCGGAATATCCTTCTGCATTGCCAGCGCATCCTCGATGTCAAAATCCTGGAATTCGCCGTGGCGGTAACCGATAACCCGGTTAGTTTTACCCTCGCAGAGGATATCCGCCGCAAGGCAGCCCATAATGGAGGCATAATAGCGATCCTTACAGGTAGGGCTTCCGCCTCGCTGCATGTAGCCCAGGATCGTCGCCCTGGTTTCCACACCTGTGGCTGCTTCGATTCTTCTTGCCATGGAGGTGGAATGTCCGATACCCTCCGCATTGATAATCAGATGATGGGTTTTGCCCCGTTTTCTGTTGTTGATGATGTTGTTGATGATGTTCTGCTCATTATAATCGTATTTTTCAGGAAGAAGGATATCCTCCGCGCCGTTGGCAACACCGCACCAGAGGGCAATATAACCGGCATTCCTGCCCATTACCTCAATAATGCTGCAGCGTTCATGGGAGGATGAGGTGTCCCTTACCTTATCGATTGCCTGCATGGCCGTATTCACCGCCGTGTCAAACCCGATCGTATAATCCGTACAGGCAATATCCAAATCAATGGTGCCGGGAAGGCCTATGGTGTTGATGCCGTGACGCGAGAGAGCCTGCGCTCCCTGATAGGAGCCGTCCCCGCCGATAACCACCAGACCGTCGATGCCATGCTTATGGCAGATTTCCGCACCCTTCTTCTGTCCGGCCTCCGTCTTAAATTCCTGGCAGCGGGCTGTGCCCAGCACGGTTCCGCCTCTCTGAATGATATCGGAAACGCTGCGGGCCTGCATATCCACGATTTCTTCATTTAAAAGGCCCTGATAGCCTCTCTTGATTCCCTTTACCTTAACTCCGTTGCTGATCGCCTTCCTGACAACGGCGCGGATTGCCGCGTTCATTCCCGGCGCATCGCCGCCGCTTGTCAATATTCCAATAGTTTTAATAGCCTTTGCCATGAATTATCCTCCAGTCTGCCGCCCTGTGCGGTCATCGTGAAATGGTGTCCCATTTTGCAGCACCTCTTTTTGGCGTCTTTTCTTAACTGATCTTGTTTTTATTTTAATCTATACACGGTTTGTTTTCAATCCTTTTCTCGGATTCCGTGCTTCCGGCGCTGCACATTTTTAACTGTCCCGTCCCTTCACAGTTACTGCCGGAATCCATCCTGAATCGTCCCTGACGATGGATTTTGGCATTTCTGAATCTCTTTCTTACGGTCAGGGCAGTAAATGCGCAGACCTGTCGGAACTGTAACCTGATTTTAAACCACCCTGATATTGCTTTCCCCGTACAGCTCCGATAATCTGGACACCAGCTCCTTATCCGCCTTCACATTCCTGTTGGGCGGCAGCGCCTTTTTGGCCTTGGGATTTTCCACATAGATAACGACGCCGTCATTTCCGTCGGACTGGGCAAGAAGCTCCAGCAGCGCTTTTTCCGTCTTCTCATATGCTTCCTTTGTGGGGAATTTAATCCACAGTGTCTTCCTGATATCGTCAAAGGCCTGGATGGATTCACAGATCAGCTTGCCGTCCCGATCCTCCTCCGCGGAGGCGCGGCCTTTGATGAACACCTTGCTGTCCTCCGTCAGTTTGGCGCTTTCCTGCTCATAAACCTTGGGAAAAACAACAACCTCCACAGTGCCCACCAGATCTTCTAGGGTCAGGA
This sequence comes from Eisenbergiella porci, assembly GCF_009696275.1. Lineage (GTDB taxonomy): Bacteria > Bacillota > Clostridia > Lachnospirales > Lachnospiraceae > Eisenbergiella > Eisenbergiella porci. The sequence goes on from NZ_VUMI01000014.1 coordinate 111,547, forward strand.
ATGCCATCACCTTATCGTTCCTGGTATACTTGATTTTTTTATCGGAAATCATGCCGCCTATGGTCACCCGTTCCTGATCGCGCACATTCATTTCCCCGGTTTCCTCATCCAGCAGGAAATCCGCCGTTGTTCTTGTAATGTGCTTCCTCCAGGTCTGCTCATATTCCTCCAGGGGATGTCCGCTGACATAAATGCCAAGGACCTCCTTCTCAAAGCCCAGGAGCAGCTCCTTGGAATATTCCCCCACGTCGGGCAGGCGGATTTCAAATTCGCCCTTGTCTTCCTCATCCACCAGATCAAAAAGGCTCATCTGGCCCGCCAGGTTATTCTTTTTATTATGCTGCTGGGCATCCATCATCTGCACAAAAACGCTCATAAACTGTTTTCTTGTGCCGCCAAGCCCGTCGAAGGTGCCTGATTTGATAAAATTTTCCACCGTCCGTTTGTTGACTTCGGAGTTAGCCATGCGGGTCACGAAATCCTGAATGCTCAAAAACGGGCCTCTTGCCTCACGTTCCGCGGTAACCTGATCGATCACAGGCCTTCCCACGCCCTTAATTGCGGTCAACGCATACCTGATGGAACCGCCGGACACGGAAAAACCGGCCTCTCCTTCATTGATATCCGGAGGGAGGATTTTAATGCCCATGGATCGGCAGGTGAGGATATATTCGGAAACCTTGCCCGGGTTATCAATGACGGACGTAAGCAGCGCCGCCATGAATTCCACGGGATAGTAATACTTCAGATAAGCGGTCTGGTAGGAAACCACCGCGTAGCAGGCCGCATGGGACTTGTTGAAGGCATATTTGGCAAAATCCATCATTTCTTCATAAATCGTCCCCGCAACTTCCGCGGAAATCCCGTTGCTCACACAGCCCGGAACGCCTTCTTCCTCGTTGCCGTAAATAAAGTTCGAACGTTCCTTCTCCATAACCGACTGTTTTTTCTTGCTCATGGCACGGCGCACCAGGTCGCTTCGTCCCATGGTATAACCGCCCAGATCACGCACGATCTGCATTACCTGCTCCTGGTACACAATACAGCCGTAGGTCGGCTCCAGAATCGGCTTCAGCTGCGGGCAGAGATAGGTGATGCTGGCCGCATTGTTCTTGCCCTTAATATAGCGCGGGATAAAGTCCATGGGGCCCGGCCGGTACAGGGAAATTCCTGCGATGATATCCTCCAGGTTCTGGGGCTTGAGCTCCTTCATGAAGTTTTTCATCCCGCCGCTTTCCACCTGGAACACGCCGTCCGTCCTGCCTGTTCCGATGGAATCCAGGACAGCTTTGTCGTTAAAATCCACATTGTCCATATCCAGCTTCACACCGGTGTCCTTTTCCACCAGGCGCACCGCGTTCTGGATTACCGTAAGGGTACGCAGCCCCAGGAAGTCCATTTTCAGAAGGCCCAGCTCCTCCAGCGTCGTCATGGTGAACTGGGTGGTAATGCAGCCGTCGGAACCGCGGGAAAGCGGCACAAATTCGTCCGCGCTCTCCGGACAGATAACCACGCCGGCAGCATGCATGGAGGTATGTCTGGGAAGACCCTCCAGGCGCTTGCTCATATCAATAAGGACCTTTACCTGCTCATCGGATTCATAGAGCTTTCTCAGCTCCGGATTGGCCTGCAGCGCCCTGTCAATGGTCACGTTCAGCTCATTGGGTATCATTTTTGCGATACCGTCCACATAGGAATAGGGAAGATCCATTACCCGGCCCACATCCCGGATAACACCCTTGGCCGCCATGGTACCGAAGGTGACGATCTGCACTACCTTTTCAGAGCCGTATTTTCTTCCCACGTAGTCGATGACCTCCTGCCTTCTTTCGAAGCAGAAGTCAATATCAATATCCGGCATGGACACACGCTCCGGATTGAGGAAACGTTCAAAAAGCAGATTATATTTAATAGGATCAATATTCGTTATTTTCAGGCAGTAGGACACAATGCTGCCAGCCGCCGAGCCTCTTCCGGGGCCTACCATGATATCGTTGCTTTTGGCATAATTAATAAAATCCCAGACGATGAGGAAATAATCCACATAGCCCATGCGTTTGATAATGCCAAGCTCATAATCCAGCCGTTCCCTGAGCGTACCGTCATCCTCAGGGTAACGTTCTTTAAGCCCGTCGTCGCACAGCTTATTCAGATAGCCCCAGGAATCATAGCCTTCGGGCACCTCAAAATGAGGCAGCTTTGTCACGCCGAATTCGATTTCCACATTACAGCGGTCCGCTATGGACTGGGTATTCTCCACCGCCTCCCAGGCGTAGGGGAACAGCCCCTTCATTTCTTCCTCGCTCTTTACATAATACTGGCCGCCCTCGTAGCGCATACGGTCCTCGTCCGCCAGCTTCTTCCCGGTCTGGATACACAGCAGGATATCATGAGGCTTCTCGTCCTCTCTATAGGTATAATGCACGTCGTTGGTGGCTACCAGAGGGATATCAAGATCCTTGCTTATGGAAAGCAGCGCCGTATTCACCGTATGCTGCGCCGGGATACCGTGATCCTGCAGCTCCAGGAAAAAATTCCCCTTGCCAAAGCATTCCTGGTACTTAAGCGCCGACTTTTTGGCTTCGTCTATGAGGCCCTTCTGGATATTCCTGGCCACTTCTCCTGCAAGACAGGCGGACAGGGCGATAATGCCCTCATGGTAACGGTTCAGAATCTCCATATCCACACGGGGCTTATAGTAATAGCCCTCCGTAAAGCCCTTGCTCACAATTTTCATCAGATTGGCATAGCCGGTATTGTTTTCCGCCAGCAGCACCAGATGGTAATACCGGTCGTCCCCGCCGGTCAGCTCCTTATCAAAACGGGAATTGGGCGCCACATAGACCTCACAGCCCAGGATGGGCTTGATTCCCGCTTCCTTCGCAGCCCGGTAGAAATCAATTACGCCATACATCACTCCATGGTCGGTGATGGCCGCGCTGTCCATGCCCAGTTCTTTTACCCGTTTTACATACTCTTTTATCTTATTCGACCCGTCCAGAAGGCTGTATTCCGTATGGACGTGAAGATGTGCAAATGCCATGGATTATTGACTCCTTTCCCGGACAAACATGCCCTTGTTTTTTTCCATTCCGAACCTTTGCTGGAACCAGTCGCATTTACAGAGGAAGGAATAATAGACATTCAGGCCGCAGCCATGCATGGTTTCAAAATTACCCTGTCCCTTTGCCAGGATCACATCCGCCTCGTCCAGAAGCCGCCTCGTCTGTTCATCCACATAGGCAAGAGGCGTCCCTGCCACGCCGCAGCCGTTGCCCGTTACCTTAGCCACCTCGCACAGCCCCACCTGGACAGCGTCCTCCATAGTTGCATCATTCAGGGTATTCTCCCCCCGCACCAGAACGGTCAGATCCAATCCGGGAAAACGCTTCTGCATTTCTTCAACGACCAGCTTATCGCAAACGATCTCGCCGCAGTTATCAGTTATGTAAACCATTTTATCTGCCTTTTCCAAATCGTCCAGCAGCCGGGCATATACCTGCTCATCCATACGATCCTGCGCCGCCTCATTCAGAAGCTGAAAAAGCGTCTCCTTGTCCACGCTGGAGGCCATGCCGAAATCAATATAATTGGCAACCCGCGCATAGACAAACGCCGTATGCAGCGGATCCTCCCCCGCCGCCATCGCCGCCCGGATATCAGGCTCCACCGATAACATAAGCTCATTAAATTCCTTTTTAATCTTATCATAATCCGTTACCGGGCCGAAAATACCGCGGTAAACTTCATTAATCCTCTCCACCAGAACAGGTGCCGAGTCCTGCGGGCTGCTTTCCCCGATAATCCGGGCGACCTGCTTTATAAAGGCATCCCTGTCCTCCTCAGTCCCCATTCCCCTGACTCTCTCTTCCTGCCTGTCCACAAGACAGCGCATACAGGATGCACACAGCTTCATTGCGTTATCTGACCTTTCCGACCCCTGACCAAAACTGCGGGCGCATAACACATTCTTCCTGCCCTTAGGGTTCCTGTTTTCCACAAAAATTATTACTGCAATTACTGTACCATGCGGGGGGGATTTTTACAATATGGAATGTAGGGAGTGGTACGCCTTGAGAGCGGCGGGGGATGGGGGGGGGCGGAAGGGGCGGGGGTTTTCGGGTTCCTGTCAGGCTGGGCATTGCGATGAGCCTTGGGCAAAAATTCTGTCAGTTCCTTCCAGAATTTTAAGTCTCATCTCCATAGCCTGAAAAGGAAACCCGAAAACCCCCGCCCCTTCCGCCCCCCATCCCCCGCCGCTCTCAAGGCTGCCTCTACATTATTGTAAAAAGGAAGGTAGAAAGAAAAGAGAGTAAAGAAGGGAAAGATTGATGTTGGACAGTTGAGGTTTACTCACTTTAGTATATTGTTTCCCGGGCAGTAAATTAGAACACTTTTTTATGGTCCGTTTATAAAAAAATCTGCCGGGTAAAGAGCCTCAGGTCCAGTCCCATTCTCCCTGTCCACGGTGGGGCGTCGTCCGGCTGGCTGTTTTGAGGGGGATGCTGTGGGGGTATTTCCTGCTCCATTGGAAAAAACGGTGGATGTTTCTTACTGTTGCGGGATACCGGAATTATGCCGTCCTTAGCGGCTTGTCCGCCGAACACCAGCGGCAGAGCCGCTGGTGTGAGAAGTTCAGCCGCGTTGGCAGGATTCTGGTATTCCGGGACAGTTAGAAACACCCCGTTTTTGAGGCTGGAGCAGGAAACACCCCCACAGCATCCCCCTCAAAACAGCCAGCCGGACGACGCCCCGCTGGGGACAGGGAGGATAGGACTGGGCCTGAGGCGCCCTTCCATTCCCGATCAGTTTCTTCTTATTAAAATAACAACCGCTCCGGCATAGCCTGCGGTGAGGGCGAGGAAGGCGGCTGCGGCGGCAGGGGTGACAGGGAGCAGGTTTTGCAGCAGCGGGGTTATGATTAGGCCTGCGGCAAACCACAGAATGGTATTGGCAATGAGAAATAATTTTGGGGGTAATTTGTATAGAAGTGTCTTCAGTGAGAATTGAGGGGTGATTGTATTGTTTTCCATATAAATCCCCATTCCGCCGCCTTCGGCTGGCGGCACAAATAGTAATGAAAGTGTTCCAACTCTCTACGCTGTGTTGTAAAATAGTTTGTGAGAAGCTACACTACAAAGCACGGGAGGAGGAGTT
>NZ_VUMI01000140.1 GCF_009696275.1 Eisenbergiella porci
TGCCTGATTTTGAAGGTTCAGGATCGTTTGTTGTCCGAGAAAGATAAGGAGCTGCCACTTGCCCGGCATGTTGTCGGCACCTTTCAGCATCTCAACCTCATTCAATACTTTATATCCGGTATGTTTATGTGGCCGGAGAAAGTTATAATAGGCAACCCAGAGAGCAAGGTCATAGTTGGCACCGTTGATGTTATCAAAACCGTTCGTAGGCCTGTAAGAAGCCTTGTATGTACGATTCAACCGTTCAATCATCTGTTTGAACGGACGGAATTCTTTTGATACTTCGTCGTCGTTGGTAAGCCCAATTACCTGAGTAATCTCAAACTTGAATTTTTCACCAAATTCATGGAAAAACTGCTGGGCTGCGAGAGGGTAGGCACTATAGCCGTCAGCAATAAAACGGAAGTCCTTTGGAAGCTCCGTTAAGTGACGGAAAGCCATTCTCATGGCTAGGATACAGGGGCCAACTCCCCGGTTGTCAGATACCTGATAGCCGATAATGGAGCGTTTGGCAGCATCCATGATGAACCAGATGTAAGCCTTGATACCACGGATTTTGATATAGGTTTCATCAGCAGTGAAGACATTGCCGGAGCTGTAATCGTAGTTATCGACAAAAGGTTTGACGCAGATGGCTGCAGTTTTGCAGTAATTAGCTATCTGCTGGTGTGAAATGGAGATATTGTACAAATCCTTTAAGGCCTGGGAAGTTTTCCTGAGAGATAACCCAAGATTTATATGGAGAGTCAGGCACAGTGCCATTGTGTTGGAATCAAATTTGCTGAACTTCAGGGAAGAGGCGTTCTTTGGCAGGGCGTTTAAATCCATGCGAAAAAAATCTATCGTGAATTCTCGGTAGATGTAGTGGAGTTTGTACTTATTCTTGCCATAGTCCTCATTTAGATCCTTTTTATCAACTTTACGAAGATTATGAAGATAGTAAGGGCACTTGGGATTCACGCATTTATGTATGACAAAGTGTTTCCGATTCTTTTTGGGAACGAGGGTATTTCCACAGTGCGGACATCGGAGCTTCACTGAGGAAAAACGGCTTTCTTCTGGAGAAAATCTGGCATTACAGACCTTGCAGAGTACCTGCCCTTTAGAGCCATTGTTTTTGTACAGAAAGGGTTTCGGGGCACCACAGCGAGGACAACAACATTCTTCTGGGATGTCACACTCAGATCTGCGGCTGATGGGGCGGATTTTCTTACCATAGCGTTTCTCAAAGTAAGGGATCAGTTCCTTATAAGTCCAGTCCTGACGGAAATCTGTGATGAGAGGAAGTTCGTCAGTTTTGAATTTCTGATACTTTGGGGAGTGGGAATCATCAAAAGCCCACTGCCGGAGAGGAATGAATCTGCAGATAAACGAAAAAAGATAGCGGATAATCCGCTGTTGGTATTGAACGAAGGTAAGTAAATAAAGTATAATGTCCATGAGCATTGGCTCCTTTCGTATAAGGTTGTTTTGGCGAGTGACATTATACCATAAAAGGGAGGTCAATGCTCTTTTTATTG
>NZ_VUMI01000141.1 GCF_009696275.1 Eisenbergiella porci
TTCAGCCCTTGTCACGATAAATTTTCTCCTTTGCGAAAAACTTTTTTTTATTTTATCATGCATCGGCTAAATCTTCAGTGCTTATCAGTAATTTTTGTGCGAGAAATTTTCGCCTTTCAGAGCTGTCCCATGCCGCGCGACATATACAGGAAAGTTCCATGCGATTTCTTTTAAAAGATAAACAGTGGCTTTGATTGTTATTTTAAAGCCGCCGCATTTACATCGCGCCGTTACAAATCTAATGGCAGGCAACGGTTTTACGTGTTATTGCGTCAGTACCTTTTTTCGTTTGCCATGCGCTGTAACGAAGAATAACAAAAGCCATACAAGGCAATGTGCTGACAAAACTGTTATGTTTATCCATACATCCTGCATTTTCCCAGTCAGTAAGTCCATTAATCCATAAAAGGTTGCGCTGGACGGCAGCAGATACGATAAGGCATGTGTAATACTGCCCAAGGGGACAGCCAGATAAAATAAAACAGGCGGAGCAAGGAACAAAATCATTACAATCTTGATATATACAATGCCCGCCATAAGGCCATTTGAAAAGTGTCCTATAAACAACCCGGCTAACGCGGCAATAAACGCTGACAAGACAATCATTAACAGCAGCGGCAGAATCCCGCTGACAGTAATTTTCATACAGACGAGCGCTGTTATAGTCGCAGATAAAATACCGCAAAAAAATCCTAACGTGATTTTTTGAAACATATACTCCCATTTTGCCATAGGCAAAACTTCGTTAATAAAGGCAATGCCGTCCTCCTTTTCACTGATTATGCTCATGGCGTTAAAGGTGCAGCCCATGAACATAGCCGTAACCATTGTAATTACTATTAACAGGGATTTAAGACCATCGTTGTTGTCCTCAGCAGGGATAATAGTTGTTTGAGATAAAGCCATGTTTTCCCTTTCCGCGTAAAGCTGAGGGAGTGTGTTGCTAATCACTGTATTTACTTGCAGCTCGTCGCCTGACAGCAGCGTTTTAATTCCATTCCTGTCTTGCAGTACGCCAATCGCTTGTGTCGCAGGGTCATTGACAGCATTTTTCAAAGATACCATATCGGGGAATACTGTAACGCTGCCGTTTGTCTGCAACCATTCTATCGTGTCATTCGTGAGGTCATTTTCCATAATGCAAAATGCTGTTTCGCCCAAAGATGAAAGACTCACCCCAGAAAGCAGACTGATAGCAAATCCAACAATGACAGGCAGCAAAAAGGAAAGAATACACATTTTGTCCCGCCGGATATTTTTAAGCTGATACCTTAATCCTTTCATGTTATCCCTCCTTTGCCATTTCACGGACAAGCACCAGGCGTACGAGCAGGAATAACAGCTCTGAAAGGCGAAAATTTCTCGCACAAAAATTACTGATAAGCACTGAAGATTTAGCCGATGCATGATAAAATAAAAAAAAGTTTTTCGCAAAGGAGAAAATTTATCGTGACAAGGGCTGAA
>NZ_VUMI01000143.1 GCF_009696275.1 Eisenbergiella porci
CGCTGGGGTATCGCAATCGCGGCATTAAGGAGCGGCCGGGACTATACGTGCTCAAGCATACCAAAGCGCCGGCACTGCTGATTGAGTGCTGTTTTGTGGATGATCCGGACGATGTGGCGATATACAACGCTGACCGTATGGCTGCGGCTATTGTAGCTGGGATAACCGGACAAGCTACGGAGACCACGGCAGACGCGGCGAGGCTGGCGGCAATGAGCCGGGAGGAATTTGTGGAGTACATTGGCCAGATGGCGGCGGCAGACATGCAGACATCCGGCATCCTGGCAAGCGTAACTGCAGCGCAGTCTATCTTGGAGTCTGGTTATGGCAAGTCGGAGCTGGCTCTGCAGGCGCTCAACCTGGGCGGCATGAAAGCGGAGCTGTCAGGCAATACTTGGGCGTCGGCCTGGGACGGCCGGATCTATATTAAGGATACCGCGGAGCAACGGGCAGACGGCAGTTATTATACCGTGACAGCGGCCTTCCGGGCTTACCCAACGGTGGCGGAATACCTGGCCGACCATTCCGCTTATTTGGCCGGGGCAAGGGCGGGAAGTGACCTGCGGTATGCCGGGATTGTTGGCTGCAGAGATTACCGGAGGGCCTTTGAGATAATCAAAGCTGGCAATTATGCATCATCCTTGGATTACGTAGACAAGCTCTGCTCAGTGGTCGAGCGTTGGAACCTTACCCGGTTCGATGGTGTATCTCAGGAGCCGGATGGCAGCCTGTGGGCCAATATCGCGGGATTGTCTTATACCTGGGAGGAGGCATCCAATTTTGGGCAGATGCTGGCTCAGAACGGAATGCAGACTGTTCTGCACAGGGTACGGATTCTGGAGTAGCGCAGGAGTCCCCAAAAATGAGGGAGGCTTAATAAAAGTCTCCCTCAAATGTTATTCACGGGGGGGGAAAATCCCACTCTTATTCCCGTGATATAAGACGCCATCCTTTCCAAGTATAACAAGGATTTTTTCTTTTTCCTTGTATACTGGCTTTAATTTTAGAGAAACCGTCAAATGCCTGTTTTGGTGTTCCGTCAAATAAATCAGGATTTTGCTTTATGAAGAACATAAGATTTTGACAGTCATATATTTCTCCGTTGGGAGTCTGGATTTTCCAACGCTTTGCATTGATGTGCTTCTCCCCTGAATGTTCCGTATGGAATTTTTCTTTTTCCCTCTGCCATTTTGCAATGGCAGAATCATATTTACCCTCTTTATGTAATTGTTTTCGG
>NZ_VUMI01000144.1 GCF_009696275.1 Eisenbergiella porci
GGTGTTAGTCCGCAAATGTGTTGGTAACCTATATAAGTCCGTTTTATCACCCTTGTGATCTGGTATTATATCCTTATATTTAGGAGGATGATACCATGACCAATCAGGAATTACTTATGAGCCATATCAGCAAGCTTTCGGAAGATGAAATTTCCTCGCTGCTGGATACTGTCACTGTTATGCTGCAGGAGAAAGAACCTGCACCCAAACCTGCCTGCCCACACTGTGCAGCTCAGGCTGTCATTCGATATGGTTTTAAATGTAAAAAGCAGCGCTTTTTCTGCAAAAACTGTGGGCGCACTTTTGTTACTACTACAAATTCCATAATGGCAAACTCCCACTTCACGGTTTCTGTCTGGAAAGAGATGATTGCGGATACACTTCACGGCAATTCCATTGATTTTTCTGCAAAACGCCTTGGCCTATACCATCAGGCAGCCTTTGACATGCGCCATAAAATCCTTATGGCTCTGCTGGAACTGCCCGTAGTGGCGGATATCTGCCTGGGGGATGTGTCCGAATTTGATGAAACCTTTGTCCTTGACTGCTATAAAGGCAAGAAGCTGGATACCGGGATAGGGCGTAAGCCACGCAAACATGGTGCAAAAGCTTTAAAAAGAGGCATTTCCAGTGAATACCTTTGTATCTGCACGGGGATCCAGCGCAAAGGGGATGCCTTTGCAGCCACGGTCAACAGGGCTAAGCCCAGCGCAAGGGAACTGGGAAGTATCTTTGAAGGCCACATTGCAGATGGAACGCTTGCGCTTTGTGACGGGTTAAGGAGTTACCATGCGCTTACCGGAATCGCAGACTGCACGGTGAGGGACTGCATGAACCAGGAATGCGATGATGCCCACTTTTTCAATCTGAATACGGTAAATGGTTTCCATAGTTTCATCAAGAAACGTTATGAATTTTACCGGGGAGTGGCAAGTAAATATATCAATAGGTACAATGCTCTGTTTGCCGCCACCTATCGAAATGCAGAGTCCATAATCGGGCGGTTGACGGAAACCGTATTGGCAGTAACCGGCACAAGCTATTACCACAATAATAAGGATATAAGAACGGCTGGGATATTGACTATATAACCTTACCAACACATTTACGGACTAACACC
>NZ_VUMI01000145.1 GCF_009696275.1 Eisenbergiella porci
ACTTAACCGTAATGTCCTATATTGGCACTGCCAAGAAACATGGAAAAAATGCGGTTGAAGCTATAAAAAATGCATTTATGGGAAGACCTGAATTAATATTTGAATAATAGGCCTCCTAAACAGTTACAACTTTTTTTGTATTTTACCATTTTTCTCTTTCCTGTTGTGGATTTGGCCGTAAACGGTCTTAATTTGGTCCTCAATGCTTATGTAAATGTCATATAAAATAAAAGGCACATGAAATTTTCTTAAAAAAATTCATGTGCCTTTTGTATTAAAAATGATTCCAGCAGAATAAAACAGTACAGTTATCTTGTGACAGCCCCCTGTTATTCCCTGTTATTTTCCTCAAACCTCTCCACAGCCTCCCACCTGGCGGCCTCCTTGGCCTTTGCATTCTGCAGGTCAACCTCCAGCATGGTTTCATAACCAAGCTCCATCACTTCCTTGTACATCTGATCGTACAGGCGGTTGAATTCCTGTTCATCGTCAGCGAATACCATATTCCAGGAATACTCCTGGATAACCTTGCGGCACTGACGCCTGATTGCGGATATTTCGGAATTTTCCTGAGAAGCCATGTAGCCGGTGCCGGGGGATACCAGAAGCTTGTTGTTTTTCTTCAGGTACTCCATGGCGCTGTCCGCTCCCATTTTATCTCTCCAGTCCTGTTCCAGCGGGGAAATATCCATATTCCTTACGGAATCCCATAAAAGATAGGCATATGGATAACCCTTATCATCCAGTTCACAGGAAGCAACGGTGCTGTAATTCAGGGTGGATATGCCTTCCGATCAGGTCCCGCTTCCCCATTCCCCGGGAACCTCCGCATCCTCTCCCATTAATGCTTTTTTCCCGAAATCTGTTAAAACAGGGCCATCCTCACCATATTCCCAGCACAAGCCTTCCGGGCCGGCCATACCGCCGGATGTCTGTGCCCTGTTGCTGCGGATTCCCTCCGGGGAATACAGCCAACGAAGAAACAGAAAATTGTATGAAAGAGATTTTGCAGCATTCTGTAAAATAATCCGCCAGTATTTCCCGGAATTCACGCAATGGCTGTGTGAAACGTCAGATCCCCGCCAGTCCAGCATATATG
>NZ_VUMI01000146.1 GCF_009696275.1 Eisenbergiella porci
AAAACGAATCCTGCTTTCAGGAATTGTTTCAGTACGGATTTGTCCATAGGAATATTTTCCATTAACCAGTCGTGGCTGATATTATCAAAACAGCCTTTAATATCGCCCTCTAAAACCCATTCGGGCGATACTTTGCGTGACAGTGCCGTAAAGATATATTCGCAAGCGTCCTGACAGCAACGCCCTTTTCGGAAACCGAATGATTTCGTGTCGGCGGTTGTTTCTGCCACTGGCTCTAATGCCAGAGCATATAACGCCTGCATTGCTCTGTCATACATGGTTGGAATCCCAAGCGGACGTTTCTTTTTCTTATCTTTCTTTTCGATATAGACACGTCTTAACGGTTTTGCTTTGTAGCCTTTGTCTGTCAGAGATAGGACAGCCCTCATCTTCATAGCAGGAGTAGACCAGATTGCTCCGTCCACACCTGCGGTTTTCTTTCCTTTGTTCGTGGTCACACGCCTTACGGCGAGTGCTTTTGCATAGAACGAGTGTGTCAACAGATATTGAAGCCGTTTCACTGCGTTCCATTTCTTTTCTTGAGTTGCCTTGACAATCCTGACTTGCAGCCTATTAACTTCTTGTTCTGCTTTCTTCCAGTCAATGGTTTTCCATTGCATGGCAAGCAGTCTGCTGTCCGATAATCTCTCAGAAACTGTTGTTTCCGTCGTTGAATTATTACCGTTCATAGGTTTACCTCCATTCTTTGTCATGAAATACCGTAGGATAAGTCTGCACCCTTTCAGGTCGGGGCAAATTTTGAACCCCTATGCTCCGCCATTACAGCAGAGCCATTCGCTTTTTATCCAATTCCTTTACCCTCTGTGTCATTTATCCCCCTTACGGGTTCAATACCTTAAATAAGGAACACATAGGGCTTACCAAGTTCCGCATAATAAATAATTGTGAGTACCTTAGACGCCATCTTTGAGCCGGGAGGACTGTGTCCATTTGTTACGGCGTTGAGAAAGCCGCCGCGACCACCTCCGCACCTTTTTGGTGTAAGTGTATCAGCCTTATTTCACTTATTCCCTGTAACGACTCTTACGATGATTCACTTTACGTTCGTCATAGCACTCTTATCCTAACGGTACG
>NZ_VUMI01000147.1 GCF_009696275.1 Eisenbergiella porci
CTGGATTTTCCAACGCTTTGCATTGATGTGCTTCTCCCCTGAATGTTCCGTATGGAATTTTTCTTTTTCCCTCTGCCATTTTGCAATGGCAGAATCATATTTACCCTCTTTATGTAATTGTTTTCGGTGGATAGAAGAACATTCCAACGAGCAGCAAACATTATCATTTGCAGGGGAAGCGTTAAATGGTTTCCCACATACGGGACAAATGCGTTGATGCTGCCGGTATTTGGATTCACATGCTTTGGAACAGAAATATTTATTTCTTCCTTTCAGTTTACCACATACAATACATTTATCAGACAAAATCGTTCACCTCACATTCAAGCGCTTTTGCAAGAGCAAGAGCATTTTTGAGAGTCATGTTTCCAATGTCAGAAGTATCATTTTCATATCTTTGAATTTGCCGAATATTTACACCAGATTTATCAGCCAGTTCCTGCTGGGTTATGCCTGACAAAGAGCGTTGATATAATAATTTGTTTATATTGTTGTTGTGACAGTCTTTTCCGTGGCTACTAATGGAGCAAGCACCGCACAGACCATCATTTCGTATACAATCTGGATATCTTTTCATTCTTCCCCTCCTTACCATACAAGATTTCCGTTTTCGATGTAATACCAGTCACTATCCCCGTAACACTCATTTAACAATTCTTCGCCCGTTAAGTTATGATCATTTGGCACTTCCTCATATCTAATTTCAATACCAAGTTCGTTTGCAGCTTCCTTCCTGTGATGTCCATCTGTGAGGATAAATAAATCGTTGCCATCAAGGTCTTGCATTCCTGCATCAATAATAGGAAGAGTAATATAATCATAGTCTTTAATTTCTTCAATCTTTGCTTCTACTAACTTGTAGTCTATATATCTCTGGCTGCTGATAATTTTCATAGTTAATATTTCCTTTCTTTTTATAAATTTATTATACGCTAATATTAGCGCATTGTCAATCATCAACAGAATAATACTAAAAATACGAAATAAATAAGTTTAAAAACTGAATAACTCGTGTTGCATTTCGTGTTGCATAGTATGGTATTATAATATAATTAAG
>NZ_VUMI01000148.1 GCF_009696275.1 Eisenbergiella porci
GCTCACTTCCGTTTACAATAAATCTCACTTTTTCAACTACTTCATCAGGGGAGCACTTTCCAATGTCCCTGATTGTGAGTTTATCTGTTCCACACGTTTTACTTCCTGTGTTTTTCTTGATATTTCTGTATGCCAGCAGAATGTTTTCCCTTTGAAGGACGATAGACATGAGGTCTGTAAACACCTCACCATTCTTACTGGCAGCATATAGATTATCGAAGGTATCTTGCATTCCGTAATACTCGTTATGTCGCAGATTTTCCTCACATAGCAGTTGTTTCTTTTTTCTGGTCATAAGGCATCACTCTCCTTTCGCGGGAAAGTGTCCCTTTTTGTCTTACTCGTAATCCTTATACGATTGAATGACAACAATAGTTTCTAACCGACTAAAGCCCATTCCTCAAGCCCGCCTTTTTCGTTGGGCTGTCATAGGTTCGAGCTTCGCTTTTCAGCACAGATTAAGCGGCTTATATGATTCGTCCGCAGATTGCTTATGAGCAACTCTGTACCTTTCCACGTTCCGATAACCCTATCTGTACATATATCCTTAGGTGTCCGCTATAGTCCTGTCAGCTTGATTGTGCCTGCAACACAATACGGAATTTCATATTTTCGATTTTTACTTTACCGCACTGACCCACATTTAAGTGTCCGTACATTTCTATACGGTAAACATCTAGACCCGTACATTCGCGGTTTTCGTCAGTCCGTCGTAGACATTCTCACCATAGATATTTTATAGACTCCCGGCGTGTCATCTGCATACAGTACCTCTACTGCACTTTCGTCAGCCGTGTTGCCACGCTGTTACGACAAACTTCCGCCGACTTTATCGAGCTCCAGACTCCAGCCATTACAGCCGAAGCCGGTCGAAGTATCAGAGTAGGCATTTCAGGGCGTTACTCCTTCATTCTACCTATCGGGTTATCAGTTGTTGCTCATCCCTGCCGAGATAAGCCCGACGCTTTTAGCATCACATGGCCATAAGTCTATGAAGTATTACCCTCATAGCGTGATGTTTGTGCGTCAACGTGTCGCACC
>NZ_VUMI01000149.1 GCF_009696275.1 Eisenbergiella porci
CCCGCCCGTCTTTGCTAAAGGGTAATCAAGGCGGGAAAGCCCTAAAATGGCTTCACACCTATTTCAATAATTGGAGGAGATAAAAATGAGATCAGAAAAGGAAGTTTATGATATTGTTTTGAATTTTGCAAAAACAGACAAACGCATTCGCATGGTTACTTTGGAAGGATCTAGAACAAATACAAATATTCCGCCTGATGATTTTCAGGATTTTGATATTACTTTTTTTGTTACGGATATGGACAGCTTCACAAGTGATGATAAATGGCTAGATATATTTGGTGAAAGGTTGATTCTGCAAAAGCCGGAAGATATGGAATTATTTCCAGCTGTAGAAAAGGGATTTTCATATTTAATGCTGTTTACTGATGATGTTAAGATAGATTTAACTTTGCTGCCGCTGGAACTGATAGACGAGTATTTTACATGGGATAAACTGGTAAAGTTACTGTTGGATAAAGACAACCGTATCGTAAAGCCGCCAATACCAACGGATATAGACTACCACTTGCAGAAGCCTACTCAAAGAATGTTTGACGATTGCTGTAATGAATTTTGGAATACTACAACATATGTAGTAAAGGGCTTATGCCGCAAAGAAATTCTTTTTGCTATTGACCATATGAATGATATAGTACGAAAAGAATTGCTTCGCATGATTTCCTGGCTGATTGGTATCAAACAGGGATTTCATTTCAGTTTGGGAAAAAACTATAAATTTATGAAGCAATATGTCCCAGAGGAATTGTGGGAACGACTTATGTCCACTTATAATATGGATTCCTATCCCCATATGTGGGAATCCTTTGAACAATGTATGGCATTGTTCCGGGAGGTTTCGTCAGAAGTGGCATGCCAGTTGGATTACCAGTATCCACTATATGATGAAAAAATCAGTAATTATGTGATTCGGCAAAAGAAAAAATATGGCATTGAAGATGATAACAAATAAAATTTTTTCAATCGAAAAAATTTATTTTGATTATTCAATTTTGAAAAACTGAATACCTCAAAATCAGAAAGAG
>NZ_VUMI01000015.1 GCF_009696275.1 Eisenbergiella porci
GTTCAGCCCTTGTCACGATAAATTTTCTCCTTTGCGAAAAACTTTTTTTTATTTTATCATGCATCGGCTAAATCTTCAGTGCTTATCAGTAATTTTTGTGCGAGAAATTTTCGCCTTTCAGAGCTGGGCGGCGTCATGTTGGGCAGGCGGCGTCAGCAGGTTTTGGCAGGCAGGCGGCGTGAGCAGATAGAGAAAGTTTTCAAAGCAGACGCCCTGGGGCTGCGGAATATGCAGCTCAGAGGATGCCTTGGTGCAGGTGCGGACAAAGGCGGCTGCCTTTTCCACAGAAGCGGGGAAAGGTACGCCGTTTACAGCGTCGGCAGCTATGATGGAAGCAAAAATGTCCCCGGTTCCCGGCCGGGATTCCCCTGCGGCGTGCATCCGGCAGCAGCTGTGAAGGCGGCCGGCCTTTGCGGCATTTTCATCAGCTGTGGCTGAACCGCTGTTGCAGGAGATAAAATTAATGAAATCTTCCTGCTCCTGCATGCCGGTAATCACAATCCGATCCGGTCCCATGGCATGCAGCCTGTCCGCGAGCGCTGTCAGTTCTTCCGCCGTCCAGCCGGATTCCCGGTAAGGGATGTCCGCCAGAAGGCAGGCCTCCGTAATATTGGGGGTGATGATATCCGCCAGGGAAAGAAGCTCCTTCATCTGTGCGCAGTGCTCAGGGGTGACGGTGCGGTAGGCTTTTCCGTGATCACCCATGACGGGATCGAGAATTACTGCGGGCCGGGCCGACAAGGCTTTCGACTCCTGTATTTCTATCTGGGAAACAAGAAAATCCCTGACGATTCCGATTTGCTCCACGCTGCCAAGAAAACCGCAGTAGATCCCGTCAAAGGTCAGCTCCAGCTCCTGCCATTTTTCCAGGTACTGCGGCAGGATAGGGGTGCAGTCGTGCATAAAATGAACCGGAAAGCCGGTATGATTGGAAAAAACTGAGGTGGGAACCGGGCAGACCTGGACTCCCATGGCGCTGATAATGGGCAGGGAGACGGTGGTGGAGCAGCGGCCGTAGCCTGCAATATCGTTGATCATGGCTATTTTTTTCGGAATTCCGCAGCTGATTCGTGCTTGCTCCGTCATGTTTTGAATTGTCATGGAATCATACTTCCTTTTCTGAAAATATTGTTATTATAATGCAGGCAGTGCGGAGGAGAGATATCTTCCGTAAGCTGCCTGCGGCATTACAACTGATCCGCAGGCGGGTGGATTATTGCCTGAACCAGTCTATTATAACAAAAACAACGGCACTCCGGCTACCGGAATGTCGTTGTTTTAAGAAATTATTTTTTAGTTGCAGAAGATTATTTCGCTTCATCTGTTTTCCCGATTTTGAAGAAAAGGCCAGCCTTCTGAAGCGCCGGGCGCAGGGCCATATAAACGGCAACAGCTACGATTGTGGAAAGTACGGCATTGATGGAGGTGGAAGCGATGTTCCAGGCCAGGGTAATGTCCGCCGCGGGTTTTCCAAGGATCAGCAGCTTATAGAAATAGCCCACCAGGGGATCTGCTACCATATTAAAGGCGAGGCCGCCGATTGCGGCAAACAGCGTCCACTGGAAGATTTTCTTTTTATCGCTGATATGTGTGATTTTGCCGCATTTATGTGCGATAAGGCCGGTTATCAGGCCGATGCACAGCTTCAGCAGGAAGGTTTTCGGCGCATATACCACATATACCGGGTCAAAAATATCGCCGATGGTCATTCCCAGAGCGCCGCCGATGCCTCCGTAAAGCCCGCCCAGAATCAGGGCGCCAAGGACGCATACCGCGTTACCAAGATGGATGGATGTGGCATCTGCGCCGGGCAGGGTGATTTTAATCTGCAGAAAGGTGAATACCACATAGGACAAGGCGGCAAATACGCCTGTCATTACCAGCTTCTGTACTTTTTCATTTCTCATAACTGTCTCCTCCTCAAATTAACGGTTTTGGTACTTTTTTATCATATCCAGGAAAAAAGCATGGACGGCAGGGTTGTCCGTAAGCTCCGGGTGAAAGGACATGGCCAGCTGGCTGCCAAAGCGTACGGCGGCGATCTGTTCACCCTCCGGCCTTTGTATGGCGGCCAGAATTTCCGTTTCCGGCGAAGCGCGCAGGATGAGCGGGGCGCGGATAAAGGTCATGGGGACGGGGCCGATTCCTTTAAAGTCCCCTTCGGTACGAAAGCTTCCCAGCTGTCTTCCGTAGGCATTTCTGCGGACAGTGACGGGGAGTGTGCCAAAGCAGACGGGGCCGCCATCCTCTTTTTTGCGGGCAAGAAGAATCAGCCCGGCGCAGGTTGCGAGGACGGGCAGGCCGTTCTCCAGCATTTCCTTAAGCGGTTCATAAAGCTCCAGCTCCAGAAGAAGCTTATGCATAACAGTGCTTTCGCCTCCGGGAAGCACAAGGCCATCCGGCGGTCCGTCCGCCAGGTCTTTTTTCTGCCTGATTTGAAAGCATTGGGCGCCCAGGCTTTTCAGTATGGCCTCATGCTCCAGGAAAGCGCCCTGTACGGAAAGAATTCCTATTCTCATGGCATAAGGCTCCTTTACTTTCCTCTTTCTGCCATCAGGAGCTGAATTTCAGACTCGTTGATGCCGACCATGGCTTCGCCCAAATCCTCGGAAAGGGAGGCAAGAAGCGCCGCATCCTGGTAATTGGTGACGGCTTTGACGATGGCCGCCGCGCGTTTGGCAGGATTGCCGGATTTGAAAATGCCGGAGCCCACGAAAACGCCTTCTGCGCCCAGCTGCATTATCAGGGCCGCGTCGGCAGGGGTGGCGATGCCGCCGGCTGCAAAATTCACCACCGGAAGCCTGCGGTTTTCATGGACATACTGAAGCAGCGTGAAGGGAACCTGAAGCTCCTTTGCGGCTTCAAACAGTTCGTCTGGCCTGAGTGAGGCGATGCGGGCGATCTCACTGTTCATTTTACGCATATGGCGCACTGCCTGAACGATATCGCCGGTGCCGGGCTCTCCCTTGGTGCGGATCATGGATGCGCCCTCGCTGATACGGCGCAGCGCTTCTCCCAAATCCCTGGCGCCGCAGACAAAAGGGACGCGAAACGCCGTTTTATCAATATGATAGACGTCATCTGCCGGGGAGAGGACTTCGCTTTCATCAATATAATCTATTTCTATGGCTTCCAGAATCTGCGCCTCCGCGAAATGGCCGATGCGGCATTTCGCCATGACGGGGATGGATACGGCCTCCTGTATGCCGCGGATCATTTTGGGATCGCTCATACGGGATACGCCGCCGGCAGCCCGGATATCGGCGGGGATACGCTCCAGGGCCATGACGGCGCAGGCGCCTGCCGCTTCTGCGATCCTGGCCTGCTCCGGCGTGGTGACATCCATGATAACGCCGCCTTTGAGCATCTGTGCGAGCTCTTTATTCAGTTCATATCTGTTTTCAGTCATGCGGTTACCTCCTGTTGCAATTGCTTGTATTTTATTATACATAAAAGTGGCATGATAGAAAGTGCCATTTTGCAACTTTTTAACCATGCCAGTTTTGAAAAAGGGAAGGCGTTTAATATTTTTTTTAAGATAAAGTGATTCTTATTGTTCCAAAATGCAGAAAGAGGTATGATGAAAAAAGAATTGACGGAAGGATGTCAGAATTATGCGGAGCAGGTCCTCATGGACAGGGGCGGCCTGCAGAAAGCGGAAAATGAGAACTATGAATTTCACAGGGAATACCGGGGGCTGGTACATGCTTGAAAACTGCCCCGGATCGATGGTGGGAAGGCAGGTGGCAGGAAATGCGGGTTGCGGTGATAGCGGATACTCATGGGCTGCTCAGGCAGGAGACGGTTGATTTGATTGAGGGCTGTGATGCGGTGATCCATGCGGGAGATGTGGATACGCCGGACATTTATGAGAAGCTGAAGGGGCAAAAACCCCTTTATCTGGTACGGGGGAACAATGACGGCGGCTGGGCCGGGCAACTGCCGGAATTGCTGCGGTTTGAACTGGAGGGCGTTCCCATTTTTTTGATCCATAACAGAAAAGATATCCGGGAAACAGGGGAGAATGTGAAGCTTGTGATTTTCGGCCATTCCCATAAATACAGTGAGGAATGGGCGGAAGGAAGATGCTGGCTGAATCCGGGCAGCTGCGGGAAAAGAAGATTCAGGCTTCCGCTTACCATGGCGGCCGTTACCCTGCTGGACGGAAAAATAGGTGCGGTGGAACGGATAGATCTGGAAACCGCAGAATACGGAAAAAACATAAGCCCTGCAGCCGGCTGCAGGGAAAGCATGCCGCCGGAAGCGGATCGCAGAAAAGCGGTCGGCAGGATTCTCAGGGGAATGGACAAAGGGGAAACAATTGCAGAAATGTCCTTAAAATGGAAGCTGCCGCAGGATTTTGTGGAGCAGGTATGCCGGATAAGGGTGACGCATCCGGGTGTGACTGCGGAAGGAATTGTGAATAAAATGGAGGGGAATGAGCTGCGGGGGCGGTGAAGGACGAGGAGTGAAGCGGGGCCCGGGTTACATTAATTACATTGGAAGAAATATACGGCCCGGGTAATCCGCAGGTGATAAACCTGCGGCAATAGTAATGAAACATAAAAAATAACAAGAGCCTTCTCAGCGCGGCCGGCAGGGATGTACACTGCTGGCTGCGCTGAGAAGGCTCTGTTCATTTCCATTTTCTTTTTTGCCGGAATCCCGGCCTCTGATTCCCTGAAAGCTTAGCTCCGGGAACATGATTTCTGAAAGCGAAGTCTGCTATTTAAGCTTTTTCTGAATATCCAGCAGCTGGAAAATCATATTATCAATCATTTTTTTATAGTCATCCCTCAGCAGTGTGTAGCTTTCCAGAATTCCATTGGTAACCTGCGCTGTCGGGGGCATTTCATTGAAAGCACTGTAAATATCGCTGACGCCATACAGCCTGCACAGCTTTAAAAATGTGTATCCGTCAGGCTCAGACTTGCCGACCTCCCAGGAAGCCAGGGTACTTTTATTCTTCAGGCCGAGCAGATCGGCGGCTTGCTGCTGTGTATATCCTCTGGCCTTGCGTAAAGTACGAAGAGTATTGCCAAACTGTTTATTCGCCATATTGTCACCTCACAACTGCATAATACAGGATTGACTGTTACAAGTCAATTTATTAGTTGAAAAATTCGAATTAAATATGTTGACAAGGCGAATAATTCGATTATATAATGGTAAAAGAGCGAAAAAATCGATTTTGAGGGGAGGAAATATGAACAAAAAGCTGATACGGTTTTTAACGGACTGTATGACTATCCACCGTCTCGACAGAAATATGTCTGTTTACATTGAAACATGGCCGGATTTGCCGGATGGCGGGGAAGCCGTGGTAAATACCCTGACGGCGGAGAAGGAATACAGAATTCCGCTGCAGCTTGCTTAAAAGCATTATTGAAATGAGAATAAAACAGGGCGGAGGTTCCGGGAAGGAACCTCTGCCCGCATGTACATTTCTATCCATATTATACATTTAGATATTCATTTCCTGTAGCAGAGGACCGGGAAGGCGAATGCTTCCCGGCTCTCTTTGCTAACCTTTTTGTGTTCTTACCATTATCTGATGTGCTGACTCCAGTTTACAGATCATCCACCAAAGCCGTACTTTTCGCGTAGGCCGTGCTTTTTGCCTCAAAGAAATCGGTCTTGACCATGTTGGCATTGGAATATTGGCTGACCCAGGCCATACTTTCCGGTTCGGCAGTATGCCCGGGGTAGAGCGGTTCATAACCGAGACTGGTCCATCGCAGATTGCCCAGATAATGGATATAGTCTGTTATCATATCCTTTGTCAGTCCGGGTATGGCGTTGCCGATACAATAATGGCCCCAGTCAATTTCCTGACGGACGCCTTCTTGCAGCATTTCTTTCAGGACAGCGATATTTTCCGGCGTAAAAAGTTCAGGCTCTTCCTTCTGCAGTTCCAGAATGATATTGCGGAAAAGCCACAGATGGGTATTCTCGTCCCGGTTAATATAGCGGATTTCCTGGGCGGAACCGGGCATTTTGCCATTGCGGCTCAAATTATAGAAGAACATGAAGCCGCTGTAGAAATAGATGCCCTCCAGAATGAAATTGGCCATCATAACCTTCAGGAGAGTAAAGGAATCCCTGTGCTCCTGGAACTCATTATAGCAGTTCCCGATAAAGGTGTTTCTGCGAAGAAGGTGTTCATCATCCTTCCACTGATAGAGGATGGCATCGCGCTCCGTGGGGTTGCAGATGGTGTCGAGCATATAGCTGTAGCTCTGGCTGTGCACGCATTCCTGGAAGGTCTGGATGGACAGGCAGAGATTCACCTCATTGGCGGTGATATACTCGCCGATATGAGGCAGGTTGGCGGTCTGGATGGAGTCCAGGAAGACGAGGAAGCTCAGGATTTTATCATAGGCTGTCCGTTCCGCAGGGGACAGGCGGGGATAGTCCTTTACATCTGTGGAAAGGTTGATTTCCTCGGGGATCCAGAAATTATTCATGGCCTGGCGGTACCAGTCGCTGACCCAGGGATAACGCATATTATTGAAATCGTTCAGGTTTGTGGTATTGCCGTTAATCATCCGGCGGAGACGCACATCCGTATCTCCTTCCGGGTTAAAAAGGGGTTTTTTCCTTAATTCGTTCATGCTTCTGTCCTTTCTGTCCGGCAGGGATATGGCCGGTTCTGTTTATTTCAGCCGCTTATCAGCCGTCTTGGCCGCCGGGGCCTTTTACTTAGGAGGAGCAGCTTTCACACTCCTCTACCTCCAGAGATTTGCTGCGTACGTAATAAATGGTTTTTACTCCGCATTCCCAGGCCTGCACATAGAGGGAGAGTACCTGGCGGAGGGTATAATCATTGGTGATATATAGGTTCATGCTCTGCGCCTGGTCGATATGGCGCTGCCGCACGCCGCAGGCGCGGACACTCATGCTCTGGTCAATGAAATGGGCATTTTTATAATACCAGTAGGTTTTCATGGACAGCTCGGGAGCGACACGGGGCAGCATAAAGCCTTTTTTCTCTTCCAGGAAAAACCGTTTCATCACCGGATCCAGACCTGCAGTGGTACCTGAAAGGATGCTGGTGCTGCTGGTGGGAGCCACCGCCAGCAGATAGGCGTTCCGTATGCCATGGGCAGCCACGTTTTGCCGTACCTGTTCCCATTCGGGGGAGGTATAGCCTCTCTTATCAAAATAGGCGCCGGTCTGCCAGTCACTTCCTTCAAAGTATTCATAGCTGCCTTTTTCTGCGGCAATGGCAGAGCTGGCAGCGATTGCAGCGCGGTTGATACGTTCAAAGACATCATCCACAAAGGATAGGTGCTGTTCACTTTCCCAGGGAATCTGACGCTTGGCCAGCATATGGTGATAGCCGCTGACGCCCAGGCCAATGCTGCGGTAACGGCGGTTGGTCAGTTTGGCATAGGGCAGAGCATAAAAATTCAGATCGATCACATTGTCCAGGGCGCGCACTGCGGTGGCTACCACATCAGAAAGGCAGGCGTCGTTTTCCACAGGAAGATTACCCAGGGAGAGGCTTGCCAGGTTGCAGACAACAAAATCCCCGGGGCGGGTTGTGGTGACGATGACGGTATCCCCGTTTTCTGATTTGATTTCCGTACTGACAGTCTCGATGGGAGACATGTTCTGCGCTATTTCCGTACACAGATTGGAGCAGTAAATCATGCCCCGGTGGCTGTTGGGGTTGGCGCGGTTTACGATATCCCGGTTGAACGTAAAAGGAGTTCCGGTTTCTACCGCTGATTTCAGAATCAGGCGGACGATTTCCTTCAGGGAAATGACGCGTTTGGAAATACGGGAGTCCTGAATGCATTCCAGATAGCGTTTTTCCCATTCCCCGCCATAATAGTCTTCCAGGGAGTAGCCCCTTACGGTGAGTATCTCATGGGGACACATGAGATACCAGTCCTGATTCAGATCCTCCTTCGCCATTTTCCAGAACAGGTCGGGATAGCAGACCGCGGGAAAAATATCATGGGCTTTCATTCGGTCATCCCCATTATTGGTGCGCAGCTGCAGGAATTCAGGCAGATCCCGGTGCCAGGCGTCCAGATAGACCGCAGCCGCTCCCTGTCTCATGCCCAGCTGATCCACAGCCACAGCGGTGTCGTTTACCAGCTTAATCCAGCGGATGACGCCGCCTGCCGCACCTTCAAAGCCGCGGATGGAGCTTCCGGTGGCGCGCACCTTTCCAAAGTACAGCCCCATACCGCCCCCGAATTTGCTGACCTGGGCAAAATTATCCACACTGCGGTAAATTCCATCCAGGCTGTCAGGCACCGTGTCAATGAAGCAGCTGGAAAGCTGATGGTAAGGCTTACGCGCATTGGAGAGGGTGGGAGTTGCCATAGTCACCTCCATACGGCTGAGGCAGTCATAGAATTTCCTGACCCAGATAAGCCGGTTCTGTTTTTCCTTCATGGCCAGATGGAGCGCGATGCCAAGGAACATTTCCTGGGGCGTTTCCAGAAGAATATGGTGCTTCGTGCGGATGCAGTACCGCTTGAGGAGCAGATCCAGACCTGCGTAGGTGAACAGCTCATCCCGGCTGTCATCCAGAAACAGCGCCGCTTCCTCAATTTCCTCCCGGCTGTACTGTTCTAAAATATAGCTTCCATACAAGCCCTGATCGGTGAGATAGCGCAGCTTTTCATAAAAGCAGGTAATGCGCGCCTCTTCCATGCGTGCATCGATGGCCTGGCGGCTCTGGTAATTGAGAAGCCTGGCGGCAATGAACTCCCAGCGCGGGGCTTCCTGGGTAGTCAGCTCCACGGCAGCTTTTATGAGCGCGGACAGCTTTTCCTCCGGCTTCATGTCAGGTTTGGAAAAAGCGGTGTACTTGGCGGAAAGATGCAGGAGGGAATACTCCTCCTGGGGAAAATCCTTCTGTATTTTTCTGAAAACCTGTTCCAGCTTCCTGTCGGAGGCGGACTGGCTGAGGGCGGCCCTGGCATCCCGGAGAAGGGAACGCTTCTGGCGGTAGAGAATATAATTTTTCGCTTCTGCAAAAAAGCCCTGTTCCATCAGAGTACGCTCCACCTGATCCTGGATGCCTTCCACGCTGGTGATATTCTGTTCGGAAAGCCCTTCCTCTACGGCATGAAGCAGATCCGCCATAACAGAGGGGGCGGGATTACTTCCGGTACTTTCAAATGCCTTTTTCATGGCGGTAATGATTTTATGGCCGTCATAGGTTTCGCTGCGGCCGTTGCGCTTTGTGATTTCCATTTCTGTCTCCTTTAAACGGGACCGCCTGGTAAAAAAATTCCGGCGGCCGGCGGTTTTTTTATGTATGATTGCTTAAAATCATATCTGGTGCGGCAGGCTCCGGCCGCTGATGCAGATAGCGGAATGAGATAGCTGCAGCACTAAAAGTAGTGTTTTCTTTGCCGAATTGAGTCCATTATATACTATATCTAGTTCAAATACAAGAACGATTCCTGATATTGTTTATCACAGGCTGCAGCTATCTGATCTTTCCATGTTATTATTGGAGATATGCTTGACTTTTATTATAGTTATAATTAAAATTATTAACTAGATAACTATTAATTAGTTTAAGGGTTAACACATTAACTTTAACCTTTGCCAGGAGAAACTGGCAGACTAATGGAGAAAAGGAGGGGCCGTGCAGGAGCGGCGGCCGGAAAAAGATGGAAAGAAAGGAATTGGCGCACAATTCAATCAGGATGTTCCGCAGGGTGGATACCATGCTGCGGCGTTATCTGGACAGGAAGGTCTGCCATACGGGGGTGTACCCCACGCAGCACAGGCTTTTAATGGAGCTGTACAGGAATCCCAACTGCTCCCAGGTGGGTTTGGCGGAGAAGTTTGATGTTTCGGCGGCCGCTATAGCAGTGTCTTTGAAGAAGCTGGAAAAGGGAGGCTATATTACCCGGCTGGCGGATGAAGCCGACAATCGGATTAACCAGGTAAGCGTGACGGAAAAGGGGAAGGAGGTCATCCATAAAAGCTTTCTTATTTTCGAGGAGACGGACCGGTGCTTTTTTGATGGCTTTACGGATGAAGAAATGGCGCAGTTTTTGGATTTTATGGAACGGGCTTATAAAAATATGGCAGATGAGAACAGCCGCCTGGACGGGGAGGACAGTAAATGAAACGGTATCTGAAGTACGTGAAGCCCTACTGGTATGCGTTTATTTTAGGGCCGATTCTTATGATTACAGAGGTGGCCGGTGAGGTTATCCTGCCTGCCTATATGGCCAGGATTATCAATGTGGGCGCGGCCAACCGGGATGTGCCCTATATTATCGGAACGGGGCTGACGATGATCGCCATTGCTTTCATTATGATGGGCGGGGGGATCGGCGGGGCCTGGTTTGCTTCCAAGGCATCCATCAGCTTCGGCGCCGATCTGCGGAATGACTGTTTTAAAAAGGTGCAGAAGTTTTCCTTTGCAAATATTGATGCTTTTTCCACCGGTTCCCTTGTGACCAGGCTGACCAATGATATCACGCAGGTACAGAACCTGATTATGATGGGGTTAAGGATGATGCTGCGCGCCCCGGGAATGCTCATAGGAGCCATTATCATGGCTTTTTCCATGAACGCAAGGCTGGCCAGAGTATTTCTGATTATCATGCCGGTCATGATCATTGCCATTACAATCATTATGAGGACGGCTTTCCCAAGGTTTACCATCATGCAGAAGAAGCTGGATAAGGTTAACTCCAATATCCAGGAAACGCTGCAGAATGTGCGGGTTATTAAATCCTTTGTCAGAGGGGAGTATGAAGAAAAGCGTTTTTCCGATTCCAATGAGGATTTAAAGGATTCCAGCCTGCGGGCCTTCAAGGTGGTTATCCTGCAGATGCCCCTCATGGCTTTTTTTATGAACGCAACCACGCTGGCAGTGGTATGGATGGGCGGAAAGCAGGTGCTTGTGGGGGATATGCAGGTAGGAAACCTGACGGCCTTTACTACCTATATCGTGCAGGTCCTCATGTCACTGATGATGCTGGCCATGGTTTTTTTGCAAAGCTCCAGGGCGGTTGCCAGCGCCAGGAGAATCAACGAAATCCTTGATACGGAAATCGATTTGACGGACGAGAATGCAAAACAGACATCAAAAACGGTGCAGGAGGGGCGGATTGAGTTTCAGCAGGTTTCCTTCCGGTATTATAAGGACAGCCAGGAGAAGGTGCTTGACGATGTCAGCCTGACCATAGAGCCTGGCCAGACGGTGGGGATCATCGGTTCCACCGGCTGCGGCAAGACAACGCTTGTTTCCATGATCCTCCGGCTTTATGATGCGGATGAAGGAAGGATATTGGTGGACGGCGTGGATGTGAGAGATTATTCCCTGAAAAACCTGAGAAATGGCGTGGGCATGGTTTTGCAGAAAAATGTGCTTTTTTCAGGAACGATTGAGGAGAATCTGATGTGGGGCGACGAGGAAGCTTCGCAGGAGGCGGTACGTGCGGCTTCGGAAGCGGCGCAGGCGGATGTCTTCCTGCAAACCTTCCCCGATGGCTATCAGACCCAGCTGGGCCAGGGCGGCATCAATGTGTCCGGCGGCCAGAAGCAGCGGTTATGTATCGCAAGGGCTCTTTTAAAGCAGCCGAAAATCCTGATTCTCGACGACAGCACCAGCGCGGTGGACACGGCAACGGAGGCAAAAATCAGGGAAAGCTTTACCGGGACGCTGAAGGATACCACCAAGCTGATCATTGCGCAGCGCATCACCTCCGTTATGAATGCGGATCAGATCGTGGTTATGGATGAAGGAAGGATTGTAGGGCTTGGCAGGCATGAGGAGCTGCTGGCCGGCTGTGAGGCTTATCAGGAAATTTACTATTCCCAGATGGACAGGGAGGTGAGCGCATCATGAACGAGGCCAGAAAAGAAGCGTTGATCAGAAAATATTCCTATGCGGCGCAGCAGGCCGGCGCACAGGGAAGAGGTCCCGGCGGACCCAGGACTGGGGGCCCCGGGCCGGGAAGAGGCCGTGGGCGGATGTCCGGAGGCAAGCCGAAGAATGCGGGAGAAACCATAAAAAGGCTGCTTTCCTATATCCAGGAGGAAAAATACAAGCTTGCGCTGGTTTTTACATGTGTCATAATTAATACCATTGCCATGCTGGCCGGTTCCTATATGCTGCGTCCCATCATAAACAGCCTGACTTCCGAAAATGGGAGCGCGGATAAGCTGCTGCATTCCCTGGTGATTATGGCGTGTATTTATGCGGTGGGAATCGTTGCCCAGTATTTGCAGTCCCGCGTGATGATTGGGATATCCCAGCATGCTATTTTTAAAATAAGAAATGAGCTGTTTGCAAAAATTCAAAAGCTGCCGGTCCGGTTTTATGATACGAACAATCACGGTGATATTATGAGCCGTTTTACCAACGACGTGGATGCAGTGGGGGAAATGCTGAACAATACCGTGGTCCAGATCATTTCCAGTATGATCAATGTTATCGGCACCTTCTGTCTGATGGTGTATACCAATGTCTGGCTGACGCTGATTACCGTGGTTACGGTGCCGCTGATGATGCAGGCGGCGCGTTTTGTCACCATGCGCAGCCGCAGGTTTTACAAGGCGCAGCAGGCGGCGCTGGGAACTCTGAACGGTTATATTGAGGAAACGGTAACGGGACAGAAGGTGGTCAAGGTATTCTGCCATGAAGAGATTGCGGAGGAGGAATTTTCTTATTTAAATTATGATCTGCGGGATAAGCAGATCATGGCGCAGTTTTTCGGAGGTATCATGGGGCCTGTCATGGGAAACCTGGGGCAGGTAGGCTATTCACTGACAGCCTGTATCGGCGGCATCCTCTGTGTGCTCAGGGGCTTTGATATCGGCGGGCTTACCGTTTTTGTGAATTATTCCAGGCAGTTCAGCAGACCTATTAATGAGCTTTCCATGCAGATGAATACCATTTTTTCCGCGCTGGCCGGTGCGGAACGGGTTTTCTCCGTTATGGATGAGAAGCCGGAGCCGGAGGACGGACCGGAGGCGGTGCAGCTGACGAACTGCAGAGGCTATGTGCGGCTGGAGGATGTGACCTTTGGCTACAATCCGGATAAAACGATTCTGAAGGATATTTCCCTGTATGCAAAGCCAGGCCAGAAAATTGCCTTCGTAGGCTCTACGGGGGCCGGAAAAACAACGATTACCAACCTTATCAACCGTTTTTATGACATTGATAAGGGCAAAATCACCATTGACGATGTGGATATCAAAGATATTGCAAGGGATGACCTCCGCCGCAACATTGCCATGGTGCTTCAGGACACCCATCTTTTTACAGGGACGGTCCGTGAAAATATCCGTTACGGCAGGCTGGATGCCACGGATGAGGAGGTGGAGCAGGCGGCCAGGACGGCCAGCGCCCATTCCTTTATCATGAGGCTGGATAAGGGGTACGATACCATGATTGAGGGTGACGGGGCGAATTTAAGCCAGGGCCAGAGGCAGCTTC
Organism: Eisenbergiella porci; assembly: GCF_009696275.1. GTDB lineage: Bacteria > Bacillota > Clostridia > Lachnospirales > Lachnospiraceae > Eisenbergiella > Eisenbergiella porci. The sequence continues at coordinate 13,436 of NZ_VUMI01000015.1, forward strand.
TGAACATTGCCAGGGCGGCGATTTCCAGGGCTCCCATTCTCATCCTGGATGAAGCGACCAGCTCCGTGGATACCAGGACGGAAAAACATATTGAAAAGGGGATGGACCGTCTGATGGCGGAGCGTACCACCCTGGTCATTGCCCATCGTCTTTCCACGGTCCGCAATGCCGATGCCATTATGGTGCTGGAGCACGGCGAGATCATCGAAAGAGGAAGCCATGACGACCTGCTTACCATGAAGGGCAGATATTACGAGCTGTATACAGGAAAGAGCGAACTGGAATAATGGGAAAAGATGTGATATAATTGCGCCATACGGCAGACCGTGCCGGACAGCGCAGGAAGCGGAAACAAAACCGGCAGCTATCCGGGGCGTAAAGGAGGCTGCCGGTTTTTTTGTCCATACTGTAAAAAGAAACAATGCGGCCGGGGGAAGCGGTACGGCTGCAGAATAAAATGATTGGGTGATTGGAAATGAAGAATAAAAAGAATACCAAGGCCGCAAATGCTTCCAAGGCTGCAACGGCTTCCGAGGATGACGGAAAACGTGGCCCTGCGGGATTTTTCAGGGAGAATGCCCTGTTCTGCCTGCTTTTTTGCGGGATGGGGATTTATTATCTATGGCGTATGTTCTCAATTCCACCCTGGTACGATGAACTTTATACCTATGAAAACTTTATTGACAGAGGGGTAATCTATTCCATGATTCATTGGCCGCTGCCGAATAACCATGTGTTTTTCTCTGCGTTGTCGGCGGTCCTGAACAAGCTGGGAAGCCCTTATATCGGGCTCAGGGGAATTTCCTTCCTGGCCTCTATGGGCAGCTTGCTGCTTTTGTACCGTATTCTGCGCAAGGCTGTTCCAGCCAATCTGGCTGCGGCGGGCGCCGCGCTGTTTGCGGCAATGTATAATGTGGTGCAGCAGGCGGCCCAGGGGAGAGGCTATGCGCTTTCCGGTTTTTTCCTGCTGGCAGCGGTGAATTGCCTTTATGAAATCTGTGTACCTGATGCAGGCGGGAACAGTGGTGCTTTTGCAGGAACAGGGCAGGAATATGAAAAAGGCGGGCAGAAGGATGAAGGCGGGATAAAGGAACTGCAGAAAATAAGCGGTAGGGAAATAAAAGGCAGGAAAATAAAAGGGCGGAAAATAGACCGACGCTTCTGGTATTATGTAGGATTTGCGGCATGCTTAACGGGCGGGCTTTATACTATTGCCAGCAATCTGTACTGGGTGGTTCCAGTGTGCATGGCAGGAGGGCTGTATCTCCTTTTTTCAGGGAAATACAAGACGTTGTTCCGGCTGATAGGGGCTTCTTTGGCAGCGGCATTTGCCACCTTTGGGCTGTATACGATTATCTGGCTTGCTATTGGCTCCAATTTCCTTGTAAAGGAGGAAGCGGGACCATTTTTCGGGAAGGGGCATTTTTATGTGCTGCTTCACGATCCGTTTGCCGCTTTTTCCAGGGGCATGCAGGCGATGCTTTCTGATCCGAATATTCAGAGCATTGACAGAAGCCGTTTTAACAGTGAATTTATCCAATACCTGGAGCGGGTTGCGAATCAGGTGTATCCAAACGGCGGGCGTATTTTACTTGTGCTGACAGCGGCAGGGCTGGTTCTTGCGCTTCTGTTGGGTGTCAGAGCATTTTGGAGGAAGGATATGCCTGTGTTTTTCCTGGCTCTTTATACGGTGGTTCTGACCGTTATGGTGCCGGTTTTTCTGACGGTGCAGTGTGTGTTCCCGTATCTGCGGGTTTTTACCTATATGGGAAGCGTTCTGGCAATGCTGTTTGTGCTGATGGTGTATGCCGCGGCTGATATCGTGCGCAGCCTTGCGGTAAAGGGAAAGGGGACGCAAGTCCCAGCGCGTGTGGGCAAATGGGCGGCCTTTGTGTTTGCGGCGGCTGGTATTTTATTTTCGGTATACAGCTGCAGGCTGCCTGAATATAATGCGGGCTATGACAGCAGGGATAATCATATTTATGCGGCTCTGAAACAGCTTGATGAGCAGGAGGCGGATACGGTTCTTGTAGGCGACGTATACGCCAGGCTGAATCTGTATTTCCATATTCAGAGGTGCAGAGGGAAGGAACTGGTTATGGATTATGAGCAGCCGGATTATGTGCTCATGGATAAGGTGCAGACCGGGCCGGAAGGGGAGGCGCTGGTGTGGCCGTATGAGTTGAATACTCAGGATTTTCCGTGGGAGTGGATAGAGGAGCATATGGAGGTTGTCTTTGAGGACGATTCTTATATTGCATATCAGGTGGTGAAATAGGAATAGCCTGGATCTTCTTGACGGAATCACACATTGAGCAGGTTCAGAAGCAATGTAAATAAATGCGCTTCATTTATCAGGAAGCCGTTGTCTTTATAATGGCGGCTTAAATATGTTTGTTTTTCAAATGCTCATCAAATAAAACCACCTGAATTCAGGTGGTTTTATTTGATGACATGAAAAAAGCCCGTAATCTACGGGCTTTTCATAAGCTGCTGACGGGAATCGGACCCGTGACCTCCGCACTACCAATGCGACGCTCTACCGACTGAGCCACAGCAGCATTCCGGTGTCCTGCGAGGTGTTTCTCGCTGTCACCGAAAGCTAGTATAGCATGACAAAATCTGTTTTGTCAACAATAAATTTCATTTTTTTTTATTTTTTGTTTTTGGAGAGTTATCAAAGGAAAAAGCATATAGTAATCAGAATGAACCCGGGCAAACAGAAAAAATATATATGGCATAAAATTTTGTCAAGTAACATGACATACTGTTGTCGTGTTACTTGTGTTATTCTGTGTGCAGATAGGAGGTATAAAATTATGATTGAATCAAGATGCGGCCTGCTGTGCAGTGAGTGCAAGTACCAGGAACAGATGGGATGTAAAGGATGTGTAAATATAGACAAGCCTTTCTGGGGCGATGCCTGTCCTTTAAAATCATGCTGTGAAGGGAGAAAACAGGAGCATTGCGGCAGCTGCCCGGAGTTCCCCTGCGAAGTGCTTAATCAGTTTGCATATGCCAAGGAAGAGGGAGACAATGGAAAAAGAATTGAGCAGTGCAGGCAATGGCAGATACAACAGCAAGTCGTCAAAGGTTGATGCACCGGTTATAGAAGAGTGCTTCATGAATTTGGAGTGTAAATATTTATGGGAACGGGAAATAACTGAAAACAGCCCCCATGTACATTTGTCGGATATAAGCGATTCCATGTTGACAAGCCCTATCCATTAATGATACCATACAACTAAATATGAATCGTTTCATAACTATTTCAACCACATAAGCAGGCAGTTCGATTTGCCTGCTTTTTTAAGGAGGGAAAGCGTATGTTTTATGGGAGCCTCAGCGGCCTGCCCCTGCTGAAAAAGGGAAAAAGCAGAAGCATTAACTGGGAGAACCGGACGGGAGAAAAAGGAAAGGGCGGGATGGCGGCCAGTGATTTGGGGCCTTCCAGGAAAGGATCGCCCTGTATTCCAGGACTTGAGCCGGGAGAAACCGTGACGCTGGCCGAAATAGACGGTCCCAGCGTGATACAGCATATCTGGATTACGGTGACTGACAGGACAAGCGACAGAAACCGCTATATTCTCCGGGATCTTGTGCTGCGTATGTATTGGGACGGGGAAGAAAGCCCTTCTGTGGAAAGCCCGCTGGGAGATTTTTTCTGCTGCGGCTTCGGCGTGTCCTATCCGGTAAATTCCATGCCCATAGCGGTGAATCCCACCAGAGGCTTTAACAGTTATTTTCCCATGCCTTTCAGGAAAAAGGCTAAAATCACCATTGAAAACCAGTGTGATGAGACAGTAAATGCTTTCTTTTATCAGGTGGATTATTGCCTTCTGGATGAACTTCCGGAAGATACCGGGTATTTTCATGCCAGCTGGAGAAGAGCGCGTCTGACGGAAAAAGGAAAGGATTATGTGATTCTGGACGGCGTTAAGGGACGCGGGCAGTACGTGGGCACCTATATGGCTCTGACAACGCTGGAACGCTACTGGTATGGGGAAGGCGAGGTGAAGTTTTATATCGACGGGGATGAAGAGTATCCCACGATATGCGGAACCGGGACGGAGGATTATTTCGGCGGGGCATGGAGCTTTGCCACGCAGGAGAACGGACGTACGGTGGAGAACACCTATTGTACGCCGTTCCTGGGCTATCCGTACTATTCCCACCATGACACTTTTCTACATAATGATTACCACAACGACGACCAGATGCCCCAGAGAAGCTTTTACCGTTGGCACATCATGGATCCTGTCCTGTTTGAGGAGGACTTGAAGGTGACTGTCCAGCAGATTGGGGTGTATCACGGAGGCCTGTTTGAGAGACAGGACGATGTGGCTTCCGTAGCCTACTGGTATCAGGCCGAGCCTCATCAGCCCTTCGGAAAGCTGATGGAAAGAAAAGAACGGTGGCCAAGATAGCGTAGCAGCCAGAGTACAGGCAGCGGCCAAAATAAAGAACGGTTATCAAGTATTAAGGAGAACGCAGATGAGCAGAGAATTGGATAAAGCAAGAGAATATGAAGCCGGGAAGAAGGAGCAGATACCGTCGGAACAGAAATGTGTATTCCACCTGACACCGCCGGTGGGCTGGATCAACGATCCCAATGGATTTTCCAGGTATCAGGGCGAATATCATTTGTTTTACCAGTACTATCCCTATGGCACTTCCTGGGGCCCCATGCACTGGGGGCATCAGAAAACAAAGGATTTTATCAAATGGGAGCTGGTTCCCTGCGCCCTGGCGCCTGACACGGAATATGACGGGCAGGGCTGTTTTTCAGGGAGCGCGGTGGAGCACGACGGAAAACATATCCTGATGTATACCAGCGTCTATGACAGGCTGCAGGAGGACGGAACACATAAAATAAGGCAGACCCAGAGTATTGCCATAGGCGACGGCGTCAACTACGAAAAGCTGTCCTGCAATCCGGTTATCAAAAGTGACGCCCTGCCTGAGGGAAGCTCTGTGGTGGATTTCCGCGATCCGAGAATCTGGAAGGAAAAAGATACCTTTTATTCCGTAATTGGAAGCCTGGACGCGGATGGAAGCGGGCAGCTGGCCCTGTTTTCTTCGGCGGATGCCGTGAAATGGCAGTTTAAAAGCATTCTTGACGCCAACGGCGGCAGATATGGAAAGATGTGGGAGTGCCCGGATTTCTTCCCGCTGGACGGCAGCCATGTGCTCATTGTGTCGCCGCAGTTTATGAGAGCGGAGGGGCTGGAATTCCATAACGGGCATAATTCCATATATTTTGTGGGAAGCTTTGATGAGGAAAACGGTAAATTCCATAGAGGCAAGGCAAAAAGCCTGGATTTCGGGATGGATTTTTATGCGCCGCAGACGGTGGAAACTGCAGACGGCAGAAGGGTGATGGTCGGCTGGCTGCAAAGCTGGGATAATTATCTTACCCCGGAGGAGTTTGAGTGGTCCGGAATGATGACTGTTCCCAGAGAACTGAAGCTTAAGAGTGGGAAACTGATACAGAATCCTGTCAGGGAACTGGAAAATTACCGCAGGAATGAGGTTGCCTGCAGGGATGTGAGGCTGTGTGAGGCAGACGGCCAGCGCAGGCTTCCCGGAATCAGTGGAAGAGTCCTGGATATGACGCTGGATGTGGACGGGCGCAGGGCCTCGTCCTTTACAGTTCATCTGGCTTCAGACGGAGATTATGTGACTACAGTAAGCTATGATGTGAATCAGGGGACGCTGACCACGGACAGAACCTACAGCGGGCAGCGTAAGGACATGATCTGCAGCCGGACCATGTATGTGGATCAGAAGGATGGCTGTATCCGGCTGAGAGTGCTTCTTGATAAATATGCGCTGGAGCTTTTCGTGAATGATGGGGAACAAGCGATGACCTCTTTGCTGTATACGCCTCTTGAAGCGGATGGAATCGCCTTTTCCTGTACGGGAGAAGCCGTGTTTGACATAACAAAATACGATATTATTGTATAAATCAGGCAGCGGTTTGCATGTGCAGCTGCCGGACAGCAGGATGACAGAGATAAAAAAAGTCCCGGGAGATTGGCGATGGCCGCCATGGAGCTCCCGGGACTTTTTATTTTTCCATACTGTATTTACTGATTTACTGGCCGGGTGTTCCGGCCTGCTGGTCCTGTTGCTGCTGAAGCGCATGGGCATTCTGCAGGGCCATAATCTGAGAATTCAGGTTGTCGATTTCCTGCTGCGCCTGGGTGATTGCGTTCTGCGCCGCCGCCTGGCTGTCAGGATCGGTTGCCGCCGCTGCCTGCTGCTGGGCATTGAGAAGCACTGCCTGCGCGTTCTGCAGGGCTGCCTGCAGGTTTGCCATCTGTGCATCGTAATTGGCCAGCATATGCCTTGCATCCAGCTCCAGCTGCTGCTGGGCGATTATCGCATTGGCATTGGGATCAGCGAAGAATGCGGCATTATGAGGACACTGGTTAGCTGCCGTACCGTCCGCGTTCTGGTTAACATTGCCGCTGAGCGCCGCATCCAGTGCAGGGGTCATGGTTACCGTACCGGGCACGCCGAAAGGACAGAATTCCGTGGCGGGCAGGCCGGAATATTCACATACCATTCCCTGATAGTGTACATCGCAGGTTTCCGTGGGCACCGTTCCCTTGGCAAAATACTCCGTTTTCAGAGTCTCATCACACATACCCGGAATCGGCAGCTTGCCGGACTGGGAACATACGGTGGCGGTAACGATATCCGCAGGTACATTAAAGGCCTTGTTTTCCAGATTCTCATGTATCTTGCTCATAGTGGCGCGCCATAAGGTTTTCGCCAGGTTCCTTTCACCGTTCTTGCCGGAAAGCTTGGCGTTATTGTCATAGCCTGTCCAGGTGGTGCAGGTGTAGTAAGGCGTGTAGCCTGCAAACCATACATCGTTGTAATCGGAGGTCGTACCTGTTTTTCCTGCAATGGACATGCCGCCGAAGTTGACGCTTGTGCCGGTACCGGAGGTAACAACATCCACCATGGCGTCCGTCAGAAGGAAGGCAGTGCTTTCCTTGATAACCTGACGGCTTTCCCCTGCGGTGTTGTCAATCAGGATATTTCCGTCGTGATCCACGATTTTGGTATAAAGCTTGGGCTTAATATAGGTGCCGCCGTTTGCGATAGTAGCATAGGAAGCATTCAGCTCCATGTTGGTAACGCCATGGGTGATGCCGCCCAGGGCAAGTGACTGCTGAATATCGGAAAAAATCTGTCCGTTACGTTCTTCGCTTTCCACCAGGGTGGTAAAGCCGAAATTCTGAAGGTAATCATATCCCAGCTGCGGCTTGATGGAGGTCAGCGTCTTAACCGCTATAATGTTCAGGGAGTCGCGGATACCATCCCGGAGAGAACAGATTCCGCGGTAGCCGGAGCTGTACCAGTTGGATACCGGCTTGCCGTTGGCATAGTTAAACGGCGCGTCCACAAATACATCCGCCAGGGTCAGCCCCGCGCTGTCAAGAGCCGGCGCGTAGGTGGATACGATCTTAAAGGTGGAACCGGGCTGTCTGGTGGTGGAGGTGGCGCGGTTTAACGTACGGTTGGCTTCCTTTGCGCCGCGGCCTCCTACAAGGGCAACAACATTTCCGGTGGACTGATCCTCAATGGTCATGGAAATCTGCGGCTGGGGCGTCATGGAAATTTTCTCCGCAAGCACCTCGTCCCCATCCTGAAGAAGGGATGCTTTATAGTTCTCGGCTGCCGCATAGGCATCGTCCTGGGAGGAGAAAAGCAGAGGATATTTTTTATCGCTTCCGTTCTGCTTCAGATAATCCTCCAGCATTTCCTTGCTGTAGTTATTGGTTTCCCCGTTGGCGTGCTGGATGGTCAGCTGGTAATTCAGATACCAGGTAGTGCCGTCGGGATAGTTCTCCTCATTGGAGCATACTTCGTCGCAGATAGCCTGGATGGTGGGATCCTGCGTGCTGTAAATCTTCAGGCCGCCGCTGTAAAGCAGGGAAAAAGCCTGGGTTTCCGAATAGCCTGCAGCTTCCAGATCCTCCATGACCATTTCCGTTAATGCATCCACAAAATAGGAGTTGATGGCTGTTTCGCCAGTTTCCTCATTTACAATCTGTATGCGGGAATAAACGTCGTCACCCAGCGCTTCGTCGAATTCAGACTGGCTGATGTAGCCCTGCTCCAGCATGTCGCCCAGCACTTTTTCCCGGCGTTCCGCATTTTTCTCAGGATGGGTGATGGGATTATATCTGGAAGGATTCTGGGTAATGGCGGCAATTACAGCGCACTCGGAGAGATTCAGCTCCCATACATTTTTACCGAAATAACGCTTGGAAGCCGCCTGCACACCCAGGGTGTTCTGCCCCAGGTTGATGGTGTTCATGTAGTTTTCCAGGATTTTATCCTTATCCATCTGCTTTTCCAGCATGATGGCAAGGTACTGCTCCTGGATTTTACGCTTTACCTTGACCGCAAAGCCTTTTTCACTTTCACTTGTCCAGCTTGTAAGAACGTTGTTCTTAATCAGCTGCTGGGTGATGGTACTGGCGCCCTCGGAAAAATGTCCCGAAGTCAGGCCGATGAAACCGGCACGGATAATACCTTTGATATCAATTCCGTTATGTTCGTAAAAACGTGCGTCCTCGATTGCCACGAAAGCATGCGCCAGATTCTCAGGAATCTTGTCCATGCTTACAGGAACACGGTTGGAGCCTTCCGCATCCAGCTTGGCAATCTGATTGCCCTCCGCATCATAAACAAAGGTGGAAAAGCCGCTGGGCGACACATCGATATCCGTATCCGGCGCTGACGCCAGAATGCCCTTTACAACTCCCAGACCGCCGCAGATACCGATAATTCCCACGGCCAGAATGAGCAGAAGAATGGCTTTAAAAAAGGTAAGAGCAAATCGCTTGCTCCATTTTTTTGATTTGGAACGCAGTGCCTTTTTTTTCTTTGCGGCACCTCTTTTGCCATAATTCATGAAATTATGCCTCCTTAAGTTAAAACAGGAAGTTTTATGGAACCAGTATCCACAAAAAAACACCTGTAATGTCCCATTTCAGGGCTTTTTTCGACAGATCCAAAATGGCATTACTTATCTGATTATAGCAAATATAGGCAGGTAAATAAAGGTTTTTCTTCCATTTTAAGAATTGTTCACAATAATATACATTTTTAAACATAGGGGTGAGCTGAATCGCTTGCTGATAACAGATGCAGGCGGATGCTTGTTAATATATCCCATGATCTGAAAACGCCCCTCACCGTGGTGTACGGATATGCGGAGATGCTGCTGGCTCCGGAGCAAAACCTTGCGCCTGCCGTCAGGACAAAGGTGGAAAAAATATATGCCAAAACCAGGGATGTGCTGGATATGCTGCTGCTCTTTTTTGATTTGGCAAAATGGAGTCAGGCGAGCTGCAGATGGAGAAGGCGAAAATCGATGTGTGCGAAATCTGCCGAAGCGAGCTGGCGGGGCTCCGTATTTATCAGGACCTGCCCTTTGATGAAATCAGCAGGCTGCTGCTGGTTTCCCTGATTACCTTCGTGGGGTATACGGTGTCTAATCTTGTTTATATTGTATCGGTAACCCTGATTAACAACTGGAAAAACATGGTCCCCCAGCATATTTCCCTGCAGATGGCTGCGGAAGCGGTGCCGGGGATCCTTCTGGAGGGCGTTCTGCTCTGCGGCATCAGCCTTCTTGCCCTGCCCTTCGGTATGCGGAAAAAATCAGTATCCCAGACGATTGTGGCGGCGTCCATAATCAGCATGGTGCTTAACGGAGGCTTTGGGGACAACGTAATTGGAAATTTATCCCTCAGGCGGGGGCGGACTGCTGTCTGCGGAGCGATAGAAGAATGAAAAAATGTCAAGTATCATTACCAATTCTCACCACAGTATGCTATAATTCCAGTAAGAATGTTTAAAGTGAAGGGGCTGGAGTATACATAAGAGGAGAGGGTACGAATTTTGAATAATAAAAACAAGGGACATAAGATTCGGTTCAACCGGGTGGATGTGCAGGTTTTCCTCATGACGGCTGTCATTGTGGTGTTTGCCTGCGGGCTGATTTTCCTGGTTAATTACAGTCTTTCCTACGGCAGTATGATTACCGCGCTGAAGGAACGGGCTGAAAATATACATAAATACCTGGAAAATTATCTGGATGTGAGCATGTTTTATGACCTGAATGTAAAAGAGGACGGGGAGCAGCCGGTTTACGACAGTTCCCACACAATTCTGGAAGCTGCGCGAAAGGCCACGGGGGTACGTTATCTTTATACTGCCAAAGTGACAAAGGACGGTGATTTTATTTATCTGGTGGATGGTCTTTCTGAAGACAGCCCTGATTTCCGTTATGTGGGGGATGCCATAGAGCCTGAGTGCATTGCGGACATGAAACGGGCGATGGCGGGAGAGACCGTGTTCCCCGGCCAGATTAACAAGACGACATGGGGGCCTGTTTTTATTTCCTATTTTCCGATGCATGACGGGGAGCAGGTTATCGGTGTGCTGGGAATCGAATTCGATGCCGGGACGGAATATCAGGCTTTCCGGTTTATGAAAATAGCCACGCCTGTGGTGATTTTGATGTCCTGTATTGTGGCCGCTGTGATTGCGGTGCTTCTGTTCCGGAGGATTTCCAATCCTTCTTACAGGGATATATTCAATTCGGACATGCTTACCGGACTGAAAAACAGGAATGCCTTTGAGGTGGATCTGCACAACCGGGAACAGCAGGGGAAAAAAGAGGGGCTGGTCATACTTTCCTTCGATTTGGACCGGCTGAAGGATGTGAATGATACCTTCGGGCATGGATGCGGGGATGATTATCTGAGAGTCAGCAGCGGTATCATACAGGATGCTATCTATGGCAAATGTGTGCTGTACCGGATCGGCGGAGATGAGTTTATCGCAATGATCCAGGACGTAACGCAGGAAGAGGTAGAGGATATGCTGCGGGAAATCCGCGTTATGGCAGAGCAGGAGAGCCAGAGCAGAAGGTTTGATATCAGTATTTCGGCCGGCTACGCTTTTTATGATGCGGCGCAGGATAAGACGCTTAATGATACCCTTAAACGTTCCGACGCATGTATGTACAGGAATAAAAAGGAGAATGAGGGCATCATTGATCACGAACAGATGCAAAGTTAGGATAAAGGATTCCGGGTCCCGGAGTATGCGGGAGCCGGGATTTGTTCTGTTCATATTGTTTGCCGCACTTAAGTTTTTCTGGAAAAACAGGCAGAGAATATTGTCTTTAAGCCTGGTTGCAGAAGTGGAGCAGCAGGTGGTTGGGCACATTATATGCAGCAAAGCGGTGGTCCGAAAAGAAGAAATAACGCTGCCGGTCCTGAATTTCGGCCCTCTCAGCGTTTTGCCCGAATATCAGCGGAAGGGTGTAGGGAAGGCGCTTATAAACGGGATGCTGGAAAAAGCAAAAGCAGAGGGTCATGGAGCCATTCTATTTTTCGGCCGGCCGGAGTATTATCCGCAGTTTGGATTTAAGGAAGCTTCTGTGTATGGGATTTCGGATTGTGAGGGATATAATTTTTCCGCCTTTATGGCAATGGAGCTGATTCCGGGTTATTTACTTCCGGCAAAGGGCGGGTGATATTATGAATCCGATATCTACAATGATGATCTGCACCGTGAAGAGGTGAAGGAGTTTGACAAGACTTTTTAGGCGGGAAGAGTATTTATAATAGGAAGAAAAGGGGAGCAGCATGTATTATTCAACAACATATCCTTCTCCTGTGGGCTTATTGACCCTGGCCTGTGATTTGACCGGCAGCAAGCTTGTGGGGGTATGGCTGGAGGTGCAGAAATATCATGGGAATACCATTATGGACGGCATGACGGAAAAAAGCGGCATGCCTGTATTCGACAGGACGAAGGATTGGCTGGACCGCTATTTTGATGGGGAAAAGCCCGTGGCAGACGAACTGCCGCTAGCGCCTGTGGGCAGCAAATTCCGTCAGGAGGTATGGCGTATTTTATGTGAAATTCCATATAGTGAGGTGATTACCTATGGGGATATCGCAAAGAAAATGGCTGCAAAGATGGGAAGAACAAGCATGTCGGGCCAGGCAATCGGCGGTGCGGTGGGGCATAACCCTGTTTCCATTATTATTCCATGCCACCGGGTAGTAGGGGCAAATGGCAGCCTGACCGGGTATGCGGGAGGTATTCCTGCCAAAATAAAGCTGCTTGAACTGGAAGGCGTGGATATGTCCCGGTTATTTGTGCCGAAGAGGGGCACGGCGTTATAAGGGCTGTGTCCGTTGAAATAAAAAAGAAAGGAAATTAAAAAATGAAGAAGAAAGCAATTATCAGCAGTATTATCACTGTACTGTGTATCGTAGCAGCAGTGGTTCTGCGGATTGCCAAGAGCAGGTTAGCTTAGGTTTACTGCCTTTATAAGTTCGTTATAAAGCAATAAATACATAGGGAGGAATTAAAAATGGGAGAAGAAAAAAGAACCAATCCCGGAGATTCCAACAGAATCACGAGGGAATATATGGACTCACTGCTGTTGGAAATGCGTCATCTGGACGGAAAGCTGCCGGTGACGGAAATGGAGCTTTACGGGGAAACGTTTGCCACGCCGGTAATGACAGCCGCCCTGTCCCACCTGAATAATGTACATGAGACAGGGATGGCCGGACTGGCGGAAGGCGCGCATCTGGCCGGAACCGTAAACTGGGCCGGCATGGGTGATGAAGAGGAGCTGGAAAGAATCACGGCCACAGGGGCGCGGACAATTAAGATTATCAAGCCCTATGAAGACAACGATTATATTATCAGCCGGATCAGACATGCAGAAAAATGCGGTGTCCTGGCGGTGGGGATGGACATGGATCATGCTTTTTCCTGGAAGGGAACCTATGATAACGTCTGCGGCATGCAGATGAAGGCGAAATCCCTGGAGGAGCTGAAGGAATTCGTAAAGGCGACGAAGCTGCCGTTTATTGTAAAAGGCGTATTGAGTGAGCGGGACGCATATAAATGCCTGGAGGCGGGAGTGCAGGGAATCGTGGTTTCCCATCACCATGGAATTATGGATTACGCAGTGCCTCCGTTTAAAATCCTGCCTTCTATTGCAAAAGTAATACAGAAGCAGATTCCTGTTTTCGTGGACTGCTGCATTGAGAGCGGCGCGGATGTCCTGAAAGCGCTGGCGCTGGGCGCGGATGCGGTCTGTGTGGGAAGAGCGCTCATGGGGCCCCTGGGAGAGAAAGGTCCTGAGGGAGTGCGGGAAAAGATCTAATCCATTACGGAAGAGCTTGCAGGGATGATGGCACATACGGGCTGTGAGGATCTGGCGCATATTGACCCTGAGATCATCTGGAACAGATAAAGAGCATGCATTAAGATCCTGAAAAAGGACAGTATTTGTCGGGATAATCGAAATGTGCAATTCATAATTTGTTCATAAAACAGACATAAAAAATTCATTTGTATTGGAGCCTGCTCCAGGTGATAAAATGAATTACATGTAACAGTTCAGACAGGGCTGTATATCTTTCAATTACATCAGGCCGGGCAGGAAAATATTGACTGCCGGAGGATGCGGATCTATACTTAATAACTGTAGCTGGCAGGAGGGCGGCATTCCAAGAATGCATATAATGTACCGAAGTACAGTTCCCTCATTTCTGCATATACAGGTACAATTCGCTGAACATCTGGGAAGCAGCGGTGCTTCCTGCATTTTTATAATAATTTTAATGATGGAACTATGGATGCCATGAAGGCGTTGGATTCCTTAAGGGAAGCATACTTCACGGCATCCGTTTTTGTTTGGCGCCCGAACGGATGTGTGGATGAAATAGCATGTATAAAATCCGGCGTATGTTTTTCCGGGAAGCTCTTCCGGGAAGAAATATCTGACACAAATGGGAGGACAACGACAAATGAAAAAGAAAACAATAGTAGCATTTATTTTGACTGTGAGCCTTGCTGCAGCCGCGCTGTCCGGCTGCGGCAGCAGTGCGGAAAACGGCAACATGGGAAACGGCAGCAGTGCGGAAAACGGCAGCAGTGTGCAGCAGGACCCGGTACAGTCAGGACAGGCAGCAGAAGCGCAGGGAACGGCGGCTGAGAGCGCCCAGGGGGAATCCGGGCAGGCAAAGGATTCCGTAATTGTAACCATGCCGTCCACCTCGGAGCCGGAGGCGGGCTTTGATCCTGTTTATGGCTGGGGTGCGGGTGAGCATGTGCATGAGCCGCTGATCCAGAGCACATTGACGACTACCACGGCAGATTTAAAAATAGGGAAAGATCTGGCCACGGATTACTCTGTCAGCGAGGATGGGCTTACCTGGACGGTAACAATACGGAACGATGTGAAATTTACGGACGGAGAGCCGCTGACAGCCTCCGATGTGGCTTTTACCTACAACCTTTGTGTACAGAACAGCAGCGTTAATGATTTTACCATGCTGAAGGAAGCTGTGGCTTTGGATGATACTACGGTGGAATTCCACATGAATACGCCTTTTTCCATCTGGCCTTATACCATGGCTATTGTGGGAATTGTGCCGGAGCATGCTTATGATGAGAATTACGGGCAGAACCCTATTGGCTCGGGCCGTTACCTTATGAAGCAGTGGGATAAGGGGCAGCAGGTGATTTTTGAAGCGAACCCGGATTATTATGGCGAGGAAATCAAAATCAAAAAGCTTACCGTTTTGTTCATGGATGAGGATGCGGCGCTGGCAGCAGCTATGGCCGGCCAGGCAGATGTGGCGCATACGGCGGCGTCCTATGCGGATCAGGTGATTGACGGTTATCAGCTGCTCCGGGTGGCCAGCGTGGATAACAGGGGGATTAACCTTCCCACAGTATCACCGCAGGAGCGGGACGGTAAACCCATTGGCAATGCGGTAACCTCCGATGCGGCGGTGCGCCGTGCCATTAATATAGGAATTGACCGTGAAGAAATGATTGACAATGTGCTCAATGGCTATGGTACGCCGGCCTACAGCGTATGTGACAAGATGCCCTGGTATAATCCATCGGCGCAGGTGGCATATGATCCGGACGGTGCGAAGCAGCTGCTTGAGGAAGCCGGCTGGACGCAAGGCAGTGACGGCATCCGGGAAAAAGACGGGGTGAGGGCGGCCTTTTCGGTGATGTATACCCCCGGGGATTCGGTGCGCCAGGCCCTGGCCGAGGATCTGGCAAACCAGTTAAGGGAGCTTGGCATTGAGGTGACAACGGAGGGCGCAGGCTGGGATGTGGCTTATGATAAGGCGCAGGCGCAGCCCCTGGTATGGGGATGGGGGGCGCATACCCCCATGGAGCTTTATAATATTTACCATACCCTTCCGGCCACAGGAAGTGCGGAATATTCTCCTTATTCCAATAAAGCAGTGGATAATTACATGGATGGTGCATTGAAGGCAGGGGATCTGGAATCCACCTATGAGCTGTGGCAGAAGGCACAGTGGGACGGGAAAACCGGAGTTACCCAGGAGGGGGATATCCCCTGGGTATGGCTCTGTAATGTGGATCATCTTTATTATGTAAGGGACGGCCTGCAGGTGGCCGGACAGAAAATCCATCCTCATGGGCATGGATGGTCAATCGTCAATAATGTGGATCAGTGGGAGTGGAAATAAACGTGAAAGAGAACCGTCTTATAAGACGAATCGGGAAAAAATTCATAAGAATGCTTCTGCTTCTGGTCACGGTGAGCATTGTAACCTTTACCCTGGTAAGCATGTCGCCCATTGACCCGCTGCAGGCCAATGTGGGACAGGCGGCGCTGGGCGCCATGAGCCAGGAGCAGAAGGCCCGGCTGGAGGAGTACTGGGGGGTGAACACCCCTCCGGTACGCCGCTATCTGAACTGGGCAAAGGCTTTCCTTTCCGGGGATATGGGAACCTCCCTGCTTTACAGACAGCCGGTTTCCCGGGTGATCGGCGTGAAGCTGGCCAATTCCCTGTTCCTTATGGTGATTGCCTGGCTGATTTCCGGTATCCTGGGACTGCTTTTGGGGATGCTTGCCGGTATCTTCCGGGGAACCTGGATCGACAGGGTGATCAGAGGCTATTCCCTGTTGATTTCCAGTACGCCTGTGTTCTGGCTGGCGCTTCTTCTGCTTCTTGTCTTTGCCGTGTGGCTGAAGGTGCTTCCCATCGGCTTAAGCGTGCCAATCGGCGTGGAGGCGTCGGGGGTGACCTTTTTTGACAGGGTACGCCATGCCGTGCTCCCTGCAATTACCTTAAGCATTACAGGCGTTGCGGGAATTACGCTGCATACCCGGGAAAAAATGATAGATGTCATGGAAAGCGACTATATGCTTTTTGCCCGGGCAAGGGGGGAAAGTACCTGGACCATGGTAAAAAGGCATGGCCTGCGCAACATCCTGCTTCCGGCAATGACGCTCCAGTTCGCTTCCGTCAGTGAAATCATCGGCGGCTCCGTCCTGGTGGAGCAGGTTTTTTCCTATCCGGGCCTGGGGCAGGCGGCGGTTACGGCGGGTATGGGGAGCGACGTGCCGCTGCTGATGGGAATTACGCTGGTGACGGCGGGCATCGTTTTTCTTGGTAATTTTATTGCCGATGTGCTTTACGGTGTGATCGATCCCCGTATGAGGAAGGGAGGGGAGCCTTCATGAACCGGAGAAAAAGAACCCTGCTGGTTTTCGGCCTGGCACTTCTTTTCCTGGCGGCGGTGACGTTGTCCGGAATGCTTTGCCATGATGCAGCGCGAAAGACGGATTTCAGCGTAAAAAACCTGCGTCCCTGCGGATTGTATCTGTTCGGTACGGATTGGCTGGGGCGGGATATGCTGGCCCGCACTCTGACAGGGCTTTCCATGAGCATCCGCATCGGACTGTGCACCGCGGGAATCAGCGCCTGCATCGCTCTGGCGCTGGGTATCATGTCCACCGTGCTGGGGAGCCGGGTGGACGCTGTGATTTCCTTCCTGATTGACACCATTATGGGAATTCCCCATATCCTTCTGCTGATTCTGGTTTCCTTTGCCTTTGGAAAGGGCTTTAAGGGCGTGGTGTTAGGTGTGGCGCTGACGCACTGGCCGTCCCTGGCCAGAGTTATCCGAAGCGAGGTCATGCAGCTTAAGGACAGCGAATACATTCAGGCGGCGGCCCGGCTGGGACAGGGAAAGCTTACCATTGCCGTAAGGCATATGCTGCCCCATCTTTTTCCCCAGTTCGCGGTGGGGCTGATACTGATGTTTCCCCATGCCATCCTGCATGAGGCCAGCATCACCTTCCTTGGCTTCGGCCTTACCTCCGAGCAGCCTGCCATCGGCGTCATTTTGTCGGAAAGCATGAGGTACCTGATTACGGGGAAATGGTGGCTTGCCGTGCTTCCCGGCGTCATGCTGGTATTGACGGTAGAGCTGTTTGACGTGGCGGGGAATGCGCTCAGGAGGCTGCTGGATCCGTCCAGCGTGCAGGAATAGGGAGGCTTAGGCGGTAACTGTGAGGGTAAGCTGCATTTCCAAAAATAACATTTTTAGAAATAACATTTTCAGAAATAAGCGAGGCGGAACATGAGCTGTTCGGAGAAATTTCATATATTGGAAATCAGGGATCTGTCCGTTTCCTTCCGGCAGTATGACAAGGGGACGAGACAGGTGGATCTTCCGGTCATATCAAGGCTGAACGTGGCGGTGCATGAAGGGGAAATCGTAGCGGTGGTAGGCTCCAGCGGCTCAGGGAAAAGCCTTCTTGCCCACGCGGTCATGGGGCTGCTTCCCTCCAATGCACGGTGCGGCGGGGATATTTATTTCCTTCAGGAGCCGCTGACGCCAAAGAGGCTTGCGCATATCAGGGGAAAAGAGATTGCGCTGGTGCCCCAGAGCGTCACTTACCTGGACCCTTTGATGAAGGTGGGAAAGCAGGTGCGTGGAGGAAGGAAGGATCGGGAAGCCGGGAAGCGGCAGCAGGCGCTTTTTTCACAGTATGGCCTGCCGGAGGATACGGCGGAAAAATACCCCTTTGCCTGTTCCGGCGGAATGAGCCGGCGGATTCTCCTGGCAACGGCCCTGATGGAAAATCCAAGGCTGATCATAGCGGACGAGCCGACCCCGGGCATGGAACTGGCGCTGGCAAAAAAAGCGATGGAGGATTTCCGGCGGTTTGCGGATGCGGGAAACGGCGTGCTGCTGATTACCCATGATATCGAACTGGCGCTGGAGGTGGCGGACAGAATCGCCGTTTTTTATGCGGGGACAACGGTGGAGGAAGCGTTGGTGGGAGATTTTGCCTCCCAGGAGCTGCTGCGCCACCCTTATACCAGGGCTTTATGGAGGGCCATGCCCCGGAACGGCTTTACTCCCATTGACGGTGTGCAGCCTTATGTCAAGGATCTGCCGGAAGGCTGTGTATTCGGGCCGAGGTGTCCGGATTTCTCTCCGGAATGTCTGGGGGAGATTCCGGAACGGGTGGTGCGCTGCGGTACGGTGCGCTGCATCAAATGCAGGGAGGATGATTCCCATCACCACCATGGAAAGGGATTGGAATCGGCGGTAAAGGAGGCCAATGGACATGCTGGAAGCTGAAAATATTTTTTTCTCCTATCAAAAGGGAGAACCGCCGGTGCTCAAGGGCGTCAGCCTCAGCGTGGGCCCCGGGGAGCGGGTGGGCGTGCTTGCGCCCAGCGGTTATGGAAAAACGACGCTGATGAAAATACTGGCAGGATATCTGCAGCCGGATGCAGGCCGTGTACTTGTGGATGGGAAACCGCTTCCTGCAAAAGGCTACTGTCCGGTGCAGATGGTCTGGCAGCACCCGGAAAGGGCGGTGAACCCCCGCCTTACACTGCGCAAAACGCTGGCGGAGGGCGACGGCATTGACCGCAGGCTGGAAGAAGGGCTGGGGATTGAAGAAGACTGGAAGGGCCGCTTTCCCCAGGAACTGTCCGGCGGGGAGCTGCAGCGTTTCTGCATTGCCAGGGCGCTGGGAAGGCGTACCAGGTATCTGATTGCGGACGAAATCAGCACCATGCTGGATCTGATTACCCAGGGGCAGATATGGAATTTCCTCATGGAGGAGACGGCACGGCGGCAGATTGGCATGCTGGTGGTCAGCCACAGCCGGGAGCTTCTGGATTACGTATGCACCAGGCAGGTGGAACTGAAAGGGCTGCAGGGAACGGAGTTGTTGAAAACAGGCAGACAGGAGAAGACGAATGGATACACAGGAAATTTTAATGCAGTTTAAAAACGGGGAAATGTCACTGGAGGAAGCGGAGGCTTATCTGAAGCGTCAGCCTTTTGAGGATATGGGATATGCCAAGTTGGATTCCCACAGAAAGCTGCGTTCCGGTTTCGCGGAGGTTATTTTCTGCAGCGGCAAGGCGGATGCCCATCTGAAGGAGATTTTCAGACATTTGTATGAGGAAGAAGGGGAGGTGCTGGGAACGAGGGCGTCGCTTTCTCAGTACGAATTGATTAAGAAGGAATTTCCCCAGGTACAGTATGATGAGATTTCCCACATCCTCAAGATTGAAAAAGAAGGGAAGAAGAGGATTGGCAGGATTGCCGTGTGCACGGCAGGTACGGCGGATATTCCCGTGGCGGAGGAAGCGGCGCAGACGGCGGAATATTTCGGCTCAAATGTAGACCGTATTTATGATGTGGGAGTGAGCGGTATTCACAGGCTGATGTCCCGGCTGGATGTGATACAGAGCGCCAACTGCGTGGTTGCGGTGGCGGGGATGGAAGGGGCGCTGGCCAGCGTCATCGGCGGGCTGGTGAGCAATCCGGTGCTGGCCGTGCCCACCTCGGTAGGCTACGGCGCCAATATGCACGGGCTGTCCGCGCTTCTGACAATGATTAATTCCTGTGCCAACGGGATTGCGGTGCTCAACATCGACAACGGCTACGGCGCAGGTTATATGGCGACGCAGATCAACAGGCTGGCGGTACGGCAGGGTGATGGTGTATAATATACGGCAGAGGACAGAAAAACGGAGCCTGCGGGTGCAGGCGGACAGGAGCATAAATGGACGAAATTTTATATTTGGAATGCCTTTCCGGCATCAGCGGTGATATGACGGTGGCGGCCCTGCTGGATTTGGGGGCTGACGAGGAGGTGCTGCGCAGGGCGCTTTCCAGCCTGCCGCTTAGCGGCTTTTCCGTTGAAATCAAAAGGGTTGTGAAATCAGGGCTGGATGTATGTGATTTTAATGTGGTGCTGGATGAGGCGCATGAGAACCATGATCATGATATGGAGTATCTTTACGGCAACGGAGAACATCACGGACATCACCATCATCATCATGAGCACCGCGGCCTGAAGGAAATCCTTCATATCATAGATCATGCTGAAATTTCAGACCGGGCAAAGGAAACTGCCTGCCGCATTTTCCGGATACTGGCGGAAGCGGAATCAGCCGCCCATGGCGTTCCGGCGGAGGAGGTCCATTTTCATGAGGTGGGCGCGGTGGACTCCATTGTCGATATCGTAGCGGCGGCGGTGTGCCTGGATAATCTGAATATCACCAGGGCTGTGGTGCCCTTGCTCTGCGAAGGCAGCGGCTTTGTCAGATGCCAGCACGGCATGATTCCCGTACCGGTACCCGCGGTTGCAAACATTGCCGGGGCCAACGGGCTGAAGCTGAAGCTGACGGAAATTCAGGGAGAGCTGGTCACACCCACCGGAGCGGCCATTGTGGCTGCGGTGAAGACGGATGATAAGCTTCCGGAAGCCTTTACCATAGTGAAAACAGGAATGGGAGCGGGCAAACGCAGCTACGAACGCCCAAGCATACTGCGGGCGATGTTGATCCACGGTGAGGAGAGCAGAAAGGATACCATCTGCAAGCTGGAAACAAATATCGATGACTGCACCGGCGAGATGCTGGGATATGTCATGGACAGGCTGTTTGAAGAAGGAGCGAGGGATGTGCATTACATTCCCGTGTTCATGAAGAAGAACCGCCCTGCCTACCAGCTGAATGTTATCTGCTCCGAAGAGGATGCGGACAGGCTGGAACGGGTTATTTTTGCGGAAACCACTACCATCGGCATCCGCAGGCTATGTATGGAAAGGACTGTGCTGCCAAGAGAGGTAATACAGGTCGGCACACCTCTGGGCCAGGCATCCGTAAAGGTATGCAGGCTGGAGGGGGAAAACAGATACTATCCGGAATATGCGGATGCCGCCAGGCTGAGCAGGGAACATAAACGCCCCTTTATGGAGGTTTATGAAATGATAAAGTCGGCCTGTCCGGAAAAACAGGACGTGCAGCCTGCGGAATAAATGTCCGGACACGCTCCGTACAGGGGATGCGCAGACATGCCGGCGTATTTGCTGCACGGTTAAAAGGAAGTCTTTTAAAAGGAGTATTCATGGAAGGGACAGAGGAAAAGAGACAGAAACTGACGGAAATGATGGATAAGCTTGCCGGAGAGGATATCATGGTGGCGTTTTCAGGAGGCGTGGACAGCAGCCTCCTGCTGAAGGCCGCCTGTGACAGCGCAGGCCAGACCGGGAAAAAAGTATATGCGGTTACCATACAGACCGCCCTTCACCCGACGGAGGATATTGAGGTGGCAGGACGTGTGGCAAAGGAAATGGGGGCCGTCCATGTGATTCTGTCCGTAGACGAGCTGGCGGAGGCCGGAATTGAAGACAATCCGGTTGACCGCTGCTACCGCTGCAAAAAACTTCTTTTTCAGAAAATGAAGAAGAAGGCGCAGGAGCTGGGCGTCCCGGTGATTGTGGAGGGAACCAATGCAGACGACCTGACGATGTACCGTCCCGGCATCCGGGCGATCCGGGAGCTGGGCATTACCAGCCCGCTGGCCCTTCTTGGCATCGCCAAGGAGGAGGTGCGTAAGTTTGCCGGGGAATATGGGATTTCCGTTTCCAACCGGCCTTCAGCCCCCTGTCTGGCCACCCGTTTCCCCTATGGAACCAGGCTGAATATGGATAAAATGAAACAGGTGGATCAGGGGGAAGCTTATCTGCGCAGCCTGGGACTTTATAACGTGCGCATCCGTGTGCATGGGGAGGTTGCCAGAATCGAAGTTGACGAAAAGGATATGCCGGCGGTACTGGCACACAGAAAAGATCTGGTTTCCAGACTGGAAGCGCTGGGCTTTCTGTATGTTACACTTGACTTGAAGGGATTCCGTTCGGGCAGCATGGATACGGGCCTGGATGCGGAAACGGATGAATACTGATTGTAACAGCCCGGTCCCTGTTTGAACTGTTACGGCTGATTAAGTAAAAAGCAGGATGATAAAATGGACAGAAGTGAAAAAGCGATTTTTACCAATATGTGCATGGTGTACGATGACAACGATTCATTCTACCAGTTTTCCGATACGGTGCTGTTTGATTATGATATCCGGCGTGATATTATCCGGTTTACTCCCAATGCGGACAGGCTTTTCAGAATTCATGGCCTGGTGCAGAAGGATTTCCTGAAAAATATGGGGAACAGATATATTTACGGCGGTGATATTGAGGAAGTCAGCCAGCTGTTTTCCGGTCGGCTGAAGAAGGATAAAAATGAAGTCCGCGTCAGGCTGATGTATCCTGACAGGGATAATTATTTCTGGACGCTGATCCAGTACCGCTATGATTACAAAAAGGGAACCATTTCTTCCGTAGTTGGTAAGATTACGGACATTGAGGAACAAAAAAGGCATGAGGAGTATCTTCTGGAAATGTCGGAGACAGACGGCCTGACCGGTCTGCGCAACAAGCTGGCCACAGAGGTTGAAATCCACTGGCAGGAAAGAAGGCAGAGCTTTTGATGCAGCATCTGAAGCTGGGCATGGAGCAGGGGATACCGCCATTATCCGTGAGCATAGGGATTTCCAGGCGCCCGGAGGACGGAAGACAGTTTGTGGATCTGTTTAATGCGGCGGATCGCGCCATGTATGAGGCGAAAAGGAAAGGGAAAAACTGTTACTGCTTTTCCAGGCCGTATGGAACAAGGACGGATAGGTAAAACGCCGGGAACCCGGCGGCGGGCATAAAGCCCGCGCGCCTTAATCAGTGAAGCATTGTCCTGCCAGGAAGTATTTTATTCCGGGGTAACGGAGGGTAGGGAGCTTAAGTTGTTGTTTTCTGTTTCGTCAGGGATGGATTTCAGATATTCGGTATCCTTTCGGTGGGCGATGCCGACGCCCCTGATTTCTCCGTCCTTTGCCAGGGCAACGCCTTCTTCCCTGGAAACCGTGGAGCCGTCGGAGAGCTGATAGCCGGTGATACGGCCGCTTTCCTTTACAAGACCCACGATATCCTTTGCATCACTTTTGGTCTGCGGAATGCTGTCCAGCGCATTTTTTGCCAGTGCAGAATCCGGTATCTCGTTATTATCCATGGTCAAATGTCCTTTCTTTCCAAAGCGGCCTGCCATATAGGGGCCGCGGTGTTGTTTCTCAGTTGCCGGCAGTTACAATACAGTCCCGGATGAACTGTGACAATTAGTATCCGCAGTGCAAAAAAAGTTATTCAGATAACCGGCGGAATGTGATATGATATTGTTTTCAGGCAATAACTGTAAAGGACAGTTATTTCAGATATTAAAAAATGTGAGGGAGCAGATATGACAAGTGAGTTTGGCATGGCGGTTCATGCGCTTACCTTTTTAAACCATAAGGGGGAAATGGTTTCCAGCGAGGTGCTGGCGGAAAATATATGTACCAATCCGGCCCGTGTGCGCAAGGTTATGGCGAAGCTGAAAAGAGCGGGGCTGGTAACTACCAGGGAAGGGCTGGATGGAGGCTATTTATTCAACGGGCCTGCGGATAAGGTGACGCTTAGCATGATTGCGCAGGCGGTGGAGGCCAGGTTTGTTTCTTCCTCCTGGAAGAGCGGGAACCAGGATATGGACTGCCTTGTGGCTTCGGGGATGGCCGGCCTTCTTGACAGAATTTACGATCAGCTGGATCGCCGCTGCTATGAAAGGCTGGAAAGACTGACAATTGAAGACATAAACGGAAAAATTTTCGGTGCCGGGTGACGAGCCTGGCTTTACCTTGTAAGGAGGGAAGGGGAAATGCGCGTTTCAAAGGCATCGGAGGAAAGAAGGCAGGAGGATGCACTTTTTGACGGGGCGCTGGAAAATTATGCCGGACGGCTGGCTGAGCAGATGGGGGAAGCGATCAGGGACGGTCGGACAACGCTGCGGGAAAAGGTCATGAGTACGCAGTCTTTCATCCATATTGAGGATGACGACAGCTATTATTATAAAATTTTTAACAGCCCGGACAAAAAAAGGCGTCTATCAGAAGCTTTCGCTGAAGGTGGCGGAGCGGCTGGTGCCTCATGTGACGGATGCGATCACGGAGGAGATGAAGCTGGGGCGTCTCACTGCGGTGGAGGATCCGGAAACGGTAGCTTCCTTTTGTGTCTACGGGCAGCTGGGGATATTATTCCGTGAAGATATCAGCGGCCTCCAGAAAGCGGAGAGGATCAGAAAGTTTGTTGCAGGACAGATACGGTAGGAAAAGGTGAGGGGCAATGGATAACAGGGACGGGTTGGAAAATCAGCTCTATAAGGCCGACTGGCTGAAGGAAGTACTGCAGACCGGCCGGATTGGCATGTGGATCGTGGAAGTGGATAATGAGACGGGAGAGTTTCGGATGTATCCGGATGAGCAGAACCGGAATGTCTCCTGCATTTACCAGTGGGCGGACAAGGCTATGGGGTATCATGAGACGGAGCCGTTTTACTTAAGCCGGGAGGATCTGGAGCATATCCTCAGTGTTTACTCGGCAGACGGAACCAGTACGGAAATGCTTATTTTCCATCAGCATATGATGCCCAGCGTGCTGCACGCCGCGTTCTGGAATGAGGGGACGTATGAAGGCGCCTTCTGCTGGGAAAAGAAGGAAGAGGGCTATGAATGGACGGATGAGGAGAAGCGGCTTATCAAGGAACTGGCCCGGATTATCAGCTCCTTTACCATGAAAGCGAGGGCGGATGCCGTCAGCCAGGCCAAGACGGATTTCCTTTCCCGTATGTCCCATGAGATCCATACGCCATGCCGGTCATGGACGGCCTGCAGGCAACAAGGTTTATACGCATGTCGGGAAAGGAAGACAGCGTGAGCATCCCTATTATCGCCATGATCGCCAATGCCTTCAGCGAGGATAATGAGAGGGGTACTGAACAGTTACAACTATTCAAATACGGAGGATTTATGAGTAACGGACAACATAAAAACGGGAATTTTACATCAACGTTAGGCTTTGTGATTGCCTGTGTGGGATCGGCAGTAGGGCTGGGAAATATCTGGATGTTTCCCTACCGCCTGGGACAGTACGGAGGGGCAGCCTTTCTGATTCCCTATCTGCTGTTTATCCTGTTGTTCGGCTGGGTCGGGCTGTCGGCGGAGTTTGCAGTGGGCAGAAAAGCACGGACCGGGACCATAGGGGCTTATGGCTATTGTTTTGCGGCCAGGGACAGGGAAAAGACAGGAAAGGTGCTGGGCTGGTTCCCGCTGCTTGGCTCCCTTGGTATTGCTATCGGCTATTCCATTGTACTGGGCTGGGTGCTGCGTTCCCTTGCAGGGGCGGTAACGGGAAGCCTGTTTGAAACGGATGCTGCGGAGTATTTTGCACAGGCCACGGGGGCCTTCGGAAGCGTTCCCTGGCATTTTATCATTGTGGCGGTGGTTTCCGTGATTCTTCTGACGGGAGTGACCAAAGGGATCGAAAAAGTGAGCAAGGTTATGATGCCCCTGTTTTTTGTATTATTTGTGATACTGGCGGTGAGGGTGGCCTTCCTGCCGGGGGCGGCCAAAGGCTATGAGTTCCTGTTTGTGCCCAGATGGGAGGCGCTTCTGAAGGTGGATACCTGGGTTATGGCCATGGGACAGGCTTTTTTCTCCCTTTCGATTACAGGCTCCGGCATGATTGTATACGGCGCTTATCTGGATGATAAGGTGGATATTCCGGGGGCTTCGGTGCGGACGGCATTGTTTGATACGATGGCGGCGCTGCTTTCGGGGCTGGCTATAATGCCGGCGGTGTTTGCCTTCGGCATCGATGCGGGCAGCGGCCCGTCCCTGATTTTCATCACGCTTCCGGGCGTTTTCCGGCAGATGCCCATGGGAAGACTGTTTGCGGCCTTTTTCTTCCTTTCCGTCAGCTTTGCGGGAATCACGTCCCTTATCAATATGTTTGAGGCGGTTATAGAAAGCTGGCAGACACAGTTCCGGATTTCCAGGTTCCTGTCCACGCTGCTGTGCGGCGGCATTACCTTTCTGGTGGGAGTATTTCTGGAGGAGGAAAGCAGGACAGGAACATGGCTGGATACGGTATCTATCGCCATCGTGCCTCTGGGGGCCGTCCTGGGGGCCGTGTCAGTTTATTATGTGCTGGGCTATCCGAAAATCCGGGAGGAACTGGAAAAGGGACATAAGGGAAAATTATCAGACGCTTTTGGATTTACGGCAAAGTATATTTATGTGCCGCTGACAGTACTGGTATTGATTCTTGGATTTGTATATAAGGGAATTGGATAATATTTGTTAAAAAATAAAGCAAAGTGAGAATTTTACTTTATTATTTTAAAGGAAAAGAAGGTGCGGAGATGGAAATTACGGTATTAACGGAAAATACGGTAAGCCGCCGGGGCCTGCTCGCGGAGCATGGCCTTTCGGTACTGGTGGAAGAGGGAAGGAAACGCATCCTGTTTGACACGGGGCAGAGCGGCGTTTATATACATAATGCAGAACAGCTGGGTATCAGCCTGGAGGGGCTTGACGCCATCGTATTAAGCCACGGGCATTATGATCATACGGGAGGCCTGCCGGAATTTCCCGGAGAGGTCAGCTGTCCGGTCTATCTGAGCGGAAAGGCTCTGGAGGATAAATGGTGTCTGGCAGGGGATGGTAAAGGGAACCGTTGTATCGGCGTGCCCTGGCGGGAGGATGCGCGGGAGCTGGAACGACTGCCTCTGGTATTTACCTGGGAACAGGAGGAGATTTTTCCCGGTATTTATCTGCTGGGACAGATTTCCACCACAGTGCCTTCGGAAATGGGGGAAAAGCCCTTCCGTATCCTGCAGAACGGCAGATATCTGCCGGATACCATGGAAGATGAGCAGCTTCTTGTGATCCGCACGCCTCAGGGGCTGGCCGTTTTTGCCGGCTGCGCCCATCCGGGTATTCTGAGCTGCGTGGAAAAGGTAAAAAGGACCTTTCCCGGAGAAAAGCTTTATCTTTTGCTTGCCGGGATGCATCTGCGCGGCTGTCCGCAGGAACGGGTGGAGGAAACCATTAAGGGTTTAAAGGAAGCGGGCTTTACGTATCTGATACCGCTGCACTGTACCGGGACGCTGGCCATTGCCCGGATGAAAATGGCATTCGGGAAGAGCTGCCTCATGGCGGAGGCGGGAAAGCGTTTTTCTTTGTAAGCGCAGGCAATAAGTATAAATTCCCTATTGACATATTCCTGAAATTGCTATAAGTTAGTTAGTAACAGAAAAGAAAAAACCTGTGAGAAAGAGTAGTAAGCATCCGGAGGAAATATCCCAGAGAGCCGCAGCTGGTGGAAATGCGGTATAGGAACTCATGCTGAATGGACTTTTGAGGCCGGCCTGAACATGGTAATTTACCCAGTAGGCGCCGGCGGGAATCCGGACCCGTTATCAGACCGGCGTGCATAGTTGTGCATGCATATGGCAGGACTGCAGTCCTGGCCGTATGGAAAGAGTGGACGAAGCGTCAATTTGAGTGGTACCGCGATAATAGGATTATTACCGCCTCAAGAATTTCCCTTGTCGGGAGATCCTGAGGCGGTTTTTTGTTTTTACAGGTAATCAGGTCCTGTGAAATCAAGCCCTAGTTCGCGTACAGAACGATACCGTCCCTTTCATTATCAAAAACCCGCCTTAAGAAAAAGGCGCTTTCCCCTGTCAGGTTGTCTGTCTATTTAAGAAAAGGAGATAAAACTATGGCAAACAAAGAAATTCCCTACAAAATCTATCTGGAAGAATCGGAGATGCCCAGGCAGTGGTACAATGTGAGAGCCGACATGAAGAATAAGCCGGCGCCGCTTTTAAATCCCGCAACCCTGCAGCCCATGACCTTTGAGGAGCTGCGTCCTGTATTCTGTGATGAGCTGGTAAAGCAGGAGCTGAATGATACGGATGCCTACATCGACATTCCGGAGGAAATCAGAAAATTTTATAAAATGTACCGTCCGTCACCCCTGGTAAGAGCGTACTGCCTGGAAGAGAAGCTGCAGACGCCTGCCAAGATTTATTATAAATTTGAAGGAAACAATACCAGCGGCAGCCACAAGCTCAATTCCGCCATCGCCCAGGCCTACTATGCAAAGCAGCAGGGACTGAAGGGCGTTACCACGGAAACCGGAGCCGGACAGTGGGGCACTGCGCTTTCCATGGCCTGTTCCTATTTCGGACTGGACTGCCAGGTATATATGGTAAAGGTATCTTATGAGCAGAAGCCCTTCCGCCGTGAAGTAATGCGTACCTATGGGGCAAAGGTTACCCCTTCCCCTTCTGAATTTACCGAAGTGGGAAGAAAGATTCTTATGGAGCATCCCGGAACCTCAGGAAGCCTTGGTTGTGCTATTTCTGAAGCGGTGGAAGCGGCTACCAAGCAGGAAGGCTACCGTTACGTACTGGGAAGCGTGCTCTCCCAGGTACTGCTTCATCAGACGATTATCGGTCTGGAAACCAAGACCGCGCTTGATAAATACGATATCGTGCCGGATATCATCATCGGATGTGCCGGCGGCGGCTCCAACCTGGGCGGCCTGATTTCCCCGTTTGTGGGAGAGGTGCTCAGGGGGGGAAAGGATTATAAATTCATTGCAGTAGAGCCTGCTTCCTGCCCCAGCCTTACCAGAGGAAAATATGTATATGACTTCTGTGATACCGGTAAGGTTTGCCCCCTGGCTAAAATGTATACGCTGGGTAGCGGCTTCATCCCTTCCGCCAACCATGCAGGCGGCCTGCGTTACCACGGCATGAGCTCTATCCTGTCCCAGCTGTACGATGATGGCTATATCGAAGCCCGCAGCGTGGAGCAGACAGCGGTATTCGAAGCGGCTGAGCAGTTCGCAAGAGTGGAAGGCATCCTTCCCGCTCCGGAAAGCAGCCATGCGATCCGCGTAGCTATTGACGAGGCGATGAAGTGCAAGGAAACCGGAGAAGAAAAGACCATCGTATTCGGCCTTACCGGAACCGGCTACTTTGACATGGTGGCCTATGAGAAATTTCATAATGGAGAAATGAAAGATTATATTCCCACCGATGCCGACCTGCAGTCTGGTTTCGACGGAATCCCCAGATTCCCGGGAAATAATATCTGATATAAAAACGGCGTCCCTCATAAATTGACAGCATGTCAATATTGAGGCGGCGCCGTTTTTTTTGTGGCTTATATTCCGGACGGATGGCTTGCAAGGATTTTAGCATAGTGATAAACTGAATACCAAAGACAACCGGAAATGCCGGGAGAATATTATCGCAGTTTGCGGCGGTCCGGCCTTTGGCGCAGCTGTGAGGGGACGGAACCGTTACTTTCTGCCATAAAAAAGGAGGGCAAGTTAATTGAACAGGAAAAAAGCAGGGATGATAGCGGCGGCGGCAGCTCTGCCAGCGGCGGTAATGGCCGGCGGCGTGGCCTTTTTCTTCAATTATTCCGTTGTAAGAATGAAAAAAAAGAAGAAGAAAAAGAAAAAAGTGCCTGAACTTAAGGCCGGGCAGGGCCTGACCTTTGACTGCTTCCGTGATAAGATAGACGAAGGTATAGCCTGGTTTAAGGCTCAGCAGCCGGAAAAAATCACGCTCACAAGTTATGACGGGCTGAGGCTGTCAGCCTATTTGCTTCCGGCACAAACGGATAGCAATAAAGTTCTTTTGCTTATGCACGGCTACCGGGCGGACGGGTATTCCGATTTTGCGGGGCTGTTTAAATTTTACCATGACCAGGGGTATCATCTTCTGGTGCCCCACCAGAGAAGCCATGCGGACAGCGAAGGAAAATATATCTGTTTTGGCGTTAAGGAACGGTTTGACTGTAAGATGTGGGCGGAATACGCTGTGCGCCGTTTTGGAAAGGACTGCAATCTGTATATGTCAGGAATTTCCATGGGCAGCTCAACGGTGCTTATGGCCGTGGGGCTGGGCCTGCCGGAGAATGTGAGGGGCATAATTGCGGACTGCGGCTTTACCAGCCCTTACGATATTTTCAGGCATGTGATGCAGCTTCAGTTTAAGCTGCCGCTGTTTCCGCTGATGAACCTGACCGAGGCGGTGAACCGGAAGAAAGCGGGTTTTGGCTATAAGGATGTTTCCACGCTGGATATTTTGAAAAACTGCAGCATTCCGATTCTGTTTATCCATGGAGAAAAGGATGAGTTCGTGCCCACGCAGATGACGCTGGATAATTATTCTGCCTGCGCAGGGCCGAAGGAACTGCTTATTGTGCCGGAAGCGGCCCATGGAACCTCTAATTTTGTGGAGCCGGTGCGTTATCGTGAAACGGTTCTCAGATTTATGAAGAAATATGAAAAATAAGAGTGTGGTTATATGAGTGCACGACCGATCATTTTCCATATAGATGTTAACAGCGCCTTTTTAAGCTGGAGCGCGGCATACCGGCGTCATGTGCTGGGAGAGGAGCCTGACCTGAGGACGGTGCCGTCCATTGTGGGCGGCGATCAGGAGGCTCGCCATGGTATTGTGCTTGCCAAGAGCACGCCGGCCAAGAAATATGGGATTCAGACAGGGGAGCCGATAGTGGCAGCCCGGAAGAAATGCCCGAATCTGATCATTATCCCTCCGGATTTCCATCTGTATGTGGAAAATTCGAAGGCTCTGATATCGCTGCTGAAAAGCTATTCCGACCATGTGGTCCAGTATAGCATTGATGAAGCCTGGGCGGATTTTACCGGCTATGAGATGCTTTATGGGGATCCGGTGGAATTTGCCTGGAAGCTGAAGGATCAGATCCGGGAGGAACTGGGCTTCACCGTAAACATCGGTGTGTCCAGCAACCGCCTTTTGGCCAAAATGGCCGGGGATTTCAAAAAACCGGATTTGGTACATACCCTGTTCCCGGAGGAAATTGAAGAAAAAATGTGGCCGCTCCCGGTGGAAAGGCTGTTTCTGGTGGGAAAAGCAGCTGCGGACCGGCTGCACAGCCTGGGAATTTATACGATAGGAGATCTGGCCCGTTCGGATGTGGACGCTCTGAAGGCCCACATGAAAAAGCATGGCGAGGTTATCTGGAATTATGCATGGGGACGTGAGGAAGAGGACACACTGGAAGCAAAGGAAGGCAATAAGGCCTACGGAAACAGTATGACCACGCCTGTAAATGTTACGGATGTGAAGTACGCCAGACAGATCCTTTTATCCCTGTGTGAAACCGTGGGCATGCGCCTTCGGGCGGATCATGTGAAAATAAGCTGTGTGAGCATCACGCTTCGTACGTCAAATTTTGAAAACAGAAACAGGCAGATGCAGCTGAGCAGCGCAACGGATGTGACAGAGGAAATCTATGAGGCGGCCTGCCGTCTTTATGACGAGCTGTGGGATGGAAGGCCGCTGCGGCTGATTGGTGTATCCACCTCCCGGGTTTCCCATGAGGAATACCGTCAGTATAATCTGTTCGATATGGAAAAATACGACAAGCTGGAAAAATGTGACCGCGCCATTGACAGCATCCGCGCCAAATTCGGGGAGGATTCCGTCATGAGGGCCAGTTTTCTCAAAAGCAATGTTGCCCACACGGGACGCGGGCTGAATAAGGAGAAACGGGCTGAGGCAATTTCAGGCACGGACTGGGAGAAGGAAGAATGAGCTGTCAGGCAGAAAGGGCGGCAGGAAGCGTCCGGGGAGAAAAAAAGTGATAAGATTTATGAAATCAAAATTCAGGAGAGGAATGCCTCAGGCAGCGGTACTGCTGGCAGTTTTGCTGGCGGTGCTGACGGCGGGCTGTGGGAATAATGCGGCGGCGCCGGAAATGACGGATCGGGGGAATAAGAAGAATCAGTCTGACGCAGAGGTAACGTCTGCTCCTGAAAAAGCAGGGAACAGAAAGCCGGAGCTGAAGGATATCGGCGGAGAGGAAATTATTTCAACCAGGCAGGAGATTCCCGCGGAACCGGCGGCAAAGGAAAGAAATGAAGACAAGCTGCTGCCGGATAAGGAAGAAAAGCCTGCGGAGGAAGCGCCCGGGGATGAGGAAAACGCCGGGAACAGGGAGACGGCAGCTGAAAATGTGCAGGATACGGACAGGGAAGAAGCCGGAAACGGTTCCTGCCCGGAGGGAGACAGGCAGGATTCAGTAAAATCCGCCGCCCTGCAGGTGGAGGAACAGACCATCATTGTCCCCGGACTGAAAGGCGCCTACCGGTATCTGTTCCTTTCGGATACCCATATCATTACGCTGAACGGGGAAGAGACACAGCAGCAGCTGGAAAATGCGCTTCCCAGAAGAGATACGCTGTTTCTGGATGCACAGGGAAGAAAGCCTGAAGAAACCTTTCCGGCCTGGATGGCATATGCCAATGAACAGAAGGTGGACGGCGTGCTGCTCGGCGGGGACATCATTGATTTCCCGTCTCAGTCCAATCTGGACTTTTTGGAAGAAAACCTGGGGAAACTGGAAATGCCCGTGCTCTATGTGCCGGGCAACCATGACTGGACCTATCCCTGGGAATATATGACGGAAAAAGGCAAAAACGAATATCTGACGGCCCTGGCCCCCTTTATGCGGGGCACGCCTGCGGCGCAGGTGCTGGAAAATGAGGAGCTTGTAATTTTAGGAGTGGATGACAGCAGCAACCAGATTGATCCCGCGGCGCTGGAGACGGTCAGAAAAGCGTCGGAGAAGGGCAAGCCGGTGATTATCCTCCAGCATGTGCCTTTTGCCGCGGAGAAGCTGGTGAGGGAGGCTGCCCAGGTATGGAAGAATCCAGTTTCGCTGGGAATGGGGGCGGCGGGAGGCATTTACCCGAATGAAGCATCCCTGGAATATATGAAGCTTGTACTGGGAGACACAAGCCCGGTAAAGGCTGTCCTGGCCGGACATATCCATATGAGGGAGACGGATGTGGTGGCGGAAAACAGCGGAATTGTCCAGTATACGGCGCCGCCGGGGTATCTGGGGCAGGCAATTCTGCTTACGGTTACCGGGGATGCGCCGGAAGCCATTCGGGAACCCGCCGCGCAGGAGGAAACTGCTGCGGATTACCTGCAATGATGCATTGCAAAAATGAGCAAAAGGTCCGGAAGGCCGGCACAGTAAGTGCGCCGCCTGCCGGGCTTTTAAAAAGCAATAAAAAAACCGGAACGAATAACCGTTCCGGCTTTTAAGCAGTGCAGGAAAAGAGACTTGAACTCTCATGGTATTGCTACCACACGGACCTGAACCGTGCGCGTCTGCCAATTCCGCCATTCCTGCGCGACAAAATATATTTTATATGATCTGAGATAAAATGTCAATACATAATTCTTATATTTTTATAGAAAAAATAAAATTTTATAGATTGTCATAAGCTCTTTAACCTGATATAACAAAAGCATACCCTGCCGATTATTTCACTGAAAAGGGGAGAGGGGTAATGCTGTCTGTCATGAAAGGACGGCAGCTGGAAAATTATCAGAGAAAGCAAAGGAGCTTAAAAATGAAGGTCATGCATTCTGAATGGAGCGGCCGGATCCGGCATTGGATAAGGACGCTGAAGGACGATTTTTACGAACCGCTGGGAGAGTTCCGGTGGGAAGGTCACAGGACGATGGAGCACATCAGTCCTGAGCAGGCGCTGGGGCTTGCGTTTGAGCAGGTACAGCCGGGATTCACATGGGGGAATACTTATGAATACTGCTGGTTCAGAAGCCGGATAGAGCTTCCTGGCCGGGCGGAGGGGAAAAGGATTGTAATGAATCTGAAGCCGGGCGGAGAATCCACCCTGTTCGTCAATGGACGTTCCTTCGGCGCCTACAGGGCTGACTGGGTATCCGAACCCCATCATTACATGGAAGACAATACACTGACACGGTCGGGAAAAGCCGGAGAGAGCTACGAGGTGCTCATGGAGACCTATGCGGGGCATTATTATCCCGAATGCCCTGACGGAGGCTGCGCAACCGGCCCCGTGCTTCCTGGTTCCTTTACGGATCCATTGACGGAAGGGGCAAGAAGGACGCTGGGAGTATGCACCTACGGCATCTGGGATGAGGATGCCTACCAGCTGTACATGGACGTGGATACACTTGTCAAGCTGCTGGAAACTCTGGATGAGACCTCCCTGCGTGCGGCAAAAATCGCAAAGGCGCTGGAGCAGTTCACCCTGATTGTGGATTTTGAACAGGACAAGGAAAAAAGAACGGAAAGCTACCGGGCTGCCAGAGAAGCGCTGAAACCGGCGATGGAAGCTGTTAACGGTTCGACCATGCCTGTTTTTTACGCGGTGGGAAACGCCCATCTGGATCTGGCATGGCTGTGGCCCATGGCGGAAACCCACAGGAAAACCGAGCGTACCTTTGCGGCACAGCTCCGTCTTCTGGAGGAATATCCGGAATATAAATTCATCCAGAGCCAGCCGGCCTCCTATGAAATGTGCAGAAAATATTATCCGGAGCTGTTTGAACGGATTAAGGAAGCGATCCGCGCAGGACAGTGGATTGCGGACGGCGCCATGTGGGTGGAGCCGGATACCAACATGACCAGCGGCGAGTCTCTGGTCAGACAGCTGATTCATGGAAAACGTTATTATAAGGAAGAACTGGGTGTGGACAGCCAGGTCCTCTGGCTGCCGGATACCTTTGGCTACACGGCGGCCCTTCCTCAGATTCTGCGCGGCTGCGGCGTAAAATACCTGGTTACCCAGAAGATTTTCTGGTCCTATAATGAAGGGGATCAGTTCCCTTATCACTATTTTACATGGGAAGGCATGGACGGCTCCCGCGTGGATTCCTTCCTGCCCACCAGCTACACCTACCGCACGGACCCGAAAGAAATCAACCAGGTATGGAAAAACAGGACGCAGATCCAGGATCTGGATGCATTCCTCCTGCCCTTCGGCTACGGGGACGGAGGCGGCGGCCCGTCCAGGGATTACGTGGAATATGCACTGCGCCAGAAGGACCTGGAGGGCGGCGTGAAGGTGAAAATGGAAGGCCCCAGGGAATTCTTTGAGGAAATGCAGGAGCAGGGAGGCCCCGCCAACACCTATGTGGGAGAGCTTTATTTCAGCGCCCACCGCGGAACCTATACCTCCCAGGCCATGGTAAAGAAGAACAACAGAAGATGCGAGCTTGCATTGCGTGAAATGGAAATGTGGAGCTGCCTGGCGGCATCCAGGGGCTGGGAATATCCCCTTGAGAAAGCGGATACGCTGTGGAAACAGCTGCTCCTGCATCAGTTCCACGACATCCTTCCCGGCTCCTCCATCGCGAGGGTTTATGTGGAGGCGGAAGAGGCCTTTACAGAGATCCTTAAGGGCGCTGCGGACATTACCCAAAATGCAGCGAAGGCAGTTCTTAACGGCAGCGAAGACGCGGTTACGGTATTCAACTCCCTGAGCTTCGGCAGGAAAGCGCTGGTAACGCTTCCGGAGGCCTTTGCAACGGGTGCAGAAACGGCAGACGGCCGTAAGGTGCCTGTCCAGGTGATGGACGGAACGGTAAAGGCTCTGGTTGAACTTCCTTCCTGCGGCGCTGTTGCCCTGATTCCAGCCACGCAGCCTGCGGAACCGGAATACATAGCGGCTGTAACAGAAGAGAACCCTGCGGCGTCCGTTACAGAAACAGAAGACGGCTTCCTGATGGAAAATACGCAAATCAGGGCCTGCGTAAACAGCCGCGGCGAGGTGATCTCCTTTATCCTTAAGGAATCCGGCAGGGAGTTTGCGGCAGAACCCATGAACCGTTTCCACCTGTATAAGGATGTCCCCCGCCTTTTTGACGCCTGGGATATTGATTCCAACTACCGTGAACAGGAAGTGGAAGCCGCTGTGGACGTGAAGGTGGAAATCCAGTCCCAGGGCCTGGAAGCCATCCTGAAGGTGACCGGCCGTATCAGCGAATCCTCTTATACACAGTATATCCGCCTGGCTGCGAATAGCAGAAGGCTGGTATTCGATACCGAGGTGGACTGGAAGGAGCTTCACCGTCTGTGGAAAACCGCATTCCCCGTACAGGTATATGCGGAAAACGGCATCAATGAAATGCAGTTTGGTTACGTGGAAAGACCTGCCCACCGTTCCAAAGCCTATGACAAGGATCGCTTTGAAGTCTGCAACCACCGCTACAGCGCGCTATGTGACGGCTCCCACGGGGCGGCAGTCCTGAACGACTGCAAGTATGGTATCAGCATGAACGGAAACAGCCTGGAGCTGACGCTGCTGCGTGCGCCTTCCGCGCCGGAAATGCGCGCGGACAACAGAGTACATCAGTTTACCTATGCATTTACCGCCTGGGAAGGCTCCTTTACGGACTGCGATGTGGTGCGCCAGGGTTATGAGCTGAATGTCCCCGCGCTGACCATGCCCGGAGCCTGCGAGAGCTTCAGCCTGGCATCCATCGATAAGGAAAACATTATTCTGGATACCATGAAGCCTGCGGAGGACGGAAGCGGCGATATTATCCTCAGACTTTATGAATCCAAGAAAGCGGCGGTTACGGCAAGAGTTCATGTAGAACTGGAAGGCTGCCGCGCTTACCTGTGCGATATGCTGGAAAATGTGCAGGAAGAGGCTGTGATGGAAAACGGCGAC
Organism: Eisenbergiella porci; assembly: GCF_009696275.1. Lineage (GTDB taxonomy): Bacteria > Bacillota > Clostridia > Lachnospirales > Lachnospiraceae > Eisenbergiella > Eisenbergiella porci. The sequence goes on from NZ_VUMI01000015.1 coordinate 50,106, forward strand.
ATGCTGATGGATTTCAGGGCCTTTGAGGTGAAGACCGTAAGACTTAAAAGAGCAGGGAAATAAAGTGCTATAGAGAAGAACCGAACGCGGCGGCCAGCTGGACCCCACGCTCGGTTCTTTCTACTGGTGGTTTTTCTGTGCATTCAGAAGTCTGTCCTGTGGGACATTTGGTATCCGGCCCATCCGCTTGACAGCCATGTGGAAAAACTGAAATAGCATGCTTTTCGCTGGCCTAAATGCATAGACAATATGATTATGTTATAACTTCATAGGCAAAGAAATATGAATACTTAATCCATGTGGAATTGTATCTGCAAATTGGATTATTCCCTGATGTGCTTTCACAATTTGCATCACGATTTTAAGCCCCAGCCCATGTTCTGTTTCTCCCGTCTGTTTTTGCGTACTGGAAATATCTTTGCCGCTGTTCAATGCGTTTAATTGCGGCTCACTTATCCCATATCCATTGTCTGCCACAGAAAATGTACACATTGCATCACAACTTCCCACTGACACCTGTATTGTGCATCCATCAGGATTATGAACGATACAGTTTCGTATCAGATTATTCAGCATCCGACTAAGTAAAGCCTGATCCCCGACAATCGAGAGGTTTTTACCGGGATTATCTTCCGACAACTCCAATTCATAAAGTTCTGATATTCCGTCATTCAATATTTCACTCACAACCTGACGGGCTAACTCTACCGGATCAATCTTTTGTTTCTGCAGGGGCTGTATGGAGTATTCCAGTTTTGTTGTCAAATTCAAATCTGCTACCAGGTTTTTTAATTTCTCACTGTACCTTCGGATAATCCCTGCCTGCTTTCTGGTAGCTTCCGGTAAAGATACCGTGTCCTCAATTTCACTTGCATATCCTAAAACAATGGAAAGAGGTGTTCGTATATCATGGGAAATCCCCCGAATCCACTCTGCACGTGTGTTGTCCTTTTTCAGCAGGTAATCCCCGGCTTTATTCAAACTGGCGCTGATTTCTGCCAACTCCCCGCTTTCTTCCAGGCAGACAGGATTTCCGGCGGAGAGATGCCGTATGTCGTTCAAAATCGGCACCATAGCTTTTTCCACCCGATGAGCATTCCGGATAAAAAGATACAGCATTAAAAAAAGTTAATACTGATAGCGGCCAATAGTCCAAACGCTATCGGCCCAACATACTGAGTTTTGATTGAAATGTAGTAATTCACTATGTCTTCCTGTGGAAAACCAACTACCAAAAGGCTATCCTGTCTGTTCCAAATGTTGACCGGATAATCGTTTAGATACCAACGACTGAACATGGCGACGTCCATAGATGAATAATGACGCGGCAGTTCTTCCGGCAGTTTTTCCTCCCAAACGACCATGCCATCCCCGTCTAAAATCATAGCCCAGGCATTTGCCTTATTTAGCATTTCTGTTACCTGTCCATCTCCCACAAATTGCCCATCTTCCAACACAATATGATTTGAAAGATTTTCAATAGGAAAATTTGAGTCTGCTACATTCTCCAAATAAGCAACTGCCAGATACGAACCTACTAAAAGAATATTAACAACCAGAAAAAAGACCACAATACCAATCGCAGAAAAGACATAGCGTCGGAAAAACCGTTCTGATACGTTCAAGTCTGTACCCCCTTTATATTCAGACGATACCCGATTCCTTTGATCGTCACAAGGGCAACTGGCTTTGAGGGATTTTCTTCAATCTTTTCTCTCAAATGCCGGATGTGAGTTGCCAATGTACTTTCATATCCCTGCCAGAAGTCGCCGCAAATGGCCTGACATAATGCGCCGGCAGTAACTATCCGGCCTGCGTTTTCATACAACTTTTCAAAAAGCTGAAACTCTTTGGCAGTCAATGTAATAACTTCCTCATTACGCTGAACTATTGCTTTTTCCAGATCAACAACGGCAGTGTCAAAGAACACCTTACGTTCTTTCTCAGGATAAACCCGATTTAATACGGCCTGCACACGAAGCAGCAATTCTTTAGGCAAGAATGGTTTAAGGAGATAATCGTCAGCACCATTTTCAAAGCCTGTAAATTTGTCCTCTGCTTCACCGTGGGCGGTTAGCATAAGGACAGGGACTTTGCTTACCTTTCGTATTTCCCTCAATGTGGTAAAACCGTCCATCCTCGGCATCATAACATCAAGAATCACCATATCCGGTTGTTTTTCTTTGCATATTTTTAATGCAGCTTCACCAGAGACTGCCGTCAACACCTGTGTAAATCCTGCCCTCTCAAAAATGGACTTCACCATTTCCAATAGCTCGGCTTCATCGTCCGCTATAAGAATCATTCTGTCATTCATAAAGCGCCACCTTTTCTTTACTGCTCTAATTATACCGTAAGATAGGCTGATTGCCTATTCTGGCATAGAAATCTCAAAGTAAACTCAAGGTTGGCTTAAAGTTATCTCAAAGTTGGTGTGCTATGCTGATTGCGAAACCAAAAAGGAGGCGCAAGCTATATGAATGATTACATTATTGAAACGCATAATCTGACGAAAAAATACGAAAATCAGTGGACTTGGCTCTTACCATTATCATTGTGGCGGGCACCCTGCCCATTTACGTCCTAATGGTGTATGTCCATATTCCGGCGCTTCTGCAGCGACATCCTCATCAAGCAAGAACATTCAGAAGACGGCTGTCCAGGATTCTGATGCCGCACTTAGGGCAAAATACAAAAGTGTCACAGATGATTTCAGCAATAAAAAGAAAAGTGGATATTTCAGGAATGATGTGCTGGCTATTATAAATCAATTTATAGCTGCTGATCCAAATGCTGCCGACGCATATATGCTTTCTTTAATGACTTCTGAAGAAAAAACAGATTTATTACCGCTCAATACCCAGGCAAAATCCGATATTTCCGATGGATTGATAGTACTGAGAGCATATGAGGTATTTTTAAATCAGGTGGTTGCACAGGAGCAAGCGCAAGCAACATTACAGCAGCAAACGACGGAAACACCGCCAGCAGCACTGCAACAGGAAAATACCAGCCAAGATGATCTGCTTTATAAATTGGTTTCCCAAACGCAGGCAAAATTAAATGAGCTGGGTTTTTATACAGGCGCAATAGATGGCATATTCGATAATGAAACACAGCAGGCATTAATTAATTTCCAAACGGCTTATGGGCTTATAATCGATGGGACTATTAATGAACAAGTTGTCGCAGCGTTGGGAATACAAATATAGTTAAAATTTAAAGATACAAAGTAGTGTGAAGTTAGAGCGGGGGTGAGAAAATTATACTTTTATAGGTTGGTGTGGTCTGGATGGAGAAACTGTAGGCAAGCTGCACATTTTTTACTCGATTGATAAAGCTTTCAGAAATAAGGGATATGCTACACAATGTGCTGAAAAACTCTTATCGTACGCTTTTGATGTAGCACAGGTGCCCTTTGTCAATGGAGGTTGCGATAAGAATAACATAGCATCATATCGGGTGATGGAAAAAATAGGTATGATTAAAGATTGTTATGATGAGAACGGTGATCCTTTGTTCTTTATTAGCAAAGAAATGTATCAAGAAATTTCAAATAATATAAACTGTCTGTAAATTATACCTCTTTATTATATCTGCTTTCGCTAGAAATAAGTTGTGTATATCTAATGAAAAAACATAAACAAGCTGAAACAAAAAAATGATATGGTCAGTATCCTATTTTTATGTATTAATTATTGGACCTTATAAAAAGGTTAATACTGAGATTAACTATAGCCATAGCCAGGTGCTGTGTTTTCCTGGCCAGGCCTTTAAAAAAGTTATTGTTCAGGAGAAAAAAGAGACAGTGCTTGTGGTCTATGACTTATAAGGCTGTCTCTTTGTATTTTTTTCTGTGTCTGATTGGTGTCCCGGCGACCGCAAAACAGTGGATAAAAACGATGTATGAGTCCTGCAGCAAAATTACTGCGGGCTCTGCCCGGATACCTATAGCTCAAAAGTATAATGCATAATTTCGTCCGCAAGCAACTCCATATAATCCTTCTTTTGCCGTGCTGTGCCGACGCAGAGTATGTCCCTTGAGACTCTGTCGGTAATCATGTAAAGCATTCTGGCCCTGATATAAAAATCCTCCTGTCTATCCGGATACCGCTTTTTTAAGAAATTTTCCATCATGGAGATTAGACATTCTTCTGTTTCAGAAAGGATGGACCGTATCCGTTCACTTTCTTTGGCAATCACTGCAGAATCCTCAAAAAACTTATTTGTGCCATATAAACGTTCCAGAAGCTGTTTTAAATAAGTCAGCAGAAATTCCCTGCAGTACGTATTATGCTGGATAAGTGAAGTTGGCCGGAGATTTCTGATAAATATGGTGTTGTTACCTGTCTTGACGAAAAACAGTTGGATTTATTTCCTGTGATCCGACAAAACGCCCGGACTATGTTAAAAATGGACATAATGGAATACGTATTGATTATAAAGGAAAAGGCTTTGGAAAGAAGCAGCTCCGGGAGTCAGTTAAAGTAAGGTATTCCTCACATACGTATTTGAAAAAATGTGTGGAAGGAATAGACATCGGCCTTCAGGGAAAAATACATGATAATCAATAACTAAAATTAAAGTTCTACCTTTATTGTGACTTATACATAAATATGATAATATATTAGTATAAGTTACAAATAAGGGAGAGAAGGATGGAACAAAGAGATATTATGGAAAAATTATCGCTGACACCAGACAGTATTTTTACAGCAGCACAGGCAAGAGCGGCGGGAATTCATTCAGAATATTTAACAAATATGGTAAAAAGCGGTGAGTTGGAAAAAGTTGCTTATGGTATTTATGCATTCTCGGAGGAGCTGTACGATGAATTATATACTTTACAGAGACGTAAAGATAAGGTTATTTATTCCCACGAGACAGCTTTGTATCTTCATGATTTGACAGATAGAGAACCCTTTGTCCTTAGTGTGACGGTTCCCACAGGTTATCATTCACATACTTTATTCAGAGACAGTATCTGTGTTCATAACATCAGAAAAGACCTGTTGTTCATGGGGATTACAGAGTTAAAAACAACGTGGGGAAATCCTGTAAAAGTCTATGATATGGAACGGACACTTTGTGATATGGTAAAGGATAAGAAAAATCAGGATATTGCGGTTGTAACTGATGCTTTGAAACGTTATGTAAAGAGAAAAGATAAAAATCTGAAAAATCTGATGGAGTATGCAGGAAAGTTAAAAGTTGGAGAACAGATGAGATTTTATATGGAGGTACTTATTTGAAAACATCAACACAATTAAAGGCGAAAGTCCGAAATCTGGCAGTACAAAACGGATTAAAGCCTGAAGTGATACTGCGTAATTTCTTCCTGGAGCGTTTCCTGGAAAGAATTGCAGTATCTCCGTATCGTGACAAATTTATACTGAAAGGTGGCATGCTGATTGGTTCAATTGGATAAAACGAAGCAGACAATAAAAATTGATATTACTACAGGTGATGTGATTACACCGGCAGAGATTGAATACCCATTCCAACTGATGTTTGAGGATAGAAAGATTAATGTTCTGGCTTATAATCTGGAAACAGTGCTTGCAGAAAAACTGGAAACCATTTTGTCTCGGAATGTGGTAAATACACGTATGCGGGATTATTACGACGTATGGCTGCTGTCAAATCTGAAGAAGTCGTGTATTGAAATCCCAGTGCTTAATTTGGCCTTTGCCGGAACTGCCCAAAAAAGGGGTACATATCATGAACTTTTAAAAAATGGTGATAGTTATATGGATGCTGTCTGTAAAGATATCCAATTAAAAGATTTGTGGAATTCCTATAGAAAAAAGAATCCTTATGTTGGAGAGTTAGATTTTGAAGAAGTCATGATAAGTGTGCATTCTTTGTGGACAAAAATTCGACAGATTAGCAGGAACGAGATACATGGTAAAATAATATAAGAATGTATAAGACAATGCATAAGATAAGAAAAACATATACATCAACATTATTTCATAACGGAGTGAATATAAGCATTGTTAAAGATATGTTGGGACATGCCGATGGGGCAATCCACTTGCGTCACTATATTTATAATATTAAAAACGATGAAGAGACAGATGATTTAGTACGGATTGCTCTTTCAGGCAATAAGAACATAGAAACAGGGAACCAAATAAAAATCGAAATATGATTAATGTAATTGTTTTTTTAAATAAAAAAATGAGAAACTTTGATTTTATCAAAGTTTCTCATTGACAACTTTATAGTGCGGAAGATGGGACTTGAACCCACACGAGCGCATTGCCCACAAGATCCTTAGTCTTGCTCGTCTGCCAGTTCCGACACTTCCGCATGCCTGCATCAGAACGTGTTCCGTGCTGCAAGAGATATATTACCATCTTAAGAAGAATACGTCAAGACACTTTTTTCATTTTTTTAAATATTTTTGTAAGACATTTTTTTGAGTGGTATTTTACGGCAGGGCTTCATACATCTTTTATTGTCCACACCCCGCAATTGATGCGGCTTCATCGCAAAGTTTAATTACGATTATAAGGAGCAAAGAAGTATAATAAAGTTGAAACCTCTTTTTCAACTATATGTGAAATCATTTTATCAATGTTGTATTTATTTGCTAAAGCTGCTTTATATTCCAATAAAAGATTATTCATGTAAATTCATAACTTAATTATGTGGTTGCCAAAGCAGCTATAGCACTGGCAAAAACGGTAGCAATACAAGCGGAAAAGTATGGGTTTATGAATAAAAAAGACATTTAGGGATTTTGGTGAAAAACTGTTCGGCCCAAGAAAACAATACAGGCATGAAATAATGTTTATGGAGGTTAAGCAAAGTGGACAACAAACCATACTATTATGCATACGAAAACAGATATCAGAAAGTATTTGAAGCAGGCGTTGAACATTGGGGGCATACTCTTATGAAATCCTTTTTGCTGCCCTGAAGCAACAGAAATGGATGTAAACGAACACTGTCCGTATTCAGCGAGTATTTTTGTAAGAAAGCCCTGACTGTAGCCGCGGGCATTTTAAAAAACACCATATTCGCAGTCACACAGCCAGTTTATACGGGCTGGGCAAGGAGGAGCAAAGTGCCGTTGATTATCAGAGTTCCTTTTGTAATATTTTCAGAATAAAAATACCGTAAAAAATTAAAATAATTTTTATGCAAAAAAATTATTTTAATGTATTGACATTTTATCTCAAATCATATAAAATACATTTTGTCGCGCAGGAATGGCGGAATTGGCAGACGCGCACGGTTCAGGTCCGTGTGGTAGTAATACCATGAGAGTTCAAGTCTCTTTTCCTGCACTGAATGATTGAACGGAAGGTTTGAAGAAGACTTTCCGTTTTTTCTTTGTCTAAAAACTCCTGCCAGATAAGTTGTACATCGGTGCGTCGGCATTATTATGGCTGCATTACAGCAATACTGTATCAACACTTCTGAAGCGGCAATACATGCTTTTATCGAGGATATATTAAATTGATTGAAATACCAAGAGGAAAAGCAATGGCGAATCAGCAGTATCAGAAATTGAAGATAGAATATGATGATCTGGAATGGCTTTATGTGCCTGACGAGGTATATGCGGATTACGACGGCTGCAAACGCTGTCTGCAGCTTTTTATACCCTATCGACAGAAGCTGGCGGCGGAAGAAACCTTTCCGCTGGTTTTATTCATACCCGGTTTCGCGTGGTACCGTCAGGAAGTATATAACAGCCTGCCTGCTTATTCCAGGCTGGCGGAAAGAGGCATAGTTACGGCTATACTCCAGTTTCGGGAGTCAACGATTGCCCCTTTTCCCGCCCAGGTGGAGGACGCGAAGGCGGCGCTCCGGTTTCTGGCGGCAAGGGCAGAGGGCTACAATATAGATACGGAACGAATTTTTATTGCAGGGAATTCTTCAGGCGGCCATATTGCCCTGATGACGGCTTTTACGGAAGCGCAGGGGATATTTGATACGCCCATGTACCAGGAGGTGCCCTGCCGGATAAAGGGTGTGATTGCGCAGTCAGCGCCTTCGGATATCATGAAATGCGCCAAAGAGCCTCTGCCGCCCGGATTCCCGGAAAGTTTCAGGCCTACCAGGGATCTGCTGGGAGTGAAGGAGGTCCTGGAAAGCCTGGAGCTGGCGGAAGCGGCTTCCTGCGGGAAATATATTTCCGAAGCTGCCAAACTGCCGCCGGTGCTGTTATTTCATGGAATTGATGACGTGCATGTTTCTGTGGAACACAGCCGGGAGCTGTTTGCGCTGCTTAAAGGAGCCGGGAAGGATGCGGCCTATTATGAAATTGAGGGCGGCGGCCATGGAGGAGCGGTCTTCTGGACAGATCGGATACTTGATATTATGGAGACATTTATAAAAGAGAGACGTTTATAATACAAAGGCGTTTATAAAAGAGATACATTTATAAAACAGCGTCATATATAAAAGCGCGGCGGCTGACAGGAAAAGTATTTGACAGCGGGAAGGGAATAAAGTACAATCGACTAAGGTTAGGGGCTGTTTCTTGCTTTTAATCGGCGGCAGGAAGGAAGCGTGGTTTTTATATACCGGCTGTACGAAAGAGCGGACTTTCGGGGAGGAAGACTGTAATCAGAGGAGCATAGGGCATCAGGGAAGGTTTCTGCGGAAACACGATAAGCCATATGCGCAGAAGGGAGCAGGCATGAAAAAGAGCAGCATTACGATATTAGGAGGAATACTCTGTATGGCTGCCGTTTTTGCGGCATGCGGAGGAACTGCGGAAACCGGAAACTACACTGCTTTGGAAATCACCTCTTCGGGCAGCGCGGAAACGGTGGAAGAGCTGGAGGCAGAATCGGTTACGGCAACCGGTGAGCCGGAGATAGTGACGATATATTATGGTTCAAGCGTGGGTAAGGAGCTGAGCACCGAGGAGGTGGAGGTTCTGCGGAAAACGCCGGAGACAATCATTGGCGAGCTGCGCAAGAAGAATATTGTGTCGGTTGATACCAAGGTAAATGATTTTACAATATCAGAGGATAAGGAAAAGCTTACGCTGGATCTTTCCGCAGGCTTCAGAGACTATCTGAAGACTATGGAGGAAGGAAGTGAAGCCGTTATTATGGCAGCGCTGACGAATTCCTTCCTGGCGGCATATGACGCGCAGGAAATGGTGGTCACGATCAACGGCCAGCGCCTGGAGACGAAGAACCGGGTTTATGAGGAAGGCCTCCGGTTTGTAGATATGCTGGATTAATAATTTCCATTAAAATGTAATATGGACAAAAAAGGCTGCATTTCTGAATTCAGAAATGCAGCCTTCTTCTTACTGCGCCGCGCAGCCGTTTTCTGGAAAGCATGGTTATCAGCGCCACAATAATGATTGCACAGGCGGTGAGGACGACGGCGGACCAGGTGAGCAGAAACGGCCTGGAAAGGAACCGGCGGATCAGCAGTTCAATGGAAATACATAGTACCGCGATTTCCGAGAACACATAGAGCGCCGATGCCAGGAAGGAAGAGGAAACCTTTCTGCACAGGGCGGCCAGCAGGATGGCCAGCACCGTGACCACCGCAGTGATGGGCAGGGCCAGCTGGTAGAACCAGCGGGAGCTGGGAGTGTTAAAGGTGATCAGGTATTCGTAAAGTCCGATGGAAAGCCCGTCAAACAGCAGGGAAACATAGATGGGAAGCTCGGTATAGATAAAAACAGGAATGGCCACTACCCAGAGGATAATGCATATCCCAATCACATACAAAGACCAGGCGCTGCTGTTGAACACCAGCAGGTTCAGAAGCCCGCAGGCGGCTCCGGCAGCAATGAGCACCAGAGAGTAGAGAATGGCCACATCCTTGTTTTTTACCGTTTCCACCTGACCGTTTTCCTTTGGAAAAGGGGGCACGGAGTGGGTATAGGTTATTTCATTCGGATTGATTACCGGCGTATTGCAGAGCGGACAGCGTTCCAGGGTATCGTCCAGTTTTACGCCGCAGTTTACACAATATGACATATTAAACTCCATTCCGCTGTAAGGATACAGCTTTTTTGTTGTGGAAAATGATATCTGCCGGAAGGACCTGCCGGAGGTGCCGGCTGTTTGCGGCTCCGGCTTTTCTTTTTATAAAGGGAGGAAAAATTATTCATCGTCAAAGGTACGGTTGCTTTCGATTTTTACATGGATGCCGTCCTCTACCAGCTTACGGAAAAAATGGCGTTCCACGTCGGCCTCCATGATACAGCTGGCAAAGTTGATAGTCAGCGTATCGTCAAAGCTGATGATGGCGCAGTTGGTGCGGGAGGAAAAGGGCTGGCCCATGTAAATGTCAAACCGGTCGATGTAAGGCTTCATGTCCTCGGGAACCTTCATGGCTCCCATATTGGTCAGGCCGGCCGAGGAATTTTTATCCTGCACCTTCCTGTAAAAGGTCCTGACCACAATGTCCTTCAGGAAGAGGGGCACCACGCGGATAAAAGGGTTGCGGGTGGTGGCGGCGTTTGTGGTGATGTCGCCGCGAAGGAATTTTTCGTTGATATAATAGCGCATGTAATTGTGCACCTGGGCAACGATTTCTTCAAAGGTGTAATTACCCAGCCTGGGATCAATGGAGGGGTAAACCATGGTGATAAAGTTACGCAGCGTCTTGGAAGGAAAAAAACGCCTCAGGTTCACCGGCATGGCGATTCTCACCGGATACAGCTTGAGATGAAAATCCATGTTCTGCTTGTTGAGCAGGGCGTACAGCAGCACGGAATTCAGATATTCGGTTATGGTGGCGTTGTACCTTGCGGCTACGGCGGCTACCTCCTTTACGGACATAATGCCGTCAATGATGTTGAAGGTATGGAACGGTTCCTTGGTTCCGCGCACCCGGTAAGTCTTCTCCGCGGGCCTGGGCGGACAGTAAAGAGCGTTTGCATAGCGCATGTAGGCGTCCTCCAGCTCTTCGGGATCGGGGGCTTCGTTTACATTCAGCACAAAATAGCCGTTGGATATTTCAGCGCCCAGGAGCCGCAGATATACGGCGGTAATTGTCTGCAGCACGCACATGCCTCCGGTACCGTCGCCGAGGCAGTGGTGACATTCCAGGGAAATCCTTTTCCCATAATAATAAACGCGCAGCAGATAACGGCCGCCTGATTTAAAGTGCATGGGCATACAGGGGTTGTGGATATCCGGCCTGACAAAAGGGCCGGGGCGGTTGTTCGGCTCCAGATAACGCCAGAAAAGTCCCTTGTGGATACATACCTTATAGGTGGGGAAGCGTTTCAGCGCGATATCCACCGCCTGCTGAAGCACTTCCGGCCGGATATCCTCCTTGAGGAGGACGGACAGCCTGTATACGGACGAAAAATCCCGTCTCTGCAGAGTGGGATATACGATGGCGGACAGATCCAGCCGGTACCAGTCCCTGGGGCTGCTGACGGCCGGTTTGACGCCATCCTTTTTTATATGGAAACGAGATGTCATCGGTTTCATTCCTTTCCCGGTTCTGATTGGCATAAAGTCAGTAAAGAATGTCTGTTGTAACTGTGAGGGATACTGAACAGCTACTGTTTGTTTTTATTTATAACGGAGAAGTGTTTCCCTTCCTACAGTCCGTGCGGTTGGACATGGGCGGCATAATGCGGATTTCCCATGCAGAAGACCCTGCCGAAACGCGGCCGCTTTCTAAATACTATTATAGAATCATTCCCGTCTTTATGCAAGAAATACACATTTTTTGCAGCGGCGGGGAATAAGAAAACCTGTGCCGTAAAGGCTTAATAGGGATAAGTAACTATTTAAGTTGCAGAAGAACGGTGTGACCGAAAGGTCACGCCGTTTTTCTGTTTTTCGTAGGTCTTTCATAGATAATGGGTTCAAATACAGTGGGAATCTCCACTTCATCAAGGAAGTTAAAGAAGATGCGGACACGCTGCTGACGCTTTCCACTGGACTTGTCCGGTGCGTAAACGAGAATCTTCTTGATGAACTCGTTTACAATCGTCGGTGTCAGTTCTCGGACATCCACATACTTTTCTGTCAGAGCAAGGAAAGCATCCAGATTGTCCTCCAGTTCCATCTGCTGGTCAACCCATTCTTCTGTTACTTCAATCTCAAGCTTCAGACGCTCCTGTTCTTCCTCGTAGCTCTGCGACATCTTCTGATACCGCTCCTGACTGAGATTTCCCAGAACAGCGTCCTCATAAATACGTGTAATCAGAACATCCAGGTCAGCAAGACGCTTCTTTGCTTTGGCAATTTTCCGCTGATCCTCCAGAATGCTTTTCTCCTGATCTGTACGACGGCATTGCAGCCATTCTTCCTGAAAACCATCTACATCACTGCGAATATAATCGCAGACAGCCCGGATGCGTTCCAGAACAAGATCACGGAGCGTTTCTTCCCGTATATAGTGTGCAGTACAGGTGCCACGATTGCTCTTGTAGCTGGAGCAAACATAGTGATCCTGCTTGCCCTCAAAACTCTTACAGGTTGCGAAGTGCAGCTTGTTTCCACAATCCGGGCAGAACAGCAGTCCAGAGAATAACCCCTGCCGATCTGCTTTTGTAGGTCGGCGTTTATTTTTTCGCAGTTCCTGTACTCGATCAAACTGAGCCTGCGTGATGATAGCTTCCTGCGTATTCGGGAAAATTGCCATATTTTCCGGATCATTCGCTATCCGCTTTTTCAGCTTGTAGGACTTGGAATAAGTCTTGAAGTTACAGGTACATCCGGTGTACTCGATTCTTTCCAGAATACCGACAACAGAATTTTCATTCCAGCGATACGGTTTATCCGGAAGTGGTTTGCCTTTCTGCTTGGCATACAGCGCCTTGGTTGTAAGCACCTGCTCCTGTTCCAGAATTCTTGCGATTTTGGTCGGTCCCTTGCCATCAATGGTCAAATCGAAAATCCTCCTGATAACAGGAGCTGCTTCTTCATCGATGAGCCAGTGATGCTTGTCCTCCGGATCGTTGCGGTATCCGTAGGGCGGGCTGCCCAGATGCTTTCCGCTGTTACCTTTCGCTCGCATGACAGAGCGCACTTTTTTACTGGTATCTTTGGCATAGAAGTCATTGAACAGATTACGGAAAGGTGTGAAATCATTGTCACCCTTGGCACTGTCCACACCATCATGAATGGCGATAAAACGAACATCATAGCTTGGGAAAACCAGCTCCGTGTACTGTCCGACTTGTAAATAGTCTCGACCGAAGCGGCTCATATCCTTGACGATGAAATTTTCGACCAATCCCTGCTCCACAAGGGAAAGTGCTTCCTGGATGCCGGGACGATTGAAGTTCGTCCCGGTATAACCATCATCCACGAAAATCCGGATGTTGATGAACCCGTGTTCCTTTGCGTATTTCGTTAAGATTGCTTTCTGATTTGCGATACTGTTGCTTTCTCCATCCAGCGCATCTTCATTAGAAAGACGGCAGTAGAGAACAGTTATTTTCTGCTGATCCAACATTGTTTCCTCCTTCGGTGGTTGGTCAGCTGACAGTACCGTAGTGCATGGTTTTATATTAACATAACTTTGTGTCTCTGTCATTAACAAGCCACCCCCTTATCAGAAAAAATGAGCCGTTTTACCTTATCGGCAAGCGGCTCACTTCCAATACATTCTGTTTCAACGATATACCATGTGTTGCCGATCTTCCGTTCAATGGTAGTGTGAAACGGAGACTGCGCTGCTTCCTGACGTTTACGGCATTCTTCCAGAAAATCCAGCGGCGGCTCAAATATCGGATCAAAGCAGGCTTCTATATCAATCACGGAACAGGCGTCAATGACATCCCACAGTGGCGCACCTTCGAGCATCACGTTATTAACTTTACTTACAATATCAATCATAGGCAGTAATTCCTTTCTTAGATTTCCATATTCTGACCACGCCTGCGGTCAGGCTGTCTGTGTTCCTGTTTTTCCTGTCCTCTGGCGAGGATGGCGTTAAGAAAAGCCCGAACCTTTTCGGATGCAATTTCCAGTGCATCCAGATAGGGTTGGGCTTTCTTTTTGAGTTCCTGATATTTTTCGTTCAGCGCATCGTACCGCTGCTTCCAGATGGAAACTGTCTTTTCAGCGGAAGCCAGTTTCTCCTTCAACCGCTTGTTGTCGGCATTGGTAATAATGCCATTAACCGCATAGCGTTTGAGCGTATCACACTGATCTGGTGTGAGCGAAATATTTCCGGTGATGGCATTTTTCTTGCCCATCGCATCAATATCCTGCACCGTCAACGCAATGGTCTTTGCCGCCTTGGTTTCCCTTTGTAGAGCTTCCAGTCTCTTTTTCTGCTTCTCCGTGGCAGATTTGGCATCCTCCAAACTCTGCTCGGCCTGTGCCACCTGTCCGGTTACAACTTCCAAACGCTGCTGTTCAGCCTGTACCTTAAACTGTGTCACGGTCAGATGTTCCTCTGTACTGCCACGCTCTCCACGCTCCACATCATCATATCCGGCAGCTCGCATGAAATGAAAAAAGTCATCCTGCAATACACTGTAGGACGACTTTAAAATCTTTTTCCCTTTTGCGTTCAGCATTGGATTTCCCTCAGCATCCAAAACGGGCTTGGACTCCCATTTCTTACTGCGGCTGACCTGTGTGATCGTTTCCTTTACCGTTCCCCGGAGGGATTCATCCTTGCATCGCTTCGACCACAGGATTTGTTTCTCCACCACCGGGATATAAACCACATGAAGGTGATAGTGGTACACATCCTCACCCAGAGCTTCCGACATTGCCCGGTTGCGCTCGTCGGCATGCATTACAGCGGAGAGGATATACTGCTCACCGCCCACGATCTCCACAGCGGCTTTATAGGCATCGGCATAAAACTGTTTTGCAAACTCATAGCCGCCGTGGTTATAAAAATATGCGGAGTTCACATCGAAGATCAGCTCACCGTATTTGACGGCATCCGGTTTCAGACCTCTTGTGGAGATTACAACGTCCTGTTCCATCTGCTCAAACATTTTTACATAATCGTCCGTGGGGGCTTTGAAGTGGACATTCAGCGCAGTGCGTTCCGGCACGATGTCCTGATTGCTGTAGCTGTCCTTTTCACGTTCATTGTGTTCCTGTACCTTCGCCACATCATCCGGTGTTTTCAAGTCTTGATTTCGGGCTACGGTACGATCTATTCCATCATTTCTTGCCATAGATTTTTTGTCCTTTCTTTGGGATTTGCAGACAGCGGAGGGCTGGGGAACGGCACTTTTTCAAAGTGTAATAACCCACTATTACACTTTCATCCATATTGGCTGCAAAGTGCCGTGGGCTCTCCGAGGGCTCCTCCGGAGGGGGTATGCGGTCACTGCGGTGACCTCTGCTGACCAAGGCAAAATGTCTGCGCCTTTTCCCATGGTCAACCCGTCTGCATGAAGCTGTTCTGCAGAACATTTCTTACAGACGGCGGCAGCGAAAACCGTATCTTTCACTGCCATCCATAGGCAGCACTGCGGTGCGCCTATGGGGACGGGAGATGCGAGGGGGCTGTTGCCGGGGCATTACTTCTCCCGTCTTTGCTGCCATACGATGTCGTATCCCAGCGCAGCGGCAAGCTCCAATACTTCCTTGTATCGGATACTTTCCCGCTGTAATTTTGCGGACAGGTTGGAAACGCTGTCGCTCCAACCGTATTCGTCTGAGAGCAGGTCAACTACTTCCTGCATGGTCATTCCGGCACGGATGATCTGTGCCTTTATTTCGTTGCGTACATTCATATTGAAAAATCCTCCATAATTCTGTTTGTGGTTCGGTGCAACCTCTGCACTCCAAAACGGAGCAGATACACCGAATAGCGAAAAATCTGCAATCTCTGAAATTCATTCAGAATTTCTTCCGTGATGTCCTGTCCATATATGACCATATCCCGCTTTTCTGTTTCGTGCGGTTTGGTCTGGAATAGTGAAAACACCCATTGTTCCGTGAACAGGGTACACGGTTCAGAGAAGCACGATTTCGTGAAATGGTTTCGTCCTGCGATCAAAAACTTTGCTGTTTCCATTACCATTGATTTTCAATGCCCGAAAACAGGTTAGTTCTGACCTCTGGTTGTTCCCATAAATAGAGAACAACGTGTAAAATGCTGCGTACATACGTACAGAGCATGACTGGCAAAATCAATCCCGCCAGTCCTCCGGTACGTACGTACACGGCGAAACATCGTAAAACCCGTTTATATGAGGTCTTGCCACAGCTTCCACGCCCATAAAGCCCCACACCCGCCGTCCGGCAGAGTTGGTGATGTTGTTGCAATGCTCGAGATTGAATCTCCCGGCATTGGCAATCATGGCGTCGCTGAAGCTACGGGCTTTCAGCGGAGCAAGGGAATTTTCCTCGCACCACATCCGGTAGATTTCATAGAAATCTTTGGAGCTGATGGACGCATCCGCTTTCAGTCGGATGTATCCCTCCGACTCCATGAAATCGAAAATGTTGTTATTGTCACGCTTGACCGCTTCCCGGTTTTCACGGATACGGTCACTCGCTGTAAACTTAAAGTTGTTGGCAACAAGCCGCTGCAAGCCCTCCAATGCCCACAGGAAGATGCCCTCGGCTTCGGCTTTCATCTTCTCCGCAAGGTCAGGATCGTCAGCTCTGTCCACCGGCTTTTCCTTAGTGGTCAGCACAAGCTGTCTGCGGTAAAAACCGTCGCTGCGGTCATACAGGGCTTGCAGATCGCCGTTGCTGAATGCAAGCAGCCGGGCAAACATCCATCCCTGGTAGCTCTGCTTGCCCTTGCGTTCCAAATCCATCTTGCCCTGTGCCGTCACGATGGATTTTACATAGTTGGTCTGGCGCAGGGCTTCCATCCGCATATCATCATCTACGCACAACAGGATGTGTTCCAGATCGGCACGAGCGAAACGGTTTTCAGAAATCTTACCAATACTGCCATCTTTCATATTCGTACCGAAGATAGCAGAAAGCACCGCACCGATTTGGGATTTACCCTCGCCGCCGTTGCCCTTAATGACCATCATGCGCTGACCTTTGTTGGAGGGAATCAGACAGTAACCGATGAACTCCTGCAAGGTGGGGATGTCCTCCGCATGGAGCAGCTCATCCAGAAAGGTCAGCCAGATCACAGGTGCGGGGGCATCGGGATTGTAGGCAACAGGAAGACGGCTCCGCACGATAGTCGGTCTGCCCTCGGTAAATGTGCCGTTCAGCAGCAGCGTACCGTTGGACACATGGATGCGATCCTGCTCCGGTGGAAAGTCAGGCACTTGCGCTTCCAGTTTCAGCACTTCAAGAATGTTGGTGATCTTCCGGGGGATGTTGTTCACGGCACAGAATTTCAGCTTGTCGTAAATCTCCCCACGCAGAGGAAGATCGTCCGTCACTCGACCATCGGGCGTGAAAAAAGCTCCGTTTGCAAAGATGATCCTGCGCTCATGCAGAAATTCCTCACAAAACAGAGCTTCGTTGATGTTCTGTCCATCAAACCAGACAGGCAGGTTCATATCAGGCGTTTTCCGGTTCTTCGCCACGGTGCGCCACCTCCTTTTTCTTTCGTGCGGTGTACTCCTTCAGAAAAGTGATTTTGCCGCTTTTCATCAGCTCGTCCACCACAGCAACCCGCTCTTCTAAATCACCGACTGTCAAAATATCTGCCAGATATTCGATATGGCAGAGCATCTGACAGGCTTCCACAAAACGGTCATCCAGTGCATCGTCCGGTGTTTTCGGTGCATACCGCACTTTCCAATCTTCCAGCAGATGCAGATAGTCGGTCAGCACCCGGAAGCACATCATTTCGTCCTCCCGGAACTGACGGATATAGGGATGTTTCGGCTTGACCATAGCTGCGGCAGTGGGCGGTTTCGGGTCAAGCCCAAAATCCGAAGACAGCTTTTGTGCTGCTTCATAACTGCTCAGATCGAAGAACCTTGCCACGAAGTCGATCACATCCCCCTTGGCTCCGCAGCCAAAGCAGAAGAAATATTCCTCGTTCAGCTTCAAGCTCGGATACCTGTCGTTGTGGAACGGGCAGCAAGCCATGCCGTTGCGGCTCACTTTCAGCCCGTAGTGTTTGGCGGCTTGTTTTACGCTGATTGCCGCCTTGATGGTTTCATAGATTGTCATAGAAAAACCTCCGTTCATAGTATTCAGAAAGCACGAAACACCCGCCGTGATTGGCAGGTGTTTCGCTCTTTCTACTATGGTTATGACAGATTTTTCAAAAAACAGGCTAATCGGAGGACAACCCCATTTCAAAAAACAGGACAACTTTCCGCGGGATGTAGATTTCTTCATATTTGCATGGTATAATGAAAGAAATGAAAAAACAGGACAGGAGGGCGAGTATGAATCAAGAACTGATGACATTGGATTTTTGGCAGGATACGGTCATATATGAGGGCAAAACATTTCCTGTCGGCACTCTTGCCTGTGATGCGCTGAATGTTTCGGCAGATACTCTTGCCCAGATGAACGAGCAATGCCAAAAAATCAATCTGCTGCTTGGTATGCTGAACGCAGGACAGGATGTTTCTGCGCTCTTTCCTATGGCAAGGGATGCTGCTCTGGCAATGCTGGGTATTCTCAGTAAAACACCGCCGTTCTCCTATATGAACATATCACAGCACCGGGAACGAATAGAAAAAGTCTTTACTGCCGACAATACGCTGAAATATGTGGAGTTTGCTATAAAAGCCGCAACCAACTCATTGCAGTTTGAAGAAGTTCCGAAATATGCGGATGCGATGATGCTCCAACGCTATACCGCTGTATTCGGGCATCTGGCATACTCCCTTGGAGAATACCAAACCGCAATGCTTGATTTTGCAGCAAAATCAGACGGCAACGAAGCAGACCGTACCGCAGAGGGCTTTGCAAAAATGTTCGGAAGCTATTTCCCTCCGGAGTTTTCTATCACAGAGGGCAATGCCTGGATGTCTGTTGCGAACAACTCTGTTCAGTATGTGGCAACCATCCGTCCCGGCGAGGATATGGCAAAGCTGGTCAAACGGATGCACTATGTATCCTTTGTGGGGATGTTCCGGTCTGATCTCTTTGAGGGTTTATGTGTCGGTCATGCCCCGAAGAAATGCAAAATCTGCGGCAAATGGTTCCTCACCACCAACGCAAGGCACACCAAATACTGCGGTGGCTATGCGCCGGGAGATAAGCTGCACCGCACTTGCCGACAGATCGGCAACCTGAAAGGCAGAGAACAGCGGGAACTTGCGGACGATCATCCGCTGAAACAGATTTATGAGAAACGGCTGAACACCATAAACCGCTACGTGAAGCGTGGCACGCTGGACGCTAATCTTGCGGAGGTTATGAAGAAACTGGCGAAGGATAAAATGCAGAAGGCGATCAGCAATGTCGCTTACGCCAAGGGCGATTATGAGAAAGAAATGGAACAGGCGGCCTTGAATAAAGAAGCTATGAGAAAACTTTGAATTTGACAAAGGAGTGTGATTGTATGAAAAAGCTGAACAATATCTTAAATATCATTATTGGTTCTTTTGTTGGTGTATTCATTGGGCATGGGTTTTATGTTCTTTGGGACTTCAAAACTCGCCCTGAACTGTATGCTATGCAATCAGCACCTTGGTACACAAGCATTTTGGTTTATGGAGCATTTACCCTTGTTATGTTGCTGATATGCTTTGTAATAAAAGCAATCATCAAACACAAGCAGAAAAAGAAGTAAGCCCATTCCAATTTGTAGGGAACAGAAAATTTCAGCTTTCTGAATGTTCGCAAATATTATATTAAATCGGGAGGGAGGTGCGCTATGCTGAATGATTTTACATGGAATATGACCGGATACATACCAAAACACGCTGTAAATCCGCACGGTGACGGCATCATTCCCTATGTGGCAGAGCGCATCTTCCAACTGGAACCGGAACCGCCAGCGGTAGGCAGCCTGAATGAATACATCCTGTCTGCCTTGCAGGAAAAGAATTTGCTATATTTTTCGTTCTTCCTGCACCACTACGAGCCGCAGCTTAACAAGCGCATCAAAACCTTTCTCGGTGTGGATGGCGGCGATCTGTACGACACAGACCGTTTTCTGGATATAAAACTCTCCTGTCGGGAGCAAATGCTCCAAAAGCTGATGGACTATGATCCTGCCAAGGGTGCGGAGTATGCTACATACATTTTTCAGTTCATCCGGGACACTATGCTCCGTTTCCGCATGGGCGAAGAAAAATGGTCGGTATCCTCTCTGACCAATTATAAAATGGTGCGGTCAATGGCATGGCTGTACCTTAACACCAAGGATGCTGTAAGCGAGTTTTCCAAGAAGTATAACTGTGACCTTGCTCTTGCGGAAGAATATCTGAAAGTTGTCCGTGGCATCCGCAATCAGCAGCCTTTCTATGTGACAGACGAGGACGGTGAGGAAACAGGCGAGGATGTTGCCCTTGATGATACTTGGAACTATACCGACATCCTCTGGAACGGCATACAGGCAGAAAAGGTGCAACGGGCTTTCGAGAAGCTGAACTACCGGGAACAGACCTTGCTTGAAAAGCGGCTGGCGGTCTGCATGGCCTGTGGACGTGTTGGTTCATGGAAGAACCGCCCCACCTTTGAAGAACTGGCAGTTATGTTTGAGGGCAGCACAGCCAGCGGTGCGGAGCGAGCCTACCGGAAAGCGGTGGACAAGCTGACGGAGCGTCTGGTTGCCGAAGGTGCGCTCCATGCTGTCCGGCTGAAACAGAAATCCAAAACTAAGCGCAAAAAGAAAATCGCCACCGCAATCTACGAATATCAAGCAGACTGCGACGGCGAATGGGGCGAGATTTCGTTGGATTTTGAGAACGGCACAGCGGAGATCGCCCGGCTTGCCGATTGGGATACCATGAAAACAAACCGCTTTGCAAACAAGGCGATAACGTATCTTCTAAGCTGCGAGAATGAGAAGCCGCCAAAGGAAACGATGGTTGCCTTTAATCTGTAAGTTCCAACGAAGAGCATCTTCTCCTACCGGAAACCCACAACTGAGGAAGTACCCGCTGAATAGCCATATTTCCAATACTATAGGTAAACAAGCGCAAAGTACAAGAATTAAGTGTTAATCGTTCTAACTTCCACCCTTTGCGCTTATTTATTCGGTTAATTGGACAGATGTGAATAGTCAGTTATCGGGAGGAAATCGTTGATTGGAGTCAGGCTATCCAAGAAAGAATATAACTCATCAAAGGAGGAGCACTCCTCTGTACTCATAAGTTCCCCTGACCACACCAACTTATTGTTCACCATCGAATATAATGAGACGTTCTCAATTCGCATGTTCCCCATACCGCCATCATGGATTGCAATTCCGTTTCCTTCATACTCATACAAACACTCATCATAAGACCAATAACACACATCGCTTGAAATAACATCCGTTCCGTTAAAAGAGTAAATATAATACTTCGACCTATCCTCCTTCACTATAAGTTCAGGAATTCCGTTTTTGTCTACATCATAGAGCGTATATTCAGTATCAATATAAATTGTGTTGGAACCCCAAGAAAACGGGGTAAATTCAGGATGTTGTAGCAATATTGCCTTATATCGTTCAATGTAAGAATTGCTATTGGTAGCATTTACTTGGGCATACATATGTATTAAACACAAGCATAACCCTGTCAGCATCGCTGAGTTTCTGCAGTGCACCGGTTTGTTCAATAATGTCCGCATTATCAATCATCCTGATTCCACTCCTTCTTAATACCTTTTTCTTTTGATGAGGTAAGTATAATATGCAGAGAGTTTAAAAATGTCTCTCTGCATGCAACAAAAGAAATTATTCATTAAAGTTTTTGAGTTCTTTTTCTCATCTTCAAAATTCACCATGATCATCGACTGTATTTCCTTTTGCCAAACGCCCCATTCTTCCTTTTACCAAATTATAGTTTTTCTGGTTCAGACAGCTGAACACAACCTCCAAGTCATATGAAGGGTGAGCACTGATCCATGCGTTTACCACAGTGACAGCAGTTTCTGTAAGATTGAGTTCAGGAAGCATAAACTCAGGGAGCATAAACTCATTTCCCTAATCAATTTCATAAATGCCCCTTGTTTCATTGGGGAAATGGAATTGATTGGAGCGTAAAACACATCAAATGAATTTACAGCAATTACAGAATGTACTTGCTATGCGATTGCAGTCATATTTCACCGCAATTGTGGTAAATATGAAGAGAAAAGACCTATGATTTTTTCTGTACCACTTGACACAGCAAAGCAAAAGCAGGATAATATAAATAAGTGTTTGCTTTGTAATCGGAGGAATTTCAAAATGAAAGCAATCAAGAAGATTATCCCTGTGCTTTTAATTCTTTTATTTGTTGTGTCTTTGTTTATGATAATTACAGCAAACAAAGAACCGAAATCTGAAGGTATTGCCAATCAGATGAAGGAGTATTACTTGAACGATACTGAACCGGAAGGAAATACATTTTATGATTATAATGTTTCATCAACGTCGTTGCCTGAAACGGATGAAAAAGGAATATGTAAACTTATAAAATTACCGTTATATAGACAAAGTCATAATTTTACCTGTGGAGTGGCTTGCGTTGCATCTGTTTTACGCTATGCGGGATACGATTTTGACACCAGAGAAGATCGATTACTTTGGGAGCTTGAAGCAACTCCGGAAAATGGGACTAACTATATGAATATAGCAGAATATTTAGAATCCGTTCGTACAGAAGGTTTTCCGAATACACCGGTGATTGCAACAGAGGTTGTGTGTGTAGATTATGCTTCAAATGAATACGATTCGGATCATACGGATAGCTTGCTAATACAATTAAGGACAGCTCTTGATGATGATTCTCCTGTTATTTGTGCGATTCAGGCATGGAAAGATGACGGTGATTATAAGACTGAAACAGAAGACGATGGTCATTATGTTGTGTTAATCGGATATAAGAAGGATGCGAAAAAAGATACATATATCTATTATTTTATGGATCCATCGACTTCCGGTAGTTACACATATCTTACAGAAGAAGAATTTATCTTGCGTTGGCACGATAGTTTAGAGGGAAAATCAAAGCGTATTGGAATTAAGGTTTCGTATTTAAATTCAAAACAGGAAGTACCCATTAATATTGCATATCATATAGATTAACGAATAAAAGGATAGCACAAATAAAAACGCTCAAAGAAACCCTTGAACTCTTTATTCTGTAATAGAACCCGAAAGCAAGGTCGGGTTCTATTACAGAATAATACCGAACCAAAAAGGAGAATAAGACATGAATAAAGTAAAGAAGCGTAGTTTGATCGTTTCGCTGGCGATTCTGGCGGTCGTTGTATTCGCCTTGCTTGCGTTTTTAGGACTGTATTTCACCAGGATCCAGACCATCGGCAGCATTGAGCGGCTTACGGATTACGCGGATGGATACAATCTCTATCGCATGGATGTCAAATACGATTACAATCTTGACAATATTATCGATTACGGCATTCAGGACGATCAGACGATGATCGATGCGATTCTGAAAGAGGCGTTGCCGCTGCTGCCTGTAAAGATCAAAGCGCCCAATTTCGGCTGTACGGTGTTTTGTCTGACCGATACGGACGGCGACGTTCATATGGGACGTAATTACGATTTTAGTAAAGATACATCTGCTATGTTGGTTTACTGTGCTCCAAAGGACGGATATAAGTCTATTGCCTTTGCCGCTCTTGACAATGTTTCAGCAAATGTGCCTGATGAGAATATCAAAAAAGAGCTAGCAAGTCTAACAGCTCCATTTATCTGCCTTGATGGTATGAATGAGAAGGGCGTGTCTATCGCTGTGTTGACACTTGATAGTGAGCCTGTACGTCAAAGCACAGGCAAGCCTGTCATTTCAACTACTCTTGCGATACGACTTGTTCTTGACAGGGCAGCGACCACAGAGGAAGCAGTGGAGCTTTTGCGCAGCTATGATATGTTCGCATCATCCGGTAGAGATTATCATTTCTACATAACCGATGCATCAGGCGATGGCAGAGTAATAGAGTATGACATTAACGGCGAACCAAGAGAGCTGATAGATACTCCATCAGAGGTGGTTACTAATTTCTTTATTCGTCATAAGGATGAGGTGCTTCCAAATCAGAAAAACGGTATCTACGGTCACGGCAGGGAACGCTATGACGCTGTGCTGGAGGTGCTGGAAACGGAAAAAGGCAATTACACCGACGATACCGTGTGGAACGCAATGAAAGCGGCGGCACAAGACCCAAACCCCGATAACATCACAAGCAACACACAATGGTCTATTTCCTATAACAATACTGACCTTTCTGCTGATATTGCCATCCGCCGCCATTGGAGTGATGTAACACATTGCGAGCTGGAAACCAAGGTGACGACGCCGTTAAAATGAGTGGTACAGGGCAGTAAAATGAAGGGAAAGGCAAAAGCCCCTCGCTTCCAAGGTGCCGGTACATTCGTTGTTAATCCAACCAAGCTTGATAATGCGTATGATGAATTCGTTAAGCTTGGTTTGGATGTAACCTATTCCCAAGGCTATAAAAAATGCAAAGACATTATGAAGTCGTGAAAACGATTGCAGGAAATCTCAACATTTAACACCAAAGAAGATAAAGCAAAAGGGGTATTTAGTTGTTCATAGCTGAGTTCCAGTGTAATGCCAGGATAACTTTTTTTCAAGTCAAGAACGATTTCTGCGGCATACATATCAATGCCGATTGCCATGCCGGAAATAAAATGGGTGACATTTTCCTTCTCAATGAGATAATTGTCTTTGATGACCAGCACATCATAGATAATAGCCGTAATATTTCCTACTTGTTAGGCCAGCTAAAGAAAGACCCCAACTTCCCCGCATGGTGGGAAGCCCACAAAGCCGAGTGGGAGCAGTAAAACAGAATAGAACCGCAATCCCCACGGGAAATCACTCCCGTGGGGCTTTTTCTACCTGTTTCCGCCGAACCATCTATGGATATGACGGACTGCCAATATCAACGCAAAGAGAGGACGAAGCTGCTCCGGTAATGTCAAGAGTTATGCGCAAAATAGTTTGCAGAGTCTGGAGAGAATGAAGTCAACCAGCAACAGAGGCGTCCTCCATAGCAGCCTCCAAATGCTTCATGTTCATATACCTCTTGTTGCCCCATTGAGTACCGGCCACATGGCGAAGGCGGGCGCAGACCAGCATGAGGGCTGAGTTGCCATCGGGGAAAGCGCCCACTACGCGAGTCCGACGACGGATTTCCCGGTTGAGCCGCTCGATCACATTGTTGGTGCGGATCCGTGTCCAGTGTTCAGAAGGGAAATCACAGTAGGTTAGCGTTTCTTCAACGCCATCTTCCACCTTCTTGGCGGCCTCCGTTAACTTCATAGCGCGCAGTTCCGCCACCACAGCCTTTGCTTTCTCTCTGGATGCCTTTTTGCTCTCCTGCGCATGAATGGCCTTCAGCATTTTGGCCACCAGCTTCACCTTGGAGCGAGGGGTAACAGAGAATACATTGCGGTAGAAATGGACGGTACAGCGCTGGTATTTGGCCTCTGGAAACACTTCTCCTACAGCTTCCAGCATTCCCAGACACTTATCGCCCACGATGAGTTGCACCCCGTCCAGACCACGGCCGCGAAGCCATTGGAAGAAGCTTACCCAACTGACCTTGTCCTCTTTCATACCCTCGGCAGCGCCCAGAACCTCACGGTATCCATCCTCATTCACCGCGATCGCCACCAGAATGGCTACATTTTCATATTCACCGCCCCAGTTGCGGCGCAGGTAAAAGCCGTCCACATAGACGTACGGATAGCGGCCGCCCTGCAGCGGGCGGTTCCGCCATTCCTCGATGTGGACGTAGGCCTTCTTGTTCAGCTCACTGATGGTGGAGGGGGATACCTTGCTGCCCCACAGGGCCTCTGTGATGTCCTCCACCCGGCGCACAGAGACGCCGGCCAGGTACATCTCTATGAGCGCCTCCTCGACGCTGCTCTCACGACGGCGGTACCGCTCAATGATGGCTGTCTCAAACGAGATTCCCTTGAGGCGCGGCACCTTGAGCGTGACATCTCCCGAAGTGGTGGTGAGGTTCCGGCTGTAGTGGCCGCTGCGGTAACCCTGTCGCTGCTCGCTGCGCTCGTACCGGGCTGCTTGAGTCAGTTTCTCCGCCTCGGCTTCCAGCAACTCATTCAGGGTTTCTTCCACGCTCCCCCTCACTAATTCTTTGATCTGCCCCTTGATTACTTCCTCATTCAGCTGTACAATCTTCTCAGACATGGTTTGCTTTCTCCTTTCAGAATGGTGTGTCGTGACTTCATTCTACCAGAGATCTGCAAACCGTGTCTCTTTTTTCCCTTTTTAATTTGCGCAATTTATTGTACCTTATCGCTGCTCCCGTTCTTCCTGAAATACTTCCGCCGGGATCTTCCTGGTGGTTCCGTGGATTTTGGCGTTGCCCGTCCGTTCCAGCCACTCCACACAGCTTCGATTCAGAATCTCATCGTCCACATAAAGACGGTTATTGAGGAAATTGCCTTTTATGAATTTGACGGTATTTTCAATCTTACCCTTGCTTTCGGGGTCTGCTCCCCGGCAGAGGTAGATCTCCACCTTGCAGTTCTGGCGGAACTTCTCAAATTCGTAGGTGTAGACGATATCGCCGCTGTTCTCGCTGACACAGACGATGCTGTCCTGGTCAAATACCATCTCCCGGGGCATCCCGCCCCAGTAACGGAAACAGTTATGGCAGGCAGCCACCAAATCTGCCGCCGTAAAGGGCCTGCTCTGGCACTGAGCGTATTTGTATCTGGAATGGGAAAGCAGGAAGGCGGCTACATGCACCGTCGTCCAGCCTCCTTCCACATTCTTGAGCGTGGTCTGACCGAAGTCTACCTGCATCTGCTGCCCCATGGGAAGCTCCGCCACGGTCTCATAGCTTCGTGGATTCGGATGCCGGGGAAGGCGGTATTCCTCCCGGAGTTCTTTCACATACCGGGACACCGTTCTCTCAGCGTGAGCTTCTTCGTAATGCTCTTTCAGCCAGTCACAGACCTGGGCTGCTGTCAAAGAAGGATACTCCCGGAGCCAGGTAACGATCTATCCCGGCGGGAATCCAGATTGCGGATGCGAACGATCTTCCGGGCGTTATGCTCATACTCGTCCACATCCATATCCCAATATCGTTTCACGGTCTTACGGTTGATACCCAAAGCTTTTGCTGCGGCGCGCTGGGAAAAGCCAGCCTCCCGCATTTGATGAACCTTGCTGTACACTTGATACCCCTTCATTTCGTCACGGTCTTTCTCTGGAATACAGCCATTGTACCAGAAAAATGACCTGAATTTAAGTGGTATACTTTGTGGCGCAGGTGGCCCCTTTTGTGGCGAAAGTGGCCCAGTTTCCGTGGCGAAGGGTGGTATACTTCTCTTGGCCGAAATTGGTATACTTTATCTTACCATTTACAGGGTGGGAATATTGAAGCAATCTACAACAGCGACAAACTGCAAATTAAAATAACCTATGCAAAATAAAATAAGCCCTGCTGTCAGTCACTTAATCGACCAACAGCAGGGCTTAAATCGTTTAATCAAGACACTTGTATTCTGTAACCGTCTTTAGATAGGTTTCGGGATCGCCGTTCAAAATGAGATTTGCATATTCCAACGGTGCATTGTAGATTAGATAGTCCAACTCTGACCGCTGGTACATATCGTCGGCAACCTCGTTCTCCACTGCGTTAGTGTCAATCGCAATCATGCTGCCATCGGTGAATTTCAATTCTACGCAGCAGTTGTCCATATTGTAAGCACAAGATATTAAGTTTTTCATGGTATGTCCTCCATAATTCGTGATATAAAGCGAAAATCCCGTCTGACTTCCTGTTAGAAATCAGACGGGATTTGTCCGTATGCACCCCGGAAACCGTCAGCTAACAGTTGATAAGTGATTAGTTCCTTATCACTGTTAAGCCAACCCTTTACGTGATTTCCTTTCTATGATAGGATGAAGACAGGCAACCAGGACAAAAGCAAACCGTGCTGTGGATACGGCGGAATGAGAGGAAATATGGCACTTTTTGATAAATCCATAAATGCACTGAAAAAGAGCAAAGAGCAGGAGCAGAACCAGAGCCTGATGAAGCTGATTAAAAGGGTGCACAGCGTGGTAGAAAATACGGATATTGAGAAACACCGCCAGTCCCAGGATTATTTCGGCGCGCTGCTGGGCAACAGCAAGGAAATGGACATCACCTCCGTGGATGTGGAGGGGATGCACGGCGAATGGGTGCGGGTCAATCGGGTGCACATGAAAAAGTACGTAATCCTGTATTGTCACGGCGGCGGTTATTCCACGGGAAGCTGTGTTTATGCAAGGACGCTGACCACGAAGCTGGCGTGCTCCACCTCCATGGATGTTTTCTGCTTTGACTACCGCCTTGCCCCGGAATATCCTTATCCGGCTGCGATGGAGGATGCCATGAAAGCATGGAATTACCTGATGGTTCTGGGCTACGGCGCCAGGGACGTAATCGTCATCGGGGATTCCGCGGGAGGAAATATGGCGCTTTCCCTGGTGGTTAAGCTAAAGGAGGAGGAGCGTCTTCTGCCAAGAGGGCTTGTGCTGCTGTCCCCCTGGACGGATCTGACCGCGTCAGGAAAAACCCATGAGACGAGAGCGGAGGTGGATCCGGTTCTGGATGAGGAATACCTGAGGCAGATGACCGAGAACTACGCTGCCGGGCAGGACTATGAAAATCCGCTGATTTCACCGCTTTTTGCGGATGTGACGGATTTTCCGCCAACCTATATCCAGGTGGGTGACAATGAGGTGCTCCTGAGCGATGCCACCATGCTGCACAAGAAAATGATTAAAGCCAACGTACCGGCCCGGCTGGATGTTTATAAGGGCATGTGGCATGTATTTCAGATGTCCCCCTTTAAAACGGCATATGAGGCCATGGACAAGTGTGCAGAGTTTATATTTGATATCTGCCGCTGAGGCGCGGCGGGAACCGGAAGCCGGCAGCTGTGAAACAGGCAGCTGCCAGTTGAAATGATTGGAGAAAAAATTATGGAATACACGATACGGCCGGCAGAGCCGCGGGATGCCGGGGATATCAGCGCGTTAAGGCGGATGCCCGGCGTTTTTGAGACAATTCTGGGAAATCCCGGGGAAAGCAGGAAAAAGACGGAGGACATGCTCGCGGGGCTGGGACCGAACGATTTTATGTTTGTTGCGGCAGCCTGCGATGATGCGGGCGGGGAAAGGGTGATTGGATCCATCAGCCTGAAGGTAAACGCCAACCCAAGAACCCGTCACGCGGCAGGAATCGGCCTGATGGTCCATCGGGATTTCCAGAATCAGGGGATTGGCCGGGCGATGCTGGAAAAGGTTCTGGATCTGGCGGATAACTGGCTGATGTTGGTAAGGCTGGAGCTGACGGTCTTTGCGGATAACGAGAGAGCAGTGCATCTGTATGAGTCCCTGGGCTGTGAACGTGAGGGCATCCGCCGGAAGGCGGCTGTCAGGAACGGGGTTTATATGGACGAAATCGCCATGGCGCGTATCCGGGAATAGGAGTGCCGGGGGAGCCGGGAAGGAAATGGAATATCATGGGAATTTTGCATAAAACAGCCCAATACAGGGCCTATAAGGAGGGTGTGGTGCATACCACACTGAATCCGAAGGGACCGGGAGCGGTGCGGATACATCTGATTCCGCCCAAATGGCGTCCTTTTTCGGATGCGCCCTATGTGATGATATTAAACGGCTATTATATCCTTCCGCTGGGCTATTCCTGGGCGATTCTCCTCAGGAATTTTATCCGTGAGGTAAACGTTTATGACGGGCGGCCGATTAATGAGGCGCAGATGAAGCAGGTTATGGATAAGGCAGTGTCCCGGACGAAAAGGGTTTATTATGTAAAAACGCAGGAGCTGCAGGAGGATCTTCAGGAGATGCTGGACCTGCTTTACGGTGTGGCGCGGGGAGGGGAGCCGTCAGGCAATATCGGGCCTCTTTCCCTCCGGGAATATGCGGCGAATATGACGGCGCCGCATCGGATGGATCTTATGGTAAGCTCCATGCTCGACAGGAAAGGAAAATGGAACTGCAGCCTGAAATGCCGGCACTGCTATGCGGCGGGACAGCCAGCGGCAGGCACAGAGGAGCTGTCCGCCCAGGAATGGTTTGAAATCATCGACCGGTGCCGCAGAGCCGGAATCTGCCAGCTTACTTTTACCGGAGGGGAGCCGACCATGCGGGAGGATCTGCCGGAGTTGGTGGAGCATGCGCGCTGGTTCGTCACCCGCCTGAATACCAATGGGGCCAGGCTTACGGGGGAGCTGTGCAGAAAGCTCTATGACGCCAGCCTGGACAGCGTGCAGATCACCCTTTATTCTGAAAATGCGGAAATACATAACCATTTGACCGGGGCGGATCTGCCCGATACGGAAGGAAGCTTTAAGAAAACGGTTCTGGGACTGCGCAATGCTCTGGAGGCCGGGCTGAATGTGAGCGTCAATACGCCCCTGTGCAGGGAAAACAGGGAGTATATCAGGACGCTGGCTTTTTTGTATCAAAACGGCGTCCGGTATGTGACCTGTTCAGGACTCATCGAAACGGGCAAGGCTATGGCGGAATCCTCCCTGTCCTCCCAGCTGACCGTGGAGGAGATGAATGCGCTTCTGCGGGAGGCCATGGCTTTTTGTTCCCAGCATGGGATGGAGCTGAGCTTTACCTCGCCCGGCCGGGCTGATCCTGCGGTGCTTAAGGAGCTTGGGCTGGCGGTGCCCATGTGCGGCGCCTGTCTTTCCAATATGGCGGTGGCTCCGGACGGCAGCGTCGTTCCCTGCCAGAGCTGGCTGAGCGGCAGCGCGCCTTTGGGGAATATGCTGACGGACAGCTGGAAGCGTATCTGGAATCATCCTGCCTGCCGCGCCATACGCGGAATGGAGGAAGAAGACTCTTTATCCTGCCCTCTGAGAATTTCGAAAACGGAGCCGGAAAAGGAGGCTGATTAAGGATGGACGGGAAAACTCCGGAAACAGGGAAAAAGAAGAAAAGCCTGTTGATTTTCAGCTGTATATGTGCGGTGGGAATCTGCGTGCTGATTGCCTATATCGTAAATATTCTCACGCCTCTGGACAGAATCCTGGATTACCGCGTCCAGGTAAAGGCACAGGAGGGCGGCGCTCTGGAAATTACCTATCAGTACCGGTGGAAGGTCCTTAATGACAGCAAGGAGGGGCCTCTTACCTGGGTCAGCCTGGGAATTCCCAATTCCAGATGTGAGCTGCTGGGCTATACCGGTGCGATCAGCGGGCTGAAAAATGGATTTTACGGGGACGGGCTGATTAAGTTTGAACTGGACAGGGCCTATAAAAAGGGCGAGGTGGCGGAGTTTGGCTTCACCATACGCCAGGAGGATATGCTTTGCAGAAATAAAAAGGCCGGCGGCCTGCCCTTTTATGATTTTATGCCAGGATGGTTTAATGAGATTGCGGTGGAACATTATCTTTTTGTCTGGGAGGATGGGACCTATGTGATGGAAACCAATGCGGACAGAAAGGAAGGCGGCTTCTACGTCTGGGAGGGCGAGTTAAAAGAAGGGGAACGCCGGCATATGAAGGTTTATTGCGACAAGGAGACATTCCGGGATGCCAATATGGTGGAATGGGCGCCTGTGTCGGACAGCCCCGGGGAAAAGAAAACCCTGGATCCCGCCGCAATTATTTTCATTCTCCTGTGTACAGGCTACATAGGCTATCAGGCGGCCTGGGGAAAGGACTGGTATGCCAACGGCCGGGGATTCTGGGGCCGGGGAAGGCGTTCCGGCGGACATGGAGGACATGGCGGATGCGCCTGTGCCTGTGCGGGGTGTGCCTGTGCCTGCGCCTGTGCAGGAGGCGGAAGAGCGGGCTGCAGCAAAAAGGATTTTTATTATACGGCGGAAGAACCTTCTCTGACCGAAGGGGGAGCGCATTGAAGCCTTCCACCTGAGGCGACGTGAAAGGAAAGAGAGATGGAATGAGGGCGGAGGAAAGTATGGGGGCGGAGGAAATTTTGCGAAAGCACGGGCTTTCGGCTGACGGTTTGCAGCAGTCAAAGTCCGGGTTTACCAATGCGCTTTTTCTCACAGAAGACGCAGTGGTCAAAATATTTACGGAGCCGGGAGGCGCAGGCTTTCAAAAGGAATCCTGGTTCTATGGGAACATTGCCCCCTCCTATGCGCCGAAGCTGCTGGGGGCCGGGGAGGATTACCTGGTTCTGGAACGGATAAAGGGAGAGGGGCTGTTTCGCGCATGGAGGCATATGACGGATGCAAAGAGGGAGGATACGGTCCGCTGCATTGCGGAAATCAACAGGGAACTGAACCGGACTGCGCTTCCGGAAGGGATGCCCTTGTTTGACCCCTGCAGAAACTGGGGGAAAAAGCTTCTTGGGAGGATGGAGACCGCATTGGGGAAGCTCCGCTTAAATCAGGGCATTCCGGAGGAACTGGGAAGGCGGGCTGCGGAATTTATCAGGGCGAATGCAGGACTTTTGCAGGAGGAAGCATTGTTCCTTGTAAATCCGGATCTTCATTTTGACAATCTGATTGTTGCAGAAGACGGAAAGCTTTTTATGATAGATTTTGAAATGCTGGAGGCGGCGCCTGTGGATTATGCGGTGCATGTGTGGAAACGGATGGAAATCCATCCTTTTAACTATGCCAATGAGGAGGACGAGCCTCTGACGCTGCCGGAGGATTACCGTTTTCTGATGACCTTGGTAAGGAAATATGCGCCCGAGCTGTTCGCTTATCCCAAGAGCGATGTTCGGATTGCCATGTATTCCCTGGTATATGAGCTGGAACTGTTGTGTGATTTTCCAAAGGCCGTCAATCCGGTGGAGCGAATTGGAAAATACCTGGAAGGTGTATGCGGATAGGGCGGCAGGGCGCGGGCTGGTTTGGCTGCGGAAAAAAGAAGCCGGGGCCGTGCGGAAAAATGGGAGGATACGGGGATTGGAAAAGAAGGAGCTGAAAACAGAGAGAGGGAGCGTGTTTTACTGGATTGAAAAAAATGCGGCGCCCGGGGCAAAATGCATCGTATGCACCCATGGGCTGACCGCCAATCATTCCATGTTTGAAAAGCAGGTGGAATATTTTCGGAGCGCCTGTACCCTGATTACCTGGGATGTCCCGCTGCATGGCATTTCCAGGCCATACCGGGATTTTTCCTATGGGCATTGCGCGCAGGATCTGAATGAGATACTGGAGCGTGAGGAAATAGGGAAAGCGGTTCTGGTGGGCATGTCTATGGGCGGCTATCCCAGCCAGGAATTTGCCTGCAGATATCCTGAAAAAACGGAGGGTTTTATCGCGTTGGACACCACGCCCTTCGGCACCGGTTATTATTCAAAATCGGATATCTGGTGGCTGAAGCAGGCGGCGCCGATGGCAAAATGGTTCCCTGAGGGCCTGCTCAGAAGCAGCATGGCAAAATCCGTCTCCAGGACGGCCTATTCCCGGAATAAAATGCTGGAAATGCTGCGGCCCCTGACAAAGGCGCAGATAATAGAGCAGATGGATATCGCCTACGGAAAATTTCTGGATGAAAATAAAGACATGAGGTTTTCCTGTCCGGTGCTCATTCTGGCAGGGGAATATGACACCACGGGTAAGGTGAAGGCCTATTGCAGAGCCTGGGCGGAAAAGACAGGCTATCCGCTGCATATGATTGTGGATGCGGCGCATTTTTCCAATGGGGACAACGCAGGACAGGTGAACGCGGAGATAGAAGGGTTTATAAAACAGCTATAGGCAGCAGGACGAGACAAAGGCGTGAAGTAAGGAAGAAACGGGGGAATGGAAATGCCATATATTGATTTGGGAGAATTGCAGTTATTTTATGAAGAGATAGGATATGGGGAGCCGGTGCTGTTTCTGCACAGCGGCTACAGCAGGGGGATTCTGGCCTTCAGCGGACAGCTCCAGCCTTTTTATGCGGCGGGATACCGCTGCTTTTATCCGGATTTCAGGGGGCATGGCAGGACCATGTGCGAAAGTCTGGAATGGGATTCTGCGGTGATAGCGGAGGATATGATACGGTTTCTTGACCGTTGCGGAATTGAGCGGATACATCTTATCGGGTACAGCACGGGCGGCGGTGTCGCCTACTATATGGCGGCCCGGCATCCGGAGCGGATAAAAACAGTAACAGCTATTGGAAACGGCGGCATAGTTGACGATGCGGGAGCGGAGGATTTTGAGCCGGAGGCGCTGGAGGAAAGGGGACAGACCGATTTCATTGAAAAGGTGAAATGCCTGCACGCCCAGGCCCATAGGGGCAACTGGCAGGAGTACTGCAGGCAGGAGGTGAAGGACTGGCGTCTGCATCCTTCGCCGACGGACGAAGAGTGGGAGCGTATTACCATGCCTATGTTACTTATTGCCGGAGAAAACGATGGTTTTGCCACAAAACGGAATCTGGAGGCAATCCGGACACACTGTCCCCAGGCTGAGATAATGATCGTGGAGGGCTGCGGGCACAGGCCGCATATGCCTATGGAAAAAGCGATAGAGGTTAATAACAGGATATTTGATTTCCTGGGCAGGGCGAAGGAAGGGTGAACAGTTCGGCCGACTGGACTGTTATTGGAAGAGGGACGGGATAATAATTAAGGCAATTACGGAAGCGGATGAAAAAGAAAAGATTACAGAAAATATCCTATGCAGTCTGCCAGAATGGTTCGGCATCAGGGAAAGCAGGGATGAATATATCAGGCTTAGCCGGAAACTGCCCTACTGGGCGGCGATTGAGGACGGCAAGCCGGTTGGCTTTATTGCACTGAAGGAAACAGGGCCTTATACGGCTGAAATTTGTGTGATGGGGATTCTTAGGGAATATCACAGAAAAGGAATCGGACATCAGCTTTTTGCCGAATTCCATAAATACGCGAAGGAAAAGGGCTATCGGTTTATCCAGGTAAAAACGGTAGAGGCAGGTTACTTTGAGGTATATGACAGAACCCGGATGTTTTATGAAAGCCTGGGCTTCTGCAAGCTGGAATGCTTCCCGCTTTACTGGGATAAGTGGAATCCCTGCCTTGTGATGGTCCGCACTGTTTAGCTGGGTAGGGAAACTGGCGGGAAGGAGAAGGAAACCAATGAAAATGCTGGTTCTTGGAGGAACGCGTTTTTTCGGCGTCCATCTGGTGAATGCTTTGCTGGAGGACGGACATGAGGTAACAATTGCAACAAGGGGGCGGACGGCGGATCCCTTCGGCAGCAGGGTGGAACGTATTATTGTGGAGCGGACTAATGGGAACGCTATGAAAGAGGCGTTCCGGGATGTTTGGTTTGATGTGGTTTATGATGATTTGGCATATTGCTCTATGGATGTAAAAACAGCGTTGGACGCCATTCGGTGCGGAAGGTACGTCATGGTGTCTTCTGCTTCGGTATATGAGCTTTGCCCGGATATACAGGAAACGGCTTTCCGGCCGGAACAGAAGGCGCTGCTTTGGTGCAACAGAACGGATGTTACCTATGATGAGGGGAAAAGAAGCGCGGAGTGCGCATTGGTGCATAATTATCCCCGGCAGAATGCGGTTATGGTTCGTTTCCCCTTCGTCATAGGGAAGGATGATTACACGGAACGGCTGTATTTTTATGTGCGGCATACCGTAAAAGGGATTCCCATGTATGTAGATAATCCAGACAGCCGGATGAGCTTTATAGGCTCGGAGGATGCCGGGCGTTTCTTGGCGTCCCTTGCGGATAAGGCTGTAACCGGGCCGGTGAATGCCTGCTGCGGGGGAACGGTTTCCGTAAAGGAAATTTTAGAATATGTGGGAAGAAAGGCTGGCGCGGTGCCCCGGCTTGAGGATGGCGGGGAGGTGGCTCCCTATAATGGAGCGGACAGCTACAGCCTGAATACGGAAAAAGCCAGGGAGGCAGGCTGTTCCTGCAGGGAGCTTGGCAGCTGGCTTTATGGATTGTTGGATTGGTATATGGAGCGGGCGGAGAAGGAAGCGTTATAAAATGTGAAAATAAGTACAGGTGGATTTCCGCCGGTTTTTTTATGAACAGAGGATGAGGTATCTTTTTTGCGGGGCGGCAGGTATGATGGAAAAGGAAAGCTGTTCCGGATTATCCTTCATACGAAAAAGACTGGTTGGGGTTGTCATCCTTTTGTCATAGGTTGCATTGCTGAAGCGGTGTGAGGAGGGGGAGAGAGGATTTCCTCCTCCTTTTTGATGTAAATATCGGATGGACGGACAGCGGATAAAAGGTTTGGGAGGTTTTTTATTTATGGAAAAGAAGATTGTAATCAGAGAAAATACGGCAGAGTATATGCAGCAGCTTCGGAGCTGGACGGAAGAGGTGATGGACACCGGGCTGGAGGAAATGGCTGCTTTTTTCAGGGCGCGTCTGGACGGATATGAGGAGCATATGTCTTTGTGGAGCAGGGCATATAAATATATGGGGACATTGGTTCCAGAGCATGTGGAGAAGCTTTTGGATTTGGGCTGCGGTACAGGGCTTGAACTGGATGAAATCCTGCAGAAGCGTCCGAAACTGGAGGTGACGGGGATAGATCTGTCGGAGGATATGCTGGGCAGGCTGTCCGCCAAGCATCCGCAGGTACATACGATCAGAGCGGATTACTTCAGGTATGATTTTGGTAAGGAAGCTTATGATATGGCTGTTTCCTTTGAATCCCTTCATCATTTTAAACCGGAGAAGAAGCTGGAGCTGTACCGGAAAATATATGGCACGCTGAAAAATGGAGGGATTTTCATAGAGGCTGACTATATTGCATGCTGTGAGGACGAGGAAAAACTTCTGATGGAGTTGTGTGATTCGAAGCGGGAAAAAGAGGGAATCGGAGAGGATGTGTTCGTGCATTTTGATACGCCGCTTACGGCAGAGCATGAAATGGAATTGTTGGAAAATGCAGGTTTTTCCCGGGTTGAGATGATTCAATGCATTGATGGGGCGGTGTTTATCAGGACAAGGCGAAGTGCGTAGAAACGCTGATGCATCCTCAAGAGCAGGAAATCAGTGTAAAGGAATTACAGGAACTGGAGGGGATTGTAAAACCATCCTGACCCAGGTGAAAATGCTCATTTTAATTGCACCCTTTATTGAAAGGAAGCTGATGGATGAGCTGGTAGAGGAAAATCTGGGAAAATTCACATCAATACAGGAGCTCGTTTCCATAGTACCCTTTATCAGCAGGAAAACGGCAAGCCAGGCAGCACAGCTTTTTGCAGATCAAAATCTCACCCTGGAAGATATAGTGAGCATAGCCCCCTTTGTGAACAGGGACATTGTGGATAAAATGGCAATAGCCTGCCAACATAACATAAAAAACATGCAGGATATCATTCCCTTTGCCCCGTTTGTCAGCCGGGATATGCTGCAGCAGATTTTAAACAGATAACTATCCGGCCGGAAATAGAATAAATGATATTCGTTTCCGGCCTGCTGATTTGAAGCTTCCTTCAATCATTCCTGCATTTGCATTCATTTCATTTCCTTCAGAAGCCGGTAATATTTTTCATACTGCGAAAAAGCCTCCCTAAGCTCGCTGCTGTTTGCGCCGATTCGTTCTGTCCGCTCCCTCACCTTTTCCATGGAAGCCTTCAGACTGTACATGCCGCCGCCGGGAGTATCCGTATATTTCCGGTCGGCAATATAATCAATGTCATCCTTAAGCGACTGACAGGAAATAGCGTTTTCCTCCCTGTATTTTAAACAGATACTGCGGTAGGCAGCAAAAAGATCCAGATAAATAATGGGCGTATTGTCATAATCCCTGCGGATACATTTTTTCCCGGGATCAATATAATGATAACAGGCCTCACGGGCTTCATCCGTCTGGCGGAGGTTTGATTCAAAGCGGCGGCGGTGGGCAAGCTCATAGCGGTATGCATAGTCTGTAATCGCACTGTCTACGAAATAGTTTACCATTTCCTCAAAGCTGCCGGCTATGACGCTACGTCTTTCCTGCCCCCGTTCATTTACCACCTGCATGAAGACACAGCCGGAGCTTTCATAAGTGACTGTAGGATCTCCATACTCCACCGTCTGAAAATCAATCTGTTCTTTTTCGGCAAAAGGTATTTTCCTGAGGATTTCCCTTGCCTTGCTCGCAATTTCTTCTATTTTTTCATCCATTCCAGGAAGCCTCTTTCATAACCTTAAAGATAATTGGACTGACAGCGCCCAGGCCTTCGCCGCAGGGGAAGCCTTAAACCGCATGCTGCAGATAATGCTTCAGATCCATGTAGCGTTCTTTGCCGATGGGCAGCTCCTGGCCGTCCCTCAAAACTGCCTTATACCGGTGAATGCTGTCAATGTAAAGGCTGTTGACCAGATAGCTTTTATGAATGCGCCGGAAAGAATATGGAAGGCTTTTTTCATAGTCGGCCAGAAGGCCCCACACTTGAAAGGTTTCCGTTTTGGTATGTACAATGGACCACTGGGCGGCGGCTTTCAGGTAAAGAATGTCCGAGGGAAACAGATACCGGTAATTCTTATTCGTATCCCGGAAAGCAATTTTGTTTACATCTGAAGTAATAGAGTCCATGCGCTTCAGATAATCAAAATAATCCATGTCCGCGGTAAGCGGTTCCGGCATCGTGACAATGCGGTTTAAAGGAATGTCCTGGGCATGGGATCCGTGGACATGGGCGAGCTTCAGTTCCCCGTTGATCATGCGCCATACATAGGTGCCCCGTACATGGGCATGAAGTGCAGTGCCGTCCTCCATGACCGAGGTGATCCTGTAACGGCCGCATACAACCCATACATTGCGGTCATGAAAAAGCAGGTGGTATTCTTCATCCGATATCAACACAGGCGGTTCTTCATATTCTTTTTCCATAGTTCTCCGGAAATTCTCCAGCCCTTCACACCATTGAAAATCATTGGAACCAATCCACATGAAATTATCCGCCATAGGCGCAGCGGTAACTTCCGGGTTCCTGTGATAAAAGCTGCGGACATTTTCCAGCGTCAGCTGAATTATTTCCGCTTCCGTAATGCCGGCTCTTCTCATATGCCCCTCCCTATACATTAATATTCCATATCTCCCCATCCATAACAGTATAACAGTTGAATGAAAAAACAACAAGCACTATTAGTAAAAACAGTGAAAACGCATTCCCGCATCCGTTATGATTTATATCGAACTTGGACTTCAGCCGTCGCAGCATGTATTCCGGTCGTCGCTGTTCACTGCCGCCGGTGGCGCCATGCATTCGCCAGCTCCATAGACGAAGCCGCCTGCCCGTGATACAATACTGATGCCTTTCTGCCTGACTCCCAGGCAGCCTTTTTGCCAGAGAAACCAGCAGCAGGGCATTAACTGCGAAATACAATAGTTGAGAAATATAATTCCATTACAGGAAAACCAGTGCTATAATTACTAAAGCACGCAGGCAGCGTCGGACGCTGAAAAACGGCGCTGCCTGCATTTTATTTCCGGTGGGACGGCTTCGGATGACGGGAACCTATTGGTTCGGTAAGAAAGACATGCTCATGATAGGCTTCATCGCAGAAGCGAAAAAGCGGGAGCTGGTTCTGTCCGGGGAAGTGGACGAGGCCGTGTGGGTGCCTGTTTCCCAGGCCCTAAAAATGGTGCATCCGGCCGGAAGCGTATCCCATACGCTGGTGGAATATTATCTGAACGAACAAAAAGGACAGAAAGGATTGACCGGATGAAAATAGACCGGCTTATGGCCATTCTCACCACCCTGCTGCAGCAGGATAAAGTAACAGCGCCAATGCTTTCTGAAAAGCTGGAGGTTTCCAGGAGGACCATCAGCAGGGATCTGGAGGCGCTGTGCCAGGCGGGGATCCCAATCGTTACGGAACAGGGCTTCGGCGGCGGGATTTCCCTTGCGCCGGGCTTTAAAATGGATAATTCCTTTTTAACCGCAAAGGAGAGAGAAGCGCTGCTGGCAGGAATACGCGGCATGGACAGCGTGATGAAAAACCCCATGGAGGAGCGCCTGAAGGAGAAATTCCACATCGTTCAGGGAAATATGCCTGCTGCGGCAGAAGCGGTAACCATCAATCTGGCCTCCCATTACAGGGACAGTCTTTCGGAAAAAATTGCGGTCCTGAAGGCTGCAATCCAGGAGCGCAGGCTGGTGGAATTTACCTATTATTACAGAAAAGGGACGGGCCGCCGTCTGGTGGAGCCTTACCGGGTGGCTTTTCAGTGGTCTTCCTGGTATCTGCTGGGTTACTGCAGGCAGAGGGAGGATTTCCGCATGTTCAAGCTGAACCGTCTGTGGGAGCTTGCGGGAAAAGAGGAAGCCTTTGCGCCGCGGGAAGTGCCGGAGGAAAAGCTGGACAGCGAATACTGGTTTTCCGATGAAATCATGCTGCGGGCCAGATTTTCAGGGAAGGTGAAGTTCCGTCTTATTGAGGAATACGGACCATCCAGCTTTACGGAGCAGGAGGACGGCACACTTTTGGTGGAAAATCTGGGCTTTACCAACTATCCTGTTTTGCTGGAATGGGTGCTCAGTTTCGGCAGCAGCGTGGAGGTGCTTGCGCCGGAGCGGCTGCGTGAGGATATCAAAAGAGAGGCCGCCCGGATTCTTCAGAACTATTGTAACGTTGAGGATAACCGGGCTGTTACGGAATATTCCGGAAAGCCGGAAGGAACAGGGACGGAGAAAACAAAGCCGGAAGAAACAGAGCCGGAAAAAACAGAGCCGGAAGAAACAAGTTTGACATCCGGGAACGTATGTGATAAGTTAGAACCATAATTATTCAGGAAGGAGACAGACATGTTCAGTTTGGGATATGTGCCGGTTTACAGCAGCAGCGGTCAGACGAAAGCAGGATTATTTTTGCTTTACGGGGATACTGCGCCCTTTTTCAGGGAAACGGACATACACAGAGACTGTGGCAGGGCCTGTCTGTAGTTAAGGGACTGTTACGTCTGGCGGTTCCGTTTAGGCAGTAACTCCGATATGAACCGGGAATCATGTGGAAGCATGCTCCTGGTTTTTTTGCGCCTGTTTTTAAGTAAAAAGAGCAGTCCGGATTCGGATTGGACCGATGGCTGCCATAAAAAAGGAGTTACGAAAATGAACAGTAATAAATCAGGGAAGAAGCATACAGAACGCAGGAATATTTACAGAAATATCCCTTTGGATTATATTTTTACCTTTCTTAAGAATCTTGACATGTCCACCTCGGTCTGGGTGCTGTATCTGGCCTTTAAGGGGATGAACCTGTGGCAGATAGGCATACTGGAGGGAGTGTACCATATCACAAGTATGATTTGTGAAATTCCCTCCGGCGCGGCGGCGGATTTGCTGGGGCGCAGGAGGACTGTGGTCTGGGGACGGCTGTGCACCGCCATTTCCTGTATCCTGATGCTGCTTTCAGGTAAATTCTGGGGCTTTGCCCTGTCCTTTGTCATTCAGGCGCTGGGAAATAACCTGAATTCCGGTTCGGAGGAAGCGCTGGTTTATGACAGCATGAAGCAGTGCGGGCGGGAGCCGGAGTACCTGAAGGTGAACGGCAGAATCAATCTGCTCATTGAAATCTCACAGTCCATTGCCACGGTGGCGGGCGGTATCCTGGCAGAAAGATCCTATGTCTGGTGCTATGGCGCATCTGTTATAATCGCCCTGCTGGCCTTGCTGCCGGCTGTGCTGATGAAGGAGCCGGAAATAACGCAGGAAATAAGAAAAAGCGGCGGCATGATAAAGCAGCATTTTGTCACAAGCTTCCGCATTCTGGCGGAAAACAGGGAAATACGCAGGATAATGCTGTATTTTGAGATGGTTTTTGCTTTTTATACCGTACTGTTTTTCTACAGCCAGCAGTATTTTTATGATATGGGACTAAATAAGGTGGAAATCAGCGTGATCATGCTGTTGGGCGGCCTGGCCTCCTGCCTTGGCGCGCTGGCCAGTGAAAAGGTATACGGGAAAGCCGGGGAAAGGACACAGTATGCGGCTGCGCTGGTGATTGCGGCGGGACTTGCCGGGTTCTTCCTGCACCGGCTGCCCGTGTCCGTGGTTTTGTTTGTGGCAGCCTGCTTTTCCAACGCCCTGCTGTATCCGATACAGTCCATTTCCCTGAACCGGCTGATTCCATCAGGCCAGAGGGCAACGCTGATTTCTGTGGGCAGTATGCTGTTTTCCGTTATTATGATACTGCTGTTTCCGGCAGCAGGCGCGGCGGCGGAGCGGATTGGGC
Organism: Eisenbergiella porci; assembly: GCF_009696275.1. Taxonomy (GTDB): domain Bacteria; phylum Bacillota; class Clostridia; order Lachnospirales; family Lachnospiraceae; genus Eisenbergiella; species Eisenbergiella porci. The sequence continues at coordinate 92,219 of NZ_VUMI01000015.1, forward strand.
TGTCTGGCACCTTCCTTTTGCTGGGAGCGCTGCAGCTGGTGATGACGGTATTGTTTTACCGGGATTCACACAGGCATAAATAAGAGGATAAAAGGAGAGTGTCCGGTCTGATTTCGCGTTCCCGCAGAATAAAAAGAGAGCCAGGCCAGCGCTTCTCTTCCTTTTTTGCCATCAAAAAATATTTTTTTGAAAAAAATAAAAGGATTCCGGGAATCGGCGCAGAATATAAAGATAGTGAGCATATTTTTGATTGACGTACTGTGTCGGAAACAGGCATTATAATGCCATATATTCGTGGCTGCCGTATGGCGGAAAGGTGACGGATGACAACAATTCGGGAGAATCTGGAGAAGTGGGAGGAGGTTTATTTAAGCCCCTATGCTTCTCTGAGCAAGAATTCCCTGGGAAGGCTGAGGGATGAGGAGCCCTGTGATATCAGGCCCGTGTTCCAGCGGGACCGTGACAGGATCCTGCACTGTAAAGCCTTCCGAAGACTGAAGGATAAGACCCAGGTCTTTCTCGCTCCGCAAGGAGATCATTACAGGACGAGGCTGACCCATACCCTGGAGGTGTCCCAGAATGCAAGGACGATTGCCAAGGCGCTGAGGCTGAACGAGGATCTGGTGGAAGCTATTGCACTGGGCCATGATTTGGGGCATACGCCCTTCGGCCATGCGGGAGAGCGTGCGCTGAACAAAGTCTGTCCCTATGGCTTTGAGCACAGCGAACAGAGCGTGCGCTGCGTGGATATCCTGGAGAAGGACGGCCAGGGGCTGAACCTCACCTTTGAGGTCAGGGACGGCATCCGTAATCATCAGACCAAAGGCAATCCGGCTACGCTGGAAGGAAAAATCGTCAGATTGTCTGATAAAATCGCCTATATCCACCATGACTGCGACGACGCCATACGGGCGGGTATCCTGAGGGAGGAGGATATTCCGAAGCAGGTGCAGGAGGTGGCGGGCAGGACCACGGGCGAGCGGCTGGATCATTTTATCCATGATATTGTGACCAACAGCTTCGGAAAGAACGACATATGCATGTCCCCTCCGGTGGAGGACGCTATGAAAAAACTGCGTTCATTTATGTTTGAGAGGGTTTACACGAACCAGCAGGCCAAAAGCGAGGAAGGCAAGGCCGAGCTGCTGGTGGAAACGCTCTACGATTATTATCTCCATCATATTGATAAAATATCCGGCGAACTGCTTGTTTTGATGGAGAGGGGAGAAGCAAAGGAAAGGATTTGCTGTGACTATATAGGGGCAATGACGGACCGTTTCGCCATTGCACAGTATGAGGAAATCTATATTCCCAAGTGCTGGACGGTGAAGTAATCAACGGATTCCGGTTCTGATGGAACCGGGAGCCTTACAGATTGAGGTGAGAGAAGGCATGTATTATCCGGATGAACTGATAGAAGAAGTCAGGATGAAAAATGATATTGTGGATGTGATTTCAGGCTATGTGCGCCTTCAGAAAAAGGGCGCCAATTATTTCGGCCTGTGCCCATTCCACAATGAGAAGTCGCCTTCCTTTTCCGTTTCGCCCGGCAAGCAGATGTATTATTGCTTCGGCTGCGGCGCGGGCGGGAATGTATATACCTTTATCCAGGAATATGAGAATTACACGTTTCCGGAGGCGGTGAAAATGCTGGCGGACCGCGCCGGTGTGAATCTGCCGGAAATCGAATATTCCGAAGAGGCGAAGAAGGCGGAAAGCAAGCGGAGCAGGCTGCTGGAAATCAATAAAGAGGCGGCCAAATATTTCTATTTCCAGCTTCGCGCCAGACAGGGTGAAACAGGGTACAGGTATCTGAGGGACAGGCAGCTCTCGGATGAGACGATAAAGAAGTTCGGGCTGGGCTTTGCCAATAAGACCAGCAATGACCTGGTACAGTATCTGCGCAGCAAGGGGTATTCCCCGGAGCTGATACACGAAGCGGGGCTGTGCAACGTGGATGAAAAACACGGCATGTACGACAAGTTCTGGAACCGGGTGATTTTTCCCATTGAGGATATCAACCACCGGGTTATCGGCTTCGGCGGCAGGGTGATGGGGGATGGAACACCGAAGTACTTAAACTCGCCCGAAACGCCGATCTTTGACAAAAGCAGGAATCTTTACGGCCTGAATTTTGCAAGGACCTCGCGTAAGGGGAATATCATTCTCTGCGAGGGCTATATGGACGTTATTTCCATGCATCAGGCGGGCTTTGATCAGGCGGTGGCGTCTCTTGGCACCGCGTTTACACTGGGACAGGCCAGTCTGCTGAAGCGGTATACGAAGGAGGTTCTGCTTTCCTACGACAGCGACGGCGCGGGCGTGAAGGCGGCGCTGCGGGCCATCGGCATACTGAAGGAGGCGGGGCTTACCGGGAAGATCATCAGTCTGGAGCCGTACAAGGATCCGGATGAATTTATGAAAAATCTGGGGAAGGAAGCGTTCCAGGAACGTATCGACCACGCGGAAAACAGCTTTCTTTTTGGAATCAGGATGCTGGAGAAGGAGTACAACCTTTCTGATCCGGAGGACAAGACCAGGTTCCACAGGGAAATCGCCAGAAAGCTGTGTGATTTTTCCGAAGAGGTGGAGCGGGAGAATTATATCGAAGCGGTGGCGGAGAAATACCATATCGGCTTCGAAAACCTGAGGAAGCTGGTGGGCAGCATTGCAGCCCAGACAGGGCTTGCCAAACCCGTGGAACGGCCCAAATCGGGAATCCATAAAAAAACCACCCCGGAGGAAAACAGCAAAAAGACCCAGAGGCTTCTGCTTACCTGGCTGGTGGAGGAACCGCAGTTATATAAAAAAATCGAGCGGTTTATCGGACCTGAGGACTTTACGGAGGAGCTTTATGTACGGGTGGCCGAAAGGCTGTTCGCAGGGCTTGAAAAGGGCGAACTGAATGCGGCATCTATCATAAGCCTGTTCCCCGATGAGGAGGAGCAGAGAGAGGTGGCGTCACTTTTTAACACAAGGCTGATGGAACCGGAGACAATACAGGAAAAAGAAAAAGCATTTCACGATATCCTGGTTTCTGTAAAAAGAATCAGCTATGAATATAATACGAGCCGTCTGGGAACTGATGTGGAGGCATTAAACCGCGTCATTGAAGGAAAAAAGGCATTGGAAGAACTTAGCAAAACGCATATTTCCCTGAATTAAGGATAACAATATTAACATGCGCAGGAAGGATGGACTAAGAATGGGCAAAAAGACACAGGAAAAAGCTGATGAGACGAAAAAAACAACAAATCAGAACGAAGCGGAAATGACCCCGGAAGAAAGAGCGGCCGCGGAAGCGAAGTTTCTGGAAAGAGTAAGAGGACTTATCGGCGTTGCCAGAAAGAAAAAAAATATTCTGGAATACCAGGAGATCAGCGATTACTTTGCGGATCTGCAGCTGAATGAGGATCAGTTTGACAAGCTGCTGGAGCTGCTGGAGCAGAGCAACGTGGATGTACTGCGTATCACCGAGGATGATGACGATATTCCCGATGAGGAAATTATCCTGTCCGAAGAGGAAGAAGTGGATATGGAGAGTATCGACCTCTCCGTTCCCGATGGCATCAGCATTGAAGATCCGGTGCGTATGTACCTGAAGGAAATCGGCAAGGTGCCCCTGCTTTCCGCGGAGGAGGAAATCGACCTGGCCCAGAGGATGGAAGTGGGGGATGAGGAAGCCAAAAAGCGTCTGGCGGAAGCAAACCTGCGTCTGGTGGTCAGCATTGCCAAGAGATATGTGGGAAGGGGCATGCTGTTCCTGGATCTGATCCAGGAAGGAAATCTGGGTCTGATTAAGGCTGTGGAAAAATTCGATTATACCAAGGGTTATAAATTCTCCACCTATGCTACATGGTGGATCCGCCAGGCGATCACAAGAGCCATTGCGGATCAGGCGAGAACCATCCGTATCCCGGTCCATATGGTAGAGACGATCAACAAGCTGATCCGCGTGAGCAGACAGCTGCTGCAGGAACTGGGGCGTGAACCTACTCCGGAGGAAATCGCTGAAGAAATGAGCATGCCGGTGGAGAGAGTGCGTGAAATCCTCAAGATTTCCCAGGAGCCTGTATCCCTGGAAACCCCTATCGGTGAGGAGGAAGACAGCCACCTGGGCGATTTCATCCAGGATGACAATGTGCCGGTACCGGCGGATGCGGCGGCATTCTCCCTGCTGAAGGAACAGCTGAATGAGGTCCTGGGCACCCTGACGGAAAGAGAGCAGAAGGTGCTGCGCCTGCGTTTCGGCCTGGACGACGGCCGTGCAAGGACGCTGGAAGAGGTAGGCAAGGAGTTCAACGTAACCCGTGAGCGTATCCGCCAGATTGAAGCCAAGGCGCTGCGCAAGCTCCGCCATCCCAGCCGCAGCCGCAAGCTGAAGGATTATCTGGATTAAGGAAAAAAGAATATGGAATTGTCAAAAAGACTTCATATGGTCGCATCCATGGTGGAAAAAGGAAGTATCCCGGCGGATGTGGGATGTGACCATGGGTATGTGGCGGTATACCTGATCCGGGAGGGCGTCTGCCCCCGCGTGTTTGCCATGGATGTAAACGTTGGCCCTCTGGAAAGGGCCAGGGAGCACGTGGAGGAATTCGGGCTTGCTGCATACATAGACGTGAGGCTTTCCGACGGAATTTCCGGCCTTCCCTGCCGCGGGGGAAGGCCGGAAGCGGATACGCTTCTGGCTGCGGGAATGGGCGGCCGCCTTATGGTGAAGATCATGGAGGAGGGCCGCGAGAAGCTTGCACAGATGCGCTGGGCCATTCTCCAGCCCCAGTCGGAGGACTGGCTGGTAAGGGAGGCTTTGAAAAAGAACGGATATTTTATTACGGAAGAGAATATGATATGGGAAGAGGGCAAATTCTATACCGTTATAAAGGCTGTTAACCTGCAGAACCCGCCGGAAGGTTTTTGCCGGGAAACGTTGGAGGCGCAGGAAAAACGCTTTCTGGAGGAATGTAAGTCCCAGGGGCTGCTTTCATCGGATGAATGGGAAAGGGCGGCGGATATTTTCGGCTCCCGCCTGATTCTGGAGAAAAATCCTGTGCTGCTGGAATATTTAAAGGAGAGCCTCAGGAAGAACCGGCAGATAAGCGCCGGGATAGGCAGCGCATCTGCCGGGGAGGCAGGGGCGCCGGAAAAAGAAAAAACGGCGGGACGCCTTGCACAGCTTGCGAAGGAGCGGCAACTGCTGGAGCAGCTGATTGGCATAATGAAATGAACCGTCCCGGCCAGGTAAGCCGTATCGGGGGATGCGGCGGTAAACATAAGGAGAAGGGCGCATGAAATGCAGTGAGGTAATGGCGAAGCTGGAAGAGCTTTCCCCGCGTTCCTTTGCGGAAAGCTGGGATAATGTGGGGCTGCTTGTGGGGAGCAGGGACAAAGAAGTGGAATCGGTTATGATTGCGCTGGACGCCACGGACGCGGTCATTGATCAGGCGGTGCTGGCGGGAGCGGATATGCTTCTGACCCATCACCCCATGATTTTTTCTGCGATGAAGCGGATTACGGCGGAGGATTTTACGGGAAAGCGGATTATCAAGCTGATTGCAAATGATATATCATACTATGCCTGCCATACCAACTTTGATGTGATGGGAATGGCGGACGAAGCGGCAGACCGCCTGGCGCTGGCGGACAGGACGGTGCTGGAAACCACCTTTGAGGATGAGCTGTCCAAGGAGGGAATCGGCCGGGTGGGCATTTTCCCGGAGGAGATGACGCTGCGCGAGTGCGCGGCCTATGTGAAGGAAATATTTGATCTGGAAACTGTCCGGGTATTCGGAGAGGCGGAACAGAAAATAAGGAAGGCGGCTGTGGTGCCTGGCTCCGGGAAGGATTATATCTCCCAGGCAGTGCGCGCGGGCGCTGATGTTTTTATCAGCGGGGATATCGGTCATCATGATGGTATAGATGCGCTGGAACAGGGAATCACTATCATAGATGCGGGACATTACGGGCTGGAACAGATTTTTGTCCCCTATATGAAGGAATTTTTAAGCAGGGAGCTGCCGCAGCTGCATTTGCTGACAGCCAGGCAGCAGGAACCCTTCTGGTATGAATAGGAGCGATTTATGGTAAAAGTAACGGTAAACGGGATATGCAGGGAATATGAAAACGGCGTGACCTATGAAAAACTGGCACAGGAGCATCAGGCAGAATACGATCACAGGATTATTCTTGCCATAGCCAACGGAAAAATCAAAGAGCTTCACAAAACGGTGGATCGTGATGCTGCCGTTACCTTTCAGACGCTGGCGGGCAGAGTGGGACACGATACCTACATCCGCAGCGCGATCATGCTTCTTATCAAGGCCATCAGCGATATCGCCGGCTCCCCCAGGGCGGGCAAGGTTTCCGTGGAATTTTCCATCGGCAGGGGCTATTACTGCATTCCCAGGGGAGAACTGGCTGAAAAGGTAATCTGCGCCGACGGGGAAGAGGACGGCCAGATAGAGGCCGGCTTCGTGGAGCAGGTCAGGAAAAGAATGTGGGAACTGGTGGAACGCAGGCTTCCCATCAGTAAAAAAGCTTATCCCACGGACGAGGCAATCGAGATTTTCAATGCCCAGGGAATGGAGGATAAGGTCAGGCTGTTCCGTTACAGGCGCGGCTCCTATATCAATGTCTATTGTCTGGACGGATATTATGACTATAATTACGGCTATATGGTGCCGGATACCGGATATTTGCAGTATTTTGACCTGATACCCTATAAAGCGGGCCTGATGCTGATGCTTCCCGACAGAAGCGAGCCGGAAACCCTGGTTCCCTTTGAACCCAGGGAAAAGCTGTTCCATACGCTCCTCCGCTCCAACGATTGGGGAGAAAAAATGGAGATAGAAACCGTGGCGGATCTCAATGACAAGATCTGCGAGGGCGATCTGGCGGAAATGATCCTGGTGCAGGAAGCAAGGCAGGAGCGCAGGATTGCGGAAATTGCAGGAGATATCGTCAGGCGCGGAAATGTAAAATTCGTCATGATTGCAGGGCCGTCCTCCTCAGGGAAGACCACCTTTTCCCATCGCCTGGCCATCCAGCTGAAAACCCATGGTCTGGTGCCCCATCCCATTGCGGTTGACGATTATTTTGTAGACCGGGATAAGACGCCGCTGGACGAAGAGGGCAACTATAATTTTGAATGCCTGGAAGCCATTGATGTGGAAAAATTCAATCAGGACATGGCGGATTTGCTGGCGGGAAAACGGGTGGAAATGCCCCGTTTTAACTTTAAAACAGGCCTTCGTGAATACAAAGGGGATTATCTGCAGCTCGGGCCTGAGGACATTCTGGTGATTGAGGGAATCCACGGCCTGAACGACAGGCTTTCCCATTCGCTTCCTCTGAAAAGCAAATATAAAATATATATCAGCGCCCTCACCAGCCTGAATGTGGACGATCATAACCGGATAGCGACAACGGACGGCCGCCTGATCCGCCGTATGGTGCGTGACGCCAGGACAAGAGGCGCTTCCGCCACCCACACCCTGCGGATGTGGTCCTCCGTGCGCAGAGGGGAGGAGGAAAATATTTTCCCATTCCAGGAAAGCGCTGACGCGATGTTCAACTCTGCCCTGATTTACGAACTGGCGGTGCTGAAGCAGTTTGCGGAGCCTTTGCTTTACAGCGTGAGGAAGGATCAGCCGGAATATTTTGAAGCAAAGCGCCTGCTTAAATTCCTGGAATATTTCCTGGGCGTGAGCAGTGAAAACCTTCCCAATAATTCCATTGTACGTGAATTCGTCGGAGGCAGCTGCTTCCGGGTGTAGACAAGCCGTGAGGGCTGCCTGCCCGGGGAAGAAACAGGCGGCCGGAATGGAGCGGTTATGTTTGAAGTGAATGTAAAATCAATTCTCTCAGCCGGAAACGGCATGAATCTGTTCAGGGGCTGCTCCCACGGCTGTATTTACTGCGATGCCAGGAGCACCTGTTACCAGATTCATCCCGACCGGCCTTTTGAGGATATCGAGATCAAAAAGAATGCGCCACAGCTTTTAGAGCTTGCCCTGCGCAGAAAAAGGGAACGCTGTATGATTGGGACAGGCGGTATGAGCGATCCTTATATCCCTCTGGAAAAAGAGCTGGGACTGACCCGCCGCTGTCTGGAGCTGATAGACGAATACGGCTTCGGCCTTGCCATCCAGACAAAATCCGATCTCATACTGCGTGATCTGGATTTGCTCAAAAGCATTCACCGAAAAACAAAATGCGTGGTCCAGATAACGCTTACCACCCATGACGAGGCGCTTTGCCGGAAGCTGGAGCCTCATGTGTGCACCACAAAACGGAGGGCGGAGGTCCTTGATATCCTGCGGGAGGAAGGCATCCCCACCGTCTGCTGGATGACGCCCATCCTTCCCTTTATCAATGACACGGAGGAAAATATCTGCGGCATACTGGATTACTGCATCCATGCAAAAACCTATGGAATACTGACCTTCGGGATCGGCGTGACCCTCAGAGACGGCGACAGGCAGTATTTTTACCGCAAGCTGGACGAGCATTTTCCGGGCATGAAGCAAAAATACATACAAACCTACGGGAATGCCTATGAGATACCCTCCCCCAGCCAGGCCTCTCTTATGCGGCTGGTCAGGAAAACCTGTGCTCAGCACGGGATTGAAAACAATACGAATCGGATTTTTGCTTATATGAACCGCTTTGAGGATAAGCTGGCGGGAGAGCAGCTGTCGTTGTTTGACTTTACCTGACAGTGTGGTCGTGACATTATACGCGGATGCGGATCCGGTGTCTGCACTGTGGGGAACATCTTCTTTGGACAGCTTGTAACTTCGACAGGTTTCTTTTTTATACTCTGCTTTTAGCTGAAGGCTATCATAGACGGAGAAAGCGTACTCAACAAATCCCCATTGGTTTATGGGAAAACGAATAGATTTGGAGGGCAGGATATGCAGAAGGCGTTACGATATACAGATGAAAAATCGGACAAGTTTTGGCGCATAGAAACAGCGGGCTGTGAACTGGTAACCAACTGGGGAAAAACCGGCACAACAGGACGTTATGAGATAAAAAATTTTGATACAGAGGATGAATGTGAAAAACAGGCGTCTAAGCTTGTGCGGTCTAAAGAGAAAAAGGGATATACAGACATGCATGACTTTGACACAATGCATCACCTTTACTTTGATACAGATGAATATGGTTTGCATCCCCTGACCAGCCATCCCGTTTTCCGTACCTGTTTTTCTGAAGAACTGTATTATGACTGCGGCGATGAAGAAGCTCCTTTTGGTAGTGATGAAGGGAATGACACATTGCATTTTTTAGAGGAATCTGTACGGAAACGGCCCAAAATGTGTGTTGCTGATTTCCCTGAATTATTAATCGTAAAAGAGTGGAACTTAACCTATTTGCCGCCTGAACCGGAGCAGACGGATGACGAACTGAAAATACAGGCAGCACAAACTTATCATGGACTGAAAGGTGATCAGACACTTTTGCAGACAGACCAGGTTATCCTTGCGACTGTATTCGGTCAGATTAAAATTATGGGAAAATTGGACGAGACATTACAGGTATTGGCGTTCCGGTCGCTTATGCGCATGGAAAGAATGTACCGTCTCTTATGGAATTGGGATAAAGAGGAACCACCATATAATATTTCCATCATGAGACGGGATTTAGAACGATTTATAAATCGTGATTGTTGATTATACATACACAGTTTGCCGCCGTGTGATTCGCTATGTTGGCAAAAGGCATACTTGGTAAATTGGAATTGAACAAAATCGCTGCGCGATGGCCTGCCAAGGCTATGGCATAGCGATTTTCTCTTTTCTATAACAAAAGCAGTGGAAAGCAAGTCCTAAAAGTAGTATTGTTAAGTCACCACAACGAAACAATCAAACAGGATCGACCTTCCCACTGCCTATGAAAAGAATACCATCCTTCCGCTTGATTGGCAAGCGGTTTTATGACCCAAATGCACCTCCGTGTAAAGCAGTGTTGTGTGATAACTACTGATTTTACATGGAGGATTTTATTATGTACGAAAAATATTTAGAACAGCTTGAGGAAGCCGGAAAAATCCGTAACCTCAAAGAACGTTCCATTAACTGCTATAAAAACTATGTCTCTTACTTTCTGAAATATCAGGGTAAGAGTCCGGAAGAACTTACCTGTCAGGATGTCAGAACTTTTTTACTTGCAAAAAAAGATGAAGGACTGAAAGCCACAACTCTGAACCTTTATAATTCTGCCATCCGTTTTTTCTACCGGAATGTCCTGCACATACTTTGGGATGATATCACGGTTCCACGTATGATTCTGGAGCATAAGCTTCCAACAGTACTGACCGCCCCTGAAATCGACCGTTTGTTAGAAGTTGTCTATGACATCAAATATAAAGCTATGTTTGCAACGATGTATTCTTCCGGGATGCGTGTTTCTGAAGTCATTCATCTGCATTATGATGATATTTCACGTTCAAATATGCAGATTCATGTCCGGGATACAAAGAACCGGATGGATCGTTATACAATCCTTTCCAAGAGGTGTCTGAATCTCCTTACACAATACTGGTTTGAAAAAGGACGTCCCCGTGGAATCCTGTTTCCTAATAAGTTCACTGGCAATTATCTGACAGTCAGTACACTGGAACAGGTGATGCGCCGTGCCGTATCCGTTGCTGAACTTCCGAAGGAAGCAACTCCACACTGCCTACGTCATAGCTTTGCAACTCACCTGATGGAGCAGGGAGTAGAACGGCAGAATATTCAGGCACTGCTGGGACACCGTGACCCAAAATCTACGGAAGTTTATCTTCATGTCAGCAACAAATCCCTGATGGGAATCCAAAGTCCGTTTGACAGGAAAGAAGGTGCTGTTCATGAATAAACCAACTGTGCAGGATATCTTTCTACGTTTTTATTCGGCATACCTTGAAAAGTATTCCCCTTCTCCTGAACAGGCAAAAGTTTCCCGGAACATCATGAACTGTAAAACAGGCGCTTACGGTGCGAATGTCAGCGTATGTGAGGACTGTGGTGCCATTCAGATTCACTATAATTCCTGTCGCAACCGCTGTTGTCCCATGTGTCAGGCTATTCCAAAGGAAATGTGGATGGATGCACGCAGAGAAGATGTGCTTGATGCCCCTTACTTTCACTTGGTATTTACAGTGCCGGACATTCTAAGTCCAATCATTTACAGTAATCAGAAACTGTTATATGATACCCTGTATCATGCTGCTTCTGCTACAATCAGTGAATTGACTGCTGACCCAAAGCATCTTGGTGCAGATGTTGGATATATCTGCATCCTGCATACATGGGGGTCTGAAATGAACTTTCATCCTCATATCCATACAATACTGCTCGGCGGTGGTCTGACATCCAAAAACGAATGGAAAGACAACGGTACGGAGTTTTTTCTTCCCATATGGGCTATCTCCAAAGTCTTCCGTGGAAAATATATGGAGGAGTTGAAAAATCTTTGGAATACGAATCAGCTTGAGTTTCATGGAACTGCTGAAAAATACCGTAACCATTATGCGTTCAAAGAACTGCTTGATTCCTGTTATGATGCGGAATGGATTCCTTATTGTAAGAAAACTTTTCACGGCGCACAGTCTGTGATTGATTACCTTGGAAAGTATACCCATAGGATTGCTATCAGCAATCACCGCTGTTGAATTCATACGACGTTTTTTGATGCATGTGCCACCAAAACGTTTTGTCAGGATTCGGCATTACGGACTTCTTTGTTCCCGTTGCAAACGAAAGAAGCTTATTTTATGCAGGAATCTTCTTGGATGCCAAAAGTATCTCTCAAAACTCCGGAATAAGGAGATTCCTGAAATAATAAACCAGCTTTATGGGATAAATGTCTGTGTATGCAAATCCTGTGGCGGTCATCTTGGAAAACCACAGCTTCGAATACCACAAAGATGTTAAAAGGTTATTCTCTCATACTTTTTCTGAAGCCTCAAAACTTGAGGTTTTGTTGTTGTACCTATTTATCTGAAAACACTTGATTTCTGTAGCTTCAGCACAGGAAATCCTGTATAATCATGGGTAAGAACAAAAGATTGAAAGTCCATAGGTAGTGGCTACCCGGACGCTTACTTTGTTCAATTAGGTCAAATCGAAAATGGTGTAAACGAAGGGGCAGTTCACTGGAATGCCAAAACTGCTTTTTCGTTTACCCCATCATCGATTCTAACCTAAAGAATTGGGCGAAGGAGATTATCTAAGCTCAAGGTACCAATACCTGTTCAGCATTGTATTTGTCTCATTTGGATAATCTCTGTAGTATCTGCTTACTATTTCAAATTCAACCGGTTTCCTGAATATTGGTCCATCAAAGACAAAAGAATGATACTCACCATTTTCACCACAAATGTCTACATAGTCGGGCAAATCATTCAGGAAGGATTCATCAATTACTCTACCAACAAAAGATTCGTCAAGCATAGAGCCATCTACACAAGTTACTATGCTTTTGAAGCCCAATGATATAAATTCCTGCAATAATTCTCTCGGTTTACTATTCCACAATGGAAACTCGGCTTGAATACCCTGTCGCCTACAGTTATCAATTCTTTGATTTCTCAAGTTTTCCAGGTATAAATCACCAAAAAGTGCGATGTTGAGCTGTTTCTCTTTGAATTTTTCTATGTGCATTTCCATCGACTTTTTATATTCGTCTGATGGAGCAGTTAAATCAAACTCCAAAATCGTTAATGGTATCCCGATAGAGTCTGCTTGCTGTTTGAGCAGTTCTATACCAATCTCGTGCATAGCGATTTTAGAGCCATCTTTTTTTATTGTGGTGAACAGTGCTTGCACATCATATATTCCCGATTGCAAGGCTTTATAAAGAGCTAACGCGGAATCTTTCCCGCTGCTCCAGTTAAAATATGCTTTCTTCATTATTCCCTCACAAATATTGATTTAGCGATTTGGATTATATTGTATCACTCATATTATAAACTTTTCTACCATTTTCCAATATTTGCCCATATTGTTTTATATCACTATAGGAAATTCGGGCGCCATTTTGGCACCAAAGCGTCAACTATCAGCCAGATAAATTGACAAGAATCTTTATGCAGTGTATAATAACATTGATATATAACTTAGTTATTTTATGGAGAATATTATGCCGCCAAAAGTTAAGATACCCAGAGAAGCTATTATTGAAAAAGCATTTGAGTTGACAAAAGAATATGGCTTTGAAAAAGTAACCGCACGTTTGCTTGCCAGTGAATTAAAATGCTCTACTCAACCAGTGTTTCATGCTTTTCGCAACATGGAAGAACTGAAGGAAGAAGTTTACAAAAGAACGCAAAAACTATTTGAAGAAACCATGCTCCAACAGCCTTTAGATACCGAAACCCCCTATTTTTTAAGCATGGGACTAAAGTATGTGGAACTGGCTCAAAATGAAAAAAATCTGTTCCATCTACTATGTATGTCAGATAGCGGAACAAGACTTGAAAGCCTTTACGATTTGGCTAAGCACGTTCCTGTTCCGATTGAACCGGAAGTGTTTGTGAAAACATGGATATTTACGCATGGTATAGCAACGATTGTTTCTACGAACACAACGAACATTGCGCCCGAAGAAATAAGGCAGTTACTTATAGAAGCATGTGCCAGTTTCAAATTATACCACAATGAAAACAAGAGAGGTTCGGCAATTGAAACATAAGAATATGGACTATGATAACCGCTATAAATATAAACTGAATATGCTTGAACCGGGGCTTACCATGATGAAACTCATCGGCGTATTATTTGTAACTGGTATTTTATTTTGGGTGGCAGGGTGGCATTGGCTTTCTTCAATTACTTTGTTTTTGGCAGGAGCCGTATTTGCTGTTTTGTTAATCTTGTTAGCCATTGAAGCACATCAGGATAAGGTGTTGAATGATATTGCTATGTGGGAAAACAATGACTTGGAGAAAAAATATGAAATCGGTTAAAAATTATGTGTATACAGAACGTGCGCATTTTATGTGTCCTAATATGCACTTTGGGATTATGGCAAAATTAGAAAGCAATTATGATGAAGGGCGGCTAAAACAAAGCATAGACACTCTTCAAAAAGCGCACCCGTTTCTGCAAAGTTTAATTGTAGAGGAAGCGGACACTGGCAGATTTTATTATCAAATACAAGATTATTTGAATATTCCTGTAATGGTAAAAGAAGAAGCTGCTTTGTGGCAAGAGGATTATGAGGAAATATCTGTCCGTGGGTGGAATGTCATGAATGAATGTCTGCTAAAAGTAGTGGTTTATCCAAAGGAAAATGAATTTCAAATACTTTTTATCGCCCACCATCTTTTGTGTGACGGCAGAGGGCTTCTACAACTGGCAGAAGAATTTGCAGAGCATTATGCTAACGGAGTAATACCGCAATTTGCCCCGGAACGCTTAATTCAATGCTTAAACGATCTTCCCTCAAACAGCGATTTACCTCTTATCAGTAAATTGATAATAGGCGACGCAAATAGAAGATGGAAAAAAGAGGGGCAACAGGTTATGTATGAGGAATATAGCGCATTTGAAAGAGCCTATATTCAAAAACACAAAATGAAACGGGAAACTTTCACCGTTTGCAATCAGGAGTTAGAAAAAATACTGACTTTATGTAAACAGCATAATGTTACTGTAAATGACTGGCTGATTGCAAAGATGATGTTGGAAGAGAATACAAACAAGGTGGTTATTGCGGCCGATATTCGTAAACAGACAAAATGTTACAGGCAAGGGGCAATGGGAAATTATTCTACTGCTTTTAGCATTTTTGTGAAAAAGAACGAGGGAAATGTGATTTCCCTTGCAAAACGCGTAGCGTCACTTGTCACAAATATATGTCAGCACCCACAGAAAGAAATGCTTGTGCTTGCCTGTTATATACATATGCAGCCGGAGCTGATTGACGCTGTTGCAATATCTACATTAGGAGAGTTTGGAAGTAAAGCAGGAGCATTTGTAGGAAGAAATATGTTTGGATATGGTTCCCAAAATGGTTATAGCATAACCAATTTAGGAAAAATCAAAAGCAATATAATTGAAGAAGCTATTTTTATACCGCCTGCTTCGCCTGCCAATAAAACAACTTGGGGAGTTCTAACGGTGAATAGCCGTATGAAAGTATGCGTGTCAAATTTAATTGTGCAGAGTTGATTAATAAAGTGACAAATTGTCTGCAGTTGTGAATATTCAGGAGGTAAAAATGATGTCTTTAAAGGAAATGACAGAAGCGTTTGAGTATATGCGCAATGACAATCCATTAAATAAAGTAAGCTTCCTTTTTACATTGAATGAAATACTTTATATTTAATTGTCTGCTTGGTATATTCAGCAGTACCAGAGAAAATGCTTATGGTTTTAGCAATGATTTTCGGCGGTCACTTACTGCCTTTTGGTTGGCTCTATAAATCCAAAAGTTATATGTACTCTTCGATAATTGTAACAATCAGTGTTTTAATTATAGGATGTACATGCTCTCCTGATATTATTGCATTATTTATGTTGCTTTATGAAATAGTATTTACAGGATGTTTTTTTATTGAAAACAAAAAACTTATGCAAGAAACGCAAAGTAAATAAACGTCAACTTTTTTATCAAATCCCAGTTTTGCTGGTATGATAAACTGGGATTGTTAATGAAAAAAATGCTTCACAATTTTTTTACCATATATTTTCCAAATTGTTTGTGTGGTAATATTTTTACTTTGTGCCATATATGGATTTTTTATGAAATGGCTGTCATATGGGAGCTGCTATATATATGAAACTGCCGTCCCTTTTATCCAGCCCCTTTTATATGGAAGATCAGTTTTTACAGGCGTTGACAAAGGCCTGTAATATTTTTACGCTTGTTTCGTTGTCGCCCCAATGTTCCGGGTGCCATTGGACGCCCCAGAAAAACCGTTTATCAGGAACATAAACAGCTTCTATGATTCCGTCTTCCGCGGTCGCCATGCTCTTAAGAGAAGGCGCCAGATCCTTGATGGCCTGATGATGCCTGCTGTTCACACCCACACTTTTCTGTCCCAGCAGTCCGAAAAGAGGCGCTTTCATTTCAAGGCTTATGCTGTGGGCGGCCCGGTCATAGGGCTTTTTCATATCATGGTCTATTCCAGTGCCGTTCTGGGTGCCTAAATCCTGATACAGGCTTCCTCCCAGCGCGGCATTCATGATCTGAAGTCCCCTGCAGATCCCAAGCACCGGCATATCCTTTTCAAGCGCCCGCTGTATCAGGGCCAGCTCCATTTCATCCCGCTCCGGGCAGAGCCTTCCGCAGAAATCCTCTGTCTTTTCACCATAGACCGCAGGGTTCACATCATGGCCGCCGGTCAGGACGAGCCCGTCTATCCGGCATAAAATATTTTCCAGCACATCCCGGTCCGCAGTTAAAGGCAGCATTACCGGGATTCCTCCGGCATGTTCAATTTCTTCCATATAGCCAGGAAGTATCCAGTAGCTTTTTTTATCATCATCATATAAAGGAGTCAGTCCGATAAAAGGTTTCATAAATCCTCCTGTGTTTTTTAGTTTTAGATTTGCGGTATTTGTTCATTTATCATCCTAAGCCCTGCTTTTTGGACTGTCAACTTTCTTTTTTGGCAGAATGGTTATATTTGCCCTGCGGAATGACTTTTCTTCATTGATTTAGCACTTGCCAAGGTGGAAGAAAAAAGGTATAGTATTGAAAGGAAAATAAGTAAGATGAATAATCGCGGCTGTCCGTATTCCTTTTGGGATGCGGCAGGTGAGGAAAGTCCGGGCTTCGCAGGGCAGGATGCCGGATAACGTCCGGTGGAGGCGACTCCAAGGCCAGTGCAACAGAAATATACCGCCCCGCCTTTGGCGGAAAGGAGCAATCCTTTGGGGTGCAGACCCCGGTAAGGGTGGAAAGGCAGTGTAAGAGACTACCGCCCGTCTGGTAACAGGCGGGGCACATGTAAACCCCATCCGAAGCAAGACCAAACAGAGAGCGACAGGCTTGCCCGGCCTGCTTTCAGGTAGGTCGCTTGAGACTGCTGGTAACAGCAGTACTAGATAGATGATTATTCTCGACATAACCCGGCTTACAGTTTTGCTTATTTTCCTATCAGAAGAACAGGCAGGTGATATATACGTACACCACGCTCTGTTCTTTTTTGTATGGATGGGCTGAGTTTAAAAGGAGGAAGTAAAATATATGAAGAAACAATATCATGCAGAATTTGCCGATGAAGCCTGTGTTTCAGATTGGCTGGGACTTGTTAATATGGTAGCTGACGACTTTCCGGGGCTTGTAATTGCTGATTATACGGTAACACTTCTTAAGAATATCGCCCGGCAGACAGCTCTTTGCGTAAAGGACAACGGAAATATTGTTGGTATTTTATTATTTTCACCCAACCAGCACTGCCTTTCCTGTATGGCGGTCCATCCCCAATACCGCCGTCAGGGCGTTGCATCCGCATTGATTTCGGAAATGCTCCGGCTTATGCCGGATGTTGATATCAGTGTTACGACATACCGCGAAGGGGATGAAAAAGGAATTGCGCCAAGAGCATTATATCAGCGGTTCAATTTTGTGCCGGAGGAACTGTGTATGGAATTTGATTATCCGGTACAGCGGTTTGTGCTGCACAGGTCCCGGAAAAATTTGAACTGAGGTGGCCTTGGTAAGTTTGATAATCTTTTTTCTGTTGGCCGGGGGAGCAGAAAGATTAAATAATTATTTGTGTGTATTCCTACATGTGTTAAATGGGGTTATAAATTTGGGGAGGTGCGAATTATAAGTGCACATTATTTCGCCGGGAGATTCGCACTTGAAAATTGGCAGTATGGAGATTTATGCAAATAAAAAGTAATATAATAATGACAATTTTTTAGAAGAGTTGTATAATGAGTGTGTTATCAGCTCTGAAAGGCGAAAATTTCTCGCACAAAAATTACTGATAAGCACTGAAGATTTAGCCGATGCATGATAAAATAAAAAAAAGTTTTTCGCAAAGGAGAAAATTTATCGTGACAAGGGCTGAA
>NZ_VUMI01000150.1 GCF_009696275.1 Eisenbergiella porci
GCATACCTCCGGGATGACATATGCACAGGATTTTTCCACTCTTTTCATCAGATCAGGATAAACTTCGGCTGTCAGCCGCAGATACTGTGCGGTTGAGCGTACTGTTTTGTGTCCCATATATGTGGAGAGAATCGGGAGCATAGCAGTCAGATCTGCTTCTTCTTTGATCCACTTTTGCAAAACGTGAACTGCAAATGTGTGACGAATATCATGCAGACGAGGTCCTTGCCCTTTTCCACCATGTGAAATACCTGCAACTTCCAGATATCTACGATATCTTTGATATACAGTCATGGGACTGATCATGGTCTTGTCAGGGGCAAGAAAGAAAAAGTCACTGTCTTTTTCCCACCAGATTTTATCTGCATAGGATATACAAGCTTCTTTCACGGAATCTGATAATGGGATATATCGGTCACGGTCAGTTTTGGCTTCACGGATTGTAAGAATCCCATCTTCGAGATTTACATCCTTATAGCGAAGACCAACAACTTCAGATACACGAAGTCCACAGCCATAGAGAATACGAAATATCACAGGTAGCGCCAGATGCATGTTTCTTGCAACCTCCCGAGGTTCTGTTTCATCAGCTGCTTTTATCACAGATGCTATCTGTTCATGTGTAAATATATAGGGAACAAATGAATTATGATTCAAGCCTTTTACTTCTGGTACTATATAAGCATCATAGCCAAGATTATTCAGGTAGATAGCAAACTGTCTTATACAGGTAATACGGTGTGAACGGCTTTTTTCAGATTCACTTTCTCTTGGTGCAATCCATTTTTCTGCAAGAGAACGGGATATTTCTATTTCTGTGATACCCAGTTCTTCACTGAAACGACAAAATCGTGATAAGCATTTCGGTTCATCTGCGTATTTAAAACCGGCACTTCTTTTGTATTGAATGAATTCCTGAGCGACCTCAGCAAATGGTCCTGTCATTGTTGGTGATTTTCTGATTCTTGTCATGTTAGATTGCCACCTCCAATGCACACTTTCTG
>NZ_VUMI01000016.1 GCF_009696275.1 Eisenbergiella porci
TGTTCAGCCCTTGTCACGATAAATTTTCTCCTTTGCGAAAAACTTTTTTTTATTTTATCATGCATCGGCTAAATCTTCAGTGCTTATCAGTAATTTTTGTGCGAGAAATTTTCGCCTTTCAGAGCTGGACATTTATTATTGCAGGATTGATTTTATAAAGCAGCATCGGTTCTTCACATTATGAAAAAGTCAGCACCAATAATACCCTGCCTTTTCCTGTGCCTCCTGTTCACTGATGTCAAAACGGAGTTTCAGTCTTGCTACAGTCTGCTCAAAACTGACACCCAATTCCTTACAGGTTTCCACCATTCCTTGTTCTATTCCTTGTTCTATTCCTTGTTCTATTCCTTGTTCTATCCCCTGCTTTATCCCCTGAGCAATTCCATCCTCTTTTCCGTTCTTGTACTCGCTTGCACGGATTTTTCTCATTTCCTCTTCTTCGTTATATTCAAAGATTGACACCGCCGTCACCTCCGCTCTCTGTTCCGACAGGAAATCTGCCGGAATAATTTATTTAAAGTCTTCCACTATTTTGGTTGCAATTTTGTCTCTGAACCTCACATCATGTTCCACAACAAGCATTGTGGGCTGGAATTTCAGAATTAAATTTTCAATTTGTATCCTTGAAAAAACGTCGATATAGTTCAGTGGTTCATCCCAGATATACAAATGTGCCGGTGTCAGGAGGCTTCCGGCAATCAGCACTTTTTTCTTTTGTCCCTCCGAATAATTCTCCATCGTTTTTTCAAACTGTACCCTGTCCATATCAAGCTGTCTGAGGATTGCCAGAAACAGGCTTTCATCAAAATCGTTTTCCCTGCAATATTCTTTAATTGTTCCATGCAGAAAACCGGTATCCTGACTGATATATGAAATATGCAGGCCGGGACACACCATTAATTCTCCGGAAACAACAGGCTTTTCCTCCTGTCTGTCCGCGCCAATGCCACATGTGCCGCTCCCTTTTGACACAGCCAGGATCTGTTTCATAAAAGTACTTTTCCCACAGCCATTTTTCCCATGCAGGAATATCCGTTCCCCTTGTTTCAGGTTGAAGTTAAAATGGCTGATTAAGGGCAGCTCCTGATTGCGGAATTGAAAGGTGTAATCCTGTGCATATATCAACGTATCATTATAATATTTCTGTGGCATAAGCTTTAAATCAACAGATTTTTCTATATCCTGAAGAAGCCCTTCCTTCGACCTGATTTCACGTTCTATGCGGATATCATAATTTTTCCTTCTAGCCTGCATTTTCTTTGTTTTTGCTCCAATATAAGCCCGTGTATCTAAAAAACGGTCATGCTCACGTACCGGTTCAAAACCAATCTTCGTATTTTCATTCTTCTCCGCCCACCTTGCGGATCTTTCAGAAGCCCTTTTTAATGAGGAAATTTCTTTTAAATGCTTTTCATTCTCCGCTTGGGAAAACGCATCCTTGCGTGCTTTATTTTCCCACCAGCCGGAAAAATTCCCGGCCTGTACTTCGATTGATTTGCGGTTTAACACAAGTACATGATCAATAATGTCATCCAGGAAATCTCTGTCGTGGGATATGAGGATAAATCCGTTTTTTCCCTTTAAATATTTTTTTACCGTCTGCCTTGCGTCAAAATCAAGATGGTTGGTCGGTTCATCAATGATCAGGAATTCATGTTGTCCAGAAAACAATACGGCCAGCATAACTTTCATCTGCTCACCCTGGCTCAGCGTACGGAAAGGACGGTATAATATCTCCACATCACTATCCAGTTTATTCCCGCGAGCAACGAGCCAAGTAGCCATGCTTGCATGGATATTTGGCGACTGCCGCGAGGGTCAAATACCCCGCTGCTCTGCAGCGCTGCAAGTTTGATACCCCGTTGCTTGCAGCGGGGTCTTTGATTGAGTTCGCACATAACGCGCCACTCCTGAATGTCACCTTTCCAAAATTCCATAAGTTCAGATGCCGGCTTGTCAAAGTCTGCTTCTTCTACCTGATATGGGAAATAATCAAAATGAAGATTTGGCGCTGTAATAACTCCTCTGTATTCATACTTTCCTGACAGAAGCTTTGCAAATGTGGTCTTTCCCTTTCCATTTCTGCCAATAAAGCCTAGTTTCCAGTCAGTGTCTATGCCAAATGTTACATTCTCAAAAATATTATCAAAGCTTCCTTCATAACAAAAAGTGAGATCCGTTACCTGAATCTGTGCCATACACTTCACGCTCCTTTACCCGTCGTCATTATGTATGCCGGACTCTGTTACAGACCTCGCCCTCAATTTATAACCATTTACAAAACAGAAGCAAGATTCCAACTGCCTTCGTTTTCTGTTTTTTGCAATAAAAAAGGAGTTATGAGGATGAGTCACAACTTACCTTTGACGACACGAAACAAACTGCATCACAGCTTCCATGCAGTTGCGTTTAACATTATTAGATAATATACGCTCCTGCCGCAAAACCATGGGATTTACCCAGGAACAGCTGGCAGAAGCGATGAATGTCACTGTCGGAGCGGTTTCAAAATGGGAAAGCGGAGCCACCACCCCGGAGCTTTCCGTCCTTCTGGAGCTGGCGGCGCTGTTTGAGGTTTCCGTGGATGCGCTGCTGGGCTACCATGTCCTGGATTCACAGTCGGAGCAGGCCGTGGAATCGATACGGGATCTGATGCAGGGAAAAAAGTATGATCAGGCGGTCCATGAGGCAAAAAAGCGCTGCTGAAGTATCCGAACCGTTTTGAGGTGGTCTGGTGCGCGGCGGAATTGTATCAGACTATTGGCTGTGAGAAGCGGGAATCCGCCGCCACCCGTAAGGCACAGGAGCTGTTAAAGCACAGCCTTTGTCTGCTGGATCAGAATAAGGATGAGGCAGTGGATGAAGCGGTTGTGAGAAATCAGCTGGCACAGACCTGGGCCGATCTGGGGAAACCGGAACGGGCCGCCGAGGAGTATAAAAAGTATAATTATGCCGGCCTGAACAACAGCTCCATCGGTTTTCTCCTGACTCTTTGCGGGCGCTATGAGGAGGCAGGGACTTATCTGTCCTCTGCTGCCGTAAATCACTTAAGCGGCCTGATCCGGGTCGTAATGGGAATGGCAGATTGTGCTACCCATGAAGGGAACCTGTCCCAGGCCCAGGAGCTGCTTTCCTGGATGCGTTCTATTCTTTCCGGTTTGAGGATACCGGGAAAAGTAAGCTATCTGGATCGGGCCGAGGTTATCCTGCTCAGCCGCCAGGCCCGTTACAGCAATGCCGCAGGCGATATGGCCGCGGCGGAAGGTTACCTGCGCAGGGCAGCCGGCCTGGCCCTGCGGTTTGATGCATCGCCGGAATATGGTATGGAAAATATACGCTTCTGCCATACGGCAAAGCCGGTTCTTGTTTACGACAGCTTTGGCCGCACGGCGTTTCAAGATCTAGAAGACAGTCTGCTGCATGGCGGGGAACCTGACTCCTCTTCATTACAGGAGCTATGGAGGAAAATAAAGGATGAACCATGACGCAAAATACCAGCGGAAAATGCTGGTAAGACAGTTTTTTTGCATAATTATGGAACAGCGTTTTTGGGAATGCTGGCAATGGTTTTGAATACGGTTCTGAATCTCGCCATTGCCTGGCAGATGCAACAGCTGATAGATATCGCGGCCGGGAACGGCGCGTTTCTTACCATGGCCCAGTTGTGTGCCGTTTTTCTCCTCTCCTTTGCATTGATGGGGGTGATTATGGCGCTCAATGCTTATGCCCGTCCGATATTTTTAAAGCGCGCCCTGCAACAGTACCGGGACTATGCTTTTGCCAGGCTGACCGAAAAAAGTGCCTTTGCATTCGGCCGGGAGGATACTTCGGCTTATCTTTCCGCACTGACCAATGATACGCTTTCCCTTGAAACCAATTATCTATCCGCATTATTTACCCTTCCGGCCAATGTGCTCATGCTGGTTGGTGTTCTGGGCCTGATGCTCTCTTACAGCCCGCTTTTGACCCCAGCGGCTTTGACGGTCTCCCTTCTCCCGCTTGGCGCTTCCCTGCTGGCCGGAGGACATCTTCCGGCGCAGGAAAAAAGGGTGTCTGATGCAAACGGAGCCTTTCTGGCAACGCTGAAGGATATGCTTTCCGGTTTCCCTGTCATTAAAAGCTTTCAGGCGGAAAAAGAAGCCCTGCGGCTTTTTTCGGAAAGCAATGCAGCCCTGCAGCAGGTGAAATGCCATGCCGCCCGCACTCGTACCGCTTTACAGTATATAGGCGGCGCTGCGGGGAGTCTGACGATTTTCACCGTATTTTTGCTGGGAGCGGCGCTTGCGCTTTCCGGCCGCGGCGTGACCGCAGGGGTAGTGATGGTTTTTGCCCAGCTGATGGAAAGCTTTGAATCCTCTCTGTCCGTAATTCCACAGATATGGGCAAACCGGAAGGCCGCTGATGCGCTGATTGACAAGCTTGCAGCGGCTTTGGCAGCTCATGCGTCCTCCGGCGGTGTTCCTGCGCCGTCTGTTCTGAAGGATGGTATTACGGTGCAAAGCCTCAGCTTTGCTTATAATAACGAGACGCCTGCGCTGCAGGATATCAGCTTCCGGTTTGCGGCAGGCGGGAAATATGCGGTGGCAGGCGGATCGGGAAGCGGCAAATCCACACTGCTGAAGTTATTGCAGGGAAGCAATGACGGATACCGGGGAAGCATTCTTTATGACGGGAAAGAACTGCGGACGCTCCGGCCTGATTCCCTGTATGATTTACTGTCCGTAATACAGCAGGACGTGTTTATTTTCAACAGCTCTGTACGGGATAATTTCACCATGTTCCGGGATTTTCCCTCCGGAAAGGTAGAACGGGTCATACGGCTGGCGGGGCTGGAGGGACTGATTAACGCACGGGGCGCAGACTGCCCTTGCGGTGAAAACGGGAACGTGCTGTCAGGCGGAGAACGGCAGAGAATTTCCATCGCCCGCAGCCTGCTACGGGAAACGCCGGTGCTGCTTGTGGACGAAGCCACGGCTTCCCTGGATCCGGTGACCGCCTTTGGTGTCACAGATTCCATTCTTTCCCTGGACGGCCTGACACGCATTCTGGTCACACACCGGCTGGAGGAAGCCATGCTGCGCCGCTGTGACGGGATCCTGGTGCTGAAAAACGGGTGTCTGGAAGAGTTCGGCGCCTTTGACGAACTAATGGACAGAAAAGGCTATTTTTATTCTTTGTTCATGGTATCACAATCATAAATATAAAATGTATACAATCTGTTTCTCTTTTTTTAAAGACGTTTTATAAAAAGACGAAAAAGGACCTACTGCCCTGCACATTTATCCGGATATTTAGTCGGATGGAATCTTGCTCTCCTTCTCTTTGCCCAGTGGATTAACATGCACCATACAGTGTTTCACCTCAGGAATCGCATTCTCCACCGCAAGATGCACCGCTTCCGCCGTCCGGTGGGAATCCGTCAGGCTTTTGGAGCCGTCCATGGAGATCTCCACATCCACATAAATCCGGGAGCCGAACAGCCTTGTATTAAGCAGGTCAATCTGCTCCACGCCGTGAATGCCCAGGATTGCGGCACGGATTTTTTCCGCAGTTTCAGCGGGACAGGCTTTATCCACCAGCTTATCGGAGGCATCCCTGAAAATTTCCAGAGCGGCCTTTTCAATAAAAATGCAAATAACCATCCCTGCTGCCGGATCAAGAACAGGAAAGCCCTGCCTGGCGCCCAGAATCCCTGCAAATGCGCCCACAGACGAAAGGGCGTCCGAGCGGTGATGCCAGGCATCCGCCATGAGCGCGCCGGATTTGATCCTGCCTGCGGCGCGTTTTGTAAACCGGAACATCCATTCCTTAACGGCAATCGAAATGACCGCGGCAAGAAGCGCCGCCATGCCCGGAACCGCAAGTGAACCGCCCTCCGCAATCCGTTTCATTCCCGCGGCGCCGATGCCAATGCCGGTGGCCGCAAGGATTACGGCAAGGAGAAGGGAGGCCACGCATTCCATCCGTTCGTGTCCGTAGGGATGGCCGCTGTCAGGTCTTTTTTCCGCAACCGTCACACCGGCTATCACAATCAGTGTGCTGAAGACGTCGGAGGCGGAATGGACTGCATCCGACACCATGGCTCCGGATTGTGCGGCTATGCCCACGAACAGCTTGAACAGAGTAAGGACGGCGTTGACTGCGATACTGATAATTGATACCTGCATGGCAGTCCTGTAATTCCTGTTTTGATTTCCCTGTTTCATAAATAACCCCGTTTCCCGCCGTAACCGGCGGCCTTAAATCAGTCTGAGAAAAATGCCTGGCTCGTAGCTGTGAAGGAACGCAACCGCTGTCCGGCCTCATAAAAAAAGCATCTGCGGGAACAGCGTGTATACTGTCCCGCAGATGCTTTCAGCTTTCTGCTGCCGCTAACGGCCCGGCTCCATGAGCCCGGTGAATAAGCTCGCTGCCTGCTCAGTTTGTACTGTATTTTTATGCAGTGCAAAAAGTATTGTTCTTTATTCTATGCAGGCCATAGAGATTATGTTCTTTTTAATAATATATGACAGCTGTTCAGGCGCAGCCAAACGGTCATGCTTTTTCTTCATTTTATCGATTTTTCCGTCTGATCAGCGTCCCGCCCGGTTCCAGCAGGCGGTCATGGAAGCCTCTGGAAAAAAGGACTTCGCCGCCCTCCTTTATTTCCATCATTTCCCGGGAGCAGTTCAGAAGCACTTCAACTTCCCTTCCCGCTCCGTCCAGCTTAATATATTCCACACATCTGCCGCTTGAATATTCATTGGGAAAATGAAAATACAGGCTTCTGCAGGCAGGCTCCGTGCGCCGCAGTAAAATCAGCTTTCGCAGTGCGGCTGTTTTTTCCTGATTTTCCGGCAGCTCCAGCTCTTCCCAGGGCATGCATCTGCGGCAGTCCGGATCATGCCCGCCCTCCATGGCAATTTCCGTCCCATAGAAAATGCAGGGGCTTCCCGGCATTGTAAACAGTACCGCCAGCTGCTGGTAAAAAATATCCAGGCTGTGAAAACGGTTCATCAGCCGTTCCGTATCATGAGAATCCAGCAGGTTGAACATCACGTTATTGTTCTGCTACATGTACATGGTAACAGCGGTTGACCATGAATTCAAATTCTTCCCCGGTCCAGGTTTCCTTTCCGCCAAGGATCCCCGCTTCAAAGGGATCCCCGTAGTGGATGAAAACCTTTTTCACATCATAGCCGGTTTTCAGGTTGATGATCAGCTCCCTTTCGTTGAGTGGATAGCTCATCTGTTCCGATGTTTTATGATAAATACCTGTAAATTCCATGCATTCTTCCTCTTTTTTACTGTGCGCCGCCCTGCAGCCGTTCCAGTTTTTCATAGGCACGAAGCAGTTCTCCCACGCTCCAGGCCTGGGCAAAGCAGCCTTTGGAGGAAACGGGATTCAGCCCGTAGATTTCCGGCAGTTGGCCGATGCAGCCCTCCCTCATGGCGCTTTCCAGCACCTCCAGCTGGCTGCGCACCGTTTCTGCGGCTTTGATGTCTAAGTCGTGCACCTTCAGATAAGCCAGGTAGTGCGCACCCAGAGGAAAGGCCCACACAGTGCCCTGATGATAGGCCATATCCCGTTCCAGCATGGGACCTCCGTAAAAAGGATGGAACTGCGCATCCCCCATGTCCAGGGTTCTCAGCCCATAAGGGGTATACAGCTTTTCGAACACCGTTTCCACCACACGCTTTTCTTTGTCCCGATCAAGCATGGTAAAAGGGAGGGATACCGCCCAGATCTGATTGCAGCGGATCTGCACATCCGCAGGAGTTCCGGATACCAGATCCTTCAGGCATCCCTTCTCCTCCAGCCAGAATTTATCGCAGAATACGGCTTTCACCTTCCCTGCAAGCACCCCATAGCCGGGGTCCTTACTGTGCAGCAGTTCATAGAAGCGCTCCATGATGCGCAGGGCATTATACCAGTAAGCGTTGATTTCCACCGGCTTTCCATGGCGCGGCGTGGGGAGGATATCCCCCACCCTCACATCCATCCAGGTCACCTGGGCCAGGCCCTCTCCGGCCTGAATCAGGCCGTCTTCATCCATACGGATGCCAAAGTCCGTGCCGTTTTTGTAGCACTTCATAATCCGTTCCATGACAGGATACATTTCCCGGACAAATACGGCATCCTTGGAGGCTTCATAGTACAGATACACACAGTTGATGAATAAAAGCGCCGCATCAGCCGTGTTATACATGGGTTCCCTGCCTCCCTCGGGAAACAGGTTCGGCATCAGGCCGTCACGTTCATTGACGGCAAAGGTACGCAGAATCTGCCTAGCGATTTCATATTGTCCTGTGAAAATACAGATGCCGGGAAGCGCGATCATGGTATCCCTGCCCCAGTCCTCAAAAAAGGGGAAGCCGGCCAAAATGGTTTTCCCACCGGTGGATTTCCTGCGCGTTCTGCGTCCCCGGCTCCATTTCATATATGATTTCCAGCGTTCCGGTCTCCCCGGCAGCCACATCCAGGGTGAGAACATGATTGGCCATGGCTCGGCCTGTTTCCCTTCTGCCGTCGCCTCCTTGCATATTTCCACGCCGTTTACAAGGAATTTCCATACGGGCGTGTCTTCATAGGTAAAGGAGGACAGATACCGGAAGCCTTCTTCCCTTGTGCCATCGGCAAATTCCTGGCTGGAGAGGACGTAAGTGTCTTCCTCCTCCGGCGCGCCTGTAAAAAGCCGTTCCTTCAGCCGGTGCACCATATTATAACGGTGGTTCGGAGCCTGTGTGCATGCCATCAGGAATGCATGATCGTTCCGGGTGACCGAACCGGTCATTGTCATGGAAGAAAAACCGCCCAGCCCGTTGGTCATCAGATAGCAGTTTTCCTGGCCCCGTTCCAGTGTTTTAAAGTCCTGTTTTCCGTAAATAACTTCATATCGTCTCCTATCCGTAACGGTCCGGATGCCGGCCGTCACTCCCGTCCTTCCTTTTATCTGCCTGAAAATAAATCTGCCGGACAGTTCTTTTCATCTGCCGCCGTCTTTTCCAATATCAAAATGCTTCCGGGGGCGGCTGCAATATTGGCGCCTGCCCTGACCGGGCTTTTCCATAGAAAGCTGCTTTCCCCATCGGCCAGAAGCTCCCATGTCCCCCTGGGAAGCGTGAGCCTTTCCGGCGTACTTTTGCTGTTGTATACAATGCAAAGGGTTTTCCATCGGCAGCTGCGCTCCTCCGCCCGGTTGTCAACGAAGAATCCAACCGCTCCAGGCTTATTCCAACGGCCAGATATCCGCTGTACAGCATTAGGTGCTTTGTCACAAAGGCCGGGCAGCTGCTTCCGCAAAGCGATCAGGCCTTTATAGTACTCCACCAGCTCCTGCTCCTGCAGGGACTTCGTCCAGTCCAGGCGGTTCAGGCTTACAGGGGCATTATAGGTGTTATCCAGGCCGTTTTTGGTTCTGGCGAACTCTTCCCCGGAAAGGAAGAAAAGGCTGCCCTGACAGGTCATGTAAATCCCCGCCGTAAGGCGGCAGGCTTTTCTGATATCCGCCCCTTCCTCCAGCGTGGAAGCAAGCTTATCATAAAGCGTCTGGTTGTCATGGGCCGACACATAGTTAAGGATCTGGGAAGGAGCCTTCACAGGAATGGCTTTCCCGCCGCACCAGGCAGAGACACTGTCAAGGATTTCCTCTTCCAGCCCCGACCTTCCGTTAATGAAGCCCGGTTCCTCCGGCTTAAGCGCAGCGGAAGCCGTCAATATGGTATTCCTCCGCCCAATACAGGACGGAATCCAGCAGGTATGAGGCGCACATGGGCCGTTCGCTGGCAATGTCATTGCCGCAGGCGGAGCCGTTGGAAACGCTGCCGTCTTCATGCAGACGGTAATAATACCACGGCACCGTCCGCTGAAACCAGGAATCCAGGGAATAGGTATGGTTATAGACCACGTCCATAATCACACGGAAGCCGTTTTTATGGAGGGACTGTATCATTTCCTTCATTTCACGTATCCGTACCTCGCCGCGGGCAGCGTCCGTGGCATAGGAGCCTTCCGGCACATTGTAATTTACCGGATCGTAGCCCCAGTTAAAATCTGCAGGATCTCCCGCTTCATCCACTAATCCGTAGTCAAAAACGGGCATCAGCTGGATGTGTGTGACCCCCAGCTCCTTCAGATAGGGAATGCCGGTGGGATGCTTTCCCTCTGCGTTCAGGGTGGTGTCCTCACACAGAAAGGCTTTATATTTCCCCCGGTATTCCGAAGGGAAACCGCCGGCCGGATCCCAGGAAAATTCTTTTACATGCACCTCGTAAATAATGCATTCCGCAGGCTGTTCCGGGGCATGATCCTCTTCCCCCCCCCCGATGGGATTGGTTAAGCTTAAATCCACGCCCATGCTTCTGCGGCCGTTTATGCCGCAGGCTTTTGCATAAGGGTCTGCGGTCCGTTTTGTTTCACCGTCAATTCGTATTTCATAGTCATAGTAAATGCCGTGCAGGTTCTTCTCCGTCCGAAAGGCCCACACCCTTTTCCTCTCTGTCCATGGGCTGCTGCAGGAAGGGTTCTCCTTTGCCGCCGTCCCGGTACAGGTTCAGTGTGATTTTATCCGCAAAGGGGCTCCACAGCAGGAAGGAAGTTTCCTTCCCGCTGCAGGCCGCTCCCAGATCCTTCCCCTGGTAAGTATACTGCGCCTGAAATGCAGGCTCCAGATAACAGGCTTTCCATTGTTGTGCTGTCTTCATGTCTTATCCTGTATAAATAATGATCGGCTTGCTTAAGGGCAGCGTGATTTTACTGAAAATCTGCCATCTGGTGCAGCCGTCCAGCAGCGCCGCCTCGTCTATGGCCGTGGGAATGGTGTCGAAGAAGCCCTTCGCTATCTGGAAGGATAAGCCCGCGCCGCCGGAATACACCAGGATGAGCGCCAGGCGTATCAGGTTCCCTTCGGTCAGTCCCAGCGCCTTCAGGATAAAATATACGGCAATCATGGACATGAAACCGGGAAACAGCCCGAGGATCATCGCCATATTCACAGCGCCGTTTGGCTGCAGCATGGTTTTCATAATCAGCAATGATACGAACATGGGAACCGCACAGGACAATACAAAGCATAACCGCCAGAAGCCTTTGGCCTTCGTCTCCTTCCTGTTGATCATCAGGGAAAGTATCATTCCGAAAATGTAGTTGCTGAAGGTGGCGAAAAACGCCCACACAAGCGTCCAGGCCAGAACGTACCAGAAGGTGCTTCCCAGAATACTGCCGGAGTCGAACAGGGCCCTGAAATTTTCCAGACCGACCCAGTCAAAAAGCATGAGGTGATTGCCTATTTTACTGTAGTTGGTAAAGGCCATGCAGATCATGAAAATCAACGGCAGCACAGCGAAAAGGAAGATAAAGTGACCGGCGGGGTCATTAATAATCTGTGCAGATTTTCATGGAGCAGTGTCTTTAAATCCTCACGGAAAGTATTGATATGCTTTCCCCTCTTTTGCCAGGCACTCGGCTTTATAGGCGCTCCTCAGCGCGCCGCGCCAGGTGCAGATCATCAATGCAGTCAGAAGCAGGGTTGCCACGCCGTAAAGCAGAATCAGCACCGACTGGTCCCCTTTTGTGTACAGATACACCTGGCTCGCTTCATCCCATATTTCCTGCTGGGGTACGGTTCCCAACGAACCCAGCATACGGACAAAGCCGATGCCGCTCACTGCCATAAAAACCAGGTAGGCCGCCTCTGCCGCCAGGAGTGGGATCCCAGGAATCCTTCAGCATCTCGCCCAGAAACCCTTTTTCATCCGCAAACAGGCACTCCGCGGGGCCGTAGCCGCCTGTGGCATAGGTATGCTTTTCCGTCACAAGCGCATAGCCGTTTTCCGCGGCGTCCAGATACTTCTTATCCCCCGTCGCCAGGATAGGCCATTGCCGCGCTGGAAAAGCTGTTGACCTGACTGTTGACCTGACTGTAGGCATGCCTTGGCCCAATGGCGGGATCGTGAGCGTTCAATTTATCCCACAGGTAGGTATAATCCCATTCCCTGGCAAAATCCAGATATTTCTTCTCCCCGGTCAGCAGATAAGCCCGGTACAGATTCTCAGGAAGCGTGTACCACTCAATCATGTCATTATCACAAAGCTCCGGCCCCTGAAGGCCGTCCCTTGGGATATCCCGCTTGAACCGCCGGGCGGCGCTGTCCGTCAACGCGGAAATATAGGCAAGCGCCGGCTCATAATGCAGAAACTCATACATATCGAGAAAGCCGCCCAGCAGCTTTTCGTAGACGTAGGTGCCATTGCAGTCGATGGTTTTCGCGCTGGCTGCAGCACATCTGCCCCATTCCTCCGCCAGGAATACGGCCTTCTCCTTCAGCCGGTAATCGCCCGTTACCGCGTACAGCTTGGCGAAGGCGCCCAGTTTCTGGCCGAAAGTGGAAGCGCCGTTTCCATACCAGCCCATCAGGCTCTCCCCAGGAGCGTCCAGGCCGGCTGTTTTTCTGAAAATATGCAGCAGGGAATCATTGGGAATCGCCAGATAGGTTTCTATGGTTTCCCTTCTCTGACGCTCCCACAGACTGTTCTTTAATTCCACTCCCTGATATCTGAAATCCCTTAATTTTTCCATACCCTTTCCTTCCTGCCGCCCGGGCGGCAGTTTCCCTTCTTCTTATAAAAATCAGCCCTTTACCGCTCCGATCATCACGCCTTTTTCAAAATACTTCTGGATGAAGGGATACACACACAGGATGGGCAGCGTTGATACGATGATTACCGCGTATTTCACCTGATCCGCAGCGCCCTGGGCATAGCCGCCCTGTACGCTTCCCACGCCGCTGGAGAACGCCTGGTTCAAAAGCAGGATTTCCCTCAGGATAATCTGCAGAGGCGCGTTTTTGGAATTGCTGTTAAACAGCAGCGCATTGAAGAAATCGTTCCAGTGGAATACGGCATAATACAGAATCAGCACGGAAATAACCGCTTTGGACAGCGGAAGCACCACCTTGACAAAATAGTTGAAATAGGAGCATCCGTCCAGCACGGCCGCCTCGTAGAGATCCTCCGGAATGGAAGTTTCTATGAAGGTTCTTGCGATAATAAGGTTATAGGTATTGACCGCCACGAAAATGATCAGAATCGTTTTTGTGGAAATCAGTCCCAGCGAGCTTACCGTCATGTAAAGGGGCACCAGCCCGCCGCTGAAGAACATGGTGAACACAAAATAGAACATCACCTTGTTCCTTGCCTTGAAACCCCTTCTGGAAAGCGCATAGGCCGCCGGCATGGTGACCGCCATATTCAGGATGGTTCCCGCCACCACATAGAGTATGGTATTGGCATAACCGGTCCAGATACGCGCATCCTCCGCAATCTGCTGATAGCCGTAAAAAAGGATGTCCTTCGGCCATATGGTCACCTTCCCCAGATTGACCAGATTGGAATTGCTGATGGAGGCGATGATAATAAACCACAGCGGATAGGCTATGACGACAAAAACAAAGATGCTGAGGATGATAACAACTGCGCCGAACAGCCTGTCCTGCCAGCTGGAATCCCTTTTCACTTTTTTTGCAGGTCTTATTTTTTTATCTGCCATTTTTACTCCTCCTACATCAGACCGGTGCCGGTGGACCGTTTGGAAACATAGTTGGTTACCAGCAGGAATACAAAGTTGATTACCGTGTTAAACAGACCGACAGCCGCGCCGAAGCTGAACTGTGAGGACTTGATGCCCACCGTATATACATAGGTGGAAATAACCTGGGAGGCCCCCAGATTCAGGCTGTTCTGCATCAGGAAAACCTTGTCGAAGCCTACGTTGAGAATATTTCCCATGTTCATAATCAACAGGATCATGATAGTGGGCAGAATCGCCGGAAAATCAATATGTATCATCGTCTGCCACCGATTCGCCCCGTCAATTTTACAGGCGTCATACAGCTGGGTATCCACTGAAGACAGGGCGGCGATGAAGATGATGCTGTTCCAGCCCATGGTCTGCCAGACGCCGGACAGTACATACAGGGGAACAAAGCAGGATTCCTTTCCCAGAATATTGGTGTTCCGGGATACGATATGAAGGCTTTTCAAAAAGTTGGCGATTACGCCGCTGTCGTTTGCAAACATGATATTCAGCATGGAAACAAGGACGACCACTGAAATGAAGTACGGGATATATACGGTAGTCTGCACCGTCTTTTTCCATTTGGGGCTGCGGATCTGATTGATGATCATAGCCAGGATAATCGGCGCGGGAAAGCCCACAAGAATACTGGTGGCGGAAATGACGAAGGTATTTTTCAGCGTGGTAAAAAACATGGGGCTTTCAAAATACTGCTTAAAATATTTCAGGCCCACAAATTTTCCGCCCGTGATGCCCGCGGTAAAGCTGTATTCCCGGAACGCCAGCTGGATCCCGTACATGGGGACATAACAGAAAATCAGGATATACAGCATGGCGGGGAACAGCATGACCCACAGCTGCCAGTTATGCTGTATATATTTTCCAAAACCCCGGCCCTGGCCGGTTACAGCATTCTTTTTTTGTTTAGCACTCATACGATCTCCCTTCCTTTAGACAGAACGTGGGATGCGGAAATTCCACATCCCACTGCCCTGTTTAGCTCTGCTTTTTGGTATGAAGCATTATTTTCCCAGATATGCGTCGAAAGCCTTCTGACGGATTTCAAGTATCTGAGGCAGTCCTGCATCATTGACACTCTTAACGTAGGAATCCCAGTCAGCGTCGATATCGGATTCGCCGGTCATCCAAAGAGACCAGTAATTATCAATGATATTGTTGATATTTGCCTGGGTGAGCGCCATGGTATTCTGATCTTCTTCCGAATATTTCATGAACATCTGAGGATAGGTATCGGATTCGCTTGCCTTGGCAATCACATCATCGTATACTTTTCTTTCCTCCAGGGCAAAGGTCATATCCTGTGCCATTTCGATTTCCGTGCTTCTTCTGATATACATGGGCGCATTATCCGCCATGGTGCTTGTCCATTTCCAGGTACCGGGATCCGTGTCGGGATCGAGCGGGTCAAGAACCTTGAAGCTATTGTCGCCGGTCTGCTCCACGCAGCCATCGGAAATACCGCCGAACAGGCCCTGAACAGAAACGGCCGGATCATAGAAGCAGTCGAGGAATCTTACGGCAGCTTCCATATTCTCACATTTGGCGCTGACACATACTCTGTTGCCGGACATATTAAGTCCTGTGTAGTCATCCCTCCAGCGGGTATCATAGGTGCCGGGTTCACAGTCGATATCATAATCAAGCGCGGGAACCGGTACATACTGGCTGTAAAGGTTGGGGCCGAATTTGTCTGTTTCTTCCCAGCCGAATACGCAGCCTACCAGGGCGTCCCCATTTTCATTGCCGCGGGAAAGGGACTGGAATGCGGAATAGTCGTTGGAAATGGCATTGGTATTGATCAGACCGTTGGCATAAAGATCAGTTACGTATTTCATGAACAGCTTATAACGGTCGTCAACTGCATAGCATTTAATCTGTCCGTCTTCCGCAAAGTAAGCGTCTGTTCCCCAGTTGGTCAGCTGGATTCCAAGGGAGCCTACCAGGTTTGTCATGGAATAAGCGCTGTTGAACCAGCCGTTGTTTGCGCCCGCGTTGAAGTCCATGGGGATTTCATCGTCAGGGTCGCCGTTGCCGTTGGCATCCTGCTCTTTAAAGGCCATCAGGACATCCTTCAGCTCCGTGAAGGTGGTGGGAACTTCT
Source organism: Eisenbergiella porci (assembly GCF_009696275.1). GTDB lineage: Bacteria > Bacillota > Clostridia > Lachnospirales > Lachnospiraceae > Eisenbergiella > Eisenbergiella porci. The sequence continues at coordinate 15,675 of NZ_VUMI01000016.1, forward strand.
TTACCTATCGCTTCCAGCCAGTTTTTGTTGATGAACATAACGGTATTGGTGGAAGGCCATTTGCCCTGGAATTTGGGAAGTCCGAAAATTTTCCCTTCCATTGTGGTAGCCAGTGTTTTGGTATCCGGCTCTTCTTCAAACATTTCCATGATATTGGGGGTGGTTTCCTTGCTGAGGTAAGGCGTCAGGTCCGCAAACAGCCCGGCATATTTGGTATAATCGGAATCGGATGTGGCACTGAAGAGCAGATCCGGAATGTCCCCGGCTGCGAAACGGGTGGATTTCACCGTATCCCAGTCAGCCCTGATCTGTTCCCATTCGATTTCCACTCCTGCTTTCTCTTCAATTTCGGATACCCACTTCATTTCCGTGATATCCTTGGTAAGCGGATGGGAAATGATGACAGCGGTCAGCTTTACCGTCTCTCCTGTGGAAGCGCCTGCGTCCGTAGATGCGTTTTCTTCCGTTTTTGCCGCTCCTGTGTCGGCGGCCCCTTCATTTGCATCGGTACTGCCTGTGGTGCTTGTACTTCCGCAGCCTGCCAGCATTCCTGCCGTCATTGCCGCTGAAAGCATCAGCGCAATTAATTTCTTTTTCATTCTGTTTCCTCCAATCTTTATTTGAAATTTCACGGTAACCGTGTTATTTCCCTTTGATTTCCGGGCCTGCACACACTCCCGGTCCAAAATACTGACAGATGTCCGAAAGTCATCCATCTTAAAATGCTGTAGCTTTTGCTGCTATTTGCATAGTGCATCGGATAATGCTTAGTGAATATTTATATTTTTTATTTTCTTCAGCGGAATTTTATGGGTATATCTTACAATTTGATACCGGTTTCGTAAATGTCATAAGGATACATTAAGTGTAAAAAGGTTGTGGCTTACTGCTTTGCCTTTTAAATTCACAACCTTTTTACACTTAACCTAACCTTTATACACCTTGTACAAGTTAAAGCCTTTAATTATACTTATTTTATGCATAATTGACTAATTTCCATATTTTACCATTAGTATAAAACCCGATTTTTCCCGGAATTTTACAGAGAGTATTTTGTTGGCCGACAGGTTTTTCACTTTAATAAACTGATCCGGATTTTTTCCTCTGAAATGCGGGGCCAAAAGATACACCTCTGGTGTCAAAATTCAGAATGAAAACGGAGGGGAGGGACGCTATTGATTGAAGGCTTATGAATTTACGATTGACAACCCGCTGGAATACGTACTCACCGGTAAGTTTGAGGCGCTGTCTCCTAACTGGATGCATGAAACGATGGAGCTGATTGATTACGAACTTTTTGTCATTTCCAAGGGACCTTTATACCTGTCCTATCAAAATCAGGATTTTACCGTAAATACGGGTGAAACGCTGCTTCTTCCGCCGGGGCAGCCTCCCGCCAACCTCCGGCGGGGCTTCAGGCCCTCGGACTGCAGCTTTTACTGGATGCATTTTACATCCTCTCATCCGGTGACGCCCGTAATTACTGAGGATGGCGTTACTGACACCCTTTCGTATCTGACGGAAAATAATATCCGGCTTCTGATCCCGCAGTACTGCAGGACGCTGAATACGGAAAAAATAATTGTACTGATGAAACAGCTGCAGGACGCTGTCCGTTCCCAGTACGACAGGCTGACCATCAATTACATGACCACCCTGATTCTGTGCGAAATCCACAACCAGCACATTCGGCAGCTGAATGTGAGCATACCTGCCAAAAACCAGAGGCAGATGTTCCAGGACATCCTTGATTATATCAAACGGCACATTCAGGAAAATATCAGAGTAGCAGATATTGCCGGTCATTTCGGCTACAATGACAAATATCTGTCGCATATGTTCAGTTCCATTGCAGGGATGTCTTTAAAAAGATATATTATGAAGACAAAGATTGACGAGGCCAATTTCATGCTGACGGATACCAACATGACCATACTGGAAATCAGTGTCGCGCTGGGCTTTGCCGACAGCCACAATTTTATGAAATTTTATAAGAAGATGACCGGGCTGACGCCCAGTGAATACAGAAATGCCTTTTCCAAAAGAATGCTTTACCATAAATAAAACAGGTCCAAATCGGAAGACGCCTCCCTTTGAACCTGTTTATTGCTGTTATTCAATATCAAATCTGTTCCTGGAAATGCCCAGAAGAACGCGGGTGCCCTTTCCTTCCTCCGATTCTATGGCAATCGTCTGGCCCAGCATATCCATGGTTCTGCGGCAGAGAAAGAGGCCGATTCCCGTGGAACGCTTTTCCCTTCTGCCGTTGTAGCCCGTATAGCCCCATTCAAATACTCTGGGAATATCCTCCGGGCGGATACCGATGCCATTATCCTCCACAACCAGGAACGCTCCTCCCCCACTCTCCTTTGTGTAAATTCGGATGCTGCCGCTGCCGTCCTTAGCCGTATATTTCACCGCATTTCCAAGCAGCTGCTCCAGAACAAAAAGAAACCATTTTTCATCTGTGAGCACAGCAGCTGTCATATCCTCCAGATGGATAGCTGTTTTGTTATAAATGAGTACGGACGCCATATTTTTTACAGCCTTTTTTACCAGGGATGAAAGCGGGTATTCCTTTAAGACCAGATCCCTTCCGTTCTTATCCAGGCGCTGGTACTGGAGGGCCATATCCACGTACTGCTCCGCCTTCCACAGCTCCTGCTCCATGGAACGCCGATCCAGCTCCTCCTCCTGTAAAAGCAGATGCATGGCGGCCACCGGGGTTTTTATCTGATGGGACCAGAGCGTATAGTATTTGCTGCTTCTCTCCCTTTCCTCCCGGCCGTTTTCCTTTTCCTGTTCATATTTTTGCTGCCAGCCCCTGGCCAGCTGCGCCCACGCCCCTTCCAGACCGCGGCTTTTCTCTTCCGGGGAAAAAATTCCCGCCTCCGCCTGCGAAGCATATAGTTCCAGCAGCCTGCGCTTTTTTACGTATTTGCTGTAATCGGAGAAAATCAGGACAGAGGACAGCACGGCGAGGACCAGAAGCAGGTAGACCGCCGGCTGCCAGGGCAGATCACAGAGCCACCATATAAAAAGAAGGCAGACCGCGGGAAGAAGATATAGCATAAAGCTGACCCGCTCCCTGATATAGTCGGAAAAACAGCCGCGGGAAAATTCCCCGGATACAGTCTTTTTTACTTCCCTCTTCATGTTTTTTTCCCTTTCGCCGATCCGCCGTCTTCAGGCCGGTAGTTCTCCGGGATCAGGTAACCCATGCCCTTCCTGGTTTCAATAAAGCCCTTCAGTCCTGTTTCTTCCAGCTTTCTGCGAAGCCGTGTCATATTCACGGTCAGGGTGTTGTCATCTATAAAGGCTTCATTTTCCCAGAGCGCACAGATGATTTCGTCCCGGGATACGGCGCAGCCTTTCTTTTCCATTAGCAGGCTGAGAATGCGGAACTCATTCTTGGTAAGCTCCAGCTTCTGTCCGTTATAAGCAAGCGTGGCGTCACTTAAGGAAAGTGTGGCTTCCCCGGCATGGATTACGTCCTTTCGCGTGCCGAAGGTATACGCCCTGCGCAGAAGTGCCTGGATTTTGGCCAGAACGACTTCCAGACGGAAGGGCTTTGCCAGGAAATCATCCGCTCCCATATTGACGGCCATCACCAGATTCATATCGTCCGCCGCAGATGAAATAAATATAATAGGAACCTGGCTTGTCTTTCTGATTTCCTGGCACCAGTAATAGCCGTCGAAAAAGGGCAGGGATATATCCAAAAGCACCAGATCGGGGGAAAACTGTGCAAACTGCTCCCCAACACGGCCAAAATCAACAACAGACTGTACCTCATAATTCCATTTTAACAGGGTTCTGGTCAGCACGGCGGTTATCGTGTCATCATCCTCCACAATCAAAATCTTATACATAAATCCTCCTGTTCTGCGTCCCATCACACAGTTGACTGGGAATAACGCAGCTGTGTATCTTTTTTTATCATAACCCGTCGGCGGCTGTTTTTCCACTTTTTTATAAATTCTTTGCAAATGGTTGGAAATCAGCGGAAGATATGATATCCTAGTACTTAACTGATTCCGGGGAAACGCATGTTTTTTGCCTGCTTCCGAACCGGAACCGGCAGATTGTGAAAGGATGGTATACAGCTATGAAAAAACATCAAAGAATATCCATACTGCTGACATGTCTGCTTCTTGCCCTGCCGCTGCAGACAGCGGTCACAGAACCGCTTCAGATAAATGCCGCCGAGGCCCTGCCCGCAGGAGGCATAACCACCACGGTTTCCGACAGCCGTTTTATTGATGCCGGATGGATGAACCAGAATATTATACTTACCCTGGACGGACAGGTCTGGGCAATGGGAATTAATATGATGAAGGATTATCCCGTATTTCTGTCCAACGACCTTGGCGTCCCCCAGTGTATCCTGGGAGATACGGCGGTTATCGATGTATTCCTGAACGCTGTCAACGAACAGCTCAAAGCCCAGGTTTTCCAGAGCGACAGCCCTGTTTTTGACACAGGCACCGGAAGCTATATCTACAATTCCGGGCAGACCTATTACCAGCTCAATGCCAACGTGAAGAACTGGCTGATAACCACACTGCAGCAGCAGTTTATCGCCGGAACGCCGCAGCCCATTACCCTGGAGCTTACCTCCGGCTACCTTACAAGTATTGTCAATGAAGGCGTGCTCACCTACAGCCCTGATTTCGTGCTGGCCGGCAGCTGCACCACCAGTTTTTCAACCAGCTCCTCCAACCGGATCAACAATATCAAGGTTGCCGCGGGACATCTGAATAACATGATTATAATGCCCGGCCAGGAGGTTTCCGTCAGTACGGCAATTCTTCCCAGGACTTCCGCCAACGGCTACCGGGAAGCCGGCGCATATCTGAACGGAGAAACGGTAATGGCTATTGGAGGCGGCATCTGCCAGGTATCCTCCACCGTCTACAATGCAGTTAAGAATGCAGGCCTTGTCGTGCTGGAACGCCATCCTCACAGCATGCCTGTGCACTATCTTCCTCTCGGGCTGGATGCGGCGATTTCTTCCGGTTCCAAGGATCTTCGTTTCCGCAATAACTACTCCGCTCCCGTTATCCTCCAGGCATATACGGAAGGGAAGAAGCTGACGATCAATGTGCTGGTATGGAACCATGATTTGAACGGCCGCACCTTCAAGCTCTGGGCGAAGAACACAGGAAGCCTTTCTGCAAAAACCTATTTTACCACGTATCAGGACGGCCAGGAGGTCAGCACGGAATATGTGGGCAATTCCTCTTATATGGCTCCCAAGCCGAAGAAAACCGAAGCCGAGGACGAATAGCGGCACATAGGAAAGGTTTTTTAAGATTTAATAAACAGCTGATAAGTAATAAAAGGCAGGCCGGAAATCCCAGCAATGAATTTCCGGCCTGCCTTTTTCTTCATCCGTCTTCCACGAAAGATAACTAATTCTCCAAAGCTCTCTTCTTCCAGGCGCCTTTTTTATAGAAGATCAAAGTGATGAGCGCACCCAGAACCCAGGAACACAGCAGGGAAATGAATACACATTCATTCCGCCCGTTGGGAAGCTCAGGCGTTCTTGTCATCCAGGCAATGCCATAAGCAAGAGGCACACGGATAGCAACGGTTGTAATCAGGGAAATCCACATGGGCGTCATGGTATCTCCCGCTCCTCTCATGACGCCGGACAGACACTGCGTCACAGCCATGGCGATATAGCCTACTGCAAGGATACGCATCAAATGCATGCTCAGCTTCACCAGCTCGCCTGTTTCCGTAAAGATTCCCATCAGGTATTTTCCGAAGATAAGTATCAGACCCGTAATGACGGCGGAAACTGCGGCTGCAATAAAAGTTCCTTCCTTCGCCCCTTTTTCCACCCTGTCATATTTTCTCGCGCCTACATTCTGGCCGGCATAGGTGGTCATGGCTGTGCCGAAGGAGAAGTTCGGCATCATGGCAAAGCCGTCCACACGCATAATAATTACGTTGGCTGCGATAAACATTTCACCGAAGCTGTTCGTCAGCGACTGAACGACGATCATGGCCATGGAAAAAATCGCCTGCGTAAAGCCGGAGGGCAGGCCCAGCCGGATCATATCCGTTGTATGCTTTTTCCCGGGCTTCAGATAATGAAGCTTCAGATCAAAAATTTCCTTCATGTTGGCCAGCTTGAACATACACATAATCGCCGAAACCGCCTGCGCGATTGCAGTTGCAAGGGCCACGCCGGCAACACCCATGCGAAAGCTTGCAACGAAAAGGATGTCAAGCGCGATATTCAGTACCGTAGCCACCAGCAGATACACCAGCGCGGAAACGGAATCCCCAAGCCCGCGCAGGATACCGCTTAAAATATTGTAATAAGCCATGCCGGCAATGCCCACGAACAGAATAATCAGGTAAGAAGCGCACCAGTCCATAATGCTGTCCGGCGTATTCAGCAGCCGCAGCAGAGGCCTCACTACAAAGGGCGCCACCACCATAATAATAACCGAGGATATGGCTGTCAGCGTGATACTGCAGCCGATGGATCCGGACAGCTCCTCTCTCTGTTTCGCCCCGAAATACTGGGAAACCATAATGCTTGCACCCACGGAAATTCCTACGAACAGAACCAGCAGAAGGTTCAGAATAGGGCTGGCGCTGCCTACGGCCGCCAGCGCATTGTCGCCCACATACCGGCCAACGACAATGCTGTCCACCGTATTATAAAGCTGCTGTGCAATATTTCCAATCAGCATAGGTATGGCAAAGGCTACGATTCTTTTCCCCGGTGATCCCTCTGTCATATCAGTCGGCGCAAACAGCGCCGCCAGATTAAATTTCTTTTTTGTCTTTGTTTCACTCTTTTGTTGTTCCATCAGTTCCCCCTGTATATTATGTATAAATTATCTGCGCGCCAAAGGGCATCAAAGCCAGTTTGGCCATTTTGAAATGCTGCAGGCCGAAAGGTATCCCGATAATGGTAATGCAAAGCAGCACGCCCAGTATTACCGACTCAAGAGCCATGGGAATGCCTGTAATAATCATCCAGATGATATTCAGAATCAGCGAGCCTGCGCCGCCTCCGCAAACTATCTCCTTGCCGAAGGGCCATGCCGCCAGGGCCGCAAATTTGAAGCACTGCTTTCCGACCGGAAGCCCGATGATGGTAATACTCCAGAGAATTCCGGCCAGAAACCAGCCCAGTGCACTGAAAAAACCACCGCAGAAAAACCATAAAAGATTTCCTAATACACTCATTTCCGTCCTCCTTTCTTAGTGCGCTAATTTTTATTATATGATGGATATTCATTTGATGCAATTCTTTCTTGCTCCTAATTTTTAAATCCTTTATTAAATTTTCATAAAATCTCTAAAAGAATTTAATTCTTTTAAACAAAAAAGAACAGAGGCTCTGCTTTTTGGCAAAACACTCTGCTCTCCTTTTCGGATAAGCTGCTGTCCAAAGCTTCAGGCGATGTTTTCCTGGACGTCTGTTTTCAGCTGCGCCAGAACTTCATCAACGGAAACACCAGCTTCTTCCAGGGCAACCGATAGTTTTTCAAGCTCTTCATTCTTTTTCTGTCGCAGAAGCTCTTCCAGTTCTTCATAAAGCTCCTGGGTCCTTACTTCCAGATTGTAAATACTCTGCTGCGTGTCCTGGATTCTTTCATCCAGAGATTTGTTTTTTCTTCCTCTCGGCATGGTTGTCCTCCTGTTATGTTTTGTTCTTACTAAGAAGTATATGAAGGAGGAATGGAAAATATTCACAGAGCTGTATATTTTTTCTGAAAAATTTAACGGTAAATATCGTAGTTCACAGTTTTGTAGAAAAGCTCCCTGACAGCTTCAAAGCTGCCGGGTCTCTGCCCCAGTATCCACATGAGCTTTGTGAGGACCGCTTCCAGGTTCATATCGTAGGCTTCCAGCAGCGGGAACTGCTCCTGTACCCTTTTGCCCACCTCATAAACGCCAATATTGCTTCCCTCATATGTGACCTGCGTGGTCATGACCACAGCCTTGCTGGAGCCGTACTCTTCCATCAGCCTGACAAATTCATGAAGCAGGCTGTCCGGGATACCTCCCACGCCAAAGCTTTCCACAATGATTCCGTCATACTGGCTGAAAATATCTTTCAGGATGACCGGGGACATGCCCGGCGTCAGCTTCAGCAGAAATACCCGGGGATTAAGCTCATGGCAGAAGGAAACCGGTTCTGTAAACGGCTTCGGTTCAATGTAGCGGACCAGATGTTCATCACGCATCACGGCAAGCTCCGGATAATTGATGCTGGCAAAAGCGTTATAGCTCATGGTTTTCACTTTTTTTGCACGGGTGCCGGCAATGATTTTTCCTCCGAACACAAGGCTCACCCCGCTGGACGCATCATCAAGAGCATAGGCGATACTGTCCCGCAGGTTCATTCTGGCATCGGAAATCTCCATTTCCAGAGGCCTTTGGGAGCCGGTGAGCACAATGGGCTTCGCGGAGTTCTGTATCATATAGGAAAGCGCCGCCGCCGTATAGGCCATGGTATCTGTGCCGTGACAGACTACGAAGCTGTCAAAGGCTTCATAATTTTCCTCTATGGCATGTGCGATCTGCATCCAGTGCCCACAGGTCATATTGGTGCTGTCTATGCCAAACAGATTCTGCGCCTCCAGGCTGCACACATTATCCATAAAAGGCAGAAATTCCAGAATTTCCTCCGCGGTCAGCGCCGGCGCCAGTCCATGCTCTGTTTTGTGGGAGGCAATGGTGCCTCCGGTGGTAAGCAGCAATATTTTTTTCTTTGTCATTAGCATTCTCCTCCGCCCGGCGGGGCGGATACTGCCCTGCAGAACGTTTTGTCTTATCTTTGCCAGGGCCTGTTTTCTTCCAGTCCCATCGAAAACAGTTCCTTTACCTGGTCGTCCATGTTATCATCTGGTTTATAATACTTCAACATCCGGATGACGTTCTTTTCCCGCTCATCCGCGGCGTTGTAGCCTTCCAGGGCCGCCATCATCTTCTCCTGCAGCTTAAGCGGCGTTTCCAGGGGAGGCGGCGTAATGCCCGCCAGCCGGCACAACAGGCCGCAGACGTAACCCATTTCATAGTTCCCCGTCATCACGGAGGTTTCATACTGTGCTTTAATGACCACTGACATTCTGGCCAGAACCGGTACCATAAATATCCCTCTTTTCCGTCTGTATAAAAGCGTGCGCTCCCATTTTCATCCATGGGTGATTATAACATGCCGGAATCCGCGTTACAAGTCACAGTACTTTATCTTGGCACAGTCTTTTATCCTGGCACGTTCCTTTATCCTGGCACGTTCCTTTATCCTGGTACGTTCCTTTCAGCCGGTCCGCTGCCTTTTCCTCTGCCGCAGCAGCCCCGGAAAATCCGGACAGCTCCCCTACCATCCTCTTTTTCTGCTCGCCTTCGATGCCCTGTTTTTCCTTTCAGCCGGCTTCATCCTTTTTATCAGAACAAATGACGCCAGGAACACCGCAGCAATGACCGCAGCTGCAATTGGCCTGGAATAATGCAGCCAGTCATATTTATCCCCATATTCCGGCCTTAGCAGAATCATAACCGCCTTAACAGGATAATAATTCATCGGCTTCCAATCAATGGAGGCCAGGAATCCGTAAACGAAGGCAGCCGCGGTCCCGGCCAGCATGGCGCCCTCCTTGCAGGCAGCCAAAACTTTTCTGCATGAATGAGATTCCTACATTTCCGCTGTAGCAGACATCGGCCTCAGCAGACATCTGGCGGAGGCTTTACTGAAGCAGCCTGCACAAATCTTTATCATCATCAATAATAAGAATCCTGTTCGGCATATTCCCTGTTTCCCCTTTTCAGGCAAAAAGGAAAGCATCCTTCCCGGGAATTCTGCTTTCCTCCTGTTAATCTTTCATTAATTATAGCTTTTAATCCTGCATACATTAGCCGGTCTGCCGGTGCATCCCGTCAGGCTTTGGCGCCCGGATTATTCTGATTCTCAAAGTCTTCAATAATCTGGATGATCAGCTTCACAGTCCCCTCCACACCCAGCACTGAGCTGTTCAGGCAGAAATCATAGCTGTCGGCACGGCCCCATTTCTTGGAGGAATAATAATTATAATAGCTCTGACGCTGTTTATCCTTCTTAACTATCATGTCTTTTGCTTTGTCTTCGGTCAGGCTGTACTTGCCCATAATACGCTTAACCTTGGTCTCCTCATCGCCATAGATGAAAAGATTGATGCAGTTCTTGAAATCATGCAGCGCATAATCGGCACAGCGTCCTACAATAACGCAGGGTCCCTCTTCCGCCGCTTTCTTAATGGTATCAAACTGGGCAAGAAATACCTTATGGCTGATGGGCATATCCATAAAGGATGACGCATTATAACCGAAGGAATAAGTATCCATTACCAGGTTATAGAGGAAGGAGTTGGTAGGTCTCTCATCGTGGCTCTTAATCATCTCCTCACAAAAGCCGCTTTCCTTGGCTGCCCTTGTCAGAAGCTCCTTATCTAAGCATTTGATGCCAAAATATTCTGCTACCTTCTCGCCGATTTCACGTCCGCCTGAGCCAAACTGACGGCCTATTGTTATGATTGTATTCATACAACTACCTCCTTGTTCAAGGTAAGCAAGCTACCTTTTATAAATACTATTATAAAGAAAAACTGATAAAAATTCAATGATAAAAAGCAAAAACTCCCCGGTCTGTCACAACCGCGGAGTTTCCGCCATTTCAGCACATATTATTCTGTTTTCCTAATTCCAATCGTGCCGTTTCTTTAATGTTTTTTCATTTTTTCATAATCGATGAGCACCTTGCCGCCTTCTACAACGAGAATAACAGCAAGAATAACGATAGGTATGATAACTACACACTGAAGGCCTTCCTTAATAACAGTGCCTGTGCCGCCCATCAGCTTCACAACATTGTTCTTAAAGGAAAGGATCAGGGAAGAAATACACGCAACGAGCATGAATACCATAGGGAAATACAGCATCCGGTTAGGCTTGTTGGTCTTAGCCAGATATACCGCAATGGCAAGGAATGCAGGTACGGCAACCAGCTGGTTACAGGCGCCGAACAGCGGCCATACATTCTGATAGCCTGCCAGGCACAGTACGAAGCCGAAGAAAGCGGTAATAATGGTAGCCACATACATATTGCTGAGCACGTTCTTCTTTTCCCCGTTTCCGGCGAACAGCTCCTGGAACATGAAACGTCCCAATCTCGTACCGGTATCCAGTGAAGTCAGGGCAAATGCGGACACCGCCAGGGCGATGATGGTATAAGTTGCCTGAGCCGCAGTGGCATTGAAGCCCATTTTTACGAAAAAGCCCTTGACGGCGGATGCAAATACTACAGTAGGTGATGCCATATCCGCAGGGATGGAACCGTCCGCAGAAAGCGTACCGATAGCGATCAGGGAAATAACTGCCAGAACGCATTCGATTAACATGGAACCATATCCGATTGCCAGCGCGTCCTGTTCATGATCCAGCTGCTTTGAGGTCGTACCGGAACCAATTAGGGAATGGAAGCCGGATACGGCGCCGCAGGCCACGGTGATGAACAGTACGGGGAACAGATAGCTGCTTCCTACCTTGAAGCCCACATAAGCGGGAGTTACAATTGTAGGATGCGCTCCGATAATTCCCACAATTGCCGCGACCATCATAAAATACAGCAGGAAACTGTTCAGATAATCTCTCGGCTGGAGCAGAATCCATACAGGCGTAACGGACGCAATACAGATGTAAATAAATACAAAACCAATCCAGAAGCTCTTGGGAAGGTTAATCGGGCATACAAGGCCGATTCCGATGCAGATAGCAAGCAGAACCACGCCTACAATGGTGGAAACAATCAGCGGCGCATTCTTTCTGTAAACCAGTACGCCGAAAATAATTGCCAGCGGAATGAAAAGGATGGATGCCATGGCTACGGAACCATTGGCAGTACCCTCAACCGCACCGGGGAATATCCCGGTTACACCTTCGCCGCAGGTAAAGCTGGCGGCTACGATATCCGCAAATGCAGCGATAACCAGCAGCAGTACAAGCCATGCAAAAACGGTGAAAAGCACCTTGCAGCGATGGCCGATGTTCTCCTCAATAACCTCTCCCAGGGATTTTCCCTGATGACGGATGGATACGAAGATGGAGCCGAAGTCCAAAACAGCCCCGAAGAAAATACCGCCGATAACAATCCATAAAAATACCGGAACCCAGCCGAACAGAGCCGCCTGGATAGGTCCGTTGATAGGACCGGCGCCGGCGATGGATGAAAAATGGTGGCCCAGCAGAATCGGTGTCTTCGCCGGAACATAGTCCACACCGTCTTCCATGGTATGGGCCGGTGTTTCATTCTGGGAGCTTAAGCCCCACGCCTTTGCCAGATATTTGCCGTATGTATTGTATGCTACGACAAAAATGACAATAGCAAGTAAAATAAGAACAATTGCACTCACACTAAATCCCTCCTGTTTGTTAAAAAATTTTGGCTTGTGTGACGTTATAAAAAACAGAACCGCGGCCCGGGAAACTCCGAAACCTGCCGGCGTCTGTCCTATAACCCTTGTTTTTCCCCGTCCTCCGGCTCCCGTTCTCCATCGCCGGTACGGCCTTTCTGTGAAAAGGGCTTCACATCCTTCTTTTCACAAAGCTCGTCAAAGCCGGGCTTTCCTGCGTCAACCTCCTCAAATATCTCCTTCAGCAGCTTTACCTTCTTCGCTGCTGCGCGGTTGCATGTGATCTTGCGATCCTCCATGCTGACCAATGCCATATGCCCTGTACTGAAGCCTCTGAGGTTGAACCTGTATCCCTTATCAAAGGAATATCTCTTTACGCTTTTCAGCGTATTCCTGTCGGGCGGGTACTGGCTGAGCAGAATCACCGTCAGGAAGCTGTACATATGATCCTTCTCCGGCACCCTGGCGCCCTTTCTCACCAGCTTCGGCTCCATATAGTTCTGAATCACATCCTGCGCTTCCTTCACATGCTCTTCCGTAATTTTATCCGCTGTGATGAACAGAATGTGCTCATAACTGTCCGAAGCCCATAAATTGGCTTCCCGTACCAGTACATACTTCTCCAGATGTGAAAAAAAGTACCCGTAAGCCGGGTACTCCTTGCCATCTATGAAGTATGGTTTATATATATCAAACGTGCCCGAATACCTGAGCAGTAAACGGTCAAGATATTGTGCCATCTCCATGTTGATACCCCTTATATCGTGGTTATATGATTGTGCCTTCTTCCGCTTTACCGCTATGATGCGGTAAAGGGCTGACGGACTATTTATAATTTAGCACAATTTATTCCATAATTCAACACTTTGAAGCACAAATTTTAACAAAGTCTTTACTTATTTTATAAAAAATTTAGTTTTCAGCACGATACACGCTAAAAATGAGGCTTATTTCCCGCTTCTCCCAAAAAATTTATTTTGGGAGAGTGTCCAGCAGATGCTGAAAATATCCGGGCAAGGGCGCAGTGGTTTCCACATATTCTCCGGTCACCGGATGGATAAAGCCCAGGGTCATGGCATGCAGGGTCTGTCCCTGAAGCTGAAAAGGGCATTTCCTGTTCCCATAAACCGGATCTCCCAGAATAGGGTGCCCGATGGAATCCATATGCACTCTAATTTGGTGCGTCCGTCCGGTTTCCAGCCTGCATTCGATATAGGTATAGCTACGGAAACGCTCCAGAACACGATAATGTGTGACAGCCTCTTTCCCATTCCGGACTCCTGCCGCCATTTTTTTCCTATCAGAAGGATGCCTTCCTATCGGCATATCCACGCAGCCTTCCTCTTCCTTTATTACGCCCCACACAATTGCCCTGTAGCGCCGTACAATGGAATGCTCCTTCAGCTGCGCGGCTATGGAGGCATGGGCAATGTCATTTTTGCAGACAATCAGGCTGCCTGTGGTATCCATATCAATCCGGTGCACGATTCCCGGGCGCAGACAGCCGTTAATTCCCGAAAGGCTGCCCTTACAATGATACATCAGCGCATTAACCAGCGTACCGCTGTAATGGCCTGCCGCCGGATGGACGACCATTCCCTTCGGCTTGTTCACCACCAGCACATCAGCATCCTCATAAAGGATGTCCAGCGGTATATTTTCCGGCTCAATATCCGGTTCTACCGCTTCCGGAAGCTCAAAGCAGATTTCATCCTCCGTTTTCAGCCGGTAATTGGCCTTCACCGGTTTTCCATTCACCAGCACCTTATCTTCCTTCATCATTTTCTGAATAAAGGAACGCGACAAAGAATCGATAAGTATGGACATATACTTATCGATTCTTTCCTCTTCATACTCTTCTGTTACCTGAAACCGAAACAGATCCGGCATTCCACTTCCCCCGTCTATTCTTTATCCTTCTTCTTCCATGACAGGAAGCTGAAATCATCGTCCTTATATTTATTGCTGAACAAAATCAGGACTGCGCCCACCACACAGGCAATGGATACAAACATATCAGCCACATTAAAGATCGGAAAATCTATCAGGCTGATATAGATGAAATCCACCACGTAGTCCAGCCTGATACGGTCTATCATGTTGCCCACGGCGCCAACAGCCACACAGGCAAGCAGGATATGCAGTATCCGGTATTTGCCGACAGACGGCATTTTATACATCGCATAAACCACCAGCGCCAGAATAATCGGCGTGATGATCAGGAAAAATATTTTTCCCCCCTGCATCATACCAAAGGCTGCGCCGCGGTTTTCCAGATATCTCAGTTCCAATACGCCGGGAATCAGGGAAACAGCTTCCTGCCCTTTCAAATATATGACCGCCAGATACTTGGTAAACTGATCCAGCAGAATGCCCGCCAGGACAATCAGGAGATCCGGCAGCCAGAATTTTTTCATCTTATTCATTTGCATCCTCTTCCGTAAAATTAATTTCGTCTATCGCCGCCAGGATTTCCTCCTCGGTTACAATGGTATCCAGCACGGCTTTTCCGATTTTCTGAAGGAGGACAAATTTAATATGTCCCGCTTCCATTTTCTTATCCGACTTCGTAAGCTCCAAAATCTCCTCACGGTCCAAATCATCAGCAGAAATGGGCAGGTTAAAGGGCACGAACATATCCCTGATTTCATAATATTCCTCCATGGGAAGCATCTCCTTCTTCCAGGAAATGAACGCGGCGGCCACACAGCCCAGCGCCACGCATTCCCCATGGGTCAATGTAAAGTTTTTGGCCTTTTCCACCGCATGGCCGATAGTATGTCCCAGATTCAGGAGCGCACGCTCTCCCTTTTCTGTGGGATCATTCTCTACAATTTTACGCTTGATGTCGCAGCTGCGGCGAACCATCTCCTCCACCGTATCAGGATCTCTGTCACAGATTTCATACATGTTGGAAACCAGCCATTCATAATATCTGGCATCCCTGATGAGGCCGGACTTCATGGCCTCTGCGAAACCGCTGTAATACTGACGCGGCTCCAGCGTCGCCAATGTTGCAAGATTCATATATACCAGCCTGGGCATATGGAACGCGCCCACCATATTCTTATACTGTTCAAAATCAACGCCTGTTTTTCCGCCGATGCTGCTGTCCACCTGGGAAAGCAGTGTGGTCGGGATCTGGATAAAATCAATGCCGCGCAGATAGGTAGCTGCCGCAAAGCCCGTTAAGTCCCCGGTTACCCCTCCTCCCAGCGCAACAAGCCAGTCCTTTCTTGAATAATGCCTCTCTATCAGGAAGGAATACAGAAGCTTTACCGTATCCAGGTTCTTATTTTCCTCCCCTGCCGGAAATGTAAAAATATCAACTCCGGCACATACAGGGGCAACTGCCTCACGCACCGCATCCGCATACAGCGGCCCTACATTGGAGTCCGTTACGATGCAAAGCTTTCTGTCCTCGCACTGCAGCTCCTGCAGCTGCGCTGCAAGCCCTTCAAAACTCCTCTCAAACACAATATCGTAGCAGGGCTTCTTCTGATAAGAAACCGTCATTTTTTCTGCCATCATGCCACCTCGCCTTTATCTTTATTATCTCTGAAAATACGTCTCTATGCCCTCAAAAAAGCGCCGCCTCGCGACGACGCTGACAAACTGAACTTACGCTGGCTTAACTGGAAAATCCAGGTACATCCACCGAACCGCTGAAAATCTCCTGGAAGTCCCCGGAAATGTCCACGCTGGCCGGCGTGATTATAAATATGTAATGTGAAATCTTCTGAAGATTGCCGCTGATTGCAAAGCAGGAGCCCGATGTAAAATCAATGATCCGCTGGGCAATGTCCACATCCAGCCCTTCCAGATTCAATACTACGGTACGGTTTGCAAGGAGTGTTTCTGTAATTTCTCTGGCGTCTTCTATGGTTGTAGGCTTAATCACACATACTTCCATCCCGTTGCCTGCGGTTTTGTGGGGCTGCCGCATGGGTGTTACCTTGGGTGATACCTTCCGGATCTTCTCCTCATCCTGAACAGGCTCCGATTTCGTCTTAGGTGTCAGTTTCGAGATTTTCTCTACAGGTTCATCGTAATCATCATAATCATCTTCGTCGTAATCATCATAATCATCTTCACCATTCAGTCTCATATAGCTCAAGAACTTGTCCATTACACCCATCGTGCTCAATCTCCTTTATGATTACTGCCGGACAGCTATTCCGTTATCCGGTAGGATCTTTCACCAAATATTCCCGTACCCACGCGTACAAAGGTGGCACCCTCTTCTACTGCCACCTCATAATCCCCAGTCATCCCCATTGAAAGAAAATCCATATGTACATTATCAATGTTTTTTCTACTTATGTCAACATATAACTTTAGTAATGCATTGAAAATTATCCTGCTATCTTCAGCTTTTTCGACAAAAGGCGCTATCGTCATAAGCCCGCGCACCTGTATTGCAGGCAGCCTGGAAATCTCCTCAATAAGCCCGGGCGTATCCTCCGGCGAAACGCCAAACTTGCTTTCCTCGCCTGCCACATTCACCTCGATCAATATGTTCGCCGTAACGCCGTGCTTTACCGCTTCCTTGCTGATTTCCTCCGCCAGCCGCAGAGAATCAACACTGTGAATCAGGTATACCTTGTCAATTATATACTTTACCTTATTCCTTTGCAGATGGCCAATCATATGCCAGCGGATATCCTCTGGCAGCTGCCCTGCCTTGTCTACCAGCTCCTGTACTTTGTTTTCCCCGAAATCCCGGACACCCAGCGCATAGGCCTCCTCCAGCATGGAAACCGGCTTGGTTTTGCTGACCGCAATCAGGGTGACCTCATCTTCCTTCCGTCCCGCCCTGTCACAGGCATTCCTGATGTTCTCCTGTACTCTGTTCAGATTCTCCTTAATCATATGCCTCTCCTTTCAGCTAACGTCAGTCATTGATAAATTCGTCCCCGTTCACCGTTTCCGCATCCAGCACAATCCGATCATAAGCGCTCAGTCCATAGGTCGTATTGGATTTGATTATCGCGTATTCATCATTCTGGGACAGGATCTGTATTTCCTTGAAATCGGCATAACCCTTGTTGATATTATAAACCCCGATCAGCGTAGCGCTGCGGGATATGGTATACTTGTCCGTGGAATCGGGCTTCACCAGATTGTTGCCCAGCTCCAGGATAGAATTGTCGATGTAGTAATCATCATCCGTTTCATAATAAATGGAGGTGGCAATAAACTCTGTCGTAACTTCCCCGTTTTCCGTATAGGTTTCCTTCAAAACCCCGTTTTCATTGTTATTTCCTTTGGTTACATAATCCTTGGGGATGAGGAAAAATTCCTTTTCCGCTATGGCGGAATTGGGCACCTTCAGCCCCTGTTCCTCTTTGGTAACCAGTTCAATATCAATAAAGCGGTCCGCACAGAAGGTTATCATGGAATTATTGAAGTCAAGCTTTACGTAAGTATTCCCGTCCGCATTATTGAGCACATTCACTTTGGCCCAGGAACTGAACTGGTTTTTCAGGAAACGTACCTGTACATAGTCTTCCTCCAGAAGCTCCTGCGCACGCTCCGCATCCATCTGGATGACAATAGACCAGTTTTCATCCGTGGAGAGCTTGTACAGCGCATCTCCCGCCGCCACAAGGTCATTATTTATCAGCTGCTTCTTCTCATACTTCTCCCTGTCAAACATATCAGCGGTAATCTGATCCGCCGAAATCGCCTCGAAGCCATCAGTGGAATAAACCACAATGCCGGAAACCGGCGCGCTGCAGAGCGTTATCAGGGAAGAGGCGGAAGAATTCAGCGACTGCAGATCCTGCAGCACATTGATGTTGGCAAGCTTCAGCGCCGTACCCTCCAGAGAGTATTTGAAATCATATACCCCGGAAAACTGTTTCCTGTCAAAGCCGTTCATATAGCCTGTAATTTCACTCCGGATATCGGAAAGATCGCTGTCAGACAGCTGCGTATCATCCGCCTTATTGGCATCGAACAGCTCCTTGAGCTGGCCGCTTTCATCGATGCTGCACACCAGCTTGCCGGAACCGACTCTTTCCCCTTCCCTCGCATAGTAATTTATGTATCCAGAATCAGTGCTCATGACAATGGTTTCCTGTCTGAGCGCGATTCCCTGATATACATTGCCGACGGAAAGAGAACCCGTCTTTACCTCGTACCCCATAATATGTTTATCCGTAAAGTAAAGGAAAACGCAGATAACAATATAGATGAAAATAACACTAAAGATAATTATCCCCAGATTAATATTCAGCGGTTTCCTGTATTGTCTGATTTTACCGTTATTCCTGCCAGCCAATCCACATTCCTCCGGGTCACTTTTTTCATTTTCTCCGCCGGTGCCTCCAGCTGCTTCCGCTGGTGCCTTCCTGCGGCAACAATCCGTTTAAAAAAGCCCCGGAAAGCATCCGAGGCTTTTATCCTTTATTTTAAAGAGATACAATAATCTTCGATTTCAGGCTTTCGGGCAATTCCTGCTCGTCCTTAGAAACACTGAGAACGAAATCAACGCCAAAACTTTCACTGACTTTTTCCAACTTTTCAACTACCGGAAGGATATCACCATCATCACCCAGACAGGCGATCTTCAGGAAGCTGTCTAAAAACATCTTTTCAAGGTCACGGTCCTGGGAAATGATACCGCAGATAAAACCGATAAATTCGGAGCTGTTCTCCACCATGAATTCACAAACATCAATCAGCCTTACCTTGTTATTCAGTTCAAACATATGCTTCGTACTTTTGTCCAGATAGACAATATTTCCGGAGACTTCTTTTACTTCGGTGTTTACTTTATCCAATAATTGTTTTGTCTTGCCTTTCCCCTTCTTGCCTACGATTAACTGAACCATTGTAATCCCTCCTAAAGTAAATTGGCGATTCTTACACGCCTTTTAAATATGATATTATTATAGTTGATATCTGATTAAAAAACAACCTTTTTAATTAATTACATTTAAAAGCTCTGTCATCTCCGTATAGAGAACAGCCCTGTCCGAAGAATGTAGAATTACGGAAATATAAGGATTCCCTGAGGTGTCCTTGGAGAGAAGGATCAGGCAGTTTCCGGCCGCGCTGGTCGTTCCCGTCTTTCCTCCGATAACAGTGACCTGCTCCGGCGCTTTGTAAGTCCCTTTCAGGTACTGATTGGTTGTCGTAAAGGAAAAGGTTTTGGACTTGCCGTCCTTGTCCATAAAAACCGTTTCATAACTGGTCATATGAATGATTTCGTTTATCAGGTCATTCTTTAATGCTTCATTAAATATCAGATACAAATCATATGCCGTAACATAATGATTGTCCTCAGTCAGTCCGTGAGGATTCACAAAATGGCTGTTTGTCGCTCCGATTGCCAGTGCTTCCTGGTTCATCAGCTCCGCAAAGCCGTCCAGGCTCCCTCCGATATGAACAGCAATGGCTGCTGCGGCATCGTTGGCGGAATGGATGAGCAGGGCATGCAGCGCCTGGTTCAGGGTCAGCTGATCTCCCGTCTTCAAGCCACAAAGGGCAGCGCCAGATTCCGTAATGGCCGCTTCATCGGTTACCGTGATTAAATCGTCCGGATTGCCGTACTTAAGCGCAACCAGCGCAGTCATAATTTTGGTCAGGCTGGCCGGCTGGAGCCTTTCGTGAATATTCTTGGCATACATGACTTTATTGCTGTTAAGATCAAAAAGTCCGGCTGACGTGGCTTCCGTCATGTCAACAGCCTGGTTGTCGGTTCCCACATCACTGTTCACCACACAGAGGTTCTCTGCAAAGGAAGAAGCAACAACGCTGGATACTTCATTTACAACCCGATAGCTGGATACCTCATAATTGGGGTTATAGGCAAAGGGTATTTCCTTATTGCCGCAGCCGCCAAGCGTCCCGGCGGACACTGAAAACAGCAAACAGACACAGGCTGCCCTGGCAAGGAATTTCTTCTTCAGATTACTTGTACATTTCACGCCATTCCAAATCCCCTCTGTCAAGTGATTTGATTAACAGTTCTGCAGTTGCAAGATTGGTAGCAAGCGGAATATTATGGATATCACACAAGCGCACCACATTATTGACATCCGGTTCATGGGACTTGGGTGTCAGCGGATCCCGGAGGAAAATTACAAGATCGATTTCATTGTGTTCAATCTGTGCCCCTATCTGCTGTTCGCCTCCCAAATGCCCGGCAAGAAACTTGTGGACGTTCAGATTGGTCACTTCTTCAATCAGCCTTCCTGTCGTACCCGTAGCAAAAAGCTCGTTTTTAGTCAAAATTCCTCTGTAAGCAATGCAGAAGTTCTGCATAAGCTTTTTCTTTGCGTCATGCGCAATCAATGCAATATTCATAGCAACCTTCTCCTATACTAGTATAAATTTTTTCTCTGTAATCGAACGTTCAGTACGAATCCCATTCCTATAAACAGACTCAGCAGAGACGTCATACCGTTGCTGACAAAGGGAAGCGGAATTCCTGTATTCGGCATAATCATTGTGGTTACCGCGATATTCATAAAGCTCTGGAAGCCTATCACCGCGGCCATACCGGAAGCAATTATCATTCCGGAGGTGTCCTTGGCTGTTCTGGCAATGGAAATGCATTCCAATGCGATAAGCATGAGCAGTACAATCACAATACAGGCGCCCACGAACCCCATCTCTTCCCCGATTACGGCAAAAATAAAGTCTGTCTCAGGTTCTGAAATGAAATTGCCGTTCTTTACTGACGCTATTACATTGTTATTCAGGCCTTTCCCCCATAATTGGCCCGAACCTATAGCCATCACCGAATTGAGCTGCTGATAGGCCTCGGCATCCGCATATTTCTCCGGATTCAGCCATGCCAGGATACGGGTCAGCTGATAATTCTCAATCAGCTGCTGTCCGGGCTGCATCACCAGATAAAAAGCGATCGCCAGAGACGGCACAACCACAGCTAAAACTCCTCCTATTATTTTGTAATTAAGGCCGCCCACAAACATCAGTACGCAGAAAATAATGCAGTACAGAATTGTCGTGGACAGGTTAGGCTCTTTGTATACAAGAATAATAGCCGGCAGCATCAACACCACACACAAGAGAAGTATTTTAAATGTATTAAACTTCTCCTTATATTTCATAATAAACTGTGCATAGAATAAAATCAATAAAATTTTTGCAATTTCTGACGGTTGGAACTGAAACAGATGCGGAATATCGATCCACCGCCTGGCGCCGTTCACCTTTTCTCCCCATATCAAAACCGCAACCAGTATACTTATGGAAAAAATATAATAGAACCAGTATAGCCGAAGCAGCTGGGAATAGTCAATCAATGAAATGAATATCATGAGGACAATTCCCATCGCCACACCGGCAATCTGCTTGCTCTGCAGAGATTCCTTAGCGCTTCCCACAGCCATAATACCGATTATGGATATGGCAAGCACCAGCAGAATCAGTTTAAAGTCGTAATTTCTTAGTTTGTATCTTTTCAGCATTCTTTCCTCCGGTCCGCCGCACCGGAAATGTACGGCAGACAGTGTATCCGAGCTAGTTATGGAGATCCAGGATTGGAATGTCCGCATACAGGGTCGGGTTTTTGCCTCTGCCCCGGATGGTGGATTTACTGATTTGGATTTCCATATTGTTTGTGTCTATTTTCATGTACTTGGAAATAACCTTGGCGATATCCTGTTTAATCATATCCAGCATTTCAGGCGAACAGCCGGCCCGGTCTGAGATAAGAAGGATTTTAAGCCTGTCCTTTGCAATTTCCCTGGAACTCTTCTTTTTGAATAAATTAGGTAATCTCATGATATCCGCCCCTCCTGACTCTTATGAAATATTCCGGTAAACCTTGCCCACAAGGAGACCGGATGTTCCAGATCCAGGAATGGCACTTCCTTTCCCAGGACTCTGAGGCAGATATTCTGATAGGCTTGTCCTGCCAGCGTGTTGTTCCCTACAAGCGGTTCGCCCTGGTTGGTGGCAATAACCACATTTTCATCGTCCGGCACAATACCAATAAGTGGAATGGAGAGTATGTCAACCACGTCATCAGGCGTCATCATATCTCCTCTTCTCACCATATCAAAGCGCATACGGTTGATGACCAGGTCGATTTTTGAAAATTCATGGGCTTCCAGCAGGCCGACGATGCGATCCGCATCGCGGATGGCGGAAACCTCCGGCGTAGTGACAACAAGCGCATGGTCCGCGCCGGCTATGGCATTCTTAAAGCCCTGTTCAATGCCTGCCGGACAGTCAAGAATGATGTAATCAAACTGGCTTTTCAGATGCTCAATCAGTTTGATCATCTGGCTTTCATTGACGGATGTTTTGTCCCTGGTCTGGGCGGAAGGAAGCAGATACAGGCTGCTGTAGCGCTTGTCCTTGATTAATGCCTGCTTTACACGGCAGTTGCCTTCAACCACATCCACCAGATTGTATACGATCCGGTTTTCCAGCCCCATGACCACATCCAGATTCCGAAGACCTATATCGGTATCTATCAGAACGACTTTTTTGCCCATGGCAGCCAGGCCGGTCCCTACGTTTGCGGACGTGGTCGTTTTGCCCACACCGCCTTTTCCTGACGTAACAACAATTACTTCACTCATGCAAATACCTCCGGTGAGAAATATTTGTCCCCTGAGCGTCCCTTTTTCAGCGGGCGTTCAGTAATTCATTCGTAATTGGTTTCAGGATTATGCTGTTATTTTCCACATAAGCCATCTGCGGCTGTATTCCTCCGGGATTCCCGTCTGTCCGTTCCTCCCTTTTGGACCCGAAGGCCCATTTACTTTTTTCATTGGTAATATATTTGAAATCCCCGATTTTAATTTTTTGCGGGGCCATTTCAAGCGCTGCCACATAATGCTCCGATCGTCCGCTGCCGCCCGCATAGGCATTGCCGCGCAGGCTTCCCAGTACGACGATGTCTCCGGCCGAAATCACGCTGGATCCCGGATTGACATCTCCCAGAACTATTATGCTTGATTCGGTTTCCAGAATCTGTCCCTTCCTCAGGGTTCCCCGGTAGAACTGCCCGGCAGATTCCTCCTGCGCCTTCTTTCTTCCGACGCACTCCAGGGCCCTGGCATAAAACCTCTCGGTTTCTTCATCCCTGCCTACAATGCAGGTGATGTTCAGGCTGGAATTGTCCATAATGGCTTCCACCAGCCTGGTTTCCTCTTCCAGAGTCAGGCTGCGTCCCACAAAGGATACCGCCACGGCGGCATCCTTGAAGAAGCGCTCCGATTCCTTAAATTTTGCCGCCACCTCTTCCAGCAGCTCTTCGAATTCTATTTCTTTGTCCAGATACAGGATAAGCCCGTTCTGAAAGCTTTTAACAATTACGGCATTTTTCATCGCTTACTCCCGTCTGTGTGCCCTTGCACACCTTTGCTTAAGGGAATTGAAAACTTCAATCCTGCTCCCGTCAGTGTGTTCCGGCACGCATCGGTTATCAGTCTCCTGCAGAGGTAACCGCCTCAAGATGGTTTGCGGTGCCGCTGATAATTTCTTCTTCCTTTTCCGGGTTAAAGTAGTACTGCATTACCTTACAGGAAATCTGCGCCGCATAATCGGAGGAATAACCGTTTCCGATTCTGGTGGCGAGGGCGATTTCCGGTTTGTCAAAGGGCGCATAGCCCACGAATAAGGCATGCGGCGGCCGTGTCTTGCTTTCCTCAGCCGTACCTGTCTTACCGGCGGCAATGATGCCTGAATCAACAAAATACTTTTTGGCCTCCACCACACCGCGCATACCGCGGTGAATGGCATCCCAGTAGGAGGTCGGCATTTCTATGGTATTGCGTACTTCCGGTGAAAAGTCTTTCAGCAGGTTTCCGCTTCGATCCGTTACTTTATCAAGCAGGCTCAGGTTATAACAGGTACCGCTGTTGGCAACTGTCGCCACATATCTGGCAAGCCCTACGGTAGTGTAGTTATGCTCGCCCTGCCCGATAGCGGACTGGGAAGGGTTGACAAGGGAAAACTGGGGTGCGGATTCTTCAATTTCGATGCCGGATTTTTCCGTCAACCCGTAAAGATCCGCATACTCACGCATCCGTTCATTCGCCAGATTGAAGTCTGTACCGCTCTCCGGATCTCCTGACTGGCC
This sequence comes from Eisenbergiella porci, assembly GCF_009696275.1. Lineage (GTDB taxonomy): Bacteria > Bacillota > Clostridia > Lachnospirales > Lachnospiraceae > Eisenbergiella > Eisenbergiella porci. The sequence goes on from NZ_VUMI01000016.1 coordinate 40,167, forward strand.
AAAACGGTAGCCCATTTCATAGAAGAAATAGTTGCAGGAATGCGTGATTGCCTCGGTTACGTTCAGATTGCCGTGGCCGGATCTGTTCCAGCATCTCATGACAATATCAGAGTACCGTGTAAAGGTTCCCACACAGTCTACCGTGCTGGACAGATTGATGATACCATCCATAAGCGCGGCGGAAGCAACCACCATTTTATAGGTAGACCCTGGCGCCGAGCGCATCTGCGTCGCATAGTCCCACAAAGGCAGGGACAAATCATTCTGAAGCGACGCATAATACTCCGCATCAATGCCGTTTGCCAGCTTATTATTATCATAGCTGGGATAGCTGACAAGCGCCAGCACCTCGCCGGTATTGGGATCCACCACAACGCAGGAGCCTGAAAAAGGATCAAGCGCCAGCTGTGCAGGCGTAATCTGCAGGTTTTCAATTAGCTTCCGCATAAACTGATATGCGGAAACACTGCCATTTTCCAGGGCCGCGCGCTGTTCCTCAGAAACAGAAACAATCTGCTGCTCAATCAGTACCAGGCATACCTGTTTCCCGCTGATTGAATTATCCCGGATCATATATTTATACAATTTTTTATAAAAGGATGTCTTTTCCAGCTCCTGGCTGATATATTCCGCCAGGCGGTCGAAAACCTCAGAAGAATCCGCATACTGCATATCCATATCCAGACGGCTCACGTCCACCCAGTTCTGGGCAATGGCATATTCCAGGAATTCACTCAGGGAAATCGTTTCCTCTTCCGTCCATGTCCTGTAAACCTCATCGGAAGTATCCACCTTCAGAACCCTGGTATCATTAATAAGAAGATTGGTTACGATATAGCTTTCATAGCTCTGATACTCTTCCTTCAGCTGATTATAAGGAGTCCTGTCCTGATACAGTTCCTGTGTCAGCCAGTTCCATACCTTTTCCTTCTTCTGGCGGAAGGCCTCATAGACCGCTTTTTCGTTTTCCTCTGCCTGAGGAGAGGCCAGATGGTCCAGATTGATTACATTGTTATTGAACAGTGCAAAATATACATCATCTATCGGAATCCTTATACCGGAGGTCTTTGCATTGGGCGCCAGATTGAATTCCTTGATATTTTCAATTTTTTCAAGAAGCAGGCCGGCAATGCTCTGCTCCAGGATATTATATATAGCCTCCTGGAGATCGGCATCCAGGGAGAGATAAACATCATTTCCGGCGACAGGCTCCACCCGTCCCTCCGAATCAATTTCCTTGCCAAGGTTATCCACGTAAATGGTTTCCCGGCCCTTCTCACCCTGCAGATAGGTTTCCATCACCTTTTCAATTCCGGATTTCCCTACGGTATCATTCATTTCATACCGTCCCTCATCATCCCCGCCCTGACTCGTTTCTTCATTCAGGCTCTTAAGCTCCTCTGAGGAAATCTTTCCGGTATAGCCGATTATATGGGAAAAATAGGTGCCGTCCACATACCGTCTTATGGTATCCTCCGCAATATCAATCCCCAGCAGCGCATCATTGTTCTCCTTGACCGCCGCTACCGTTTTCTCGCTCACATCCGTGGCAATGGTTGTGGGTATGTATTTCTGGAAGCTGTTGGCACTCATGGCATAGCGGATAATGACAAGCTTCAATACCTCTTCCTTCGTATAGCCTTTTCCGGGTACAAAGGTAGTTCTGTCATCCGGATCCGTCCGTTCGCCGATACCATAATTGGTGGCCATAAAATCTATCACATCCTGAGGCGTGGCATTTTTTTCCTTTTCCTTCAGGCTGTCAATGGAAGCATGTCCGTAAATATCCGCCAGGAAACGAAGCAGCTTCGTATCCGACACGCTGAAGGCATACTCCCCGTTTTTATCTAAAAAAATGTTAAAATCACTGATAACGCTGTCCCCGTTGCCTTCAATAATGTGGATGGTTTCCAGCAGCGTGGCATTCAGATTTTTGTTTTTGTTCTTATCTGATTCATACACATCCTCTATGGTCACGGAGTAAGCAAGATCATTGTAGGCAAGAAGCTTGCCGTTCCGATCGAAAATCTTACCCCGGGAGCTGGGAATGGAGCGTTCCTTTTTGATCTTCAGGGAAAATTCGTTCAGGTAATTTTCCCCGTTGACGATCTGCAGGACGAAAACCCTGTGAATCAGAACGCCGCCCATAAGAAGCACAACAAGAGTCAGTACAATCAGCCTGGAGTTTATAAAGTTAAAAAAGTTGTCTCTGAATCTCTCAAACAATTATTCCATACTCCTTTTTTCCACGGCTTCCAGCCTTTTATGTATCAGCAGAAGCAGCGGATATACCGCAAAGGCTATCACTATCGTATATACGGCTTCCGGCAGTATCACATGCAGGAAATAATACCCCAGTTCAAGCCGTCCCCTCAACAGGAACAGCAGACAATAGCATACGAAATTATAGCCGATATCACTTACTAAAATCAGAATCAACGGCAGCTTGATATCCTCCGGATAAAACATCCTCTGGAAGGTGCCGTTGACGTAGCCGGTCAGCATATAAAGCAGCGCATAAAGGCCTATTACATTCCCGCTGAAAATGTCTGCAAGAAGGCCGCAGAAAAAGCCAATCAGCACTCCGTTTTTTTCACCGTTCATAAAACCGTAGGCCGCTACCAGTATGATAAGCAGGTTCGGCTTGATACCGCTGAACGCAACGGCAGGCAGCACGCTGGACTGGAGGATAAAGCAGAACAGAATAAGAAAAACGGAGATAATATTTCGTTTCAAAAGCTTCCTCCTCCCTATTCCTTATCCGGAACCGGCTGCTTCAGCTCCATAATCACCAGGACCTCCTGAATGTGCTGGAAATCCACGGCCGGTGTAATATAGCCCCATTTAGTCATATTGTTGGGGGCCGTATTGATGGAGCTGATGAAGCCGATGGGAATTCCTGAAAGATATTTACTGCTTATGTTCGAGGTTACTACCTTATCCCCTTCCGATACCTTGTCTTCCTTATCGGAGAGCTGGTCAAAACGGATTACCCCATCCGACATCACCGACTGCAGGTTTCCGGAAACCATCAGGTTAGCGGAGGTGGAAAGTACGGTTCCATAAATATTGGAATTATCAGCGATAATCGAAAGCACCCTTGCATAATTGGGGCCGACGCTGACAACCCGGCCCGCCAGGCCGCTGCCTGCGAGCACATTCATGTCCACCTGTATGCCGTCGTCGGAGCCTTTGTCAATCGTAAAAGAATAAAACCAGTTGCTGGAGTCGCTTGCGATAACTCTCGCTCCCATTTTCTCATAATCCGAGGTTGCCTTATCAATATCATAAAGCTCCCTTAAGCTGGCAAGCTCATATTTATCCTGCTGGAGCTGGGCGTTTTCCATTGTCAGCTCATCCACCTGCTCCTTCAGTTTCTGGTTTTCCTCCAGCACAGCCTTCAGCTGCCCCATCTCCTCCGCCCGGTCATACATATATCCGCCTACGGAGGCAATGCCCTTCTGAAAGGGTACCACCACATAGCCCGCGGCGGCCCTGAGAGGCCCTTCAAACAGATCTGTTCTGAAAGTGACTATCATAAGAATCACACAGACCGCAGATAAAATCATAAGAAGATACTTGCCGGGCAGTGTGAATTTGTTTCTTTTCTTCTTGATTACAGGACTCATTTACCCATCCCTTCAATTGCATAGGCAACTGATTTATAGTTTTCCTCGTTCAGAACCTTGGAAAGTCCGAGAACAACGCTTTCAATGGGGCGTTCCGCCACATTGACACGCAGGCCTGTGCTCTTGCCAAGCATATCCGCAAGATGGCTGATCTGGGATGCGCCGCCGGTAAGATAAATGCCGTGACGGTAAATGTCCGCTCCCAGTTCCGGAGGCGTACGTTCCAGAATTACCTTTACACAGTCAATAATCGAATTAAAATGCTCTTCCAGGCAGGAAACCACCAGCTCCGTAGGGATTTCCCGTTCAACGGGAAGTCCGGTCACGATATCTCTTCCGAATACTTCCGCGCCTGTTCCCGCTTCTTCCAGCTCAGCCAGGGATTTTTTAATGCCCTCCGCTGTTTTGCCGCCGATCAGCAGGCCGTATTCCTTGCGGACCGCGCTGCGGATAGCTTCGTCGAACTTCAGACCGCCCGTCTTGATCAGACGGCTGAGTACGATGCCTCCCAGTGAAAGGATGGAAACCTCCGTGGTATCATAGCCCACGTTAACTACCAGGACGCCCTGGGAATTCTTTACGTCGATATCAAGGCCCAGGCCGTCTGCCACCGCCTTTTCCACCACCATGATTTTACGGGCCTTTACATTGGCGTCCTTAATCAGATCGTAAAAGGCGCGCTTCTCCACCTCCGTAATATCGGTAGGCACCGCAATATAGAAGTCGGCAGGCTTGATATTGCCTCCGGACATATCCGTCACAAAAAAACGGATCAGAGTTTCCATATTCTTAATATCGGCGATAACGCCGTTGCAGAGCGGATAGGAAATCTGGATATTGCCGGGAGCCTTTTCATACATTTCATAGGCGGAATCCCCATAAGCGAAAACGGTCTTCTTGTTCTGCACGGCGATCATGTTTTTTTCAATCATGATCTTGTCATCCGCCGCGCTGTAAATCTTAATGTTGCTCGTACCTAAATCGATTCCAAAAGCATTCGTAGACAAAATGATTTTCTCCTTCCTTATTTCAACAGGCCGGACTCCCTGAAGCTTACATAGCAGTTATCACCCACTATGATATGATCGGTCAGGGGCAGCTGCATCATGCCGCAAAGCTGGGCCAGATGTTTCGTAATTTCAATATCCTGTCTGCTGGGAGAGGCATCTCCGCTGGGATGATTATGGATCAGCAGGATATGTACAGCATGGTATTCCATCGCCATAAGGAAAATCTCCCGGGGCGATACCAGGGAACAGTTGACGGTGCCCTTGGACAGTGTCCTGTCACAGATCAGGCGGTTCTTGTTGTCTGTCATCACAAGAATCACTTCCTCCGTTTCCTTTCCCCTCAGTCGTTCCATATAATAGTCTGCCACAGTTTCCGGTTTGGTAAACTGTAATCTCTCACGAGTATCCGCCATAGCCAGCCTGCGTGACAGCTCAATAAGGCATTTGATTTTCACCGCCTTCACCTGGCCGATGCCGTTGACCTTGCAAAGGTCCCCGACGGACAGATGCTGCAGGCCGAGCAGCCCTTTTTCCCTGCCCTTGCTGAGGGCAAGCACCTGCTTTGCCAGCTGCAGGGCATCCATGGTTCTGGTGCCGGTCCAGATAATGATGGCGAGCAGTTCCTCTTCGGAGAGATATTCCGGCCCCTTTGCCATAAATTTTTCATAGGGCTTCATCTCTTCATAGCATGGTTCTTTTTGATTCGTTTGATTCATTTAATTCCCCGTTTCTTCACGTTTCCGAACGCTCCTCACGGGTACGGCCGCCTGTATGTACTCACTTTTACAGCATAAGCCCGCGGCTTTTCAAAGAATACGGTAAATCAGCAATGCAATCACTATCCCCAGTATGCTTGCTATTGTAATTTTGATCGTCAGCGCAAAGGTGATGCTCAGTATCCCGAAATCCAGGATAAGCGGGCTTGTAAACCCGAAGGTCTGTCCGAAATTCATGAAGCTTGCGGGAAACAGGCTTCCAACGAAGCCTCCCAGTACAATTCCGGCCAGAACAAGCAGCAGACAGGTCCATCCGTTTTTACTTTTCATTTTCTTCATCATTCATCCTTTGTATTTGTTGCCATTACCTATATTAGCATACTTCCAGATCCATGTATAGAATCTAAAAGTAAAAAATTTCGCCCTGTTCGACAGCGATTGACACGTTCCCCGCGGATACGTCAGGAGAAGAATCGCTTTAGTGCGGCAATTGGACGGCTTTCGCCCCCACACAGCGCTGAAGGGATTTTAATATGCCGAATTTTGCATGGGGCCAGGTCAGGCCGCCCTGAAAATAGACCGCATAGGGCGGTTTGAGGGGGCCGTCTGCGCTCAGTTCTATGGAAGAACCGGAAACGAACGCACCGGCCGCCATGATAACCTGGCTGTCATAGCCCGGCATATCCCAGGGTTCGGGACGCACGAAGCTGTCCACCGGCGCGGCCGCCTGGATCCCTTCGCAGAAGGCAATCAGGCCTTCAGGATTTCCGAAGGTGACCGCCTGGATAATGTCATGCCTGCTCTCCTTCCCGTCAGGGACTACGCCGAAGCCCAGACGTTCATAAATATTGGCGGCAAAAATGGCCCCCTTCAGAGCGCTGGCCGTAACCGTAGGAGCAAGGAACAGTCCCTGGTAAAACTGGGGCAGGATGCCCAATGACGCGCCCACCTCCTTGCCAAGCCCCGGAGAGGTCAGGCGGCAGGCCGCGTTTTCCACGCATTCCCTGGTGCCGGCAATATAGCCGCCGATGGGTGCCAGGCCGCCGCCGGGGTTTTTAATCAGGGAGCCGACACACATATCAGCGCCCACATCCGTTGGCTCCATGCGCTCCACAAATTCTCCATAGCAGTTGTCCACCATGCAGATACAGTCCGGCTTTCTGCTTTTGATGAACGCGATCAGCTCGCCGATGCGCTTTACGGACAGCGTGGGCCTTGTCTGATAACCTTTGGAGCGCTGTATGGTCACAAGCCTGGTGCGTTCATTCAGGGCCTTTTCAATATTTTCATAATCAAAGCCCCCGTCCGGCAGAAGATCAACCTGACGGTAGCTGATGCCGTATTCCTTCAGGGAGCCTCTGGACTCCCTGATGCCGATGACCTCTTCCAGCGTGTCATAGGGCTTTCCCACAGGGGAAAGCAGCTCGTCTCCGGGCCGCAGGTTGCTCATGAGCGCCAGGGCAAGCGCATGGGTGCCGCAGGTAATCTGGGGCCTGACCAGCGCATCCTGCGTATGGAAAACAGCGGCATATACGGACTCCAATGTCTCTCTTCCCAAATCATTATAGCCATAGCCGGTGGTGCCCAGCAGGCAGGCCTCGCTCACCTTATTTTCCTGCATGGCCTTTAATACCTTCAACTGGTTATATTCCGCAGTTTCATCTATTTCTTCAAACCGTCCCTTCAGTTCCTTAAGCACCTGCTCACCGAACCTGAGCACCGGTTCACTGATTCCCATTTCCCGGTAAAAATCTGAAATATTGCTTTCCTTCATGTCTCCTCATTTCTTTCCGCAATTACGGCGGCGGATATTTTTTCTTCTTTTTCTTCTTATTTTATAACTGTTCAGTTCCTTCACAGCAAAAGCGTCAGCCTGCTGGACAGTTTCCTTGTTCCTTACCATACAAAACCTGAAATACCACAGGCATTCCGGGCCTCCTTACTCCACCAGGCCCCTTTGCACGCAGCTTTCCAGCATAAATGAAAGCATGTCCTCTTCCGATGCAAAATCCGGCTTTTCCACCCAGATTACATCCTTTTCCCTGCGGAACCAGGTTAACTGCCGTTTGGCAAAATGTCTGGTATCTCTTTTTATCAGATAAACGGCTCTTTCCAGATCGTACTCTCCTTCCAGAAAGCCCAGGATTTCCTTATAGCCCAGCCCCTGCATGGAAACCAGCTGTCTGCTGCAGCCCCGTTCCTTCAGGCCGCGCACCTCTTCCAGCAACCCTTTGGCCAGCATATCGTCCACCCTTTTATCTATGCGGTCATAAATGGCTTCCCGTTTATCATTCAATACGAAATAGCAGGCATTGTATGCCGCCTGTTTTTTCCGTTCCTGCTCATTGTGAGCAGATATCTTTTCTCCGGTGGATAGATAATATTCCAGGGCGCGGATCACACGCTTTACATTGTTGGCATGTATCTGCTCCGCCGCTTCCCTGTCCACGGCCGCCAGCATTTTGTGAAGATATTCCGGCCCTTTTTCCTCCGCAGTCTGCTCAAGCGTCCTGCGGCAGGCGTCATCCTCCGGATTTTCCGTAAAGTCAATATCATACAGGACCGACTGGATGTAAAAGCCAGTGCCTCCTGTAATAATGGGGATTTTCCCCCGGCTGCGGATATCGGAAATGGCCTGCTTCGCCATTTTCTGGAAGGTAACCACATTAAACTCGTCCTCCGGTTCCAGGACATCGATCAAATGATGGGGAATGCCCTGCATTTCTGAGGGCAGGATTTTGGCCGATCCAATGTCCATATGCCGGTATACCTGCATGGAATCCGCAGAGATAATTTCTCCCTGAAGCTTCTGTGCCAGCTTCAGGGACAGGGCCGTCTTTCCCACGGCGGTGGGGCCTGTCAGAATGATAAGAGGTTCTTTTTTCTGCTTTTCTTCCATATTGACTCCCTTCTCCGCGTAAATTTAAATAATCCTTTTGAATTTTCTTTCCAGTTCATATTTGCTCATAGTAATAATCGTAGGCCTGCCGTGAGGGCAATGGTAGGGATTCTCCAGCTGCAGCAGCTGTTCAAGCAGCGAAGCCATTTCCTCCCGTGACATGGAGTGATTACCCTTTACCGCAGACTTACAGGCCATGGAGGCCAGCTTTTCGGCGATTGCCTTTGGCGCGCCGTGAGGCGGTTCTTCCTCCAGTTCATCCAGTATAGCCTCCAGGAATTCTTTTTCACAATGTCCGTAAAGGTCGCACGGTACGGAACGTACTGCATAGGCATTACCGCCGAATTCCTCGATTTCGAAGCCCAGCTGCGCAAAATAGGAAGAATACTCCTCGAGAAGATGGGCTTCCCTTGCCGACAGGTTCAAAACGATAGGCGGCGTGAGCATCTGGCTGTCAACGCTTCCGTTTTCCAGCTTATTTATCAGGGCTTCGTACTTCACCTTTTCATGGGCTGCATGCTGGTCGATAAAGAGAAGCTTTTCCTCGTATTCCGCAATCCAGTAGGTATCAAATACCTGTCCCAATATCCGGTAGCTCTGCACCGCCTCTTTAGTAAGCAGCTTTTCTTCGAAAAGCTCCATCTGTCTGACATCCTTTACCGTATACTGCCCTTCTTCTTCCTGAAGCATACGGCCAAGCCGCTGAGTCTCAAAGGGCTGCGGAGCCTCCGGCTTTGGGCGGGAAGGCGGCGAAACAGCGGCGCGTTCTGCGGCCGCTTCAACCGGGGCAGCCGCAGCAACTGTTTCTGTTGATATATTTAATCCGGCATCGGGCGCCTGCTGCCGGACCGATGCAGCTTTCTTAACCACCTGCGCCTGAACCGTTTCCGCCGCAGGTGCAGGCTGCGCCGCCTGTTGGCTTTGAGCGGTTTGAACTTTGGGCGATTCCTTTTTCTCATCCGCCTTTTTCTCATCCGCCCTTTTCTTTTCTTTCGTGTCAGCAAACGTCACATCCGGTATCATTTCACGGCGTCTTAAGGCTGTGCGCACCTGTTCTTCCAGAAAGGCGTACAGGCCTGGCTGATCATGGAACCGTATTTCCATTTTGGAAGGATGGACATTCACGTCAATCCGTTCCGTATCCATATTGATGTGCAGCAGCGCAAAAGGGAACTTGTGCTGCATCAGATAAGCCTTGTAGCCTGCCTCCAGTCCCTTGGAAAGCAGAGGGCTCTTAATGTATCTTCCATTCACAAAGAAAAATTCAAAATTTCTATTGGAGCGAACCACGGAAGGGCTTCCCAGGAAGCCTTCCACTTCTATTCCCTCCTCTTTTACGGAAAAAGGAATCAGTTCCTTTACAATCTCCCTTCCGTAAATGCGGTAGACAATTTCCTTCAGATCTCCGTTGCCGGAGGTATGGAACCTGACCTGCCCGTTCATCATAAACTGAAAAGCCACATCGGGCCTGGAAAGCGCCATATGCTCCATCAAATCTGATATATAGCTGCCCTCCGTGGCCGGGGATTTCAGAAATTTTTTCCTGACAGGCGTATTAAAGAAAAGCTCCCTGACAATGATGGTTGTGCCTTCCGGTGCGCCTACCTCTGAAAAATCCCGTTCCTTTTCCCCTTCCAGGCGGTAATGGACTCCCGTCAGTTCTTCCTTCGTCTTTGTGATCAGCTCCACCATGGAAACCGCAGCGATGCTGGAAAGCGCCTCGCCCCGAAACCCCAGGTTTCTTACCCGGTACAGATCCTCAACCGAACGGATTTTGCTGGTGGCATGGCGGAAAAATGCCTTTCGCACCTGTTCCTTTTCAATTCCGCCCCCGTTGTCCGTAACGCGGATAAAAGAACAGCCGCCATCCCTGATTTCCACGGTTACTGCCTTTGCGCCTGCGTCCATGGCGTTCTCCACCAGCTCCTTTACCACGCTGGATGGCCGTTCCACCACTTCGCCCGCCGCTATTTTATCTATGGTGCTGCTATCCAGCAGTTTGATTTCCGCCATCTGTGTCTCCTTTCTTCACCGCTGTCCTGCCTTGGCCCGCAATTGCCCGGCAGCCTGCGGGGACACTGCTGCCTACCATCTGTTTTTCAGCTTGTTCTGCAGGCGGTACAGGGTATTCAGGGCATCCAGCGGGGTCATGGTACTCACCTCCACGTTTTTCAGTTCGTCCAGCACATCCGCATCGGTCACCGTATCGAACAGGGATATCTGCTCCAGATCCAACTCGTCATAATGCTCCTGCTTTCTGGCAGGCGCGCCCCCGTCCACTATGGAAATGCTCTGAACCTTCTCCGTAATGTCGTTATCGCTGAGCTGCTCCACAATTTCCTTGGCCCGGTCAATCACCATATCGGGCACCCCGGCCAGCCTCGCCACCTGGATGCCGTAGCTCTTATCCGCGCCACCCTTGATAATCTTACGCAGGAAAACAATATCATCCCCTTTTTCCTTAACGGCGATACAGTAATTATTCACGTTATTCATCTTGCCTTCCAGCTCGGTCAGCTCATGATAATGGGTGGCAAACAGCGTTTTTGCCCCCAGGAGCTTGCGGTTGCTGATATGCTCAATCACCGCCCAGGCGATGCTCAGCCCGTCAAAGGTTGAGGTTCCCCTTCCGATTTCATCCAGGATAAGCAGACTGTTTCTGGTGGCATTGCGCAGGATATTGGCCACCTCGCTCATTTCTACCATAAAGGTACTCTGGCCGCTGGCCAGATCGTCCGATGCCCCGACACGGGTAAAAATACGGTCAACGATTCCGATGGCCGCCTGTCTTGCAGGGACAAAGCTTCCCACCTGGGCCATCAGCACTATAAGCGCTGTCTGGCGCATGTATGTGGATTTGCCCGCCATGTTCGGTCCCGTAATTACGGCTATCTGGTGGGAATTATTGTCCAGATAGGTATCGTTGGGAATGAACATATCATGCTCAATCATTTTTTCCACCACAGGATGGCGGCCGTCCTTGATATTGATCTGTCCCTTTTCGTTCAGCACCGGCCTGACATAGTGATTCTGCTCCGCCACCAGGGAAAAGGAACAGAATACATCCAGCCTCGCCACCGCTTTCGCGGTAGTCTGAATTCTTTCGATTTCTCCCGCTATCCGGTCCCTGATTTCACAGAACAGATCATATTCCAGCGTGCAGAGCTTATCCTCCGCATTTAAAATAGTATCCTCCAGCTCCTTCAACCGGGGCAGGGTATAGCGTTCCGCGTTGGTCAGCGTCTGCTTCCTGATATAATCCTCCGGCACCATGTTCAGGTAGGATTTGGTCACCTCCAGATAATAGCCGAATACCTTGTTGTATTTAACGCGCAGATTTTTAATGCCTGTACGCTCCCTTTCGGCATTTTCCAGCTCTGCCAGCCAGTTCTTGCCCTCCGTTTTCGCCCTGCGCAGATTATCGATGTCCTCATTATAGCCTGCTTTGATCATTCCGCCTTCACGGATGGTAATGGGCGGCTCCTCCTCTATGGAGTCACAGATCAGAAGATAGAGATCCTCCAGGCCGTCCATTTCCTGCTCTATTTTTTCATTGGCTGTCCCCGGAAGCTCTTTCAGCACGGTTTTAATATGAGGGAGCATTTCCATAGAATTGCGGAAAGCGATCAAATCCCTGGGATTGGCCGTCTTGTAGCTCACCTTTCCCAGCAGACGCTCCAAATCGTAGATAGGATTCAGGTATTCCCGGATTTCATCCCTGGCCACCGGATTGCTGCAGAAGGCCTCCACGGCATCCAGCCGTTCCTCCATTTCATTTTTATGGATCAGGGGCTGTTCCAGGAAGCTTCTAAGCATTCTGGCCCCCATGGCTGTCCTTGTCTTATCAAGCACCCAGAGAAGAGAGCCTCTCTTCTGTTTTTCCCGCAGCGTTTCCGTCAGCTCCAGATTCCGTCTTGTGGAGCTGTCCAGAAGCATATACCTGTTGACCAGATACGGTTCAATATGGGTAAAATGGCTCAGCGGTATTTTCTGGGTGTCATATAAATAGGAAAGAAGCGATCCCGCCGCAATCACCCCGTTAGGGAATTCCTCCACGCCCAGGCCCGACAACGAATTGACGCCAAAATGCTTCATCAGGCATTTTCTGCACAGATCATCGTCGAAATAATGGGGTTCCAGGGAATAAATGGCGATTCCCAGCCGCTCCTTCAAATCATCCAGTTCCATGCCGCTTACAAGAAACGCATCATTGCAAATAATTTCGGACGGCGCATATTTCATCACCTCATCCAGAAGCTTCCTGTTGTCCTCCACTTCGGTCATATAATAATCGCCGGTGGTGACATCCGCCACGGAGATGCCTGTTTTCCCGGCGAAGTAGGCAATGCACATAATATAATTATTTTTATTTTCCTCCAGGGCCTGGATATTCAGGTTGGTTCCGGGCGTTACAATCCGGACCACCTCTCTCTTAACCAGCCCCTTGGCCAGCTTGGGATCCTCCATCTGTTCACAGATGGCAACCTTGTAGCCCTTGCTCACCAGCCGGCTTAAATATCCTTCTACCGCATGATAAGGGACCCCGCACATGGGCGCCCGCTCCTCCTGGCCGCAGTTCTTCCCTGTCAGTGTGATTTCCAGTTCTCTGGACGCTGTCAGGGCATCCTCAAAAAACATTTCATAAAAGTCTCCAAGACGGTAAAAGAGGATACAGTCCGGATATTGCTTTTTGGTTTCCATGTATTGCTGCATCATCGGCGTTAATTCTGCCATTGTTCAGTTTCTCCTTTGTAATTCCCATTTCAAATCCGAAAGCATACATCTATAAAATATAGCACAAAATGGGGAAATTGTAAATCTTAACAAAATCCTTCCAACGGCGTATTCTCAGGCTTAGTAACAGTCCAGACGACGGTACTGCTGCCAGGCTTTATATGGATTCAGGCAACAATATTCCCGACATTTCTTCTGCACAAGCCAGGGCATCCGGAGGCTTGATTATGCTTCAAAGTCTCTCCTTCCTCCAACCCGCCCCGCAGGAAAAAAAAGCGCTGCCATACCGGCAGCGCTGCAAAAATAATCTGTAACTGTAAGGATACTGAACAGATACAATAATCCTTATTATTCCTGGCATCAAAATGTGGGCTGTTGGGGAGAAACTTGATGCATTGGCCAGGAAAAAGATAATACATTTTGGGGAATGATATCAAATAAACAATTTTTATTTATTGCATACAATCCATAATCGCATACAATTTGCTCAATTGTTTTCCTTAAGCCAGGCATCAAATTTCCAACCCACAAGTTGTCATGTCCTGAAATTCAGGACGCGACTTTTGTATTATAGCATAGTTTTTGCTAAAATGGTGCCAAAAAATAATTTTTATTTCATTTACTATTATAGTGTAGTGTCTTTGCGTAACGGACATATGTTTTTTTCAAAAGAAACCGTTATATAATTTGAATAAATGTTAAAAATATGTATAAATATATCTTTGATTACTGTTTTTTGTTATATTTTCTGCCCAGATACCTGGCAAAGCTTCTGCAGAATTCTTCCTTCCGGGAACAGGAAATTGTAAGGGCAGTCCCGTCCGCCAGCTCCTGCACATTCCCCTCCGCTTTAATTACATGCTTCAGATTTACGATATAGCTGTTATGCGGTACTTCAATATGGCCCTTAAGAAAAAGACCGGCGTTCTGATTGTCGCATTCATTGTTGCCACAATCCTTCATATTCGGCATTATGGGCGCTGTTTTCTGCTGGCTTCTCGTTATCCCGATTGTCTGCACCATCGCAGGGCTGATTATGAGCATTATCAGCCTGGTGAAAACAGGCCAGCATTCCGGAGTCGCCCTTGCAGGCGTAATCGTTTCCGCAATCAGCCTGGTACTCAGCGTTATATTCACGCTGCTGTATATTCTTGTATTATAATACAAATATTTTGATTTGGCGAATACTAATTTCACAGCGGGATCAAAGAGCCGGCATGCTTAACAATGTTGTACTGCCAGACAGTAACCTCTTACCTATCAGGCATCCCGGTAATAAATGACAGCCGGAAGCATCAGCTTCCGGCCAATTTTTATGTTTCGGAAAGTATTAGAGAAGCCTTAATGGCTTTCCCCTACCGGAAGCAATTCCAGTACGGTTTCATCAGCGCATAAATAACCAGCGGAACCACCACGGAATTGATGAGGGACAGAACAATGTCCCCGTCAAACAGCGTGACATTTGCCGCAAAAATAACCACCTCGGACAGGCAGATAATATAAAACCCCAGTCTGCGTTTATGAAACAGCAGAATGCTCACACCTGTTATCTGCAGCAGCTCCGGTATCATGCAGGCGGCCGCCGCCGAAAGTCCCAGCAGAAACAGCCTGCCATAGTATATAAAGGTGATTATATCCATGAAGAGTACAATCCAGAGCCATATTTTCATGCCTTTCCGCATTCCGGCACACCTCCCGCCATTTCCCCCAGGAAATAAAAGCCCTTATATTCCTTCAGATATACAGAAACAATTTTCCCTATCAAGGAAGGGTCTCCGGGGAAATGAACCAGCGTATTGTTGGAAAGCCGGCCTGTTACCAGGCTGGGATCCTGTTCGTTTACCTCTTCCACCAATGCCTCCAGCGTCAGGCCCGACAGGCGTTTCACCTGCTCTCTGGCTATCTCCTGCACCGTGCGCAGCACTTTGTCAAAGCCTTCCTTCACAATCTCCTCAGATACCTGGTTTTCCATGGCCGCCGCGGGGGTTCCTGTCCTTTTGGAATAAATAAAGGTAAAGGCATTGTCAAACCGCACCTTTTTAATAACATCTATAGTTTCCTCCACATCCTCCGGCGTTTCTCCGGGGAAGCCCACAATAATATCCGTCGTCAGGGCGATATCAGGTATGGCGGCGCGTATTTTTTCCACCAGGGCCAGATACTGTTCCTTCGTATAGCGCCTGTTCATGGCCTGCAGGATTCGGGTGGAGCCGGACTGCAGAGGCAGGTGCAGATGACGGCATATCTTTTTGGAGGAAGCCATCACCTCTATCAGTTCATCGGATAAATCCTTGGGATGGGAGGTCATGAAGCGGATACGCTCTATTCCTTCAATTTTTTCCACCTCCCGCAGAAGTCCGGCAAAGCTCATTGGCTCCTCCAGATTCTTTCCGTAGGAATTCACATTCTGGCCCAGCAGCATGATTTCCACCACGCCGTCCGCCGCCAGAGCTTCTATTTCCCGGATAATATCTTTGGGGCTGCGGCTTCTTTCACGTCCTCTTACATAAGGAACGATACAGTAGCTGCAGAAATTATTGCAGCCAAACATGATGTTGATCCCGGACTTGAAAGGATATTTTCTTTCTACCGGAAGATCCTCCACGATTTTATCCGTCCCCTCCCAGATATCGACGATCATGGCCTTCTGTTCAAATACGGAAGCCAGAAGCTCCGCGAATTTGAAAATATTATGGGTGCCGAATACCAGATCCACGAAACGGTAGCTTTTCCTGATTTTCTCAATGGTTCCCGGCTCCTGCATCATGCAGCCGCACAGAGCTACCTTCATATGGGGATTTTTCTTTTTCAGACTGTTTAAATGCCCCAGCCTGCCGTATACCCGCTGGTCCGCATTATCGCGCACCGTACAGGTATTGTATATGTCAAAATCAGCCTCCTCGCTGTCCGTAAGCACATAACCCGCCTGCTCCAGAATACCGGAAAGCTTCTCCGAATCCCGGGCATTCATCTGGCAGCCAAAGGTAGTGACACAGGCCGTCAGCTTCCTGCCCAGCTTCTTTTCCTCCGCTTCCACATAGCTGCGGCATTTTTTCAGGTAATAATACTGTCTGGCGGGCTCCTCTGAAGGAGGCTGTCCGTTTAAGTCAATATCTTCCAGTAAAGCGTTTATTTCTTCGATTTTCATCCTTGCTCCTCTTTAACAGCCGGCATACAGGGAAATAATGTTCAGGATAATCTCCACACATTTTTCCATGGATTCGATGCACACATATTCAAATCTGCCGTGGTAATTCATGCCCCCTGTGCACAGATTCGGGCAGGGAAGCCCCATAAAGGAAAGCCTCGCGCCGTCCGTACCGCCGCGGATGGGAGAAATTACAGGAGTCACCTCCGCCATTTCCATCGCCTTCACAGCCGTATCAATGAGATGGGCATTTTCCGGGTATATCTTTTCTTTCATATTATAGTAGCTGTCCGTCATTTCCACTGTCAGGACTTCTCTGCCGTACTTTAAGTTCATCAAAGCCGCAGCATCTTTAAAATACGCCTTCTTCTGCTCAAATTTTTCCCGGGAATGATCGCGAATGATGTAATCCGCCACCGCGCTTTCCACAACGCCGCTGAATTTCTCCAGATGATAAAAGCCCTCATATCCTTCCGTGGAAGCGGGATTCTCATGCACAGGAAGAAGGTTCTGGAATTCCTGGGCCAGGAGAATGGCGTTGAGCATCTTATTCTTGGCGCTGCCCGGGTGTACGCTGTAGCCGTGTACGTGAAGCCTGGCGCTTGCGGCATTGAAATTCTCATATTCCAGTTCGCCCAGTGCACCGCCGTCCACTGTATAGGCGAAATCCGCGCCGAAGCCCGGCACATCAAAATAATCCACGCCGCTTCCCACTTCTTCATCAGGCGTAAAAGCGATGCGGATGGTGCCGTGTTCTATTTCAGGAGACTTAAGCAGGGTTTCGGCCATGGTCATGATTTCCGCGACTCCCGCCTTGTCATCCGCGCCCAGCAGTGTAGTTCCGTCCGTTACGATTAAGCTCTTCCCCACATAGTCCTGAAGCTCAGGGTTTTCCTTTACAGGGAGGATAATTCCCTTTTCCTGATTCAACAGGATATCCCCGCCATCGTAGTTCTCCACAATTCCGGGCTTTACATCCTTTCCGCTTACCGCCGGAGAGGTATCCATATGGGCAATAAAGCCGATTACAGGCACTTTTTTCTCTTTGTCCTTCAGCGTGGAGGGGATGGCCGCATATACATAGCCGTATTTTTCATCCATTTTTACATCTGCGGCGCCCATTTCAGTAAGCTCCTCCACCAGGAGGCGCGCCAGATCCTTCTGCTTTTCCGTGCTTGGGAAGGTGGTGCTTTCTTCGTCTGACTGGGTATCGATTTTTACATAGGTTAAAAATTTATCTACAACCTTGCTCATATAATTTCTCCTTTGTTATCTGATCTGTCCGTTTCCGCGGATGACGTATTTATAGGTAGTCAGTTCCTTTAGGCCCATAGGGCCTCTGGCATGCAGCTTCTGAGTGCTGATTCCGATTTCCGCGCCGAAGCCGAATTCAAAGCCGTCCGTAAACCGGGTGGATGCATTGGCGTAAACGCAGGCAGAATCCACTTCATTCAGAAACCGTTGTGCATTGTCGGCATTCTCCGTGATAATGGAATCGGAATGTCCCGTATTGTAACGGTTGATATGGGCAATGGCCTCGTCCAGGCTGTCCACTGTTTTCACAGAAAGAATATAGTCCAGGTATTCCTTCCCGTAGTCCTCTTCGTCAGCCGTAGACGCGTCGGGGACACTGCACAGTGTCCTTTCGTCCCCCCGGATTTCCACGGATGCGCTTCTGAGGGCTTCCGCCAGGGCCGGCAGGACCTTCTCCCGGATATTTTCGTGAATCACCAGGGACTCACAGGCATTGCAGACACCGATACGCTGTGTCTTGGCATTTATGATGATAGGAATTGCTTTTTGGATATCGGCATATTCATCCACGTAGATATGGCAGTTGCCTGTGCCGGTTTCAATCACGGGTATCGTGCTGTTTTCCACCACCGCCCGGATCAGTCCCGCGCCGCCTCTGGGAATGAGAACATCCACATAGCCGTTCAGCTTCATGAACCGCTCCGTTGTTTCCCTGTCCGTATCGGTAATCAGCTGGATGGCATCGGCGCAGGCGCCGCATTCTGCAAGAGAAGCGCGGATGCTTTCCGCAATGGCGGTGTTGGAATCAATGGCATCCTTCCCGCCCTTGAGGATACAGGCATTCCCCGCCTTAAAGCAAAGGCCGAAGGCATCCGCCGTCACATTGGGACGGGATTCATAAATGATTCCAATGACTCCCAGCGGCACCCGGCGTTTCTCGATTTCCAGACCGTTGGGACGGGTAAACCGATCCAGTACCTCTCCCAGCGGATCCGGAAGCCCGGCTATCTGGCGCAGCCCTTCCGCCATGGCTTCCACCCTGGCTTCTGTCAGCCGCAGGCGATCCACCATGCCCGGATGCATTCCGTTCTCCTGTGCCCGGCTCACATCCCGCCCGTTGGCTTCCAGAATTCTTCCACAGTTTCCTGTAAGGGCGTCCGCCACTGCCAGCAAGGCCGCATTTTTCGCAGACGCGCTCATTTTCTGCACTTCATATTTCGCAGCTGCCGCCGCTTTTCCCATTTCCGTCAGATTCATAACCATACCTCCTGAACACCGCAGGCAGGCCTGCGGTACCGCATAAATCAGCATGCCGCTGCGGCACGCCCTCCCTGTGTCATCTCCTGGCCTATTCCTCTTCTTTATCCGGCATGACTGTATCCGGCCAGTTTTTTTTATATCCAGTCCGTTTTATTCTATATCCAGCCCGATTCCGTCACGATCCGTTCCGGCCTTATATCTGTTTCCTCCTCGGGCAGCTCTTCCAGCAGCTGGCAGTCAAAACAGAGCGCAATTCTTGCCGCGCCCTGCGCCCTCCGGCAGAACCGGTCATAAAAACCGCCTCCATATCCGAGCCGCCGCCTTTGCCTGTCAAAAGCAGTGCCGGGCATGAGGATCAAATCCCGGGAATTTTTTCCCGTCTCATAATGCCTTCCCTGCAATACCACAGGCTCCGGGATTCCCTGAAAGCCGTCCTGAAGCTCCTCCGGATCCATAATCCGGTAAAAAGACATTGTTCTGGCCCGCGCCTGGCCTTCAATTTTCGGGCAGAAAACCTGTTTACCCTCCCGCAGCGCGCCTTCTATCAAATCATAGGTAGGCACCTCATCCCGGTAAGAGGCATAAACCAGAATTTTTTCCGCCAGTTGGTATTCCTCACTGTCCCTGAGGAAGTCTGTGATCCGTCTGCCGGCGGCCTCACGCTCTTTGGCGCTCATCAGGGCACGCCTGGCAAGCGCTTCCTTCCGGCACTCTTTTTTACTCCGCATGTTCTTTTCCCAGATTGATGACGGAGCCATCCTCATTCTGAATATTGATATTATTCAGCTGGGAACGCAGGTTCGCCTTCACACTGTTGATATATTCCTTACGCAGCCGCGCCTGTTCATCCTTTTCCTCAGCGCTCAGCCCCTCTGCCTGGGATTTATGATACAGCTCGTTGATTCGTTTTATTTTCTCATCCATGGTAAGCGGTTCGCTCATTTCTGCCGTTCTCCTTTCCGTATAGTCTGTTTTGGCCGATACATTTCGTACGGTCAGCGCAGTAAATGCGCAGCCCCTGTCCAAACTGCCACAGTCCCTATTTTTTCAGCCTGCTTACAAATCCGGGGAGGTCAAAATCCTCGTCCTTATTTGCCACAAACAAAGTTCCGTAATTCCTGCCGTCCATGAGACGGTGTATGATGCGGATATCCTTACTGTTCGCGATCAGCATATCCGCCCCTGCCTTGGTGGCGATTTTAGCGGCGGTTAGCTTGGTATTCATGCCGCCGGTGCCCACGCTGCTTCCCGTGCTTCCCTTCCCCATATCCATATAGGCATCGCTCAGCTCCTCCACGATCTCCACGAATTCGGCATCCGGGTTTTTCCTGGGATCATCCGTATACAGCCCGTCTATATCGGAAAGGAGAATCAGCAGATCCGCATCAATCAGGGCGGCCACAATGGCGGAAAGTGTATCGTTATCCATTTCCAGCTCATAGGTGGCAACCGTATCATTTTCATTTACCACCGGGATAACACCCATTTGCAGCAGCTGGGAAAAGGTATTGTGGGCATTATAACGGTTCAGATCGTCCACTATCGTATTTTTAGTCATCAGAATCTGGGCGGTTACCTGGTTATATTCGGAAAAAATACGCTCATAGGTCATCATCAGCCTCGACTGGCCGATAGCGGCACAGGCCTGCTTGATGGCAATCCGGTTGTGCTCGTTGATGTCCTCCTCCCTCAGATGCATTACCTTTTTCCCCTGGGCAATGGCCCCGGAGGTAACAAGAACCACATCCTTGCCCTGGTTTTTCAGATTGCAAAGCTCCCTTACAAGAACCTCCAGCTTAATATAGTCCAGATCTCCGGTCTCAGGATGCTGAAGGGACGAAGAGCCTATTTTCACAACAATTCTTTTTTTATCCTTAAGCCTTTCACGATACTGCTCCATCATTTTATCCTCCGTACATATGCTCTAAAAAGCATTTTATATAATTTCATAGCATTTCGCAATAGCTTCTGCGATCTTCATACCATCCATAGCGGCGGAAGTAATGCCTCCCGCATATCCCGCGCCCTCTCCGCAGGGATAAAGCCCCCTGACCTGCGACTGAAAATCAGCCTCCCTGTGAATACGCACAGGCGACGAGGTTCTGCTTTCCACGCCGGAAAGGCAGACCGCATCATCCGCAAAGCCGGGAATGATCCTGTCAAAAGCTTCCATTCCCTCCAGAAAAGCTTTCCTGATGGAGGGTGAAAACAGAGGTTTTAAATCGGCAAAAGTATATTTTCCTTTGATGCAGGGCATAAAATCCGCCGCCACATGTTTTTCCCGCTTTGCTTCCCCGCTTCTGTCCGCAAAATCCCGATAACGCTGTACCGGGATTTTCCCGCCGCCCAGCTCCCATGCTTTTTCTTCCAGCCGGCGCTGGAAGGCGATGCCCGCAAGAGGCCCTTCGGCTCCGAAATCCTCCGGTGTTACAGAAACAATGATCGCGGAATTCGCATTTCTGCCGTCCCTGCTGCTGTAGCTCATGCCGTTTACCGCCAGCCGCTTCTCCTCGCTCGCGGCATTGACCACGTAACCGCCCGGACACATACAGAAGGAATAGACTCCCCTGTTTTCAGACGTCTGGGCCGTCAGCTTATAGGAGGCCGGAGGAAGATGCTCCGGCCATTCACAGGCATACTGGGACAGATCGATAAGCGACTGGGGATGCTCCACCCGGAGTCCCACGGCAAATGCCTTGGCCTCCATGGGTATCTTTTTCTGCTCCAGCATTTCAAAGGTATCCCTGGCGCTGTGGCCGATGGCCAACACCACCTGCTCCGACGGGAAAACCTGTCCTCCGGCACATTTTACGCCGGTGACCCTGCCCTTATCCAAAAGCAGCTCGGTCACTTTGGTGTTAAAATGGACATCACCGCCCCAGGAAAGGATCTGCTCCCGCATATTCCTGACCACCTGGGACAGAATATCCGTGCCGATATGCGGTTTGTTTTCATACAAAATACCGGAAGGCGCGCCATGCTCCACAAAAATCCGCAGGACCTCGCCGCTTCTGCCCTCTTTATCCTTAACAAGCGTATTCAGCTTGCCGTCGGAAAAGGTTCCTGCACCGCCTTCACCGAACTGCACATTGGAATCCGGCCTGCATGGGCCGCCTGCCCAGAATGCTTCCACATCCCTGGAACGGGTCTGTACATCGCTGCCCCGTTCTAAAATGATGGGGCGGTATCCCGCCCTGGCAAGCATATAACCGCAGAAAAGCCCCGCCGGCCCCATACCGATAATAAGCGGCCGGTGCTGCATTTTTTCAGTTCCCGGCCCGGGAAAATGGTAAGCCACAGGGGTAAACCGGGTTACATCAGCATTCCGGCATTTCCTGATAACCTTATCCTCATCCCCGCTTTTCAGAGTGATATCCACCACGTAGGAATACCATATCTCCGGTTTCTTCCTGGCATCTATGGATTGCTTCGCCACGCTGCAGGAGGCAATCTGTCCCGCAGGGATGCGCAGTATCCTGGCGGCCTTTTCTTCCACGGCCTCCGGGGCGTGTCCCGGCTTTAACTTCATCTGTTGTATTCGAATCATTCCGTTTTTCCCTTTGCTGCAACAGCTTTTTTAATCTGTTACTCTCTTTTTCCTTTTTTCCGTTGGCCGGCTGGTTTCTCCAGTGACAGAACCGCATCTTTCCCCGCTATGTAACCTGTGGTCCATGCCCACTGAAGATTGTAGCCGCCGCACCTTCCGTCCGCATCCAAAAGCTCTCCCGCCAGATAAAGGCCGGAGCATATGCGTGATTCCATATGCCCGTCCACCTCCGTCAGAGGTACGCCGCCCGCACATACCTGGGCATTGGCAAAAGGATTCGTATCCGTCACCTGCACTTCAAAGCTTCTAAGCAGCGCAAAAACCTTCCTTATGGCAGGAAGATTTTTGCGTTCCGCCCTGTCTCCCATAGAAAGCCCACAAAGCTTTACCGCCGTCTGGATAATCTTCTTATTCACCAGGCCGCCAAACAGCACCTCCATACTCCTTTGACGGCAGGACGTGCATTTTTCTTCCATCAGCTCCTGCCACAGAGCCTCATTATCCCGGAACCCCGGCAGGAAATCAATGGACGCCTTCACCTGCCTTCCGGCATCCAGCGCGGCAGCGGCAAAACGGCTAAGCTGAAAAACCGGAATCCCCGAAATCCCATAGTCCGTCAGCTGCAGCTCTCCCTGCTCCTCATAGCTCTCCTTTGTTCCCGGTCCGCTGATCAGGAGCTGTATCCTTGCATCACACCGTACCCCTGCCAGTCCCTTCCAGAAGCTTCCCGCACAACGAAGCTGCACAAGCGCAGGCAGCGGCTTAAGGATCGTATGTCCTAAGGCCTTCGCCAGGGCATACCCGCCAAAATCCGCATTTTTTTCACCGGCTATGCTTCCGCAGGCAAGAATCAGCTTCCGAAACAGCCAGTCTTCCCCACCGGCGCGCACCAGGAATTCCGTATCCCGCCCCTTTTGGGAAACGATTATTTTCTCCACCGCACAATCCGTAACCACCTCAGTTTCCTGCTCCTCCAGGGTAAAACGCAGTGTGTCCAGCACGGTGGCCGCCTGCTGTGAAAGGGGATATACATAGCCGTTTCTGTCCATGACCAGCATCCCCATACGCCGGAACTGCTTCAGCGTATCCTGTTCCCCAAACTGCGCAAACAACCCGGAAAGTGCCTCCGGATTTTGGCTGCGGTAATATTGCTGCGGATTTTCTACAGAAAAAGACAGGTTGGTTAAATTACATTTCCCGTTGCCTGTCGCCAGCAGTTTCTTACCCACCCTGTCTTTTTTTTCCAATACTGTGATTTTACAGCTGCCAGAGCTGTCAGCCTGCGCCGCCGATATGGCAGCCATCAGGCCGGAGGCCCCGCCTCCGATAATTCCAATCTCTCTTCTCCTCATACAACCGGTTCCTATCCTGTACAAGCGCATATGTCCCGCGCGCTCTTTACCGTAACATTTCAGACGGCTCCAGATGCCGCTTCCTGGCCTCATTTCAGCCGTCCGAACTGTTATCCATTATAATACTAACTGGAGTAAGACTCAAGGAAATTATAAAGCTCCGCCTCGCTTCCCACATATTTGAAACGGAGAATTTCCCCCGCCAGCTCTGCGGAAAGGCTCTGCAGCGGAATCCCTGTGGACATATATTTCGTCTTTTTATCAGATTCATATACTACCACATAATTATTTTCCACGGCAAGATAGAACTCTGTACATTTCTTTTTACTTTCGTAATTTTTCTGGATTACCACCTCATCGGCTGAGAACCGCTGCACATCCAGGGAAAGAAAGCCTTTATTGAGATCATTTAAAGACGGCGCCGTCTCGTAGCTGTCCATTGCTGACAGAAACGCCTCCCTGTCCATGCCGATATACTGTTCCGGAATCGGAAGCTCCTCCTCCGTCCGGCTGGAATCCGCCAAATCCAGGCTCTTTACCACAAAACGTGTATCACAGGTAATGATTAAGCCGCCAAGCTCCGCCGCTTCCAGACTTCCCTGCTCCTGCGCCGCTGTTTCCTCCTGTACGATCTGAGGCTGTTCCCGGCTGGGGTAAAAGAAATCCTGCAGCTTTATGGATGCCAGAAAACCCGCGGCCAGCATAAGCAGCGGATAAATTAAAAATATGCTGATTTTCTTCCACAAACGCATAAGAACCTCCTGCTCTTATATCCCTTTTGTATCAAGTATCAGCATATTTAAGCCAAATTATTCAGCGGCGGGGGAGGGCGGTTCTTTCTGCCCTCAATTGGTTCCGTAGGGCGCAGGTATGTGGGTTGGGGGTTTGTTCCGGCAGGCGGGGAGGGATGGGGGGATTTCCTGTTCCAGTCTCAAAAACGGGGTGTTTCTAACAGTCCCGGCAGGCCATTCTTCTGCCAGCGCGGCTGAACTCCTCACTGCAGCGGCCTTCAGCCGGCTGCAGTTCGTCAGACAAGCCGCTAAGGGCGGCAGATGAATGGTCTGTCGGGGCTGTAAGAAACATCACCGTTTTTTCTAATGGAACTGGAAATTCCCCCATCCCTCCCCGCCTGCCGGAACAAACCCCCAACCCACATACCTGCGTCACGGAACCAATTGAGGGCAGAAAGAACCTGGGGGTATTGTTAGCGGTAATTTTCTTATTTAGTAATGTGTTGTTTCGTTGATTTTTATGTTATAGGAATCATTTCCTTGGGGAAATTTATTTCTTTGGGTTAATTTAATTCTGTAATTTGAATTGGCAGTTGGTTTTTCATTTGCAGGAGGATTGTTTTTTGTTTTTCTTTAATGCGGATGGTGGCATCTTTTCCGTTAAGGTCAAATTTTACGTTTTCTATTGTTGGTGTGTCTTTTCTTATTTCAATAAGGTGGCAGAATATGGCTTGTTTTCCGGAGGTACGTTCTATTAGATAAGTGATTTTTTCATCTGACGGATTTCCGGGGCCCAGTCCCTGGTAAAGGTGGTGGTTCTGTTGGCCGGCGTAGAGTGTGGTGTAAATGTCCTAGGTTTGGTATGTGTTAATGAGTTCTTGGCTGGCGGCCAGGGGTCTCATTTTTTCCAGGAAGCAAAAGGGCGGTTTTTGTGAAAAGGGGGTAACAGCGGCGGTTGCGGGGGTTTTGCAGGCCTGGCCGTTGAAATGCATCACCCAGTCTATCTGGTGCGGGCGGTCTGCTTGTACCACAAATACTTCCGCCAGCCATTTGGGATTCCAGAAAAGCCTGCGGTTCATGTATACGCCGTCGTATATTTCTTCTTTCCACAGCCTGGGGGCATTGCTGTCGGGACGGGGGCGTGTGTCTTTTGAAAAGTCGGCTTCGGCTTCCAGGTATATGCCTTGTTCCTTTAGCTCATATCGTACCAGTCTTGCATTTACCGGAGGTTGGTTGCTTTCATCGATGACTGCCGTATTGTGTGTGGCTGTGTTTTTGTAATATTGATAATGCATGGGGGCGCCGTAGCCGCAGGTTCCCAGATCAGAGGCAATGTCAGTGCCAAATGCGCGCAGTGTAATGGCCAGCTTGTCAAAGTGTTCGTGTTCTCCGGCATATGGACCGTGTCGAAAGCAAAGGCATGTGTTGCCATTTTCACACAGCATGGTCAGTCCGCCGCCGTTTTGGGCAATGTAGCTTTCTTTTAGCTTTTCCTGCTTTGTGTATAATGTTTCCGGTCCGTATAGAAAGGCTTCTGTGTTTAAGCTGCGGGGGGTTCCCTGGTATGATTTTTTAAGTATGTCATGTATTCCGTCAACAGGGAAGTTTGATGCGGCAAATTCCAAAATCTGATATTCTTCCATTCCGCCCTGTGACAGCTGTGCATCATTGATAACAGGCAGAGTCCCGTCTTCCTGTATGTAGCGCAGAATACAGGAGATCATTTTCGGGTAGTTGGGATGTCCCAGCAGCCCATGTTGTGTGCGGCGGGCGAATTTTTCATAGGTAAAAAAGCACTTCAGAGCGTACATATGATATGAAAAAGCGCATTCATACCACATTCCATCCTCCAGGACGCCTCTGTCCAGCTGGTCCTTCAGTCCATATTTATCATAGACGGCAATTTTTATGCAGTCTTTTCTGTCCAGTATGATGCCCAGCATTCCCAATGCCGCTCCAATCACAACGGCGTGATTGTGAATCTGTTTTTCCGTGTATTTCAGTAAAAATTCAGCGGCAGGGAGAAACAGGCCTTCACAGATGGTTTTCTTTTCTTCCGCAGACAGCTGGTCCTGAATTATATCGTATGCAGTATTGCCTCGTCCAGCGTCTGGGCCTCGGCCTTTCCGGGGCCGTTGCATGGTATGTTTCCATGGATTTCATAGCCTGCATAGTATTTTGCATAGGTTAGTAATATCTGCTTTACCTTTTCAAAATATTCCTTTTCATTTGTGAGGAAGAATAATATGCCCATATTTACGCTTTGGATCGCATTCTGGTTGTGGATATGGCTCCACCAGGCGCCATGGAAGGGTTCGCCGTGATAAATTTTCCCGCATCTTGGGCATCGGTGTTCCTTTTCATTGTTCCTGTTAAATTCCAGCGCTGCCGAACAGTCCGGACAATAGTAATATAGGATCCAGTTTCCGATTCCTTTTTCGGGGACCTGAATCCGGCTGGTAAATACAGCCTTAACTTCCTCCTGTAAATGCCTGACAAGTGCAGGATTATTTTGTATCCGTTTTCGATATTGTTCTATTTTTTTTGAAAATTGGATCATTATGTGTTCTTCCATCCTTTCCGGCAAAATTTTTTATTTTATAAAGTAAGCCCTTATAAACGGTGTACCTGCACTGTTTATAAGGACTTCTCTGTAAAAATATAATTATCACAGGTCTGTAACCGGCAGGGGTCGGGGGCTACATCAGATGGAGCGCCCTGGCGGCTGTGATCAGTATCTCTCCTGCGGGGATATCTTTGAGGTCTCGTTCTGTAATGCCGTGGAGGGCAAGGAGAAGGACGAGGTATATGATGGTTCCGAGGATGAGGCAGAGGATGGTCATGGCCATGCTGCCCATTTTTTCGGTAAGGAGCTTGTTTATCAGGAGGATAATCACGCCTGATACGGCTGCGGAGATGACAGGGGTGCCTATCATACGGCCCCAGTCAATGCGCAGGGATATCCGCCGTTGTACGGACAGGAGGTTCAGGATAAAAAGCAGGGCATACAGGACGATGGTGGAAATGAGGACGGCGGTGATGCCCAGTTTCGTGCTTTTAAGAAGGATGTACAGGGTGATGATATGGACGAGGAAGGCGATCGCTGAGTTGACGAGGACGTTCCTTTCCCGTTCAAGTCCCTGGAGTATGCCTGCCATGGCCATGGAAAGGGCCTGGAATATGATGGCGATGCTTCCGATGCGCAGAAGCGCGGCGGGAAGTTCCAGGTTTCCTGTTTTAAACAGCGCCGGCATCAGGGTGTCCGCCATGATGGCAAAAAAGGCGGCTGCAGGCAGGGCAAGCAGGACGGCCAGGCGGAGGAGCAGCTGAGCCTTTTCCTTGAGGCGGCCGATGTTCATGCTGGCGTTGGAAACGGACATGGCCGGTACGAGGGATGCGCATATGGAGGTAATCACGATAATGGGCATTCCTGACAGGATTCTGTATTTTCCGGCATAAACGCCCCACTGGACTATGGTATCCTGTGATTTGGAGCTCATTTTCAGGAACATAATCTGATCTGCAATGACACTGCCCTGGGTTACCAGCGCAATGAGAATTACCGGAAAAGAGGTGAGCAGGAGGATGCGGATCAGGCGGTGGTAGCTTTCAGTGCCTTTTCCCATGTCCTTTCGCTCTTTTTTACGGAAGCTGCTTTGGAACATGAAAAATACCACCAGGAGAAACAGAAGTGGTACCAGGCTTCCGATGACAAGGCCAAGGATGCCGCCTGCGGCGCCGAAGGCCTGTTCGTAATTGGGGTTCTGAAGCAGGGCTCCCACCTTGCTGCCGTACTCTCCCATTTTTCCGGCGGCTACAAGCATTACAATAAGACAGAGCACTTCTTCCAGGAAGCGGGAAAGCGCCGTGGGAACCATCGTACCCATGCCCTGGAAAAAGCCTCTGTAGAGTCCAAGTACCGAAGCAAAAATAAGATTTACCGCAAGAATTTTCATAGCGATGGCGCTCATGGGTTCTCCGAGAACCCTGCGTGAAAGCACATCGGAAAGAAGGAACATGAGCAGTGCGCATATCAGGCCCGAACCGGCTGTCAGGCCCATGGAGACATTCCAGACCCGCCTGGTATTGCGGAACTGTCCTTTGGAGCACCGGGCTGCCGTCATTTTAGCCACAACGGCGGGAGCGGCATAGCCGCAGAGTAAAAAGAAAAATGTGTAGGTATCAAACGCCATGCTGTAGTAGGCGTTTCCGTTATCTCCGATCATATTGGTCAGAGGTATTCTTTTAATCATGGCAATCAGACCGGCCAGGCCGCTGCAGACGGCAAGAAAAGCGCCGCCTCCTCCGGCCGGTCTGTCGTTTCTTCTTCTTTTTTTCTTATGGTTATTCGCAGCCATCTTCATCCGTATCGCAATCCTATCATCAAGTCTTTTCTATTTTTCTTTTCTATTTGTCGTTTTTATTTTGTGCATTAAACACAGCGTCAGCAGTTCAGATAACGGAACTGTTGCGGGACAGTTGCCGTTATCAGTCGGTAATATCTCTCGTAATTCCCAGCACGTCCAGGACATGGTTCTGTTTTTCTTCCATTACGGCTGCTTCCTGTAGTTCCATATGGTCATAGCCGCACAGATGAAGCATGCTGTGGGCCACAAGGAACGCAAATTCACGGCGTATGCTGTGTCCGAAGCTCTCCGCCTGTTCCAGTATCCTGTCACGGGAAAGAATAATATCTCCCAGAATCAGTTCTCCGCTGTCAGGCTGGAAGCAGTCTGCTTCGTACTGCTCCGCCGCGTTAAAATCCGCCGGGGCTTCAAAGGGGACGTTGGGGAAGGACAGCACGTCCGTTTCCCTGTCAATATTTCTGTATTCCCGGTTGTAAAGCCTTATGCCTTCATTATCGGTAATGAGGATATTCACTTCCGTTTCATATGGGCAGCTTTCCTCTTCCAGCACCTCCAGGACGACCTGCCCGGCAACCTTTTCGGGGTCGAAGGGAAAGACATAGTCGGTTTCATTTTCTACAAATATGGTCATCTGGCAAATCTTCCTTTCCCCTTTTTACGGGCATTATCCTTCGTTTCCCTCTGCGGCTTTGTGCGTTCCCTGGAAAGCTCGCGGTTTTCATAGGTTTCGTATGCCTTTACGATTTTCTGCACCAGGGGATGTCTGACGACGTCCCGGCTGGTCAGGGTACAGAAGGCGATATCGTCGATTTTCTGCAGTACCTTCTCCGCTATGTCAAGGCCGGATTTCACACCGGGCATAAGATCCTTCTGTGAGGAATCACCGGTTATAATGACCTTGGAGCCGAAGCCGATTCTCGTCAGGAACATTTTCATCTGGGCAGGCGTGGTATTCTGCGCCTCATCCAGTATGATATAGGCGTTGTCCAGCGTGCGGCCGCGCATATAGGCAAGAGGCGCCACCTCGATCAGCCCTTTTTCCATGTTTTTTACAAAGCTTTCCGCGCCCATGATCTGATAGAGGGCATCGTAGAGAGGGCGCAGGTACGGGTCAACCTTGCTCTGCAAATCGCCGGGCAGAAATCCCAGCTTCTCTCCCGCTTCAATGGCGGGGCGGGTGAGGATAATCCGTTCCACCTCGTTGTTCTTAAATGCCGTAATTGCCATAGCCATGGCCAGATAGGTCTTGCCTGTGCCGGCAGGGCCCATACCGAAAACGATCATATTCCTGCGGATCGCATCCACATACTGCTTCTGTCCCAGCGTTTTCGGCTTAATCGGCTTTCCGCTCACCGTATGGCAGATAAGATCGCCGTCTATTTCTAAAAGTGCGTCATTGTTGCTTTCCATACTCATCTCAATCGCATAATCCACATTCTGTTCCTGAATCTGGTTTCCCCTTTTCGATAATTCCAGAAGCTGGTTCAGAATGGCTGCGGTCTGCTCCACATGCTTCCTCGAACCGGTAATCCGGACGCCTCCGTCCCTGTCAACTATGGTGACCGACAGATATTTCTCCAGCTTCTTCACATATTTATCGTATTCGCCGAACACATTCAGAATATGTCCGGCTTCCATTTCAATTATCTCTTCAAACTGCTCCATATATTTACTGACTGCTCCCGGGTTCCGTCTCATTTTCAACCGCAGGCTGCTGTTCCTGTACAGGCTGTGATTTACCGTCATTTCCCTGCACGGTCATATAGCCGTCCATCACCAGCATATTGCCCACTGCTTCTATTTTAACATCTTTTTGTATTATTTGTACCCCTTTTTCTTCTAAACTTACTATATTTTTTGAAAGTGCTTCATTCAGCATGGATTCCGCCTTTTTTTCCTGATAAACCGCTTCTACTGGAAGATATTCCCTGTGTACTACAAAGCCGTAATAAAAGGGAAGGTAGATCTGGTTTAAGATGCACAGCTGGCGGCTGTCAAGTATGGTATCGTATTTTACAAATCTGCACTCTCCCAGCTTCAGTATGTAGCGTTTATGTCCCAATGAAAAAAACAAATCCTTCTTTTCCCGGTTGGTATAGTTTTTATATTCATACAGAAGCGGCTGTTCTTCATGTACAGGGATTTCATAAACCAGGGCCACATCCGCGTCCGCATGGCAGAACTGGTATTCCCGCACCGTCCCGTCATCGGCCATGACCGGCACTGCTCCGGAAACCAAGATGTCTCCCTTCTGCACGCTCGTGCCTTCCGTCACCTTTGGCACCCCCTGTCTTGTGAGGATGGATACTACCACGCCGTCCTGTGTGGCCACCAGATTGCTTCCGGGCCAGTTTTCCTTGTCATCCTCCGTCTCTTCCTCCACGGCCAGATCGTTTTCCTTGATTTTAACAATAAAATGGGTGCCCTCTATCCTGGCCGAGGTCCAGGTAATTATATCGAAATTTTCCCGAAGCCCCGCCTCCAGGGCTTCGATATCCACCTTATTTTTGGCCACGCCGTAATCCACGCCGTTCTCCGCAAGGAAATCCAGAAGCACATCATCCGTAATAGATATATTCCCTTCAAAATCAATGGCCCATACAAACTGGGACATGGCGATAAGAAAGGCCAGACAGCAGGGAAGCCCCAGGGCAAAGACCTTTCTTTTCCGCATTTTCCATATAAAAAAAGGCAGCCCGTATCGTTCCAGAACGGCTGCCCTTGTTCCGGTCTTTTTTACAATCGGCCGCAGCTTGTAGAAATCGGACAGGCTGATATACATGGTATAGCAATCCTCCTGCCTGGCAATGTCCCACAGCAGAATGTGGTGATTGCTGCACAGATTCATAAACCGCTCCGGAGAATATCCCCATACCTTTATCTTCAGATACCCCCGCAGATACCGGAAAAATTCCTTCATGCCTATTATCCCTCCATGGTGTCAAAGATAGCGGATACACTGTATATTTCCGATTATCTTCATGTCCTCGTTGGTATAATAATCAATGACCAGCCCGCCTCCGCAGATAGCGATCTGTCCGGTTTTTGCCTGCAGTATGATTGACTCCGTGGTATACTCGATAATTCCCTTGTAATTTTCCACCCACAGCTCGTGATTTCCCGTCATGGTGAGGATGGAAGCCCCAAGAAGCATATCCTTGGGCAGCTTCAGGGACTCCACAAGCTGCTCCTTCCTGCCCGGGGCGGAGCTTTTTTCCAGTACGCTTTTCTTTCCGGTTATACTTTTCTTTTTAAATACATTAGATTTTCTACTCATATTGCAGTATATGAGCATTTTCCCCTCTTCATAACCGGATTCTTTCCAGGTCCAGAGGCACGAAAATATTTCCGTCAAAGCACCGGGCCGCTTCCTTTGTGTAGGACTCCTTTCTTTCCGAAAGACAGGTATCCTCCGTATGGTAAAGGACCATGTTCTTCACATGAAGCTGCTGCGCCAGGCGTCCGGCATCCAGGGCCGTGCTGTGATGCTTCTCATAAGGATGGAAAATTTCCTTATCCCTGTCCAGACAGAAGGCTTCGCTCAACAGCCAGTCACAACCTTCGGCATAGGGTCTGGCCGTTTCCTTATAGGGTTCATCCCCCAGACAGGTAAGCCTTGTCCCGTCCTCAAACCCCGCCCGGAATCCGAACTGTTTTGTTTTCGTGGAATGGATGTCAAAAAAAGTCAGCTTCATGCCCGCCGCATTTTTTTCTTCCCCGTCCTTCACCTTTTTAATCAGAATACGATCTCCCAGAAACGAAGTGAATTTCTTAACCAGCGTGAGCATACAGAGCTGGGTAATCGTATCTGCTAGCTCTTCATGGCAGTAAATTTTAAACTTTCCTTCATAGGAGCCGCCGCGCATCATTGTGGCCACCTTCCGTATCATCCAGACCACGCCCAGCACATGATCCGTGTGGGAATGGGTGACGAACATACAGTGTATTTTTTCCACAGGGATCTGCGCCTCCTCCAGCCGGGAAAGGATTCCGTTTCCGCCGCCTGCATCCACCAGAAGGTAGTCCTCTGCGTTCTGTATGCAGAAGCATGTATTATAGCATCTGGTCACCATGGCATGTCCGGTTCCCAGCATAATCAGATTGCGTTCCATTAGTTCTCCTGTCTGCGTGTCTGATACGCTTTTCTTTTTACAGCAAGTCAAATACAATTATTTGTGATACGGTTCTTTGTTCATGATCCGGTATCCCCGGTAAATCTGTTCCAGCAGTATTACCCTCATCAGCTGGTGAGGGAAGGTCATATCGGAAAAGCTGAGTTTGTCATCCGCCTTATCCAGCAGTGACGGATGGATTCCAAGCGATCCACCTATCAGGAACTGGATATGGCTGATTCCTCTGACGCCCAGGCTTTCTATACGGGAAGCGAACTGTTCGGAATCCATTTTTCTGCCTTCTATGGCAAGCGCGGTTAAATGGGCGTCCGGCCTGATATAACGTTCCATGCGTTCGGCCTCCCTGCGCAGGATCTGCTCCTTTTGCGCGGGGCTTGGCTGCTCCGGCGTCTTTTCATCCTCCACTTCAAGCACCTCTAGCTTACAGTAGCGTGAAAGCCTTTTGGCATATTCGGCAACGGCCTCTCTGTAAAATTTTTCTTTTATTTTCCCAACGCAGATAATTGAGATTTTCATATACCGCTCCCTTTCCTGTCCGGCATTCCGCCGCATCACAATCATATCCTGCCCGTCCGCGGCGCACGGCCCCCGGGACAATTACCTGAAAACAGCCTCTGATCCCACTCAGAGGCTGCCGCATATTTAACTCATTCCTAACTGCCTGGTTTCTTCACAGTTACTGTCCGTCTTCGCCGAAAAACTGTGGGTATATTTCATCCACAAAATTTTCCAGATAGCCGGCCTCCAGATTCAGGAAATTCTCGGATATCATAGCGCGGATCCGTTCCGTCCGCCTGAAATAGCGTGCCTCCTCCGCATCCGGCAAGTCCGGAATTGAAGCGTCCACAGCCTCCGCCGTAATATTCTCATCACACCAGCGGCGCAGCTCCTCTTTCAGAGCGGATTCTTCCTTTGCTTTTCCCTCAAACTGCCTGGAAGATTTCAGGGAAAGCACTCCCATTACTATAAATACGAGAAAAAGCGCTCCCATTACCCCGCCGGTAAGATATTTCGTGCTTCCGTTAAGCTGTATGGGCAGAACGCCCGCCAGAAGGCAGATGAGCAGGAGCATGCCCACAATACCGGCTCCCAGCAGCGTATAAGCACCCGACTTGAAATTCTCGGCTTTCTGGGAGGCCGCTTCATACACTGGGCCTGCCGGTGCAGCTTCCACAGCTTCTTCTTCAGCCTCTTCCTCCGTCTCCGCCAGCTCTTCCTGCATATCTTCAAAACTATTGTTATTTATCGCTTTCTTTTTTTCCCGAAGGTTTTTCTCCTTCTGGAAAATACCGGAATAGCGGGATGCTCTGCCCTTTTCCTCCGGTGAAACGAATAATTCATACAGATCCTCTGTTTCGTCAAAACGTAGTTCCCCGCTTTTGATTCCATTGCAGGAAAGGAAGGAAAGCAGTTCTTCCATTTCTTCCTGCGTCCCGAAAATCAGGCCTTCCTTTTCCATTTCCTCCAGGGAACCCACCAGGTCACAGCCGCAGTCAACACACGTCTTTACGCCATCCACATATTCGTTTTTACACTTTGGACACCAGGGCATAATGACTCCTCCTCTTTCAGCGCTCCGCCCCTGTCAGGGACGGAATCGTTACAGTTAATCTCAGCCTTCATAATCAAAACATGCCCTGTCACAGGTCACTGTTTTGATAAAGCCGGCCGCCTTGACATGGTCGGGATGAACCTGGTACGCATTCAGCGCATCCACTGTTTCAAAGCTGGAAATCAGGGCGATATCCTTACTGCTGGATGCCAGCTCGTTGATCCGGACTTCCAGGCTGATGACCCCTTCCGCTTTTTCCCTGACCGCTTCCAGGCTCTGCCGGATCGTCTCCCCGGCCTCTTCTCTTTCCTGCTCCGTCAGTTCAGGCTTGAAATTCCAAAAAACAATATGATTTACCATGATGCTGTATCTCCCTGTTTCCAAACTCAGTTACTTTGATAAGTATTCGTCTATTCCCTTAGCCCCGGCTTTTCCTGCCCCCATTGCCAGGATTACTGTGGCGGCTCCGGTTACGGCGTCTCCGCCGGCGTAAACGCCTTCTTTGGAGGTTTTTCCGAATTCTTCATCGGCAACGATGCATTTCCACTTGTTGGTATCCAGTCCTTCGGTGGTGGAGGAAATCAGCGGGTTGGGTGAGGTTCCCAGGGACATGATTACGGTGTCGCAGTCGATAACAAATTCGGAACCGGGAATCTCCACAGGACGCCTTCTTCCAGAAGCATCGGGCTCGCCCAGCTCCATCTTCACGCATTTCATGCCGCATACCCAGTTGTTTTCATCCTCAAGGATTTCAACGGGATTGGTGAGCAGATCGAATATAATTCCTTCCTGCTTTGCATGGTGCACTTCTTCCACACGGGCAGGAAGCTCTTCTTCACTTCTTCTGTAAACAATATGAACCTCAGCCCCGAGACGAAGCGCTGTTCTTGCCGCATCCATAGCTACGTTTCCGCCGCCGACTACCGCTACCTTTTTGCCGCGCATGATAGGCGTCTCGGAATCCTCGCGGAATGCCTTCATCAGGTTGCTTCTTGTCAGATATTCATTTGCAGAGAACACACCGTTCGCATTTTCTCCGGGGATTCCCATAAACTTGGGAAGCCCTGCGCCGGAGCCGATGAATACAGCAGAAAAGCCTTCTTCTGTCAGAAGCTCATCGATGGTTACGGATTTTCCCACAATTACATTGGTTTCAATTGTAACACCCAGAGATTTTACGTTTTCAATTTCCTTCTTCACTACGGCTTCCTTGGGAAGACGGAATTCAGGGATTCCGTATACAAGAACGCCGCCGGGCTCATGCAGCGCTTCAAAAATGGTAACCTCATAGCCCATCTTTGCCAGATCTCCCGCACAGGTCAGTCCTGCAGGGCCGGAACCGATAACAGCAACCTTCTTGCCCTTTTTCTCCTTTGCGCCTTCCGGTTTGATGTTGTTTTCCCCTGCCCAGTCGGCTACGTAACGCTCCAGCTTACCGATGGAAATCGGCTCCCCTTTAATGCCTCTGATACATTTTCCTTCACACTGGCTTTCCTGAGGGCATACACGGCCGCATACGGCAGGAAGCGCGGAAGCCTCACTGATAACCTGATAAGCCGCCTCGATATCCCCTTCCCTTACCTTTTCGATAAAGCCGGGGATGTTGATGGATACCGGACAGCCTTTGATACACTGGGCATTCTTGCAGTTAATGCATCTTGCAGCTTCTTCCATAGCCTCTTCTTTATTATATCCAAGGCACACCTCTTCAAAATTGGTAGCCCTCACCTTTGCATCCTGTTCTCTTACAGGCACTTTCTTTAAAACGTCCATATTATCCTCCATTGTCACTGTCTTCGGTAACAGTTCCGCTGACTGAACTGTCACTGTCTTCATTCCGCAAATTATACCTGTCAGTTGCAGTTACCGCATCCGCCGTGGTGGGTAGCGCCTTCTTTGGCCTTTAAAAACGCCCTGCCTTCTTCTGTCTTATAAATCTGCTGGCGCTTCATTGCTTCATCAAAGTTAACCTTATGTCCGTCGAATTCCGGTCCGTCCACGCAGGCGAATTTCACTTCGCCGCCTACGGTTACACGGCAGGCGCCGCACATACCGGTTCCGTCAACCATAATGGGATTCAGGCTGACAACAGTGGGAATATTCAGGGACTCTGTCATTTTGCAGGTAAATTTCATCATGATCATCGGTCCGATAGCAATGCAGACATCGTAGGCCTTGCCTTCTTTCTCCACCAGATCCTGGATTGTCTGTGTTACCATACCGCTTCTTCCGTAGGAGCCGTCATCCGTAGTCACATAGAGATTTCCGGCAACAGACTTCATTTCCTCTTCCAGAATCAGCAGATCTTTAGTCTTTGCGCCTACGATAACATCCGCTGCGATTCCGTGCTCATGAAGCCATTTCACCTGGGGATATACGGGAGCTGTTCCCACGCCGCCTGCAACAAAAAGGATTTTTTTCCTGGAAAGGGTCTCCATGTCTTCCTCCACCAGTTCCGAAGGACGGCCCAGAGGACCTACAACGTCATGGAAGGCATCTCCTGCCTTCAGGGTAGACATTTCCAATGTTCCTGCTCCTACAATCTGGAATACGATGGTGATCGTGCCCGCTTCTCTGTCATAATCACAGATAGTAAGCGGAATTCTCTCGCTGTCTGCATCCCTTCTTACGATTACAAACTGTCCCGGTTCACAGGATTTTGCAACTCTCTTTGCTTCCACTACCATCATAAAAATGTTTGTGGTCAGTTCCTTTGCCTGTAAAATCTGATACATTTTTTCCCTCCATCTGCTTGTTTAATAATGTCTTGATGACTTACTCCGGATTGGATCCGGAATTTATATCCTGCAGTATCAGTGTGCTCCAGGGGCCTTTGTCCTTAGCATCCGCGTTTTCCTCAGAGGCTTCCTTCGCAGAAGTCTCAGGCTCGTCCGGCAGTTTGCCGCCGTCTCCCTGTACCGCCGCACCTGCCGCCGAAGTTTCCTTCGCAGCCTGCACTGCTTTATAACATTGTCCTTCCATGATGCTTACCACATAATCCGTGCCTGTTCCGGCACGGTTCCCGGCATCGTCTTCATAATATTCCCTGTAAAGATAATAATCGGATCCGTCTACCGTCACCGCATATTTATATCCATAAACGTTATGTCCGCTCCCTGTCTTCACACTGCCGCTCATATCCTGGATGATACCGGCATTGACCAGTTCAAACAGCAGCTTGTTCTTTGCCGCTTCAATACTCAGCGCCGCATGCAGGTTCAGCGAATAGCGTACCTGCGTTTCCACGCCTGCCACTCCCGCAGCACTATAGCTGACAAACCGGAAGGTATTGACTCCCACCGGCATGGGAAACGGCCCGGTATACTGAATGCTGTCAGCAGTAGGAAGCGTTCCGTCAGTGGTATAATATACCGTATAATCCTCGGGCACCTCTACCGAAATGATGGTGGGACGTGAATATTCCCCTTCCTCAGGGCTTACCAGCGGAGCCTCCGGCACGGTTACGTCCACAAAAAAATGTTCCTGTGTTTCATCACTTTCCACACCATATGAATTGATGAAAACCGCACGGATATCATACTGGCCGGATTCCAGAAAAACCGGGGAGGAATACACCAGACCGCTTTCATCAGGCTTGCTGCCATCCACCGTATAATAAATGGTGCCCTGGGTATTCGCCAGCATTTTCAATGAAAGCGTCTCATTGTAAACACCTCCCTTGAAGGAAAATTCCGGCGGTTTGGCTATAAAGCCAGGATACTGATTTACTATCTGTTCATTTCCACAGGAAAGAAGCAGCTCATTTATTATATCATACTCTTTTCTTTTCTCATATATGGATATTAAACGTTTGTAGGCCGCTTCATTGGATTCGTCCATTCCTATAATACGAAGACACAGCTCAATGGTCTCCTCTTCATTGCCCATGGCGCTAAAGCAGCCGGCGAGCCGTACCAGATATTCCACATTGCCCGGTTCCAGCTCCACAGCTCTTTCCGCGTAGGAACATGCCTTTGCATAATCCTTTTTATTTATGTATTCCAGCGCTTTATCATACTGATAATCTGCGCTGAAATGCTGCACTCCCGCCACCGCCAGTCCTAAAACCGCGCTCAGCAGAAGAACGAGTACGACAGCCATAATCATTCTCTGTCTTACTGTCAGAAGGGAAACCCGTTTTCCTATTTTCTGCAGGACTCCACTCCGCCAGGGCTCTGTCCCGGATTTTTCCGTATCATCAGACAGAATATCATCTGCGGAGAGGTTTTCTTCCATGGAGATTTCATCTTCAATGGAAATATTTCCTTCCATATTCACTTCCATCTCCGGTTCAAAATCCTGCACTATCCGGATTTCTTCCCCGCATTTCTCGCAAAACAGCCTTCCGTCCTTGATTTCACTTCCACATCTGGGACATTTCATACACAATCCTTCCTGTTACTTTCCCTGAAGCTTTACGGACTCCAGGCAATTGTGCATCAGCATGGCAATCGTCATAGGGCCCACACCTCCGGGAACCGGGGTGATGCTGCCTGCCACCTTTTCCACATCTTCAAAGTCCACATCGCCGCAAAGCCTGTTATTTTCATCCCTGTCCATCCCCACATCGATGACTGCGGCGCCGGGCTTCACATATTCGCTTGTTATCATTTTGGCTTTGCCCACAGCGACCACAAGAATATCTGCCCTTTTGGCTACCGCCTTCAGATCCGCAGTTTTAGAATGAGCCACGGTAACTGTACCGTTTTCACGCAGAAGAAGGATTGCCATGGGCTTTCCCACAATATTGCTGCGGCCGATAACCACGCATTCCCTGCCTGCGATTTCAACGCCGGATCTTTTGAGCAGCTCGATAATCCCCGCAGGGGTGCAGGATACAAACCCCGGCTGGCCTATGCATAACGCACCAACGCTCTGGGGATGAAAGCCGTCCACATCCTTTTTCGGTGAAATCGTCCTGATCACCTCATCCTCGTCCATATGCGCAGGAAGAGGAAGCTGTACCAGGATGCCGTTCACGTCCTCCCTGTCATTAAGCTCCCTTACAAGAGAAAGAAGCTCCTCCTGCGTGGTTTCCTCCGGCAACTCATAAGAAAGCGAACGGATGCCCGTGTACTCGCAGGCCTTCTTTTTATTGTTCACATATACGGTAGAGGCCTGGTTACTGCCTACCTGGATAACAGCCAGGGTAACTGTAATCCCCTGCTGCTTCCATTCCTCCACCTGCTGCTTTACTTCATCCTTGATGGCTTTGGATATTGCCTTGCCGTCAATAATTTTTGCCATAGGTCATTCTCTCCTTCCTGCGCTGGTACATATGCTGTCAAAAAATACCCTGCATTCCTGATGATTCTCAGAAAAGGCCGGTTATCCTGCCGTCTTCGTCCACATCAATACTGAACGCGGCCGGTGTTTTGGGAAGACCCGGCATCGTCATGACCGCTCCGGTCAGCACAACCACAAAGCCCGCTCCCGCGGATACATAGGCTTCTCTCACATTGATTTCAAAGCCTTCCGGCCGTCCCAGAAGATCCGGGTTATCGGAAAGGGAGTACTGGGTTTTTGCCATGCAGACCGGCAGTCCTCCGAAGCCAAGTTCTGTCAGCTTCTTCAGCTGTTTCTCCGCAGCAGGCGAATAAACCACACCGTCCGCCCCGTAAATTTCTTTGGAAACTGCAGCAATCTTTTCTTTCAGGCTGAGAGTATCCTCATATAATACATGGAAATGGCTTTCCTTCTTTTCCAGTGTTTCCAGAACCTTCTGCGCCAGCTCAATTCCGCCTTCACCGCCCTTTTCCCATACCTGGGAAATAGCGAACTCACAGCCTCTGTCCTCACAGAATTTCTTTACAAAGGCAATTTCCGCTGCCGTATCCGAAATGAAGGAATTCAGGGTAACCACAACAGGAACATCATATTTCTGAAGGTTTTCAATATGCTTCTCCAGATTGACAATTCCTTTTTCCAGGGCTTCCAGATTCTCGCTGCCAAGCTCTGCCTTGGGTACGCCGCCGTTGTATTTCAGCGCTCTGACTGTGGCTACAAGAACGACCGCATCAGGCTTCAGGCCGGACATGCGGCATTTGATATCAAAGAATTTTTCAGCGCCCAGATCTGCGCCAAAGCCAGCCTCTGTGATAACGTAATCAGCCATTTTCAAAGCAGTCTTGGTGGCTCTTACCGAGTTGCAGCCATGGGCGATATTGGCGAAGGGACCGCCGTGAACCAGCGCCGGCGTATGCTCCAGCGTCTGAATCAGGTTGGGCTTAAGCGCATCCTTCAGCAGTGCCGCCATAGAGCCTACCGCATGGATATCCCCTGCGGTAACGGGCTTTCCATCAAAAGTATAAGCCACTACCATTCTGGACAACCTTTCCTTCAGATCGTCCATATCCTCCGCCAGGCAGAGAACAGCCATAATTTCCGTTGCAACGGTAATAACAAAATGATCCTCCC
This sequence comes from Eisenbergiella porci, assembly GCF_009696275.1. GTDB lineage: Bacteria > Bacillota > Clostridia > Lachnospirales > Lachnospiraceae > Eisenbergiella > Eisenbergiella porci. The sequence continues at coordinate 80,916 of NZ_VUMI01000016.1, forward strand.
TTACCGTACCGTCCATTTTATTTCCCAGACCCACAACGATGTTGCGCAGCACACGGTCATTCATATCCAGGCAGCGTTTCCAGACCACCTGTCTGGTATCAATACCCAGTTCATTTCCCTGCTGAATATGATTATCAAGAAGAGCGGCACATAAATTATTGGCAGATGTAATCGCATGGAAATCTCCTGTGAAATGAAGGTTCAAATCTTCCATGGGAACCACCTGGGCATAGCCGCCGCCGGCCGCTCCACCCTTAATGCCAAAGCAGGGCCCAAGAGAAGGCTCACGCAGGGCGATTACCGCTTTTTTCCCCAGCTTCCCGAAGGCTTCGCCCAGGCCTACGCTGGTTGTGGTCTTGCCTTCCCCGGCGGGCGTGGGATTGATAGCTGTCACCAGTACCAGCTTTCCGTCCGGGTTTCCTTTGATGGAATTCATGTACTCATCGGATATTTTCGCTTTATACTTTCCGTAAAGCTCCAGCTCATCCTCTTTGATCCCCAGCTTCTGCGCCACCTTAACGATTGGCTCCATGACCGCTTCCTGTGCGATTTCAATATCTGTTTTCATTTGTATCCTCCTTGATTAAAGAGTTTTTGGGCAACTGCTTTAAAAACACCTTCACAGTTACGATTCCTCTATGTATTGTTCGAATTGTTCCGGGCTCATCAGCACCTTCCTGGGCTTGGTGCCTTCCTCTTCTCCCACAACACCCGCTTCCGCAAGCTGATCCATAATGCGCGCCGCACGGTTGAAGCCGATTTTAAACACTCTCTGAAGCATGCCGATAGACGCTTTATCCTTATCGATGATAAACTTGCCCGCTTCTTCAAAGTAGGCGTCTCTTTCCGGCCCACCGCCGCCGGCACCTCCGCCGCTTCCGCCGCCGGAGGATTCCATCGTTTTTACCTTTTCAACGATCTGATCATCGTAAACATTTCCAATCACCTGGTTCTTCAGGAAATCAACCACATCGGAAACCTCGCCGTCGGAAACAAAAGCTCCCTGGATACGCGCCGGTTTGGAATAGCCCTGGGGATAGAAAAGCATATCTCCTTTTCCCAACAGCTTTTCCGCACCATTCATATCCAGAATGGTTCTGGAATCCACGCCGCTGGATACGGCAAAAGCCACACGGCTGGGCATGTTGGCTTTAATCAGGCCCGTTATAACATCCACGGAGGGACGCTGGGTCGCAATAATCAGATGGATCCCCGCAGCCCTGGCCAGCTGGGCCAGACGGCAGATGGATTCCTCCACCTCACCGGGAGCCACCATCATCAGATCGGCAAGCTCGTCTACAATAATGACGATTTGAGGCAGCTTATCGGGAGCCGTTGCGTCTCCCTTCACCCGCATGTCTTCAACTTTCTTATTATATCCCTTCAAATCACGGACGTTCATATCCGCAAATTTCTGGTAACGGTCCGTCATCTCGGCAACGCCCCAGTGCAGGGCCGCAGAAGCCTGCTTCGGATCGGTCACAACAGGGATGAGCAGATGCGGAATTCCATTATAAACACTCAGCTCCACCACCTTGGGATCCACCAGGATCAGCTTGACCTCATCCGGCTTGGCTTTATACAAAATACTCATTATTAATGTATTGATACAGACCGATTTACCGGAACCGGTAGACCCTGCAATGAGCATATGAGGCATCTTGGCAATATCGGAAACAACTACCTTACCGGCAATGTCCTTCCCTACGGCAAAGGACAGCCGTGATGGGAACTCCTTAAACTCCTTGCTTTCCATCAGCTCACGAAACGAAACCATGGTATTTTCCTTATTGGGAACCTCGATCCCGATCGCTGCTTTTCCGGGTATCGGCGCTTCAATACGAATATCCATTGCCGCCAGGTTCAATTTGATATCATCCGCCAGTCCCAGAATTTTGCTGACCTTAACACCCTGCTCCGGCTGCAGCTCATACCTGGTTACGGACGGTCCCTGGCTGATATCTGTAATGGTCACCTTAACGCCGAAGGTAGCCAGCGTCTGCTGCAGCTTGGCCGCCGTATTTTTAAGCTCCCTGACTGAATCCCCGGAATTGTTTCCGCCAACCTTCTGAAGAAGTGAAATCGGAGGGAAATGATAGGGGCGCTCTTTTTTCGGTATCTGGGCAACTGCAGGCGCCCCTTCCCTGCGCATTTCAGCCATGGCCGCCTGTCCGGCAGCTCCCGCCGCCGCAGCCGCTTTTCCGGCCGGTTCTATATCCTTCAGCGTAAGCTGGCGCCCTTCGCCGGTAAACTGCTTTCCGCCTCCCGGAAGCGGATGTTCCTCTTTCGAAAGCCTGGCCTTCGGCCGCTCCCTTTCAGGCGCAGGGCTGCTGACTTCTTCTGCCGCCCCATCCCCCGGTATTCCTGGCGGCTCGTCCCAGGGAAGCTCCTCCCCTGCCGCAACAACGTCCATTTCAGGCTCCGCCCCCTCCGGGAATACCTGGCTGTCAAAAATCTCAGAACGTGCCTCCCCCACAGGCTTTGCCGTAATATGTACGGGTGACACTTCCTTCATATCGCTGAATACATCCGCATTTTTGTAGGTCTGTGCCAGAGGATCCGAAACGGCAGGTTCTTTGACAGGATGCAGCTCACCCGCAGCTTCCCCTTCCTCCTCCCGGACCGTCTGCCCGGCGGTATGTATCTGTATTTTATCAAAATCAATAATATTATCTGTTTTGGGCGCTACCTTGACACTCTCTTTCTTTTCCGCCGCAGCATCCTCCACCGTTATTTCATGAATATCATTTCTCAGCCGTTCCCTGTTTTCCTCACGGGCCTCTTTCTCCTGCGCCGCCAGGGTAGTATCTATCATTACGCCGGACACCTTTTTATCCATCCGGAGAATCCGCTCCGCATCCCTGCGCGCCTCCTCCTCCTGTGCCAGCCGTTCTTCCTCTTCCCTTCTGGCTTCCAGCTCTTCTCTTCTTATCCGGGCGCGTTCCTTACGCACTCTTGCATCCTCACGGGCAGACTCATATACCTTCCTGCTCCCCGACTTCACGCCGCCCACAAAAGATTTCTCCGTAATCAGCACCAGGCATATAATTGCCAGCACGATTACCAGAAGCACAGCTCCCACCATGCCCAGGAAATGATTCAGAAGATAGGCAAGGGAACCAGACAGCACCCCGCCCCCGGCCTTGGAATCCGCGCTCACCTTATAAAGCGACGCAACGGAATACTTCTCCATGGAAGGCACCTGCCCCCCGATCAGCTCCAGCACCACACCAATTAAAAGTACCAAAAGAACAGCCGCCACAATTTTCATTACAGCGAACACATTCCCTCTGTTGGAGATACCAAAAGCAATCCCGAGAAAAATCATCACCGGAATCACATAAGCCATCATGCCGAAAATGCCGAACATCGCATGACTGACAGCATTCCCCACAGGGCCGATCACCCCAAAATTACATAAAAAGAGAAGAATACTTAACGCAAAGACACCAATCAGAATGATCTCACTGGTGATTGCGCTTTCCTCTTCTGTTCTAATCTTCTGTTGACTTTTATCCCGTGCATTCGATGTGCTTTTTTTAGTTTTTGTATTGGAATTGCTTCTCGTTCTGGAAGAAGAAGTTGTATTCTTTTTACCCGCGCCTGACCTGCTTCCTGAAGCTGATGCCATTGTTTACCGCCTCCGAAATCTGTTTGAATCACAGACTGAATCGAAATCAGTATACCACGAAACGGGGCCCTTGTCATCATTTAATATTTCATAGCCTTCCTCAAAGTCTTTCTTATAGTCTTCCGGCAACCCTATATACCCAGGCTAAAGTCAGCAGCCCCGGCTGCGCCTGGTTTTCCCCGCAGGGTCCCTGGCCGGCCGTCCTTCTTCCCGGATACGGTGGGGGTGTTTCCGGCTCCATTGGAAAAAACGGAGATATTTCTTACCGCCCCGGGAGGCCGGAATCATGCCGCCCTTAGCGGCCTGTCTGACGAACGCAGCCGGCTGCAAGCCGCTGCGTGAGGAGTTCCGGCCGCGTTGGCAGGATTCCGGCCTCCCGGGACGGTTAGAAATACCCCGTTTTTGAGACTGGAGCCGGAAACACCCCCACCGTATCCGGGAAGAAGGACGGCCGGCCAGGGACCCTGCGGGGAAAAACAGTACGCAGCCGGGGCTGCTGACTTTAGCCGTCCTCCCCTACTTTTTCCGGCCGGCCAGGGTGTGGAGCTTTTGGATAGCTTCTTTGATACCGCCCACTTCGTTGATAAGGCCTGCATTTACAGCCTCCTCACCCACAAGGATGGTGCCCAGGTCCTTGGTGAGGACTCCTGTTTCCATCATGAGCTCTTCCATACGGCTTCTGGTGATGTCGCAGTGGGAGCAAACGAAGCCGGTGATACGGTTCTGGATCTGTTTGAAGTAGTCAAAGGTCTGGGGAGCGCCGATGACGGTGCCGCTCATACGCACGGGGTGGATGACCATGGTTCCTGTGGGAACGATATAAGAATAGTCGGCGCCGACGGCAATGGGGACGCCGATGGAATGGCCGCCGCCAAGCACAAGGGAAACGGTGGGCTTGCTGAGGGAGGCGATCATCTCCGCTATGGCAAGGCCCGCTTCCACATCGCCGCCCATGGTGTTCAGAAGGATAAGAAGACCTTCTATTTTACTGCTGTCCTCTATGGCGGCCAGCTGGGGAAGGATGTGCTCGTATTTTGTTGTTTTGGAGGAGCTTCCCAGGTTGTCATGGCCTTCGATTTCCCCGATGATGGTTATCATATGGATGGCTTTGTCGTTTTCTCCGTGACGCTCCAGCGTCAGCTGTCCGGTTTCCTCGATTCTTTCATCCCTTTGCTTTTCTTCGTCTGCTTTATTGCTGCTCATATTGTCTGCTCCTGTCCCGCGAAAAAACCGCGTTTGCTGTTATCCGTTTGTTTTTCGTATTGTTTGCAGGTCAGGCGGGTTTTATGCGCCAAAGCAATTGTTTCCGGGAGGAAAAAGCGGGAAGAAAAAAGTGCGCCGGAATAATAATGGAATTTTCCGGCACACTTTTATAAAAACTTTTTATGATTATATGGGTTTCAGTTACTGTCCAACCATACGGCAAGCGCAGAAAAATTCACCAGCCTGCTCCTGCTAAACGTTTACCCTTCCTTATTCTATAGCAGATCGAAATCGTCACCCTCTTCAAAACGGTCAATATCGAAGCACATCTCCTCTTCCTTCGGCTCATATGCAAAATCCATTTCCCTTTGGACATGCTTTTTGGGTCCGGGCAGCGGGTTGGGAATGGGTTCCCCGGGCAGCGGCGAACCAGCAGGCGCTTCCAGCCTTGCTTCAATTCCCACAGCCATAAAGGAAGCCTGCGCAGACGCTTCTTTTTCGGAAGCGCCCGGGTGATGCCTTCTTTTTTTGGGAAGGGACGGCTTTTCTTTATTTTTCCTGTTTTTATCCTTTTCAAAGCAGCACATGCTATGTACCCCCATACCGGCAAATACGCCCCAGAAAAGCAGCGTTATCGTCTGCTTTTCCAGGCTGGTGCCAAATATCAGATCACTGATAAGAAGAAAAGCAAAAGGCAGAATCCAGATTATTCCCAGATTTCCCTTTTGTTCAAAAAATCCGAATACATAAAAAAACGCCGAAAACAGCAGCGGGAGGAAGTAAAACAGCGCTTCCCTGCCGGCAAGGCTTGCCCAGCCGGTCTGTCCTGACTCCATATTTGCCAAAAACCATTCCTGAAGCACCTCCGCAACGCTCCCGCCGAAAAGAAAAAGCCGGAGGCAGAGCGCGCCTGCAAAACCGCACAGGGCGGCGATAAAAAAAGCTGCCGTTTCTTTAATTCTTGTTTTAGCACGGACACCGCGTCGTTCCAGATACAGGATCCCCAGAAGTCCCAGAAGAAATACGCTCAGGAAATAATAATCCAGGAATGAAAAAATCCCCGCCGCAAAGCCGGCCAGAAAAAGAATCAGTCCTGCCGCCGCAGATTTCCTTCCGCATTTCTTAAGCTTGCCAAGCATGGCTCCCACTATTAACAGAAGCAGGGAAAAACAGAGCATACGCAGGCCTTCCGGCGTGGCGGACAGACAGTATTCCACATATACCGGAAGCAGGGCCGCCGCCGTCACGGCCGCCACCGCCGCGATTTTCCCCGCAATCATGCGCACAGCCGGATACAGCAGGGCAATGGCTGCAATCTGCAGGGCCAGCTGTAAAAGAATACAGTTATTTTCCCACACGCCGATCATGGAAAACAGGCAGGTAAGAAGGAACAGAAAAATTTCGTTAAAATGAAGCCCGGTCAGCCTCACAGGCTGTCCTGCCGTAGCGGCTGCGATTATATACAGGCTTTTGTCGCCGTACAGCCCGGCGCCGCCGGAGGAAGCCATCCAGAGCCTCAGAAGCAGGGCCGCCGCAATGGCAAAAATAAGGAAAAGGCATTCCCACAGCTGGGCATGCTTTAATTCCGGTCTTACTTCAGCCCGTTTTTCCGCCAGCATATGAACCGGCGTATAAACCGCCAGGACCAACAGCAAAGCGCAGCCTGCCGTTCCGAGGAAATAATAAGGCCAGCCAAGATCCAGCATGGTACAGATCAGAGAAATCTGCGCAGTAAAATAAATACAGATTACCAGACCGTACAATGCCCACAATATATAATTAAACCTGCATCTGAGATATCTCATGCTTCCCCCCGATTCGAACAGTTTGTATAGACGAACTGTTACAGGCATCCTGCCGTTTATAACCGTTGTGCGATGGACAGGATGCCTTCTGCCGACGCATATTTGTCCAGTCTGCGTATTTACCGCGCAGCTTGGTACGAACTGCTGCCTTCTTTTAACACGCAGGGCCGCACCGGATAACCGGCGCGGCCCGCTGAGTTTAGATAGCGGCAAGCGCCTGCTCCAAATCCGCTATAATATCTTCCGCATTCTCGATTCCCACAGAGAAGCGGATAAGATCCGGATTGACTCCGGCTTCCTTCAGCTGCTCGTCGTTCATCTGCCTGTGTGTATGGCTGGCAGGATGAAGCACACAGGTTCTGGCATCCGCAACGTGCGTCACGATAGCCGCCAGCTCCAGCTTATCCATCATTATCTGTGCTGCATGCCTTCCGCCCTTCAGGCCGAAGGAAATCACGCCGCAGGTACCGTTCGGCATATATTTGCATGCCAGTTCATAATATTTGCTGCTCTTTAGGCCGGGATAGTTCACCCAGGCCACCTTTTCATGATTTTCCAGGAAGCTCGCCACCTTCATGGCGTTTTCACAGTGTCTGGGCATTCTCAGATGAAGCGTTTCCAGCCCCACGTTCAGAAGGAACGCATTCTGCGGCGACTGGATGGAGCCAAGATCGCGCATCAGCTGTACCGTTGCCTTCCTTATGTACGCTTCCTTTCCGAATTTTTCCGCATATATGATGCCGTGATAGGAATCATCGGGTTCACACAGGCCCGGGAACTTTTCCGGATAAAGGCTCCAGTCAAAATTGCCGGAGTCCACAATGGCGCCGCCTACGCACATGGCATGTCCGTCCATGTACTTGGTGGTGGAATGGGTAACGATATCCGCCCCCCATTTAAAAGGATTGCAGTTAATGGGCGTGGCAAAGGTATTGTCCACAATCAGAGGCACCTGATGGGCGTGGGCCGCCTTTGCAAATTTTTCAATATCAAGCACCACCAGCGCGGGGTTGGCAATGGTTTCCGCCAGCACACATCTTGTATTTTCCTGAAAAGCCTGGCAGAGGGTTTCATAGTCCGCATCCGGATCCACGATAGTGCAGGAAATTCCCATTTTCTTCATTGTTACGGCGATGAGGTTGAAGGTGCCGCCGTAAACGGTGGAAGAAAGCACCACATGGCTGCCCGCCTCACAGATATTGAACACCGCATAATAGTTAGCGGCCTGGCCGGAGGATGTGAGCATGGCCGCCACGCCGCCCTCCAGCTCGCAGATCTTCTGCGCGACACAGTCATTGGTGGGGTTCTGGAGCCTGGTGTAAAAATAGCCGTCCTCCTCCAGATCGAAAAGACGTCCCATCTGCTCGGAGGTATCGTATTTATAAGTGGTTGTCTGATAGATGGGAAGGACCCTGGGTTCTCCGTTTCCGGGCTTCCAGCCCGACTGGATACATATTGTTTCTTTTGCGTATGGTTTCTTCATTCGTATGCTCCCTTTAGGATTTACTCATCCCAGTTATGATATACCGCCTGTACGTCGTCATCGTCATCCAGCAGATCCAGCGTACGCTGCAGGTTCTTTAATGCTGTTTCATCGGTAAGCTCCACATAATTCTGGGGGATCATGGTCACTTCGGCGCTTGCCAGGACAATGCCGGCTTCCTCCAGCGCTTTCTGCACAGCCTCCAGATCATCGGGAGCCGTAAGGATTTCAAAGCTGTCTTCCTCTTCGCCAAAATCCTCCGCGCCGGCATCCAGAGCCATCATCATCAGATCATCCGCTTCCATTTCACATTCTTCCTTGTCGATGATGATCTGTCCTCTTTTGTCAAACATGAAGGATACGCAGCCGGGTGTCCCGATGCTGCCGTTGCCCTTGGTAAAGGCGCTCCTTACATTGGCGGCCGTACGGTTCTTGTTATCGGTAAGCGCATCAACTATGATGGCGATGCCGTTGGGACCGTAGCCTTCATAGGTTACGTATTCATAATTTACATTTCCCACATCGCCGGCGGCCTTCTTGATGCCGCGTTCAATGGTATCGTTGGGCATGTTGTTGGCCTTTGCTTTGGCAATCACCTGGGAAAGCTTGAAGTTATTGGCCGGATCCGGGCCGCCCTCCTTTACCGCAACGGCAATTTCCCTTCCCAGAATGGTAAAAATTTTGCCCTTGGCAGCATCATTTTTTTCTTTTTTATGCTTAATGTTTGCAAATTTTGAATGTCCTGACATTTTTCTTTCTCCTTTTTTATCCATCACTTGTTTCCGCTTTCTCCCGCCTTATCCTGGCCGGAGGAACGCCTGTCTTCTTCTGTTTTTCCGGAAAGGGGCTGCTCTTCACAGGCGGCGCCGCTTTCTTCGGGGAGCTTTTTCACAAGGACCGTCTTTATCATTTTGTTTTCCACGGAAAGCACCTTGAAATCATATCCGTCGATCCGGATATCAAACTGCTCGTCCGGCTCGGGGATATGCTCCAGCTTTGCAATCAGGAATCCGTTCAATGTCTCAAACTCGCTTTCATCAAAGGAAATGTCAAACAGCTCCTCCAGCTCCTCCAGAGGAGTCTTCCCTTCTATGATGTATTCGTCCTTGCTCTTTTCCCTGATATAGGATTCATCCACATCATATTCATCCAGAATATTGCCTACTATTTCTTCCAGTATATCTTCCATGGCTATCATGCCCGCGGTCTGCCCGTATTCGTCCAGGACAATAACCATCTGGCATTTGGTAGACTGCATTGTCTTGAACAGGGAATCCACCTTCCTCGTCTCAGGTATGAACCTGGCATCCCTGAGCAGCCCGGGAATATCCCGGACCTTCATTCCCGGATCGGTCGCAGACTGTCTGCGCAGTGCATCCTTCATATGGAGAATGCCGATGATATGATCAATATTTTCTTCATACACCGGGTATCTGCTGTTGCGTCCGTTCAGCATGAACTGGATCGCATCGCCGAAGGTCATCTCACAGTCAATGGCCACGATATTCGTGCGGTTGGTCATGATATCCTCGGCACGCTTGTCCCCGAATTCAAAAATATTGGTTATCATCTCCGCTTCGCTGGCCTGGATTACGCCCTGCTCATGGCCTTCATTTACCATGGAAATGATCTCTTCCTCCGTCACATCAATGCTGTCTTCATCCGGATGCATGCCGAACAGCTTCAGTATCCCGTACGCCGTTACGGAAAAAAGTCCTGTCAGAGGCGTAAAAATGGTCATAACGGCGGAAACGGGCTTAATCATTCTGTAAGCCCATTTCTCCGGTGACCGGGAAGCCAGCTTCTTCGGTATCAGCGTGCCGAAAACCAGCAGTATGTAAAGCAGAAGGATCACGGTAATCACCAGGGAGGCCGCTGTAATCAGCCCGCCCATAAAAGGAGACAGCCCCGCCTGCCTTTCCGCAAGCGCCCGGAGCATTTTCCTGATATGGGAGCTCCAGACACGCAGATACATGCCGCCCATGCACAGGTTCAGAAAGGTTACCACCAGCTGAACCGTATTAACGTACCGGGACGGCTTTCCCACAAGCCTGCTCAGCAAAAGAGACCTTTTATCATTCTCCTCTATCGCTTTTCTTTCCACCTCTTTTTCATTCAGTCCATGAATCGCAGCGCCGAAGCCGTAACAATATGCTTCCAGGAGCAAAAGCCCCAGAAATAAAAGTATACTGGCAGTAGGCCCACCATCGTCCATTCTATCAACTCCTTTTCAAACTCATCTTAATATATCATCTTGGTAAAAAAACGTCAAGAAACCTGGCTTAGCTTATGTATTTAATTCCAGGCTGATTTTCAGGGCCTGGTTTACACGGGCCATGGTGGATTCATTCAGATGACAGACTTTTGTCTTTAAACGCTGCTTGTCAATTGTCCGCAGCTGTTCCAGGAGAATGACGGAATCCTTTACAATATCATACTCCCCTGCGCGCAGCTCGATATGCGTGGGGAGCTTCGCTTTATTCATCCTGGAGGTAATTGCGGCGCAAATCACAGTAGGGCTGTGTTTGTTTCCCACATCGTTCTGTATGATCAATACCGGCCTGATTCCGCCCTGCTCCGATCCAATTACCGGTCTTAAATCCGCATAATAGATATCTCCGCGTCTCATGTCCTGATCTCCTTCTTCTCCGGAAAGCGTTACATCCTTACAGGCAGCCGCAGCGTCTTAAGTAATCCGGCTGTCTTGCAATATTATTGCCTGTTTTTCGGAAGGTATTCAGGTAGGGTGATTTTTGGAGCGTATTTGAAAACTGCTTTCCTCTCTAGCGGAAATCCCGGAAGGAGTCCTTGCTGTAAACGGTTTCCCCGTCCTTCACATAGACTCTGGGAACCCTCTTATTCAGACAGCAGGCCAGCTCATAATTAAAGCGGCCGGAAAGCTCTCCCAGCTCCTCCATGGTTATGGCATCGTCCCCGTCCGGTCCTATGAGGGTGACCACGTCGCCTTCCTTCGCTTCGGGTATCCCGGTGACATCCACCATAAACTGATCCATGCATATCCGTCCCAGAATCGGCGCGCGTTTTCCCGCGATCAGCACGCTGCCCTTGTTGGAAAGGCCTCTGGGATATCCATCCCCATATCCGGCCGGTATGGTGGCTACCCGGGTGGGAGCCTGCGTCACGAAGGTCCCGCCGTAGCTGACAGCCCTGCCGGCTTCCAGTTCTTTTATGTATACGATGCGGCTTCTTAAGGAGAGCACCGGCTTTAAAGGAACGATATCCTTTGCCACCTGCTCCGACGGCCACAGGCCGTAAAGGGTTATTCCTGCCCTGACCACATCCAGGTTTGCTTCCCCAAGCCCTACGATGCCGGCGCTGTTGGAACAGTGCTGCACGGGAATATGTATGCCCAGCTCCCTGCGGATCCGTCCGGTAAAATCAAGGAACTGTTCCAGCTGCTGCCTTGCCGGCGTCTTATCCGTTTCATCAGCCCTGGCAAAATGAGTGAAAATCCCTTCGATTTCTATCCCCGGAGTTTCCATGCATTTTCTGACAAAGGCAAGGCCGCTCTCATCCGGACGGATTCCGATACGGCTCATTCCCGTATCCACCTTGATATGTATTTTCACAGGGCGGCCGCAGGAAACGGCCGCTTTTCCCATTTCCTCCAGCATATCCTCACGGAACACGGCCGGACGGATTTCCTCTCTTGCCATTTTCTCATAGCAGTAGGGAAAGGTATAGCCCAGAATCAGCACCGGTTTGCGTATGCCGCTGCCCCGTAATATCAGGGCTTCTTCCACCGTTGCCACGGCAAAGCCGTACAGGTACGGCAAATCCTCTATTTCATGGGCAATGGGCACCGCCCCATGGCCATAGCCGTCTGTTTTCACCACGGCAATGATCTTCGTCTCCTCCCGGAGATTGACTTTCATGGCGGCCATATTGTGTTTTATCGCATCCAGATCCACCGTCGCCCATATTCTGTCATAATTCTTCATCTTATTTTTACCTCCCGCATATCGCAGGTTGCCTGCGATTCTGCATCAATCAGTAGTTTGAAAGGAATTTTAAGCTTCTCCCGCACCCGGCATCGCAGGTTTTTCTTACAGTACTTTATTTACGGTGTTTTCTTTACGGCGTTTTCTTTATTGCAATTTCTTTAAAAGCTCCGGAAACAGGGCTTCCAGTTCCAGGGTCAAATCGCCGGCAGTGACGCCGTATTCGCTTTTTTTATGCGCGGCCCGGTCTCCTGCCATACCGTGCAGATACACTCCCGCACAGGCGGCATCAAAAGCATGCATTCCCTGGGCGGAAAGTCCGGCCAGAATGCCGGTGAGCACGTCGCCGCTGCCCGCCGTGGCCATACCGCTGTTGCCGGTAAGATTCATATACAGCCTTCCCTCCGGGCTTCCCACCAGCGTGCGTGCGCCCTTACAGATAAATGCGGCCTGCAGCCTGGCTGCCCATTCCAGGGTCAGCGCAGCCGCTTCTTTTTGGATTTCATCCGTTTTCTTTCCCGCAAGCCTGCCGAATTCTCCCGGATGTGGCGTAAGGATCAGCTCACGCCTTGTTTCCGGCTCCTGCTGCCTTTGTATCAGCTCATCCAGAAGCTCTCTGTGTTCTGACAGCAGATTCAGCGCGTCCGCGTCTATTATCAGTGGCTGCATCGTCTGCTTTAGCACCGCCTCCAGTATCCGCAGTGCTTCCGGGCTTTTTCCAAACCCCGGGCCGACAGCGATTACATTCGCCCAGGCACAGGCCTCTCTCAGCTTTTCTTCCGCCTGCGGCGTCCATTTCTCATAGGTGGTGAGCATGGCTTCCGGCAGCGCTGTCTGCATAATAACACGGTTGCTTTCCGGCGTCACCGCCCGCACCATGCCCGCGCCGCTTTTTAACACGGCCGCCGCAGACAGCTCGCAGGCGCCCGCCATTCCCCGGCTTCCCGCGATTAGGAGCACCTTACCGAAGGTGCCCTTATTTCCCTCCTGGAGCCTTACCGGCAGGAATCCTCTGTCTTCTTTGTTCCAGGTAAAAATCCGGGGATACTCTCCCAGAAAGCCTTCCTGTGTAATTCCGATATCGGCGCAGAGCACCTTTCCCGCATACCGGGCGCCCGGATATAAAACAAGTCCCAGCTTGCGGAATCCAAAGGTTACCGTTACATCCGCCTGTACGGCGCAGCCCATCACCTCCCCGGTATCCCCATGGATGCCGGAAGGGATATCTACGGAAAGGACATAGGCGTCCTGTGCGTTGATATATTCCACCGCCTCCGCGAAGCTGCCTTCCACAGGCCTTGTCAGTCCAATGCCAAAAATCGAGTCTATGATAATATCATATTCCCGTTCCGGGAGTTTGCGCATGACCCGGTATCCATAGTTTTCAAGAATTTTAAGCTGGGCCGCCGTTTCCGCGGAACACTTTTCTTCTTTGCCCAGCAGTACAAAATCCACCGGAAAGCCCGCCTGGCTCAGCAGCCTGCCTATGGCCAGCCCGTCGCCGCCGTTATTGCCGGTGCCTGCGGCAACCAGCGTTCTGTTGGCAGGAGGCACAGGCCCAAAGGGGCGCATCGCTTCCTTCAGCTTCTTATCCCGTGCGATCAGTTCTTCCGCACAGGCCAGCGCCGCCCTTTCCATCAGCACCATGGAAGGCATGCCGAAATGTTCTATTGTATTTCCATCACAGCGTTTCATTTCCGCCGAGGTAACCAGATATTCCATTTTTATCTCCCCGCAAACCGCAGCTTCCGAATTCCCAAATCATGCAAAAATGCGTCCTGAGCCTGCTGCCCTGACGCATTTACCAGACTGCCGCATTCCCGTCCGGGAACACGGCACCCTTTATACAAGCCTGTCTTTACGCCTCACCGGAAGCGTTCTTTTCTTTCTCTTCCAACTCATTTTCATATTGATTTATCATATAGGACAGCTTGATGAGGCTGTCCGACAGGTGTACGTTTTCCACCTGTACGCTGTCAGGCACATCCAAATCCACATGGGCGAAATTCCATATGGCCTTGATTCCCATTCCCACCAGCTTTTCAGCTGCGGCGGCCGCGCCTTCCTTCGGTATGGTAAGCACCGCGATATCAATATTGTTTTCTCTGACAAATTCCTGCATTTCTTCCATGGGGCGGACCTTCATCCCGCGGATCATTTTTCCGTGCAGCTTTTCATTGATATCAAATACGCCTGTAAAAATGAAGCCGCGGCGCTCAAAATTCATATAATTAGCCAGCGCCTGGCCAAGATTGCCCGCACCAATGATTATCAGATGATGCTTTTTATCCAATCCGAGTATCTTGCCGATCTCGGTATACAGATACTCCACGTTATAGCCATACCCCTGTTGTCCGAAGCCTCCGAAATTATTGAAATCCTGCCGGATCTGGGATGCGGTAACATGCATCAGCCTGCTCAGCTCCTGAGAGGAAATGCGTTCCACGCCACTGTCCTTCAGTTCACCAAGGTACCGGAAATATCTGGGAAGACGCGCGATTACTGCCTGTGAAATTTCTTTATCCAATTTGTTACGCCTCCATTCTTTTTTCCAAGCCCATTGTAACTGCTTTGCATCCGCAGTTACAGGCAAAAATCCATCCCGGCCTGCTTTTGGCGACGGATTTCCGCTTCCAGGCGCCGCATTTTGTATGGTCTGTGCAGCAAGTGCGCAGACCTGTCCTGCGGCTGAACCCATTACTTAATTATTATAGACATATGTTAAAAAAATGTCAATGAATTAAATAGGTTTGAATTGACAGCCCGTCCCTTCAACGGTAAACTTGTGGGGGTGGGCCTGAGAACGGCGCAGGACGTCAGGCGGGGTACGCTAAGTAGGGCGGAAGAGAAAAGGGATTTAAGGGCAAAAAAAAGAAAATGATTATAGAGGTGAGTTGGGATGGTTTTATCTTGTCAGAATGTGAATAAGGCTTTTCATGAGAAGCAGGTGTTCAGGAATTGTTCTTTTCATATAGAGGATTATGAGAAGGCGGCTGTGGTGGGGATTAACGGGGCCGGGAAGACTACTTTGCTGCGGATTATTGTGGGGGAGCTGGAGGCTGACAGCGGGCAGGTGGTCTTCGGGAAGGATAAGAGCTTCGGGTATCTTCCGCAGAATGCTGAGGTGGACAGTGAGCATACGATCTATGATGAGCTTCTTGAGGTGAAGCGGGATGTAATCGCGCTGGAGGAGCGGATCCGACAGTGTGAGCTGGAAATGAAGCATGTGGAAGGGGAGGCGCTGGCTGCTTTGATGGAGCAGTATGCGCTTTATACGCATCAGTTTGAGCTGGCGGACGGGTACAGCTACCGGAGCGAGATCGTGGGGGTTTTGAAGGGGCTCGGGTTTACGGAGGAGGAGTTTTCGAAGAAGGCCTGTACGTTGTCGGGCGGGCAAAAAACAAGGGTGGCTCTGGGTAAGCTTCTGCTTGACAGGCCGGATTTGATCATTCTGGATGAGCCTACGAACCATCTGGACATGTCTTCCATCGCCTGGCTGGAAAACTATCTTCTGAATTATAAGGGTGCGGTTTTGATCGTGTCCCATGACCGGTATTTCCTGGATAAGATCGCGACGAAAATTATTGAGCTTGACGGTACGGAGGCTTCCGTTTTTTCAGGGAATTATTCGGATTATGCGGTGAAAAAGGAGCAGGTCCGGGCAGCGCGGTGGAATGCTTACATGAATCAGCAGCAGGAAATCAGGCATCAGGAGGCGGTAATCGAGAAGCTGCGTTCCTTTAACCGTGAAAAATCCATCCGGAGGGCGGAAAGCCGGGAAAAGATGCTTCAGAAGATTGAGGTGTTGGACAAGCCGGTGGAAACGCGGGCGGATATGCGTATGGAGCTGCATCCCAGGATCATGAGCGGGAACGATGTGCTGGATGTTGAAAATCTGGCAAAGGCGTTCGGGCCGGAACGGCTGTTTGAGGGGCTGTCTTTTTCCATAAAGCGCGGGGAGCATGTGGCGGTTATCGGTGACAACGGGACGGGGAAAACCACGATTTTAAAAATCATCAACGGGCTTGTGGAACAGGATGCCGGAAATATCCGGCTGGGGACAAAGGTACATATCGGATATTATGATCAGGAGCATCATGTGCTGCATCCTGACAAAACGTTGTTTGAGGAAATCTCGGATGAGTATCCTGCGCTCACAAATACGGAAATCAGGAATGTTCTTGCAGCGTTTCTTTTTACCGGGGACGATGTGTTCAAGCAGATTAAGATGCTTTCCGGAGGGGAACGGGGACGTGTGTCTCTGGCCAAGCTGATGCTGTCTGAAGCAAATTTCCTGATTCTGGATGAGCCTACGAACCATCTGGATATCATGAGTAAGGAAATCCTGGAGGACGCCATCAACAGCTACAGCGGCACGGTGCTTTATGTGTCCCATGACCGTTATTTTATCAACCGCACGGCTTCCCGGATTCTGGAGCTCTGCAACGGCGGGTTTACCGGGTATCTTGGGAATTATGATTACTATCTGGAGAAGAAGGCGGAAAATACAGTGCTTTCTTCAGGGACCGGCGGAGCCTTCCCTCCTGCTGCCGGCGGGATAAAATCCGAAGCCTCCTCTGCCGCTTCTTCCAGTCTGAAACAGGACTGGCAGTCGCAGAAGGAAGCGCAGGCCGCTTTGCGGAAGAAGGAAAACGCCCTGAAAAGGTGTGAGGAGCAAATCGAACGTCTGGAAACCCGCAGCCAGGAAATCGATGCGGAAATGCTGCGGCCCGAGGTATGCACGGATGTTGCCAGGCTGCAGGCGCTGGCCAAGGAAAAGGAGCAGGTTGAGGAAGAGCTTCTGCTTAAAATGGAGGAATGGGAAAGCCTGTCGGATTAACCGGCAGGCCTTTTTTGTATGGAAAAGGTATCTGCGAGAAGAAGCCAGTTGGATCGGAAAAGCTGCATGATCTGCCAGTAGCCCATGCCTCTCAGGCCATAGCTTTTTACCAGGCGGAATTTTTCGCGCAGGCTGCGGACATCCTCAAACCAGACCTCGTGTTCCGCCCCGTCCCTTGTATAGCGGAACCATGGGGACATGGCAGTGCTGTCAAAAAGGATTTCAGCGTTGTTTTCAATGGCTATCTGGACGGCTTCTATGTTGCCGATGGTATCTGCTTTGCTCTCGCCTCTTATGTAGGGGAGGGTCCAGTCGTAGCCATAATTGGGTATGCCCAGATCGATTTTTTCGGGAGGGATTTTTGTTATGGCGTATTCCACCACCTCGATCACTTTGTTGAGGGGCGCGACGGCCATCGGCGGACCGTAGGTATACCCCCATTCGTAGGTCATGAGGAGTACGCTGTCCGCCGCTCTTCCCAGTCCCTCGTAGTCCTTTCCTTCATAGAGAAGGCCTGTCTGGGTATCGGATATTTTGGGCGCGAGCGCGACGGAAAGGGTGTAGCCTTCCGCATTGGCCGCCGCCCTCGTTTCCGCCACAAAGGCGGTGAAAGCGTCCCGGTCTTCAGGAAGGATGTATTCAAAATCGATATCCACTCCCTGATAGCCTTTCTGTTCCATGGTAAACAGCAGCTGTGCAATCAGAGTATCCCTGACCGGCTGGTTATTGACCAGGACAGAAATCAGGTAATTATTAAACATGCCGTCCGCCCCGAAGGGCGTCAGGGTCAGGATGGGAGCCACGTCCTCCAGAAGCGCCGCCTGAATCATGAAGCTTTCATCAATCGCCGGGGGAATAAGGTTCCCTTCCGTAGTAAACCCATAAGAAAAAATGGATAAGGAGGACAAGTATGGCAGGGTCTGGTTGAGCACATAGTTGCTGATAAACGGATAGGCATAGCCGTTGACATATGCATCGTACCGGCCGGCACCCTCCTCTCCCGTTATCCGCAAAAGCAGCGCCATGCCCACTGCCAGGCGATAGGGATAGGGAATCTGATTATCGTAAATGATATCCTCAACGGAAACACCGTATTCTCCGGCAATGGTATCGACAGTATCCCCCTGTTTTACAACATAAATCTGCATATTCGTATCCTGTAGCCTTTTTTTGTATCATATGCGCCGGAAAGGGCTTTGATTTCTATGTTTCAGTTAAATCGGCTGCTTTCCACAGATAAAATACGCCTGGAGCCTGTCATACTGAACAGGAATTACATGGATAAATGCAATATTTCAAAAAGCACACCAATGTTATTGCTGGCAGGTTTATTTGTAAATAATAGAACTGGACACTGTAGAGTCAATCCTGAATCTGGTTTCTAACGGCGGTGGTGTTTCTTTGTTACCTAAAAATGTTCTGTGCGGCAGGCAGGATATCAGGACTTTTGTAATTGAAGAAATACAACCCACATCAATTCATATGTGGGTTGCAAAGGGTAATCATTCCTCTGAATACACTGCGCTGAAAAATATTCTGGAAGAACAGTTAATATTATCCGTTGGGCGGTTAATGGGTATCAGAAATTAAATTCATCTTCCCATGCAAAATAAGCGGATTGCTCTAAACTTTTCGGCCAGTGACTGCACCACTCCGGCACACCCGGCGTTTCTACACGGTCAAGGCTCGGCGTATAAGGTTTAATATCCAAAACGGGCGTATTGTCGTTAGCGTCAATATACGCAATCTGGATAAGCCCCTTTTGATAATCAATGTGTATTACTTCTACTGCGGTTAGGGCAATCGGATTAGGGCGGATAGGCGACCTTGTGGCGAAAATGCCCATTGTATCAGGGGCATTTTTATACGGTTTCGGTGCGTCAAGCGTGTTCCTTGCGTCATTGTTATCAAAGTCGCTAAACCACCAAATGACGTTGATGTGGCTAAAGCCCTCCAACGCTTTCATAGCAGGGATGTACTTTGGCGCGATTTCAATTTTCATTTTCTTTCAGCATATCCAATAGAATAAGATTATCGAAGACGCTTGACTTTCCTTTTTCCACAATGCAATTTGATACAACAGATAAGCCCTCCACAATATAATCTGCCTGCATATCTATCACGATTACGGCTGTTTTAAGCTGTTTCATATGATAACCTCCCACATTCCGCGCTGATTTAATTATACATGAATGAGGATATCACATCAAGGCATTCCCGTTTTCCCGCAGAAAAACTAACAATCACTACACGTCACACAAAACGGAGAAACGGCATAGCCTGAAGCTACGCCGTTTCCCGAAAACAACTTATACTGTTTTATTGAGCCGTTCCGTGTGCTGTCCTTCTTTTCCGTTACTATTTTTTCTCCGGTTTTTTCTCGATGAAAATCTTTCTGGTAATGAAATTATAAACCATAACCACAGCCGTCGCCACTATTTTAACAAGCATGTAGGAGCGTTCCATGTACTGATCCAGCCAGGAAGTGCCTCCCCACATTATCAGCTGGTTGATGCCTAAGCCAATGATGCTGAGAATGAGGAAAACAACAAACTGCTTTACCTTATTCGCATCCTTGTCCGCATCAAATACCATGGTAATGCTCAGAATATAATTTACAATTACCGATACTGAAAAGGAGATTCCGCTGGAAATTACCGACGGTATGCCGCAAAGCTCCGTGAGAGCCACCATGATGCCGTAGTCGATAAAAAAGCAGAGAAATCCTACTACGCCGAACTTTAATATCTGTTGTATCAATTTTTTCATTTTTCCTGTGCTCCTTACTTTCATTAGTATCAGCCCGTAATACTGTAACACTATTTCCGTAAGGAATCAAGCTTCTGTTTTCACAAACTGCCTGAACATTATTTTCAAAAACCGCCTGCCGATCGTTTCCAGGAAGCGCTCCGGCGCAGGACCGCTATGCCTCCAGTTGTTTTCTGATAGCTCCGATAAAGTCCCTGCTGTTCAGCGCAGTCACTTCCTTCAGGGAGGTAATCAGGGCCAGATCTTTTGTCATAACGCCGCTTTCAATGGTGGAAAGGGTTGCCTTTTCCAGCCTGTCCGCGAAATCGCAGAGAGCGGAAATTCCATCCAGCTCGCCTCGTTTTCTCAGTGCGCCGGTCCATGCGAAGATGGTGGCCACCGGGTTGGTGGAGGTCTCTTCTCCCTTCAGATATTTGTAATAATGTCTCTGCACGGTTCCATGGGCGGCTTCATATTCGTAAATGCCGTCCGGGGATACCAGAACGGAGGTCATCATAGCCAGGGAGCCGAAGGCGGAGGAAATCATATCGCTCATCACGTCGCCGTCATAGTTCTTGCAGGCCCAGATGAAGCCGCCCTTTGCTTTCATGATACGGGCTACGATATCATCGATCAGGCTGTAGAAATATTCCAACCCAAGCGCTTCGAATTTTTCTTTAAATTCCGCTTCATATACCTCCTGGAAAATATCCTTGAAGGTATGGTCGTACTTTTTGGAAATGGTATCCTTGCTTCCAAACCACAGATCCTGCTTTGTACTTACCGCATACTGGAAGCAGGCGCGAGCAAAGCTGGTGATGGAAGCCTTTGTGTTATGTATGCCCTGGATGATGCCGGCATCCTTGAAATCATGTATGGTTTCCCTGGATTCCTTCCCGTCCTTATCGGTGAAAACAAGCTCGGCCTTACCGACGCCTTCGATTTTCATTTCCACGTTTTTATATACATCGCCGTAGGCATGGCGGGCGATGGTGATGGGCTTTTCCCAGTTCCTGACGCAGGGTTCAATTCCTTTTACAACGATGGGCGCCCTGAATACGGTGCCGTCCAGAATGGAGCGGATGGTGCCGTTGGGGCTTTTCCACATTTCCTTCAGCTTATATTCATCCATACGGGCCGCATTGGGAGTGATGGTTGCGCACTTTACGGCAACGCCGTATTTCTTTGTGGCTTCGGCGGAATCTACGGTAACCTGATCGTTGGTTTCATTCCGGTGTTCCAGTCCCAGATCGTAATATTCTGTTTTCAGATCCACAAAAGGAAGAATCAGCTCCTCCTTGATCATCTGCCACAGAATTCTGGTCATTTCATCGCCGTCCATCTCCACCAGGGGAGTCTTCATTTCGATTTTATTCATATTTTAATTCTCCTGTTCCGCCTGCTTGCCGTCCGCAGACTCGGTTTCTTCATAAGCCTCATATAACCCGCTTTTTACCATGTTCCGGTAGGCCTTGCGGATATGGGCATTGGCCAGCTGTTCCGCCAGATCGGCATCCCTCTGTCTGATCGCCTCCATAATCTGGCGGTGCTCCGCATTGGACTGTACGCCCCGGGCATCGTCCGAGAGCGTCTTTCTCCTGACACGCAATACATATTCATGGAATTCCCGCAGCACATGCTCCAGCATTTTGCTGTTGGAAGCCGCATAAAGAATGTCGTGGAACTGGTTATCCAGCTCCGCCAGCTGCTGGGCATGGCCCTTTCCGGCATGGAATTCGGAAAGATAGATATTTTCCTCCATCTCCTCCATCTGCTCCCGGCTGATGTTCTCCGTGGCCCATCTGGCGCACAGTCCTTCCAGCAGGGAACGGATGGCGTAAATGTCCTTCACATCCTTCACCGTAATGCCGGTAACATAGGCCCCCTTATTGGGTACGATCTGCAGAAGTCCCTCCAGCTCCAGCTGTCTGAAGGCTTCTCTGACCGGCGTGCGGCTGACGCCCATCTCCTCACCGACGGCTGCCTCCCGCAGCTCTTCATTTTCCTTGTATTTTCCATTCAGGATGTCATCCCGGAGCTTGTGAAAGACACGTCCCCGCAGGGAATATTTATCCGTGACCTCACTCTTTACATCTCTATCGCTCATACTTACCTGTCCAGCTTTCCTGCCGCCTTACTCTGGCCGCCTTTCAGGCTGATGCCAAGTTTTTCGCAGGCGTCATCAATTACTTTTATGAGTTCCGCATCCGTCAGAACGGTAACACGTCCGCCGGCATATTCCTCATCCACCCATTTCTTTACTTCATGTACCAGCTCGGAGGTTTTGCTCACCTGCTCATCTTCCTTCAGACGGAAATAGGTATTGATCCAGTGAGCAATGCCCGCAAGTCCGGATGTGTTGGATACCGCACAGATGACAGGCCTGTTCAAAAACTTCTCCGTATCAAATATATTATAAATCTCTTCAT
This sequence comes from Eisenbergiella porci, assembly GCF_009696275.1. Taxonomy (GTDB): domain Bacteria; phylum Bacillota; class Clostridia; order Lachnospirales; family Lachnospiraceae; genus Eisenbergiella; species Eisenbergiella porci. Next base: position 103,017 of record NZ_VUMI01000016.1, read on the forward strand.
TTTTCAAGAGGCCGTCCGCATGAATCCCTGCCCTGGTCACGTTAAAATTCTTTCCCACAAAAGGTGTCCTCTCCGGAATATGATAGCCGATTTCCTTCTCGTAATACTCCGCAAGCTCTGTAATTACCGTGGTATCCATACCGTTCAGGTCGCCCTTAAGCTGCGCATATTCGAAAACCATGGCCTCCAGAGGCGTGTTTCCGGTACGCTCCCCGATACCGAACAAAGAGGCGTTTACCCCGGAGCAGCCATACAGCCATGCGGTGGTGGAATTGGCGACCGCCTTGTAAAAATCATTGTGACCATGCCATTCAATCAGGGAGTGGGGCACGCCTGCATGGGTATGGATCGCATAAATGATTCCGGGCACGCTCCTGGGGATTACGGCGCCAGGATAATTCACGCCGTAGCCCATAGTATCGCAGGCACGGATTTTGATCGGGATCTTATATTCTTCCATCAGCTTCATCAGCTCCACGCAGAAGGGAACCACATATCCGTAAATATCGGCTCTGGTAATGTCCTCCAGATGGCATCTGGGGCTGATACCTTCCTCAAGGCACTCCCTGATGACGCTCAGATAATGGTCCATGGCCTGTCTTCTTGTCATTTTCAGCTTCATGAAGATATGGTAATCTGAGCAGCTTACCAGAATTCCCGTTTCCTTCATGCCGATTTCCTTGACCAGCCTGAAATCCTCCTTGCTGGCCCGGATCCAGCTGGTTACTTCAGGAAACTGGTATCCTCTCTCCATACATTTATATACTGCATCCCTGTCCTTCTTGCTGTAAAGGAAGAATTCACAGGCGCGGACCATGCCGTTGGGCCCTCCCAGCCTGTGCAGGTAATCATAAATCGTCACAATCTGTTCTGTGGTATAAGGCGCGCGGGACTGCTGTCCGTCACGGAAGGTGGTATCCGTTATCCAGATATCCTTCGGCATGTTATGGGGCACAATCCTGTCGTTAAAGGGAATCTTCGGAATTTCCGAATACGGAAACATATTTCTGAAAACATTAGGTTTCTTGACATCGTCCAGTATGTACATATGCTCTTCGATTTCGAGAAGGTTATTTTTCTCATTCATTGTTACCGGGCGGTTGGAAAAAGTTTCATTCATATTCATGTGTTTCTCCTTTTCTCAGGCCTGTCAGGCGCGCCGGCACACGGCCTGGCTTACTCTTATGTATCCCAACAGGGTCTGTCTTATACATTATCCCTTAATCCATGTATAATTGTATACAATTATACATATCATGTCAATATTTTTCTTGGGATTTGAAAAAAATATTATGGCTTCAGCCGTCCGGCAGAAAAAAACAGACCCGCCCGCCTCCTGCTGCCGGACAGCGTCCCGCATTGGGAGGCAAAATGATCTGCCTGATAAAACATGGTTATATTCCATTAACTTTATATCTCATCTACCGGAGGGCTCTCTCCACATCCAGCATCCCCCAGCCCTGTTTGCTCCACGCCTCTCCCAGATCCGCGGCGGACCAGAGAATCCGGCGTTTTATCTGTTCGTTGGAGTATTCCGGATATTTCTGGAGACACAGCGCGGCAGCTCCGGCCACCAGGGGCGTGGACATGGAAGTACCGTTTTTTATGATATAGGCGTCCCTGCAGCCCCGCACCGTCTGACGGAACCCGGCGCTGCAGGACATGATATCCGTTCCCGGCGCCACGATATCCGGTTTTTTCAGTTCCGTTCCCGCAGGGCCTCTGCCTGAATATGCCTCACAGGAGTTTTTTCTTCCATGACATGCAATTCCATCATGGCAGCCTACCGTAACTACCTTCCTGCTTGCCCCCAGCGGGGAAATACTGCCCGCCGCCGGTCCCCGGTTGCCTGCTGCCACAACAACAAAAATACCGGCATCCCATACCCTCTCCAGGCGGGCTACCAGGTACTGCATCATTCTCACATGTTCCTTCTCATCCATGGAATGTCTTGCTTCCATGGAACGTTTAGCTTCCATGGAACGTTTAGCTTCCATGGAACGCTTCGCTTCCATGCTTACAGAAATATTTAATATCTTTATTTGATAAAGCTCCTGGTTATCCAGGATCCATTCAATTCCGGCCGCCATATTCGAAATGGTACCGTCGCCCTTTTCATCAAGGACCTTTCCCGACAAAATCCGGCATCCGGGTGCGACACCGGCATATAATCCGCCGGAGCAGGCGCCGCTGCCGCACAGGCATCCCGCCACATGGGTTCCGTGTCCGCAATCGTCATAGGGCATGCGGCTGGTGCCCACAAAATCCCGGAAGCCGATTACCCGATCCGCAAAATCAGGGTGCATGGCGATTCCCGTATCCAGAATTGCCACCGTGACCCCGGCCCCGGTGTATGGGGATACGTCCTCTCTTTCCGCATGTATCAGTTTTCTAACCCGGTCCATCGCTCATTATTCTTTCTCTGTAACCGTTTCGTTGCCACAGTTACCTTCCTTTTTCTATTAAAATATGTCTGATTTCCCTTCCGGTGAATGACTGTTTCCAAAGGTAAGAAAACGCCCCAAGGCCCCTCCCGGGCGGACAGGTCCGCACAGCCCTGTCTTAAAGAAAAATAAAAAATTATTTTAAAGAATGGCAAAACCACAGGAAACACTGACATGCTGTACGGCATAGTATAAACCATAAAAACCAATTTGGAGGCAAACAAACATGAGTGATTTAACAGCAAGCGGCTGCGGATGCGGCGGCAATACCGGTTGTGGCGGCAGCAACACCGGCTGTGGATGTGGATGTGGAAGTAACTGCGGGAACAACAACTGTGGATGCGGCGTAATCGGCGGAAACAGCGGATGCGGAAGCTGGATTTGGATCCTGATCCTGCTTTGCTGCTGCGGCGGCAACGGATTCGGCTGCGGATGCGGCGATTCCTGCGGATGCGGATGCGGATGCGGCGGTAATAACTCTGGCTGTGGAAGCTGGATTTGGATTCTGATCCTGCTTTGCTGCTGTGGCGGAAACGGATTCTGCTAATGTAACCGCGCCTCTCCCCGGCGCATACATGAAAATAGGCTCTGGTTCAGAGCCTATTTTTATGTTCTTATGTTTCCGGCGCCGACATAGTATTTCTATGAAAGGAAGAAGGACCGGGATATGGAGAAACATGATAAAGATTTTTTACAGACATTTGATGCTCTGTATACGACCAACCAAATACAGATAATGAAAATCCTTCTGCCTTACTGTAATCCAGACAGCCGCAGAGGGCTGGCCGTCATGATCAAATTCATGGAATTCGATTATACTCTCCGTTTTGCCCGCACACATCCGGAAGCCTTCCGGGAGGAAGCCCTTCCTTTTTCCTTAATTGACATCTGTGATAAAATAAAAAATTACTGCTCACCCCAGGTCCGTTCCATGCTGGAGCAGTTCCAGTCCATACAGAATGCTATGCAGATGTATGAGGAAATGAAACAGTATATGGATCTTTTTCAGGGAATGGGTACGAATGATGCAGACGGCGCCGCTGGTGCCGCAGACGGAAAGGATTCTGCACCGGAGTCCGGACAGGACGGAAAAAAAGCCGGGAACAACCCGTTTTCCGCCGGAGGCATGAACCCCATGGATATGCTCATGGGAATGCTTTCACCGGACCAGCAGTCCATGTTCCAGATGTTTCAGTCGGATTTTAACACAGAGGCGGCTTCCACAGGCAATACTGATATACAGGACAGCCCGCCGGAAAGGGAGCAATAATTATGGCAGATTATATGGGTTCGGGTAATTCCGCAGATAAACCGGAATGGATGCGGGAACCTTCACTAAAGGATATTCCAGTTTATAAGCTGGATTTTCTTCAGAAAATGGTGTTTGAAAGCAAGACGCTATCCCAGAAGGAGCTGATGCCTTTTCTCATGGCTCTCGCCCAGAGAAGCCGTTCGGCAAACATCACCTTCACACAGGAGGAAATGACGGTAATTATCGAAGCGATAAAAAAATACAGCACCCCAGAGGAACTGATGAAAATGAATCAGATAATGAAGCTGATGCAGCGCCGTAAATAACACTGCCGATGCAGCGAATGCTGCATCGGCAGCATCCGCTGCGTACGGCCTCAGTCAAGAGCTGCAACCTTTTCGGACAGCTCCTGCAGAAATGCTTCCGAAGGAATGTACTGCACCTTTACCGGTTCCATGACAATCTGGAATTTACATGCTTCCAGTCCGTCATTGACAAGGCCGGCGCTCTGTCCGCCCCAGCCATAGGAACCGAAGGCAAATGCTTTTTTATTTTTAGGAGCAAGTCCTTTCATATAACAGAGGAAGGATGCCACCGTGGGAAGCATCTGGTTATTGATTGTAGGGGAGCCTACCGCAACATATTCCGCCTTCAGCACATCCGTCATAATATCGGAAATGTGATCAACCTTGAGGTCATACAGCTTTACCGGAACTCCCTTCATTGCAAAGCCCTCAAGAACGGCTCTCGCCATCTTCTCCGTGGAATGCCACATGGAATCAAATACCACCACTGCCTTATGATCCGGCGTATCATCGCTGAAATGCTTATAGGCATTCACAATGTCCCCGATATGACTTCTCCACATCACGCCGTGGCTTGGTGCGATCAGGCTGATATCCAGCCCCTCAATTACCGGAATGGTTTTCTTCATCTGCATGCCGTAGGGCATGAGTATGTTGGCGTAATATTTCTCCGCCTCCGCCATTACCTCGGCCATATCCACTTCATCATCATAACGCCTGCTGCTGGAATAATGCTGGCCGAAGGCATCGTTGGAGAACAGGATCTTTTCCTCCGGGCAGTAGGTAACCATATTATCGGGCCAGTGAAGCATGGGCGTAGGCACAAACTGCAGCGTATGCCTACCAAGGCTCAGGGTATCTCCCGCCTTTACCGGCATATATTCATAGCTGTCGCCGTAATGCAGCTTCAGGCCGTTGTATCCGCTGGGAGCGCTTGTGACAATCACTGCATGGGTCGCCTTTGCCATTACCGCCGGGATTGCCCCGGAATGATCCATCTCCACATGGTTGGATATCAGATAGTCAATCTTTTCCGGATCTACGATTTCCCTGATACGCTCAAGAAGCTCCTGGGCAAAGGGCTCTTTCACCGTGTCTATCAGGGCGATTTTCTCATCAATGATGAGATAGGCGTTATAGGTGGCGCCTCTGTCGGTCGTATAGCCATGAAAGCTGCGCACATTCCAGTCCACCACGCCTACCGCATAAATGCCGGGTCTTAATTCTGTCGTATTCATCACGTTTCCTCCTGCTTGTTTTTCCTGTATATCCCTCTTCCGCAGAGAGCTTTTTAGTCAGCAACATTATAACCCATTTTTTTCCTCCTAGTATAATAATGGTGTAGTCAAGAACGACTACTGGTTAACAGTTACAAAGTCCAATCTAATAAATCTATATAGATATAACGGAAGGAGGAGTTCCCCCTCCATCAGAAGTTATAGGAC